>JBEBIT010000054.1:0-21736 GCA_040080215.1 Steroidobacteraceae bacterium
GAACACGAAGTCCTGCACGTTGCGTTGCTGGACGTTCATGCGGCCGTTCGCGAGGTCGATCACCCGCTGGTGGGCGTTGATGTTCGTCCACTTCTGCGGGGCGTCGGGAGTGCTTGAGATATTGCCACCGCCATCCTGCATGCCGAGCTGTCCGTAGCCCACGATGCGCAGGCTTTTCACCGCCTGCAGCTTCTCCTTGCCGCCCAGTGCTTGCGCGGCGGCCTCCACCGCCTGTCGCGCGGGCGTCTGAGCCCATGCGGTGGCGCTCAGCAAAGTGGCAGCGATGACGGCGAGCCTGGTGCAATGGCGCATGACACATTTCCCCCGAAGATTATTGTGGGCGTCAGGATACTCCCGGTCCCCGCGGGCAAGGCAGCGGGAACTGCAAAGTATTCTTAAGCGCGGCGGCGCGAAGGGGCGACCTTGGCTCCGATGGATGGACGAGCAGCGCGATGGAGTGCGTCGCAGCATGTTCGTTACGGAGTTGGTGACACTACTCGCGCCCGGCTCGTGGCCGACTCACGCATTCCGGGAGAACCCGCAATTGCGTGGGGGGAGGGCGTTCGCTAGAGTCGGCCTCGGCATCGAATAACAACGCGCGCCACAGGGGGGATCGATGGCGAAGCATCAGACCGGCGCTCGCAGCCGGCGCGATTTCCTCCAGGCCAGTGCGGCCGCTTTCGCAGTGCCACTCCTCGCGGGCGGATCTGCTGCGGCATGGGCCGATACCCTGCTGCCATCCTTGCCGGGACATGACTTCTACAAGGTGCTGTTCGATCGTGAGTCGCCAGCTGCGGTGGCATTCGGTCGCCGGGCAGCGGCCTTGCAGCTCCCCGCCGTCGAGGTGGGCCGCGAGGTCACTTCACTGTGGTACGACGACCTCTATCACCGCTGGCAGAAAGGGCCTGCTGCCATTGCCGGGTTGACCGTGCCCCATGTGGCGTTCTGTCTCCAGATCCTGGCTCGGGACGTCGGCATGCGCCTGATGTACCGTGGCGAGCATTCACCGCTGGGCGATGGGCGGATCCGTCACCGGTTGACGGGTCCGGCGGACGAGTTGGCTCGCGCTGCATTGCTCGACGCGGATTGGACGCAAGGGACGGCGCAGTTGGTCGGCTGTTGCCAACCCGCACCCGAGCACGCTGAAGTGGAATTCATCTCCGCGGCCGGTCACGTCGCGATCGACGAGCCCCTCGTCTCGTGGGTCATTGCACCGCGTGTCTCGCAAAGCTGAGCAGTGAACAGACGAGACTGAACACCCGATCAACGGCTCCATCCGGTCGATTCCTTCAGAGGTTCCCATGCCCAAGGCACCCCTTCCTCCCGGCGTCAGCGCGCAGGACTTCGCAAACGCGATCCGCGAATTCAAGTCGGTCGTCGGCCCCGACTGGGTCTTCACGAGCGAGCAGGACCTCGAGCTCTATCGCGACCCGTACAGCCATGTCTGGGGGACGCCGGAAGAACGACTGGCCGCCGCTGCGCTCTCGCCGACGACGGTGGAGCAGGTCCAGCAGATCGTGCGCATCGCGAACAAGTACAAGACGCCGCTCTTTCCCGTCTCTGCGGGACGCAACCTGGCGTATGGCGCCGCTGCACCGGTGATGAGCGGCAGCATCGTGCTCGACCTCAAGCGCATGAACAAGGTGCTGGCCGTCGACGACAAGCGGCATTTCGCATTGGTGGAACCGGGCGTCACGTACTTCGACCTGTACCGCCACATCCAGGAGCGCAAGCTGAAGGTGTGGATCGACGTGGCCAATCCCGGCTGGGGCAGCCTCGTGGGCAATGCGCTGGACCACGGCATCGGCCACACGTACTCGCCGTACCGCGACCACTTCGGTTCGCATTGCGGCATGGAAGTCGTGTTGCCGAATGGCGAACTGATGCGCACCGGCATGGGCGCGATGCCCAATGCGGATACGTGGCAGGACATGAAGTATGGCCAGGGCGCCGGTGTCGAGGGCCTGTTCGCGCAGTCCGGTTTCGGGGTCGTCACGAAGATGGGCTTCTGGCTGGCCCCGGAGCCCGAAGCCGTGCTGACGGCGAGGGTCCAGGTGCCGCGCTACGGTGATCTGCAGGCCCTGATCGAGGAGTTCGATTGCATCGAGAACTCCGGGCTGAGCGGCCCGCCCGGATTCAGCAGCCCGCTCGCGGCACCCGGTCCCGACCTCACCGCGCTGATGGCCGAGGGCTGGCCTTCGTTGCAGCAGATCGAGGCGTACCACGCCAAGCGCGGCGGTCCCGCCTGGACGCTGTCGGCTCGCTTCTATGGTCCGGAAGAGACGATTCGCGGCACATGGTCGTATGCGAAGCGGCGCATCGGGGCCGCCATCAGCGGTGCGACGTTCGATGAGACCGCCTTCTACCGCGCACCGCATACGCTCGAGAGCATTGGCAAGGAGAATGCCTCCTTCTTCGGGCTTCCCAACCTGGACACCTTCTACGCATTGCGGCGTCGGCCGGACGACAAGCCCGACGAGCAGCTCGATGGGCATATCGATTTCTGGACCACGGTGCCGCGCACGGCCGCCGGGCTGCATGCGGGACACCGCATGGTCTACGAAACGCAGCGGCAGGTCGGGATGCCGGTTGTGGCCACTCCGTTCGGCGGACCGGTGATCTTCTTTGCGCGCAGCTTCATGGTCGGCTTCTCGATCGTCACGTATCGCACCCGACCGGACAAGAACCGCAAGGCGATGGAGTACTACACGGCGTTGATCAAGAACGCCGGGGCGGCTGGGTTCGGCATGTATCGGGCGAACATTTCCTCGCAGGACCTGAGTGCCGAACAGTATTCGTTCAACAACCATTCGCTGCAGCGGTTCCGGGAGCTGCTCAAGGATGCCGCGGATCCCAACGGCATCATTTCCCCGGGACGCTACGGACTTTGGCCGGCGCGGTTGCGTCAGACCAAGGGGAGGGCGTGATGAAGCACCCGGCCGCCAGTGTCCTCGGGGTGCTCGTCGGCACCTCGTTCCTGTGCAGTCTCGCGATGGCCGCCCAACCGGCGCCGGACGCCGCGCGGGGCAAGCAGCTGTTCCAGCACATCTGTACTCCGTGTCACGCCCCGGGGTCGCCGGAGGGACGCAATCAGTTCGCCGGCACGGAGTCGCTGAAGAACAAGTACAAGGGAGCGGTGCCGGCTGCGCTCGAAGCGCGCCAGGACCTGCCCGTGGCCTTGATCGAATTCGTGGTGCGCAACGGCACCGTCACGATGCCGCCCTTCCGCAAGACCGAGATCAGCGACAGCGAGATGCACGACATCGCCGCGTACTTGAGCAAGACACCCAAGTGACACCGCGGGACTTCGTACCGGGTTCAGCTTATTGGTTTGTTTGAACCTGGTCTGATTGCAAGGTCCCTGCAAGACGTCGGAATCCCTCTGGACCAACAAGCCAATGAGCTAATCCCGGTGCGGTACAGGTGCGCGCACTGATTTCTTCAGTCGCGGCCCGCTGGCAGAAACCACCTCACGATTTCTGCTCCTCGCGCTGACCCATATGAGCAAGCCGGCGCCCGGACGCCATGCTGGAACGGGCCGGGAGCAGGTCCTGATGCACGCACCAAAGTAGCAAGAAGGGACAGATTCATTCTCGCGGCATCGCTAAGATAGACTCATCCCGTTTTCGGCACTGTCTAGCGAAGAATCATGAAACCTACGAGCTTGCTCTGGATCCGGATGGCGCGCATCGGCGCTGAACATGCACCCCTCCCGCATTGATACTTCACGCAGTCCTGCATCGGCATGGCAGCGCTGGGTCCGGCAGCCGCAGAGGGTCGGATTCCGCAAGGCACTCTTCCAGGTGCACTTGTGGTGCGGCATCAGCTTCGGGCTGTACTTGCTGTTCATCAGCGTAACCGGCAGCGTGCTGGTCTACCGCAACGAGCTCTACGAGGCAGTGATTCACGATCCGCCGGTTTCACGAATCGCCACGCCGGTGTTGACCGACGCAGCGCTGGCGGACGCTGCCGTGCGTCAGTATCCGGGATACGAGGTCACCGGAATCAGCCGCGCGGCGGACCCGACGCTGGCGGTGGAGATCCGGCTGGAGCGGCACGGGCGAATCAGGGAGCGCTACTTCGATCCCGGAGACGGAGCCGATGTCGGCAATGCCTCCAACGCCGGCATGTCGCTGGTCACGAAGCTGATCGAACTGCATGCCGATCTGCTGGCCGGGTCAACCGGACGACAGGTCAACGCCGTGGGCGCGCTGGCGCTGTTGACGTCCGCGCTGACGGGTCTCGTGATCTGGTGGCCGGGCATCAAGCGCTGGCGTCGCAGCCTGACTTTGCGTCGCGGTCTCGGCTGGAGGCGGTTCAACTGGGACCTGCACAGCGCGATTGGCATCTGGAGCTATCTGTTCATCGTGACGTTTGCGCTCAGTGGCCTGTACCTCAGCACGCCGGAGACCTTTCATGGTTGGGCGGACCGACTGTTCCCGCAGTCCGGCCCGGCTCAGGATCTCCGCTGGATCGACACCGCGCTCTCCTGGCTCGCGTTCTCGCACTTCGGCCGAATCAATGGCATTGGACTGCCGTGCGACGGCCCCGGGCTTTGCGATCAGGCAACCAAAGCTACGTGGGCGATCTTCGGACTTGCCCCGGCAGCCATGTTCACGACCGGTTCGCTCATGTGGTGGAACCGAGTGCTGCGGCACCGACGTGCGTGAGCAGTGCCGAAGAATGGACACATGTGGCGGACCTTCGTACCGGGTTGAGCTTATTGGCTTATGGTGGGCCTTCGGTGCCGTGCCGGGAAACCGGGATAACGTAGGATGGAAGGGCGAAAGGAATCCAGTACGTATTGTGAGGACGCCATAACCCGTTGCCCTGGAGCCGTTGCGGAGCATCGGGTCACGAAATTGGGACCTTGCCTGTTCGCGCCCTTAACCGCCTGCTATCGTCAAGCCCACATTCTAGTGGGTTGCGCCAGATATCCAGCGTCTGGGTCCTGTTCCCTCAATCGGTATCCTCGCCATGCCTGCACTCAAACGCTGGGCACCTCACTTTCTCGCGGTGGCAGTCGCTGCACTTGCCCTTTTCGTCAACTCGGTCCAAGCCGCTGATTCCCCGGTCCTGGTCGGTCGCGTCACCAAGGTGACGGACGGCGACACGATCACTGTCCGATTGGACTCGGGTCCAATCAAAGTCAGGCTCGACTCGATCGACGCTCCCGAGCGCAAGCAAGCCTATGGCAAGGAATCCCTTGCTGCCCTCTATCAACTCGTAGCCAACAAGACCGTTGAGTTGGAAGTCGTCGAGCAAGACCGCTATAGCCGGCAGGTGGCGATCGTCTACGTGGACGGCATGAACGTGAATGCACGCATGGTGCAGGATGGCCACGCATGGGCATACCGTGAATACGTCAAGGACATGGACTACTGCCGATGGGAAGGTGCGGCCCGCGCGGAGAAGCGCGGGATCTGGGACTTGGGTGTAGCAGAGCAGACCGCGCCGTGGGAATGGCGGGACTTATCCCGCGGGCAGGTCTATGAGCCGACGGACTACACGCAGAGGACGGTGGACGATTGCATCCGGGCATCAGGATCGCGGACCGATGCCGCGCCGGTGGCGTCCACCGATGCCAGCTGCAAGATCAAGGGCAACATAGCCAAGAGCGGCAAGATCTATCACGTGCCAGGCAGCCCCAGCTACAAGGCCACCAAGATCAACGAATCAAAGGGTGAGCGCTGGTTCTGCACGGCAGAAGAGGCGGAGGCGGCGGGCTGGAGGAAGCCAAAGTAGCAAGCGTGTGCGTTCAGCCGGGGTGCCGAAGCGGGGAGTGGATGCCCTCATGTTTCGGCGGTTTACTTGTGATGAGGTATTGGAGTCGTTGTCATGGAAGGCAAGCTGAAGAGCTGGAACACGGACCGTGGGTTTGGATTTATCGCGCCTACCAATGGAGGCGCAGATGTCTTCGTCCACATCAAGGCGCTGCCGCGTGACGGATCGCGCCCGATTGTGGGAGAGGTCTTGCAGTTTGATGTCGACACAGACCGCGACGGACGCAAGCGTGCGGTCAATGTTCGGCGGCCAGGGCTGAGGGCTACTGCGTCGCCAATCCGAAAGTCAGCTGGAGATGGCAGATCCGGTCGGAACCTGTTGAGTGCTGTACTTCCGTTCGTTGTGTTCGTCGCATTGGCTTCTTACGGCTATCAGCGCTTTCAAGAATATTCCGGAAAATCGGCTCGTACCGAGGACTCACTCGCCGGCTTCCAGGGCGAATTCACGGAGCCGGATGTAACCAGCGAAGTCTTCAAATGTGATGGCCGAACCCGGTGCCCGCAGATGAGATCCTGCGCGGAGGCGCGGCACTTCCTGCAGCATTGCCCCGGAGTGCAGATGGATGGTAACCATGATGGCGAGCCGTGCGAGCAGCAGTGGTGTCAGTAGGCCTCGTGGCGTTCTTATCGAGCGCAATTGCTGGAGGGTTGCATGACCATTCAAGAGCGCGACTACATGCGAAGCGACGGCAGCCGCGGGTCGAATCCCCTCAACTTTCCTGACATGAACCCACGTCCGTGGTGGCGGCGGATCAAGTGGCAGGGTTGGCTTGGCGTGGTGCTCGCGGTGATGGCGGTGATGTCGGGCGGGATCTGGCTCGCACGTGACGCGCACGGCCTCTTCAGGTCCATCGGGCCCGGCGAAGGTTCGCTCGTCGTCAACGTGAACACCGCTTCGGCAAGAGAACTCGAATCGTTGCCCGGCATCGGCCCCGCGCTTGCGCAGCTCATCATCCGAGGCCGGCCTTACGAATCCGTCGATGACATCGAGCGGGTCCGGGGCATCGGGCCAAGGCTGGTCGAGAGTTTGCGTCCGTTCCTGACGACGGAAAGCGAGACTGGGCGACGGCCGCATTGACTCAACTATGGACTCTTCTCCGCGAGAGACCTTAGAGTAAAAGCCATGCTTCCTCGAGTCACGGCTGCTCGATATATCGATGGCTTCGCTGTCTGGCTCCGCTTTGCGGATGGCTTGGAAGGAGTCGTGGAGCTGTCGGGCGATCTCAGCGGGCCGATCTTCGAGCCACTGCGGGACCAAGCACTGTTTTCCAAAGTGGTGCTGCACCCTGAGATCAAGACGCTCGTCTTGCCCAACGGAGCCGACCTCGCACCGGAATTTCTGCATGCGCGTCTTAAGGGGCACGCTGCCGCCTAATGCTGGAGTCTGAAATGAAATCCGTCCATCTTGAGAAAGTCCGTGCTGAGATCCGCAAGCTGTCCGCAGAGTCGGACAAGCTCATGATGGAAACCCGCTGGTTTCCGATGGTCATCGTCACTGGACTCTTTGCGGCGGTGGCCACCGTGCTGAAGTTTCTTACCTGAAATAGCGTTCAGGCATCACGACAGCTGAGCGTAGGGCATGAAGCATCGTGAATCCTCGCCCGTGGAGAGTTGGTGCCAGACTTGAGCTATTGAGTTTCTGAGGCGGCCCCACAAATGCGATCCTGCCGAGGCACTCGATACGGAATGCTCGAAATGCTCACGCTACGCGGCACGAGGCCCGAGCCGAGGCAGGGATTTGATCTCAGCGCCCACTTCCAGCTCAGCCACGCGAAGTTCATACAGCTTCTGCAGGTTCAGCCAGAACTCGGGATTCGTGCGGAAGAAATGGCCGAGACGCAGTGCGGTATCGCCAGTGATCGCGCGTTGGCCATTCAGGATGTGGGTGATGCGGTTGGTCGGAACCCGAAGCTGGCGGGCCAGCGCTGCGGCGCTTATCTCGAGCGCATTGAGCTGTTCCGCAAGATGGATTCCAGGGTGCACGGGCTGACGAGACATGCTTCCATCCTTCAGTGGTAATCCACCACTTCGACGTTCATGGGACCGGCTGCGCCCCTCGGCCACTCGAAGCAGATCCGCCATTGATCGTTCACACGGATACTGAACTGGCCTTTCCGGTCGCCTTTCAGTACTTCCAGTCGATTGCCAGGCAATTTGAGATCCGCCAGGGCCGTCGCGGCATCGAGCTGATCGAGCTTCATGCTGAGCTTTTGCGCGATCGATTCGAACGCCTTCACGCGCGCGCCCATCGCAAATTCAAGCGTCCGCTTGTCGCGGTAGCTTGCGATCATCGGTGATTACCCTATCCTTAAGATGCGCGTTACGTCAAGCGTAACGACAGATGTTGGTATCGATGCTGAAAGTAGCGTGCAGTGGCCTGTTTGTCAGCGCAATTCTGGCGCGACCGCGCAGATATCCAGGTATACCGACGGCCAGCGATGTTGCGGTGCCGGGCCTGGAAACCGGGATAACGCGACCGGTTTCCCCCAGGGTGGCCTGATCCAGGTCGGCCCCCGCCCACTCGGGACTCATTGCACCTCGAAAAAAGGAGCTGTCCCCATTACGATGGCGGCACAGCCGGACAAAGATATACAAGGAGAGACTCGTGACCAGGGGACCCTTCCGTCATCAATTGATCGCCCTTCTCGCCATGAGTGCCGCGCTTCTCGGCATCGCGGGCTCTAGTCATGCCGCACAGGCTCCTGCGACTACGTCGCGGGCATCCCGTGCGCCTGCTGCCGTTGCGGTGGTGGAGGCGGGGGCAGCAGCGCTCGGCGGCGCGGACAAGATCCGTGCGGTGCGCAACATCACGGCGCACGGGTACGGCACGTATGCCTACCACTTCGGCGGCAGCAGCATCACGGGTGCCGTGCAGGTACCGACGAAGCAGATCGCTGCAAACGAGCTGCGCCGCGTCTACGACCTCGAGAACGACCGCTTCCAGCTGATAGAGCGGAGGAACTGGCTGTTCCCGTTCCTGATCAAGGCCGGCCACGAGTGGCAGCAGACGAACGTCGTCCTGGACGGTGACATCGCCTGGGCCGTTGAAAATGGCGCCCCACGGCGGCTGGCGCGCTGGGAGGAGGGAACCAACTGGATCGATGGGCCCGTCATGCAGCGCATGTGGATGATGAACAATCCGGTGGTGCTGCTGCGCGCGCTGCTCGATCCGGAGACGCAGCTCTCCGCGCCGCGCGCGGAAGGCAAGGAAGCCGTGATCGATGTGACATTGAAGCAGGGCTACCGGCTCACCGCCGCGTTCGGCGCAGACCGGTTGCCTGCGTGGGTGCGGTGGGCCACTCCGCACACGAACCTCGGCCAGATGAACTTCACCACCTGGTTCAGCGGCTGGATCGACATCAACGGGCTCAAGTTGCCGCTCGGCCTCGCCACGAACGACAACTGGCGAGACACCCGTTACTTCAGCCTGTTCGTCGACGCCTACGACATCGACTCCAGCATCGAAAGCCTCGCTGCGCCTGCGGTCATTCGCAACACGCCTGAGCCACCAGCGTTTCCGCCTCTGGCGCTCACGTCGGAGCAGGTTGGGCGGGGCATCTGGAGAATCAGCAACGGCACCACCGTCGTCGAGTTCGCGGACCACCTCGTGATTTACGAACTGAGTACCAACGTTCGCCAGGCTAAGCAGGTGCTCGACTATGCCCGTTCGCTGGTGCCGGGCAAGCCCATCCGGTACCTCGTTCCAAGCCACAACCATTTCGATCATGTGCGAGGCATCCGGCAGGCGGCGGCGGAGGGCATCACGATCATCACCCGCCCGCTCACGGCGGCCCAGTTCGCGGAGTCGCTCGAAAGCGCGACGCCCGAGTATCCCGACGACTACTCACGCAACCCGCAGCCATTGAAGACGATGCTGCTGGACGAGCACATCCGGCTGCAGGATGCGACCCAGACGCTCGATGTCTACTGGATGCGCAACAACGGCCATATGGCAGATGGCATCTTCGCCCATGCCCCTGGGCAGAAGGTGCTCATGGAAGCCGACATGGTGACCGCGGCGCTGGACTTGCAGCACTGGCCCGACAACTACCGCGACATGCTTGCGTACTACAAGCTGGAGGTGGAGAAGATCTCCCCCGTCCACGCGGTGTTCCCGGGCGCAACTGTTATCACCCACGCGCAGGGGGAGCAGCTGCTCAAGGAAGGAACGCAGCGAGCGCGAGAACATTGCGCTGCCAAGAAGGCCGCTGGTGTTTACCACCCCGGTTGCCCGATCCAGAGCCGGTACTACTAAGGCGCCCGGCAAGCAGGACCTGGCGGATATCCAGGCATCAAGAGCAAACGAACGACCATTCGTACCGGGATTAGCTTATTTAGGTTGTTCTGAACCGCGCAGTGATAGATCGACCGCGCTGCGTGTCGGTACCGGTTACGCGACATCCGCCTGACGCGTGCTCTGACGACTTGTGCGTTGCGCCACGAAAGTGCAAGCGCGTCGTGCGTGTCGCCCCTCAAAAGCAAGTGTGGTAGCGTTCCTCGCACACGCCCGCCGCTCAACGCGAAACCGGAGTTGATCATGTCCGCCAAGATGTCAGATGCGATCGCTGCTGCAGGCAAGCCGACCTCGCGCATGCCGCTGGTGGATATCTCGACGCTCAACGATCCAGAACTCGACGCGATCATCGAGAAGGCCCGGCGCCTTTCCACCCCTAAGCCGGCCTGGTATCAGACGCTGGCATCCAACCCGGGGGTGGCGAAAGCGTTCGCGAACTATTGGGACACGGCCTTTCGCAACGGCCGCGTCGAACACGAGATCAAGGAGCTGATGCGTAACTGTGTCGCACAGCTGCTCGGTTGCAGCTTCTGTTCTACGCAGCGTTCGACGCAGGCGATCGAGGAGGGACTGTCGGAGCAAGCCATCGCAACCTGCGCACTGCCGGATTTCCAGCATCCGAGTCCGCGGCTTCGGGCCGCGCTTCGCCTTGCCCGGGAACTGGCCCTCGATGATGCCTCCAAGGATCCGTCGCGTTTTGATGCCGTTTACGCGGAACTCCATGAAGTATTCGACAACGAGGAAATCATGGAGCTGGCGGGAATCTGCGTGCTCTTCGTGGGAGGTACCCGCCTCGCACGCAGCCTCGGCATCGATCGGACCTGAGTATTTGCTCGGGACGGGGATTCCGTCCCGGTCCCGCTTTATTCACCTGGAGTCACTATGTTCAAGCGTATTGCGTTGCCTTTCCTGGGCCTGTTCGCGGTCGTGCTGCCGACGCTGGCGGCCGAGCCTGATTACCGCACGATCCGCATGGAGATCGATGTCGCCAAGCCGGCGGCGGAGGTGTGGAAGAAGATCGGCGGGTATTGCGACATCAGCAACTGGCTGGGCGTCGACTGCAAGATCACGGCAGGCGAAGGCGGCATCGGCACGGTGCGTGCGCTGCGTGGTGGGATGGTCATCGAAATCCTGGTGGCGTCCACGCCGCTCTCGTACGGCTATACGCAGCCGGCGGTGGAAGGCAAGTTCTACAACCTCTACCACGGCCATCTCGAAGCGCGGCCCGTGACGGCAACCACGTCGAAGCTGCTGTACACCCTCTTTGTCGACGAGTCAGACAAGGCCGATGCCGCCGCGAAGGACGCGGATGTCGCGACCCGTCGCACGCGATTCGAAGGCGCACTCAAGAAGATGAAGGAAATCGCCGAGGCGAAGTGATCCGGGAATCCGGTGCCGGCTCGAAAGGGCCGGCCGACAACGAAGGGAAAATGCAATGAAGCGACTTATTGCCGTGGCGCTCACGTTGGCCTTGGGGACTGGCGGTGCTCAGGCACACCATTCGCGTGCGCCGTTCGATCTCACCAAGGACAAGGTCCTCAAGGTCAGGATCACCGAAGTCCGCTGGACGAACCCGCACGTGTTCTATGTCGGCGAGTTGGTCAACGACAAGGGGCAGAAAGAGGAATGGACCTTCGAGGGGCACTCCATCGCGGGGCTGACCCACCTCGGGTGGACCAAGGAAACGCTCCAGAAGGGCGATGAGGTCGAGATGACCGTCAATCCTTTCCGCGAGTCGGACAAGCGCTTCGCCCTGATCGATCACGTGCGCATGGGTGACGGACGAGTCATGTACTCGATCGGGCAGCCGCCCTCACCGGCGGCTCAAGCCCCGGTCCAGCCGTCCACGGACTTCACCGGCAACTGGCAGTTCCGCTTTCCCGGCACGCCCGAACAGGTTCGCCAGCGCGTGTTGCTCGGCGCAGGTGGGCCGCCCAAGGATCTGCCGTACACCGAGAAGGCGCTGGCCCAGGTGGCCGCCTATGATCCGCTGAAGCATCCGGCCCTGACGTGCGAGCCGCTCGGCTTGCCCTCGCTGCTGATGACGGTGTACGAGTACAAGTGGAGCCGTTCCGCCGATCGCGTCGTGATCAGGAAGGAACACTACGAAGAGGCGACGCGGGTCATCTATCTGAAGACCACGACACCTCCTTCTGGTTACAAGCCCAATCCGGTCGGGTTCTCGACCGGGCGATTCGAGCCAGACGGCACGTTTGTCGTCGAGACGACCCGATTCAGTCCGCTGCGCTGGGGCAATGGCATAGGCGTCGATTCCAGCGACAAGAAGCGCATCGTCGAACGCTACAAGCTCATCGATGGCGGCATGGGATTGAGCCTGTCGTACACGCTCGAGGATCCGGTCTACTTCACGAAGCCCGTCACCCGCGAAGGCGTCTTCTTCAAGAAGGCGGATTCGGAATTCGTGCAGCAGCCGCCATGTGACCTCGGCGCGGCCCAGCAGCACCTCAAGTTCGAGAAATAACGCGAAGAAGAAGGGGCCGGGTGGGGTCCGGGTAACCGAAAATCCGGGCTTTCCCATGGGGCTGTATATCGGTACAGTCGCATTATGGATGCTACACCTCCAGGACGTACGGCTTTCAAGGGACGTGGAGCCCTTTCCAATCCTGCTGGTCGCTTTGAAAAGAGTGACGTCGAGAAAGTGCACGATGGTTGGTACGAGGAAGAACTACCTCAGACCATCGCGACGACAGTGACACCCGACCATGCCAAGCGGGTCATCACGAAGAACGACTCTCCCGACATTGGCTTCGACTATTCAATCAATCCGTATCGTGGGTGCGAGCATGGCTGCATCTATTGCTATGCCAGGCCCAGCCACGCGTACATGGGCCTGTCGGCCGGCATCGATTTCGAGACCCGGCTCTTCTACAAGGAGAACGCCGGGAAGGCGCTCGAGCAGGAGCTGGCGAAACCCGGCTATGTGCCCAAACCCATCATGCTCGGTGCGAATACCGATCCGTATCAACCCATCGAGCGCGACTTGCGGGTCACGCGTTCCGTGCTCGAGGTGCTGGCTCGCACCAGGCATCCGGTGTCGATCATCACCAAGAGTGCACTCGTGCTCAGGGATCTGGATCTGTTGACCGACATGGCTGCGGACGGCTTGGCCACCGTCTCGATCAGCATTACTACTTTGAGCCCTGATACCAAGCGAACGCTCGAGCCTCGAACCGCTTCGCCGCAGGCCAGGATCAAGGCACTTCGCGAACTGAGCGTTGCGGGCGTGCCCACCGGAGTGATGGTGGCCCCGGTCATTCCCGCGATCACCGATCATGAAATGGAATCGATTCTTGAAGAAGCGGCGGCGGCGGAAGCGGAGTGGGCTGGCTACGTGCTGCTGCGACTGCCGTACGAAGTGAAGGACCTGTTCCGCGACTGGCTGACCGAGCATTTCCCGGACCGGGCCGCTCGTGTGATGTCGCTGATCAACGAGATGCGTGGCGGCCGCGACAACGACCCGAACTTCGGTTCAAGGATGAAAGGCACGGGGCCGGTGGCGGAGCTCATCCGCAATCGATTCAACATCGCCTGCAAGCGCCTGGGCCTGGGTCCCTTAAGGCGAGCTACCGAGCAACCCACGACGCTGTTTCGTCCGCCAAGGGAAGAAGGCCCGCAGATGGGATTGTTCTAGGGAAGGACGGGACAAATTCAGAATCCCGGCTAGACGTGTTATCCAAACTCGCCGAATCGGTCGTGCGGGATCTGCTCCGCTCAGCGGAAGTGGAGTTCTGAAGCCTACGGCGCCACACCCACGCTCTGCTGCAATCCCGCCTTGGCCAGCGAGGACGCGACGAATCCAGAGCGACGAATGTCGGCGGCAAAGGCATCGAGGATCGCGTAGAGGGCGGGCTGGTTCTTGTTGATGGCGAAGGCCTGTGGGACGTCGAAGAAACTGTCGTCGAGCGCTCGCAAGAGAGTCGACTCCCTGGTGAAGTCGAGTGCGCGCTGGCGATTCATGCCGAATGCGGTTAGTTCGCCGCTGCCAAGCAGTGCTTCCAGTTCGGCACGCGTGGGTTGCTCGGCGAAGATGCGTACGTGAGCCTTCCTGTAGAAGCTGCTGGCGAACAGCTGCTGCGAGACGCCTTTCACCACGCCGATGACCACGCCTTCACGATCCATGCTGGTTGAGTCCTTCAGCTGCGAGCCGGCCGAGACGACGTAGGAACTCCTCATCACGGCGTAGGCACCGACGAAATCCACTTCCTTGGCGCGGGTCGCATCGATGGCCAGGTAGCCGATGTCAGCCTTACCGTCGCGAAGCGTATCGATCACCACCCGTGCATCCGCCACTGGAATCAGCACGTACGGCACGGAGAGTCGCCGGGCCAACTCCTCGGTCAGATCCTTCACCGGACCGGAGACCGCGCCCGACTTGGGATCGATCCGGGCCTGGACTGGATTCGTGCTCAGAAAGGCCGCCCGGAGCGTGCCTGAGGGCGCAAGCGCGGCGCGCATCGCGGCGACGTCCGACTTCGCTGTAGCAGCGGGGGCTTCGGCCGCCTGCGAGCAAGCAATCGCACCCGGCACCGTGAGCAAGACCAAAAGCGTGAGATTGACGAGCTGGCGCATGGTGACGATCCGAGGTGGGTGACCTGCTACCGGCCTACGGCAGGCTGCAGGCCTTTCTGCTTCATCACCGCGTGGGCGCGGGGGGACTGCAGGAACCGCACGAATGCGCTGGCAGCGGATGCTTGCTTCGACGAGGCAGGGATGCCGGCCGCAAACGTTGTCACCAGTTGCAACTCGGCGGGCAGCGGCCCGACGACCTGGACGCCTGGCACGGAAGCCAACTCCTGGGTTTGCTGGACGGCGAGATCGACGTCGCCGGTCGCCAGCAATGTCGCGGCGAATCCGTTGGGCGGCGGGAAGCGGGTCTTTGCCCGCATCGCTTCCGCAATGCCGAGTAGTTCCAGCACCTTGGCGAAATGGACCCCGCTCGTTCCGCCTGCGGCGGGATCCGAGTAACCGACCGAGCGGGCCGCGAGCAGCGCGCGCTTCAACGCGTCGGGCGTCGAAATATCCGGTTGCGGTTCACCCGTACGGACGGCGATGGCCACGACGGAGTTCGCGATATCCACCCGGCTGCCCGGCGCGACCCTGCCTTCACCGATCAAGGCATCGATGCCGCCGCGCGTGGAGATCAGCAGGTCTGCGGATTCCCCAGCCCGCAGGCGCTTGTCGAGCGTCGCCGAAGTCGCCCACGTGGCCACGATGTGCTGGCCGGTGGTCCGTTCGAATTCAGGGATCAACGCCTCGACAGCGCTTTGCACGCCAATCGACATGTAGGCATTCACGGGAGCCGACGCACCGCGCGCGAGAGATGTCGCCAGCAACAATGTGCAGGCGACGAGGGAAGCTGGACTCAAGTGTCGCAAGAGGGCTCCGTATGACCGTTGTCAGTCGCGTGCCACCGGCGACCGCTTGGATAGATACGCCTTCGATGCGGCCTCGTCCCGGAGCGGCGTGAGCTTGTCCGGGTCGATGCGGACCATCAGGTAGTCGATGTGGTCGTCGATCTTCGTGAACCAGTGGCCGGTGCCGGCCGGAATCACCACGACATCGCCGGGCTTGAGGTTGTAGGCCACGCCGTTACGGATGTCCGAGCCATTGTTGCCGGGCCCGTTGAATTCGATGACGGTCTGCAACGTCGCGGGGCGGCGCTGGCGGTCGACGATGTCGGGGCCCAGCACCAGCGTCGCGGTGCCGTCGATGATGTGGTAGACCTCGCTCACGTTGTCGTGCTCGGCCACGGACTGCTTGAGCGGCGCGTCGAGCTTGCCGCGGTGGACCATGCCGATGCCGATATGCGCCTTGCCGATGTCGACATCGCGCACCTGCTGGTCGATCAGCTTCTCGTCGATCGCCTTCTTCGTGTACGCCTGCAGTTCGTTCAACGGAATGTAGTAACCGGGGCACATGTTGCAGGTGGGTTGCGGGTCGGTGGGATTCACCCTGGTTTGTGCCGACGCGGCGCTGGCCGCCAGGATCATGCTTGCAAACCCGACAATTGCTTTCTTCACGAGTGGCTCCTGGTCGCGGTGAGTAACGATGGATAGACAGGTCCCCTTTGTGACACGGCCGCGGACGCCGCGGCAAGAGCAGGCCCGAAAAGAAGTCCGAGCCCATCAGCTGGTTGCGGCGCAACACCACGGGGGAAGCAGTTGCGCAGAGACACCGCCTGCTCGGTGCGTTGCCAACACGCATGCCGGACTTGAGAATGCTCGCAGCCACCGGGGCGCGGCACGGTGCGATTACCTGGAGAGGACCCGATGAACTCACGCATTGGCTTGTTGATGGCGATCGGCCTGTGGGCCAGCGGCCTCTGTGCGCAGGACGTGCCGCGACAGTTTGTGGTCGACGTCGAGGCTGCCCGGAAGATTCACGACTCGCAGACTATCAACCTCGCTACGGCGGAGCGACTCGCCGAGACATGCCAGCGCATGGCTGTTACCCAGCAGGTCCGCCACAGCATCATGGTGCTCGACCGGGCAGGGACGCCGGTGTACTTCGATCGCATGGACGGGCAGGGGTATCTCAATACCTTCACGGCCGAAATGAAGGCGCGCACTGCGCTGCTCACCGGCCAACCGAGCAAGCGCGCGATGAATGCCGTCAGCGCAGACCCGGCACTTGAATTCGAGAACATGCAGCTGGGGCTGTATTCAAATTCCGGTGGACTGCCCATCCTCGTCAATGGGCAGATCCTGGGTGCCATCGGCGTTGGCGGTACGCCGCCTCAGCTGCCCCGCTGGAGCGACGAGATCTGTGCCCATCGCGCGATGCGCGAGGTGCTGGGGGCTTCCGTGCCGCCACTGGTCGAGGATGTTCCCCCGCGTCCTGCTCCTGCAGCAGGTACTGCTCCCGTGCCCCGGTTCGCACCGGCCGCACCGCCGCGGTCCAGTCTTCCTGCCGAGTACGTGGTCAACGCGGCTGCCGCCGTGACCGTGCTTGATGGCAACCAGATTTCGCTAGCTGCCGCGAAGAAGGTCGCCCGCACGTGCCGTGACTGGGTGACTGCGAAGGGCGCGGGGATGTCGGTCTATGTTCTCAATGCCTTCGGCGAGCTGGTGCACATGGAACGCATGGACGGGCAGACTGCCATCGACGTTCGTGCGGCGTTGCTCAAGGCCCAATCGGCATTGAAGCTGCGGCAGCCCACCTCCATCCGCGCTGCGCAGTTCAGCAACAATCCCGGAGGCCTGCCGGTGTCGTCGGTGTGGTTCGATTTCTTCACTGACGCGGGCGGCATCCCGATCGTCATCGATGGCCAGATGATCGGTGCCGTTGGCGTCAGCGGCAGTGGAGGCGCGGGAGATGAAGCCTGTGCGGTGGAAGGCCTGAAAGCCGCATTCGGCACGCATGCCACGCTGCCGGTCTATCCCTAGGAAGTCAGGTTCCGAGGCTGGTGTTCTGCCGGCGACCGGATCAGAACAGGACTTTGGGTGTCCCGTCGCGCATGCGTATCTGCAGCTCTGCGCGGCGATAGTCGATGATCAGGGTGTCAAGCAGGCCGAGCGCATCCATGCCGATGAGGAGCGTGGGCTCGCTGGTCATCTCCCAGGCCTGGAAGACACTGAGATCGGCAAAGATCATGCGGGGCATGCTCATGCGGATCGATTCCCCGACGGAGATCGGCGCAATCCGATAGCTTTCGGCGCTCTGCCTGGTGTCCGTGACATCGAGGATGGTCTCCGCCGTGGGGTCCTGTTTCCTCTGTTCGAGCAGTGCATCGCGCGTTGCGAGGTTGCCGAGCGTCGATTGGCCGCCGGTGCTGATGATGGCCTTGACGGGAATGCGACCGACCCGCGCATCCACGACAGGCAGGTAGTCCTTGCCGTAGGTGATCGGGACCGTGATGAAGCCTTCGGGGGCGGGCTCGTCGCGCGAGAGCCGGATGCTCAGGAAGTCGTTGACGAAGTCGATGTAGATGCGTTTGTCGCGGAGGCCCTCGTTGCCGAGGATTCCGTCGGCTCCTCCCAGTGCATCCGCGATGATGGGCAGGCGCCGGTCCTCGAGGGCCATGTCGCCAATGACCATCGACGCGACGCGCACTGTCGAGACGATCGAGGTTCCGGTGATGCCGCGGACGCGAACATTGTCGTTCGCATTGGGGACGATGCCGAGCTTCGCGGCGACTTCCGCACGAATTGCCGAGCTCGGCGATCCGGTATCGAGTGCGAGACGAAAAGGACCCTGGCCGTTGATGAAGACCGGCGTCCAGATGCGGCCGATGCGGTCGCGACGCGTTGACGCGACGTATCTCGGCTCGGGCGCCGTGATCACTATTTCCTGCAACTGATTGAACTCTCCCGGAGGAGTCAAGGCAGGGGCTTCGCCTGCCGACGCCAGTGCCGAGAACAGGACTGCGGTGCTCGCTGCGATGCACGTCAATCGCAAGCGACTCGGCAAGACGGCGGGGTGAGCGGTCATGGAGGATCCTCCCGGGGTGGCGTCATTCTGGCCCTTGAGGGCCCGGTTTGCATCTTCGGTGAACGGACTGCATTGCCGTGCTGCCAGGCGCCGCCCAATTGTCATTGATTCAGGCGGTCGTTAGACTCGCGCGCGTCGCAGCGTGCAGCGGACACACAACAATGAAGTGGGGAATAGCAAAGATGTACGTGGCCATCAAATTCAAGGCAGTGACGCGGCTGTGCGCGACCATCGTGCTGCTTGCGTCGTCGTCCATGGCCGTCGCCCAGACCGAGTCTGGCGCGAAAGGCTTTTCGAACTGGAACTTCCAGCTGTCGTACGGGACCGAGTTCCGCCAGCCCGGGAATCCGCGGGATGTCGCCAAGGTGATCGGCACCTTCGAGAACTCATCGGCATGGGGCTGGGGAAGCAGCTATTTCTTCGTCGACATCCTGCAGTCGGACGGCGTCGATCAACATGCGCGCGAGGTGTACGGCGAATGGTATCCGTCGGCGAGCTTGAGCAAGCTCACGGGGACCACGCTCTCGTCCGGACCGCTGCGCGACGTTTCCGCCACGCTTGCCGTGAATATGGGGAGCAAGAGCACGGGCGCCGCGCCGCTCGTCTTCCTGCCGGGGTTGACTTTCGACCTCAACTTGCCCGGCTTCAATTTCTTCACGATCGGCGCCTTCGCGTACGTGGATCGGGGACGTGTCAGCGGCGCGGACAACGGATGCCACAGCACGGGCTATCAGGTGACGCCGGCGTGGTCGCTGCCTTTCAGCATCGGCGCGGTGAAGTTGAGTTTTGACGGGTTTGCCGACTTCATCGGCAGCCATGGCCAGTGTGCGAGCCAGCTGCTGACGCAGCCGCAGATCAAGGTCGATCTCGGCGCCCTGCGGGCCAAGCCGGGAAAACTGTACGTAGGTGTCGAGTGGCAGCGCTGGGACAACAAGTTCGGCATCGACGGGCTGGACGAGAGTTTCCCGCAGCTGCTCGGCCAGTGGGTGTTCTGACACCCGCAACGAATGTCGGCGACGTGCGCGCTAACGCGTGCCGGTAGCGGAGAGGCTCTCGAGCATGAGGCCGGTACCGCCTCTTGAGACATGAGCGACGATGGCGGCACGCCTGTGGATCTTGGTGACGACACCCAGGTTGATGGCGAAGGCCAGCTGTACCGTCGTGCCCTTCTTGAGTCCGAGATTGGCGGTTTCGATGAACACGCCGTTGGCGCTGAGGTTGCATGCCCTGCACAACTTTCCGGGCCGGCCTGGAATCGTTACGTAGACTGCAGTGCGTGCGCGATGGCGCGTGTTCAGGCGGCGTTCCATTCTGCTGGACCTTGTGCGAGGGCTATCTCGAGTCGAGCCTGATTATGCAGTTCGTCGCAGCAGATGCGAAGCCCCCTTTGGCATAAGCGGGCACTTCTTTCCGTCGTCGATAGGAGCAACCCTGGGCGATGACGGCCTTATTATGTTGTAGCGCCAAATTGTTGGCGCCAGCGTGTCCGGTTCTGAGGCCTCGTAACGGTGAATGCGGTGGCAAACGGTGAGGGTTCAACCCCGGGTCTTCCTGTCGGAGTATTCGACTCGGGTGTCGGTGGCTTGACGGTCCTCGATGCGCTGCGTCGGCGACTGCCGTTGGAGCAGTTTCTCTACCTGGGCGATACGGCCCGGCTTCCCTATGGGACCAAGAGTCGGGACTCGATCATTCAATACTCGGTGCAGGCCGCCGAGCTGCTTGTCCGGCGCGGCATCAAGTGCCTCGTCGTGGCGTGCAATACGGCTTCAGCGGTGGCGCTCGAGGCGCTGCAGGAGCGGTTTCATCCCTTGCCGGTGATCGGTGTCGTCGAGCCGGGGGCGGAGGCCGGCTGCAAAGTCTCGCGGGGCGGGCGCATTGCCGTGATCGCTACGGAGAGCACCGTTCGCGAGGGAGCCTATCAGCGGGCGATCCTGCGCCGCCGACCGGATGCGATCGTGATGGCCAAGCCCTGCCCGCTGTTTGTTGCGCTTGCAGAGGAGGGGATGACCACCGGCCCGATCGCGGAAGCCGTCGCGCACTGGTATCTCGATGAACTGCTGGCGCAGCAGCGGCCTGACACGCTGGTGCTGGGATGTACCCATTTTCCGGTGCTTGCCGCTGTGCTGCAGGCTATTTCCGGCCCCGAGGTCGCTTTGGTTGATTCGGCGGCGACGACTGCGCTGGCCCTCAAGCAGCTACTTGAGGACCGGGCGCTGTTGAATGCGGGTCCCGGGCCGGGCCGACTCCAGTTGCTGGCGACGGACGGGCCCGAGCGATTCGCCCGGGTGGGCAGCCTGTTCCTTCACGAGCACTTGAGTGCGAGTGCCGTCCAGCTTGTCGATCTGGGCGCGAGCGCGACCTCACGCACGCCGGCCTGACACGTCGTCAGGCGCTTTCGCGGGCCAGCGGAGGCGTGACGCCGATCTCCAATTCAGAGAAGCAATCCACCCTGTTCCGGCCACGCAGCTTGGCGGCGTAGAGGGCGTGGTCGGCTGCATCCACGAGCTCGGTCGCGCTGGCAAAGCGGTGCTGCGGCGTATAGGTCGCAAGGCCGATCGAGACGGTGGTGATGATGGTCGCATTGCTGGCCTCGTGCCGCAGTTCCCGGATGGCTCCGAGAATGCGCTCGCACACCTGCCGCGCCATTTCGTCGTCGGTGCCCGGAAGCAACACGACGAACTCCTCGCCGCCATAACGCGCGACGATGTCGCTGCCGCGGACGGATGACTGCATGGCCTGGGCGCACGAGCGCAGGACCTTGTCGCCCATCTGGTGCCCGAAAGTATCGTTCACCTTCTTGAAGTGGTCGAGGTCGATGAAGGCCACGCTCAACGATCGCTGGAACATCACGGCCTGCGTGAATTCGCGTTCGAGATGCCTGTCGAGCGAGGCGCGGTTCATCACGCCGGTGAGGCCGTCGCGCCGGTTGGCGTCTTCAAGCTGTTCGGTCCGGCTGAGCAGCAAGCCCGCGGTTTCCTGCAGCGCGTGGACTTCGCGCAGTGCGTGCAGGCTACGCACGGTAAGCATTTCACGCGCCTGCGAGAGCAACGCTTCGGCGTCATTCTGGTCGATGATGCTGGTCTCGTAGAGGTCTTCGGCTTCCGGAATGAGCTTCAGGATCCGCGTGACGACCTCAGTGAACTTCTCATCGGTCAAGCCCAGGACTTTCTGCATGCGGGTCGCCAGCGCGTCCAGCGCGGCCGGGCGA
>JBEBIT010000121.1:0-5124 GCA_040080215.1 Steroidobacteraceae bacterium
AGGTTACAAGGCCTGGTCGTCTGCCTCACCGGTCCGGATACGCAGCACGCGCTCGAGATCGGTGATGAAGATCTTGCCGTCGCCCACCTTGCCGGTCTTCGCGGCAGCGATGATGGCTTCGACGACTTGATCGACCAGCGCATCCTTGACCGCCACCTCGATGCGAGTCTTGGGCACGAAGTCCACGACATACTCGGCTCCCCGATAGAGCTCGGTATGACCGCGTTGCCGGCCGAAACCTTTTACTTCCGTTACCGTCATGCCCGAGACGCCGATCTCTGAGAGAGCGGCACGAACGTCGTCGAGTTTGAAGGGCTTGATGATTGCACTGATGAGTTTCATTCCCCGAGGCTCCTGTCTCGAACTGCGGGACTAAAGGACCAGGGCTGCCTGTCCGTATGCCCGCAGGACCATTCCAGCGTGACAAACGAATCCAACCGCCGGCGTCGATTGTCGTTCATTTGCGTTTACGGTCGCGACCCGCTGCCCCGCCGTGGTTTGGACGGCGAAACACAGGATTGCGGCACGCGGGGTACTTATGCAGTTTTCATGCCGCGGGTTCGGCACCGCTGGCCATTGGGCTTGCGCGAAGTCGCTGCCACCAGCGCCACGAATTCGCACCGCTATGGCGCGAGCGCAACCGGGATTGCCCGATTATGGTGCGAAAGAAGCCCTCATCGCTGTATAACGTCCCGCGATCGACCCGGATACCGTGGCACCGACTTTGAATGCAGTGCACAATCGACCCTTGCCTTCACCTGCAGGTGTGAATCCATGACCGAGTCCAACCGTTCCCCGCAGCCCGCGCCCGAGGCGCTGCCCGCGTCCGGCCACGCGATTCCAGGTCCCGACCCGACGGCGGAATGGACCCGTCAATATCTAGCTGCGCTGGCCCAGGTAACAGGCGGACTCTCGCCCCTGCCTTTCGGCGGCGCCTGGGTTGACTGGTGGTCGCGCCTCGCGCAAACCCCCTCCAAGCAGACAGAGCTGGCACAGAGTGCGATGGAGAAAACCATGGAGCTCTGGGGCTTCGCCGCGCAGGCCGCGGACGGCAAGCCGCACCCGCCCGTCAGCGACAACCCAGCAGAGGCACAGCGCTTCAAGGCAGGCGCCTGGGGACGCTGGCCTTACAACGTGCTGGCACAGTCCTATCTGCATACACAGGCGTGGTGGGACCAGGCAGCCGATGCGGCACCGGGCATGGACAAGGACAAGGCCGAGCTGGCGCGCTTCTCGATCAAGCAGGCCCTCGAAGCCGCCTCGCCGCAGAACTTCCTGCTGACCAACCCGGAGCTCCTGGACCAGACCGCGGAGGAGAACGGGAAGAACCTGCAGCGCGGGTTCGAGCACTGGCTTGAAGACCTGAGGCGAACCCTCGATCCCGGCAGCACCGGCGACAGCGGTGCTTTCAACGTCGGAGAGCAGGTTGCGATCTCGCCGGGCAAGGTGGTGTTCCGCAACAGCCTCATCGAGTTGATCCAGTACTCGCCGACCACCCCGGATGTCTACGCCGAGCCGATCCTGATCGTGCCGGCCTGGATCATGAAGTACTACATCCTCGACCTGTCGCCGGCGAATTCGCTGGTGCGCTACCTGGTCGAACAGGGGCATACGGTCTTCATGATCTCGTGGAAGAACCCGGACGCTGCGGATCGGGCGCTCGCGATGGACGACTACGTGTCGCTCGGCGTCAGCGATGCACTGGACGTCGTCGCTGCCGTTTGCCCGCGAAAGAAGGTGCACACGGTCGGCTACTGCATCGGCGGTACCTTGCTGTCGATCACTGCGGCGCGCCTCGCAAGCACCGGGGACAAACGCATCGGCAGCGTCTCGCTGCTGGCGGCGCAAACCGACTTCAGCGAACCGGGAGAATTGTCGCTCTTCATCAATCCCGACCAGCTGGCGATGCTGGAAGCGAAGATGTCCCAGTCCGGCGTGCTCGACAGCAAGAACATGTCGGGAGCCTTTGCGCTCTTGCGTTCGCGGGACCTGATCTGGAACCCGGTGGTGTCGACCTACCTGCAGGGGCAGCGCGCCAAGGCCAATGATCTCATGTCATGGAACGCAGACGGGACCCGCATGGCGCACCGCATGCACACCGACTACCTCTACCAGCTGTACCTGAACAATGATCTCGCGGGCGGACGTTACCGCTCCCACGGCGATGTCGTTGACCTGAAAGCCATCACGGCACCGATGTTCGTCGTCGGAACGGAGACGGATCACGTGGCGCCCTGGAAGTCGGTCTACAAAGTGCACGACCTCACTCGTTCGAAGGATTATTCGTTCCTGCTGACGAGCGGCGGTCACAACGCAGGGATCATCAGCGGTCCCGTGCATCCGCGCAGGCACTATCGGCTGCATCGTTTCACGAACGACGAGGCGCAGTTGCCGGCAGAGAGCTTCGTTGCAGGAACCGAGAAGAAGGCCGGCTCGTGGTGGCCCGTGTGGCAGCAATGGCTGGTCGATCACTCGAGCGCCAAGCGCGTGGCTCCGCCAGAGCTGGGCGCGCCGGATGAGGGCTTCTTCCCCATGGCCGATGCGCCGGGATCCTACGTACTGCAGCGGTAGCAGCAAGCCGACTCCATGCTTTCGTTCCTGGGCAAACACTTCGACCGGCAGCGGCGCAAGCGTGAGACCGCGCGCGCCATCCGGATCAAGCTTGCAGACTTCGGTGATATCGACGGCTTCTGCGCGGACTACGCGGCCCGTTCGCGCACTCAAGCGAAAACCCGGACGCTCGACATCGGGTGCGGCACCGACCCGCGCAATCCGTTCAACGCGAACGAGGTGTTCGGCATCGACATCCGCGATGACGAGGCGCGCAACATCAAGTACGCGGACCTGGCTGTCGAGCCCATCCCGTACGCCGACGATACCTTCGACTACCTCACTGCCTTCGAATTCCTCGAGCACGTCCCGCGCGTGCTGTACGCCCCCGCCCGGCGCTTTCCGTTCGTGGAACTGATGAACGAAATCCACCGCGTCCTGAAGCCGGGCGGCGTCCTGCTGTCGCACACCCCGGCCTATCCGTACCCGCAGGCGTTCCAGGATCCGACCCACGTCAACATCATCACCGAAGCCACCTTCGCGAACTACTTTGACGACCAGAAGACATGGGCGCGGATGTACGGTTTCAAAGGCTCGTTCACGGTGCTGCGCCAGGGCTGGTACAAGCCTCACTTGATCTCGGTGCTGCGCAAACCCGACGCCTAGGAAGCCCCCACGAAGGCATCCGTACCCTGGCGGCACGGGGAGTGTGATTCAAGTCCCCTTCCCCGCCGTCCAGTCTTGTGCCGAACCTCGCCCGCGTGCGACAACACTGGCCTCTGCGGCTCAAGGATCCATGATGTTGGAATCGGTCGGAAGACACGGCGGTCTGGCACGGCGCGCGGCCGTGCTCCTCTTGCTGCTGTTGACCGCCACGGGCGCCATTGCGGCAAACGGCGTCGACGACTTCCGCATCCTTTACGCTGAATCTTTTCCGGCTGCCGCAGCCGCATCCACCGCCGCCGGCACGAGCCTGAAGGCGAGCGACGACCCGCTTCTCGGCGGACTCAGTTTCGACGCCTATGGAAGGCGATTCAACCTGGCTCTCGAACGCAATGCGAGAGTCATGCAGCACGCCGGGAGCGAGGGCACCGCTTATCTCGGCACACTCTCGCAACTGCCCGCCTCCTGGGTCCGCCTTACCCGCACCGGCGACGACTTCCATGGACTCATCTGGGACGGCTCGGATCTCTATGTCGTCGAGCCGACGCGCGAAGCAGAAGCGTTCATGGTCGCGCCGCCCGCAACGACGCCGGGAACTCACGTCATTTACCGGCTGAGCGATACGCTCGTCGATCTCGGCACCGGGTACTGCAGCGCCTTGGACGATGCGTCTTCGGATCCCGCTGCGACGGGCCTGACCACCTTCAAGTCGATGACGACCGAACTCAAGTCGCAGCTGGTCTTGCAGCAAGCGGCCGGCGCGACGCGCGCGCTGAGCCTGTCAGCGCTCGGCGATGCCAGCTTCCTGGCGCGATATACGTCTGCGTCAGCGGCGCGTGACGCCGTGCTGGTGCGCCTCAATAACGTGGACGGCATCTTCAGCGGGCAAGTGGGTGTGGAAATCCGCATCAGCAGCGTCGACCTGTACGACGGCGCCTCGGACCCGTTCACCGCCACCACCGTTCCCGGCAGCCTGCTCACCGAAGTGGGCCGCGTGCGCAACGGCAGCGCCACGCTGAAGGCCGATGGACTCACCCATCTGTTTACCGGCCGCGATCTCGACGGCAATACCGTGGGCATCGCCTATATCAATGCACTCTGCAGCCGCAGCTTCGGCGTCGGCCTCACCGAATCCCGGGGACGCGGCACCGTGCTCGAGTCGCTCATCGCCGCCCATGAGATCGGCCACAACTTTGGCGCAGTCCATGACGGCAGCGGCGAGTGCGCGGCGACGCCGCCGGACCAGTTCATCATGGCGCCACAGTCCTCGCTGGCAAACGACACCTTCTCGCAATGCAGTGTCGGCACGATGTCGCGTTCAATTGCTGCAGCAGCCTGCGTCGGCACCATCCCTCCGCCGGATATGAGCGTCACATTTGATCAGCCCCCTGCCGGGTTGACGCAGCAGCAGTCCTTTACGTGGTCGTTGTCGCTGACCAACGTGGGCGGCCAGGAGACGCCTGCCGCGAACCTGGCAGTGACGGTCCCGACCGACATCAGGGTGGAGAGTGCGAGCGTCCCTGGCGGCACGTGTACGCTCGGCGCGGGCTCGGTCCAGTGTTCGCTGGGTGCCGTGGACGCAGGTGCCAGCCGTACAGTGGCGCTGAACCTGCGCGCGCTGAACTCAGGCACGTTCGCCCTCACAGCGGTGGGTACCGCCGCGAACGATGGCAATGCAGCCAACAACAGCGCAACGGCCTCGCTGTCGGTCGATGCAGCCGTACCGGTCGTGACGCCGACTCCCGCCCCGACGGGCGTCGCCCAGAGCGGCGGTGGGGGCGGGGGCGGCGGTGGAGGCCTCGGACGCATTCGATTCAACGTGACCAACTCGTGCAACATCGGCCCGCAGGTGACGCTCACGCCCGCGCCGATCAGCAATCGTCCCGACGCCGGCTGTCCCTGAACCTCATG
>JBEBIT010000055.1:0-21277 GCA_040080215.1 Steroidobacteraceae bacterium
GTACTGCGGGATGTCGAGCCACGGAAAGCCGCCGTAGGGACGATTCAGCACGTTGACGCGGACTTCGCTCTTGACCACGCCTTGCTGGTTGGTGAGGTTTTCCTGCGTGATCTCGAGGCTGCGCATGCGGTCGGCTTCCGCCCACAGCAGCGTCTCGACGGCATTGGACGGGAACGCGGCGTAGTAATTGGTGTAGTCGAAGCGCGTCGATCCGTTCAGCGTGCCGCCCATGCTCTGCACGACACGGAAGAACTCGTTCTTGCCCAGGTTGGCAGAGCCCTGGAACATCATGTGCTCGAACAGGTGGGCGAATCCCGTGCGGTCGCGAGGCTCGATGCGGAAGCCGATGTTGTAGTAGACCGCGACTGTCGCGACGGGCACCGAGTGGTCTTCCGACAGGACTACTTTCAGGCCGTTGGCGAGTTTGTAGTACTCCACCGGGACCTTGAGTCCGGCGGGCCCCGCTGCGGACGGTGCCGTGGCCGCGTGTTGCCGGGTTGTCGTGCTGCAGCCGGTCGCAAGGCAGAGCGCAACGAACAGCGCGGCGGCTATACCAGATCGCATGGGCAACTCCATCCTTCGGCACGGGAGGGGCAGTAGACCACAGCCGCGCAGCGGGAGTGAAGCGGGCGGTTGCCCGTGCGGACTAGATGCGCAGGCCGCCGTCGATCTCGAGGACGCGCCCGGTGTAGAAGTCGTTTTCGGCGATGAAGACCGCTCCATGGGCGATTTCCTCCGCCTCACCCAAGCGCTTGAGCGGCACGGGAGCGATCGCTTTTTCCAGGATCTCGGGCTTCATCGCGCTCAGGATCTCGGTGCGGGTGAAGCCCGGGGCGATGCTTGCTACGCGAATGCCATAGCGCGCCAGTTCCTTGGCCCATGTCACGCCCATGGCGGCGACGCCGGCCTTGGCTGCCGTGTAGTTTGTCTGGCCCACGTTGCCGCTGCGGGAAATGCTGGAGATATTGATGATCACGCCGCCCTGGCCGAGCGCGATCATCCGTTCCGCAGCCTCGCGCGCGCACAGGAATACGCCTGTCAGATTCACGTTGATGACAGCCTGCCACTGATCCAGCGACATCTTCGCGACGACCTTGCCTTCCTGGGCCTTCACCAGCAGGGCGTCGCGGGTGATGCCGGCGTTGTTCACCAGGACATCGAAGCGGCCGAAGTCGCTGACCACGGCGTTGCAGGCACTGATGACCTGGGCTTCGTCCGAGACGTTGCAGAGGTAGCGCTCTGCCCGGACGCCAAGCGCGGCGCACTGGGCCTTCGTTTCATCGAGATCTGCTGGATTCATGTCGAGCAGGGCGAGGTTTGCGCCTTTCTTTGCAAAGGTCAGCGCCATGGCTCGTCCGATGCCCTTGCCTGCACCCGTTATCGCGACCAGCTTCGACTGCAACTGCATTGACTCTCATCCTGGCTCTCAGGCGTCGCCCGCACGCGGACCGCCCGAAAGCAATTGGTTGGACATCGGGGGCCCGTCATTGCGGACCCTTCCTGCGTGCAAGCAGGATGGTAGCTGCTCTTTGTGCGTCGCACAAAGGAATTGGGTTGCGGAGGCTGGAAAGTGTGCGCTTCCCGAGACTTTGGACCGTTCGAGAATCAGTCCGGGGTGGCAGGGGGGGGCGGTTCCTGCTCCAGATCTGGTTCGTCCACGGCTGCGAGGATCTGCTCCCGTGCCGCGTCGCGTAACCTCGCGGCGGCCGCGCTCGAGTCCGCCTGTTCTTTGCCCAAGGGCAGCAAGCCGAGGACCTCCACCTCGATACGTCCGGGACGCGGCCAGATGCTGTCGGCGGGCAAGCCGCGGCGGGCTCCGCGGATGGCCACCGGGACCACTGGCATCGAGGCCCTGACCGCGATGATGAATGCCCCTATGTGGAATCGCGCTAGCCCCGGCTGCTCGGTGAACGTCCCCTCGGGAAAGAAGGCCAGCGACTGCCCCCCACTCGCTGTCCTGATGATCCGCCGGGCATCCATGCCGCCGCTGTGCCGGTTGAACCGGTCCACGAATTCCGACCCGATTCTGCGCAGCAGGGCGCCGGCCAGCGGCACTCTGACCATTTCCTTCTTGATGACGAAGCAGAAGTGCGCCGGCAGCGCTGCCTTCAGGATCACGCCATCCAGATAGCTCGAGTGGTTGGCAACAACGACGCAGGGATGGTCCGGCAGGCGATTGTCGTTCAACACCCTAACGGGCATGCCTGCCAGCAGCAGGAAGAGCGCCGAAACCTGCCGGGCGATAGCGCGGCGGACGGTGAGGGGCGGCACCAACAACACCAGGATGAGCGTTAGGAGGCTGAGTACGACGAACAGCGCCCAGACGTACAGCCCGTAAAGCACTCGCGGCAGCTTGCCGAGCGCGGAAATCATGTAGGGAAGCGCGAACTGGCTGGAAGTGCCGTTGCTGCTGCTTTTCCGAGGGCAGGCATTCTGTGAACGGGTTCTCTTTATGTTAATACACGAAGCGTTCTGTGAGAGCTGTCACGTCGGGGCTTGCCGGACCCTCAGCATACTTTCCTTAATGAGTACCGCCACGAAATCTTCGGTCTACGCGAAGTCCGGTCACGGCACTGCGCGCGGTGAAAGCGACACACCTTCCCTGATGGCGATCGACCGCTTTCTGGACGCGGTCTGGATGGAGCGTGGGCTGTCTCCCAACACCCTGTCTGCCTACCGTGCCGACCTGACGGCACTGGATCGGTGGCTGCAGAGCGCAGGTACTTCGATTACCACAGCCAGACGCGCCGACATTCTGGCATTCATCGCTTGGCGCGTCGAATCAGGGGCGAGGCCTCGTTCAACCGCCCGCCAGCTTTCCAGCTTTCGTCGCTTCTTCCGCCACCTCATCGGCGAGAAGCTCATCAAGGAAGACCCGACCGCCCAGATCGCGATGCCGAAGATCGGCCGATCTTTGCCTAAGTCGCTCACCGAGGAAGAGGTTGAATCTCTGCTCGGCGCGCCCGCCATCCACGATCCGCTGGGCCACCGGGACCGGACGATGCTCGAAGTGCTGTATGCCACGGGGCTGCGAGTTTCCGAGCTGGTCAACCTCAAGTCCAGCCAGGTCAACCTGAACCAGGGCGTCATCCGGATCGTGGGCAAGGGTGATCGCGAGCGCATGATCCCGCTGGGTGAAGAATCGGTCCGCTGGCTCGGCCAGTTCGCACGGGGTGCCCGGCACGAAATCCTGCTCGAACGCCAGACGGAATACCTCTTCCCGACCCGTCGTGGTGACCGCATGACCCGCCAGGCTTTCTGGCACATCATCAAGCGGTACGCGCAGAAGGCGGGGGTCCAGAAGGACCTTTCGCCGCATACTCTCCGCCACGCTTTTGCCACGCACCTGCTGAATCACGGAGCCGACCTCCGGGTCGTGCAGATGCTCCTCGGCCACAGCGATCTGTCCACAACCCAGATCTACACCCATGTGGCCCGCGAGAGGATGAAGGAGCTGCACGCCCAGCATCACCCGCGGGGTTGATCCTTAAGGGGTGCCTTCCTCGTCCCGAGGGCAAATTCCACCTTTCGTCTGCTATGATCAAAGCCTTGGCCTCAGGTTCACCGTTGAACTGCGGCGGGGATTGCAGGTCGAATCACCAGCCTCAAGGTGCTGGGTTCCGCCGCTGCAAGATTGTTGAGTCCAATTGCCGACCCGCTCGCGTGGAGCACTTCATGAACAGACTGTCGTCCATCCTGCTGGCATTCCTCGCGATCGGCTTCACTGCCGGCGCCATTGCAGCCGACACTCCTGCTGCCAGTGCCTTGAGCCCCGAATTGCGCGCGAAGCTTGCGAGCAAGATCCCGGGCGCGACGCCCCAGAGCATTCGTGAAACCCCGATTCCCGGCTTGTACGAAGTGGCCGTCGATACCAGCGTCGGCTACATCAGCGCCGATGGCCGTTTCGTCATCAGCGGCGACCTGTTCGAGATCGCGTCGCGCACCAACCTGACGGACGTGCGCAAGGCGGATACCCGTCGCAAACTGTTGTCGGGCCTCAAGGAGGACCAGATGATCGTGTTTGCACCGGCCGCCGTGAAGCACACGATTACCGTCTTTACCGACATCGATTGCGCCTACTGCCGCAAGCTGCACAGCGAGATCGGCGAACTCAACAAGCTCGGTGTCAAGGTCCGGTACGTCGCCTATCCCCGCACCGGTCCGAATACGAACTCCTGGGCCAAGATGGAACAGGTGTTCTGCTCCAAGGACCGCAAGCAGGCCTTGACCGACGCCAAGCTGGACAAGGAAGTGAAATCGCCCAATTGCGGGACCACGCCGGTCGCCAGCGAGTTTGCGTTGGGCGAGCAGATCGGAGTCAACGGTACGCCGGCGATCATCACCGAGTCGGGTGAATACATCGGCGGGTACCTGCCCGCTGCGAAGCTCGTGCAATACCTGGAATCCGGGAAGCGCCCGAGCCTGTAACGGCTCTTTGGTGGGCGGGGCGGCAATCGACTGGTTGACCGCTTGGCTTACCTATAGGCAGGAGGGTGCGCGGGGCCCTCCAGCCCGGTCAGCGCAGCATCAGCGCTCCAGCAACTTCAACTTGTCAGGCTTGCCGTCCCAGGACTTCGCGTCGGCCGGCGCGTCTTTCTTCTCCGTGATCACTGGCCATCCCTTGGTCAGTTCGGCATTCAGCGCCTTGAAGTGCTCCTGTCCTGTCGGCAATTCCTCTTCCGAGAAAATGGCTTCTGCCGGGCATTCCGGCTCGCAGAGCGTGCAGTCGATGCACTCATCCGGATCGATGACAAGGAAGTTGGGACCTTCATGGAAGCAGTCCACCGGGCAGACTTCCACGCAATCCATGTACTTGCACTTGATGCAGTTTTCGGTGACGACAAAGGTCATCGGCGGACTCCAGACTTGAGATCAGGGACGGGGCTGCCCCCCGCGAAGCAGCGCCGTATTCTGCCAAACGCCGTGCGGACTGCAAGGACGCTGCTGCAAATACGCCGCTCGCCGTTCAGGTTACAGGGGAATGTGCCCGGTCCAGCGTGTCGTAGTGCAGGTCTTCCCGCCCGCTGCGCCGGTCTTCCAGGTAGCGCCTGAGCGCAAACTCCACGCTGCGAAAGGCGATGTCAGCCCATGGAATGTCCTCCTCGTCGCACAGCATGACCTCGAGGCTTTCCGGGCCGATCCCGATGTCGGGATCGAGGAGCTTCGCGCGGAACATGATATGCACCTGGTGGGCGTGCAATACGGAAACGATGGCCAGTATCGAGCCGATTTCCACTTTGGCCAAGGCTTCTTCCATCGCTTCGCGCGCGGCTGCCTGCTGGATCGTCTCGCGGTTCTCCATAAACCCGGCGGGAATCGTCCAATAGCCCTTGCGCGGCTCGATGGCGCGCCGGCAAAGCACAATCTTGCCCTGCCATTCCGGCACGCACCCCGCGATGATCCTCGGGTTCTCGTAGTGGATGGTCTTGCAGACCGTGCACACGAAACGGGGCAGATGGTCGCCTTCGGGTACGGCTACAGTGATGGACTGGCCGCAGGCGGAACAGAACTTCAAGTGGGAAACCTCTGGGGCGAAGGGAGGCCGTTTCAGCGCTCTCGTAGCATAGCGTCTCCGGTTGGCGGGCTACCACCCAGCCACTGAAAAGCAGGTCCCCCGCCGGTACCGGACCTTCGACGCAGGGAAGTCCAGCCGGGTCTTGCTTTACACTAGCGCCCCCGATTCCTCGGGATACCAGCGGGAGAGCCAAGCGTGCGCAGGGTGATGGTAGGCGTGAAGCGCGTCGTGGACTACAACGTCCGCATCCGGATCAAGCCGGACGGCACCGGAGTGGCGCTGGACGGCGTCAAGATGAGCATCAACCCGTTCGATGAAATCGGACTGGAGGAGGCCTTGCGCATCAAGGAACGCGGCCAGGCCGACGAAGTAGTGGCCGTGAGCATCGGTCCCGACGACGTGCAGCAGCAGCTGCGGACGGCGCTTGCCATGGGTGCCGATCGTGCGATCCACGTGAAGACCACCTCGGCAGTGGAGCCCTTGCAGGCGGCGCGCATCTTCCTGCAGTTGATCGGCAAGGAGCAGCCGTCGATCGTGATCCTTGGCAAGCAGGCCATCGACGATGACAACAGCCAGACCGGACAGATGCTCGCAGCGCTCTGGGATCGCCCACAAGCCACGTTCGCGTCGAAGATCGAGATCAATGGCGCCGTTGCCGTCGTGACGCGGGAAGTGGATGCCGGACTCGAGAAGATCGAAGTGGATCTGCCCGCTGTGTTCACCACCGATCTGCGCCTCAATGAACCGCGCTACGTCAAGTTGCCGGAAATCATGAAAGCGAAGAAGAAGCCCCTCGACGTCGTCGACGCGGCCACGCTTGGGGTTGACCTTGCGGAGACGTTGAAGGTGATCAAGTACGATCCCCCCGCACAGCGGAGCCGTGGAGTCATGGTGAAGAGTGCCGCCGAACTGGTTGCCGCGCTCAGGGCGAAGGGAGTGGTGCAATGAGCTCCGTGTTGATCATCGCTGAACACGATGGGCAACGCCTCAGTGCGGCGACTGCACGCACTGTCACGTGTGCGAACCAGATCCCGGGCGCTGCCGTCACGATCGCCGTGCTGGCGGCCGAACCTGCGGCGATTGCGCAAGAAGCCGCTGCGTTGACGGGCGTCCAGCGGGTGTTGACCGTGACTCAATCGGCCAATGTCCACGCGTTGGCCGCCGTGCTTGCGCCGCAGATAGCGGAGTTGGCCGAGGGTTTCACGCATCTGCTGGCCGCATCGACGACCTTCGGCAAGGACGTCATGCCCCGCGTTGCCGCGCTGCTCAACACTCCGCAGATCAGCGACCTGATGGCCGTTGAAGGCGAGCGCCGTTTCCGCCGTCCGATCTATGCAGGCAACGCGATCGTGACCATTGAGGTGCCATCCGGACTCAAAGTCGTGGCAACCGTCCGCGCAGCGTCGTTCGCGACTGCCGCCACGGGCGGTACTGCGGTTGTCGAGGCCGTGACGGTCAAAGCCGCCGTGCCGACCCATACGCGATTCGTTGGCGTTGAATCGGGGGCCACCGACAGGCCTGACCTGCAAAGTGCCGCACGCGTCGTTTCCGGTGGCCGGGCGCTCGGCAGCGCCGAGAACTTCAAGCACATCTACAGTCTCGCGGACAAACTGGGTGCCGCAGTGGGCGCGTCGCGGGCCGCTGTCGATGCGGGTTACGTGCCTAACGAGCTACAGGTTGGACAGACCGGCAAGATCATTGCGCCGGAACTCTACGTGGCGGTCGGAATTTCAGGCGCGATCCAGCATCTCACGGGCATCAAGGATGCGCGCACCATCGTTGCGATCAACAAGGATGCCGAGGCCCCGATTTTCGAGGTCGCGGATATCGGTCTCGTGGGAGATCTCTTCACGATCCTGCCGGAGATCGAACAGGCGCTCGCCGGCAAGTAGGCTCAAAGGGCTGCGGGTTGCGGGGTGCTCTGCCCGCGCCTACTGTGCGGTTCGGGACGAAACGCGCGTGAGGCTGCCCGGCCTTTCATTGCTGACCAGCTCGAGCGAGCGGAAGTGGTGGGTGCTGCGATTGCTGCCATGCCACTGGACGATGACATAGTCATTGTCGCGGATGTTGACCACCTCGCCGACGTCGGCAATGGAGGATTCCGTAGGCTTGACCAGGTCGCCGATCCTGAGTTTGCGGTCGTCGCTCATGGTGTTCGCTTTCGATCCTTCGGACAGCGGTAAGTGATGGCGCGATTGTGGCCTCGACTCGCGACCGGCGGCTCTATGGCGTGCCCCTGTGATGCCCTGAGGCGATCCCCTAATCCCACCGAGATTGCGTATGGACTTCTCGTTTTCGCAATGAACAGCCCGCGACACCCTGGCTCCCCCATGGATCGGCCGAGCGTAGCCCACCCCAAGCCGGTCAACTGGCGCGGCTTCCGCTTCCAGGTCATCTCCTACCAGCCGTTCACCGACGAGCAGGCGCTCAAGGTCGTCGAGCACTTCATTCGGACCCATAGCCACGAGCTGAAAAAGAAGCGGCAGAGCGAAGTCATCGAGGTCCGAACGGCGCTGAGTCGCGATGAGGCGGCGTGTCTCGGGGATGTGCAGTAACTCCTGCCCGGGGTATCGGGTCCCTCGCTTCAAGCCTTCTTCAGAAACTCGGTCCGCAGCACCAGTCCCTTGACCTTGTCGACATTGCACTCGATCAATTCGGGGTCGTCGGTCAGCCGGATGTTCTTGGCTACGGTCCCCCGCTTCAGCGTGACGGACGTTCCCTTGACCTTCAGGTCCTTGATGACGTGCACGGTGTCCCCGTCCGCTAGTACTGTGCCGTTGCTGTCCCTGACGACGATGCTGTCTTCCATCTTGTGATTCCCGGTTGCTGCAGCGAATTGAATCCGGGCGCGATTGTACTGCGCCGACGCTGCGTGTGGCCGGCCTTCTCAGCGCAGTGAGTTGATGCCATGCTGCGAGGCCGGAGTGAATTCAAGGATAGAGCAGGGTATCGCCGTCTCGCCTCGGGTCTCGAGTGAATCCCGGGTCGTTGGCAAACTCGCCGCAACCAAACATGCGCAATAGGCCGAGCGTGAGCAGGATGGCAGACGGTCAGCGTCGCAGACTGGTGGTTTTCCCGTGCTGTGGGCTGTGCAACCGCATTCAGGTGCTGGCTTGCGCCACGCTGCTTGCCGCTGATACCGGCAGGGAGCTGTTCGTGAACTGGCTGCCGCGCCATGACTGTGGTGCGGGCTACGAGGATATCTTCCTGCCGGGAGCGCGGACGCTGGAAGATCTGCCCGAGGATACGGTGAGCTACAGCTCCGTGCAGCGGCACCCCGCCGTGGCGCCGGAGAAGTACGCATCTTTGCTTGGGGCGCGGGCCAACGAACGATTTGGCGGCATAACGAAAGATCCGAGTCTGACGCTTGCCGTCTTTTCTTGCCATCAGTTCCTCGGCTACTTCCACGATCCCCGCTTCGGACCCACCGTGCGTGAGCTGTGCGAACGCGTGCGTCCCGATATCAGTCAGGTGGCGCAGGCATTTCGTGAGCGCTGGTTTGCTCCGCGTACGGTCGGCGTGCATATCCGGCGCGGCGACTGGCGTGGTCAGCGAGGCCTCGACTTCTACTTTGACTCCATGCGGCGCGCTGGCGATGCCGGGTTCTTTGTCAGTACCGATGAACCCGAGATCTTCGACACTGTAAAGCAGCGCTTTCCGACAGCCGTCCGCTATCCGGCAACCTCTTTCCAGCGCGGCGATGCGGGTGCTGTCCGCGACGCCATGGTTGACGTCCTGCTCCTCTCCAGCACTTCGTACCTGATTGGCACGCCGGGCTCCTCCTTTTCCGCAATCGCCCAGACCATCGGGGACATTCCGGGCAATTTCGACTACGGCTATTCGATGTCGAAACGCGATCTGCTGCTTGGCAACCTCGCGAATCCCGGACGAATCCTTTGGGGTCGCTTGCGGCGCCGGCTGCGGATGAGCGCGAAGCCGTCGTAGACCAGCTACCGCTCCGCGGTCAGTGGCGGGTTATCCCGGTTGTGCGACAGGATCCACCCCGGCCTAATCGACAAATCGGGATGTTCGCCTACACAAGATTGCCGCATCATGTGCGCTCATCTGTGCAACCATTGACTCCCCCCGATTGAATTCCTGCTCACTGGAGCTGCCGTTGACCACGCTCCATATCAGGCACACGACCACCTACCGGTATCGCCAGCCTGTCAGGCTTGGGGCGCACCGCTTGATGCTCAGGCCCCGCGAGAGTCGCGACCTGCGCCTGATCTCGATTGACGTGCAGGTGGCGCCCGCGGCAACGGTGACCTGGTCCCACGACGTCTCCAGCAATGCCATTGCAACAGCGACGTTCGGCACGATGACAGACACGCTGGTGATCGACTGCACGGCTGCGGTCGAGCTGGCGGCGACTCGCTGGCCCGTATTCGACATCGCGGCTTCTGCTGTGGTGTATCCCTTCCGTTATTCCGACGACGACTGGGCAGACCTGGGCGCGCTCGCGAGTCCCCAGTACCGTGACCCCGCCGAGCGCTTGTCGAAGTGGGCGCGAGGGTTCGTGCGCGGCAATTCGACCGATACGTTGTCGTTGCTCAAGGACCTGAGCGTGGGCGTCGCCGAGCAGGTGCAATACCAGAGCCGTGACGACGAGGGAACGCAAACCCCCATCCAGACGCTGGATCGGGGCTGGGGGTCCTGCCGCGATTTCGCCGTGCTGTTTGCGGAAGCCGCACGCACCCTGGGCTTCGGCGCGAGGATCGTGTCGGGCTACCTCTACAACCCCGACCAGGACCGCGTAGGGTCGGCAGGCGCGGGCTCAACTCATGCTTGGGCGGAAGTGTTCGTCCCCGGTGCGGGCTGGATCACATTCGACCCGACGAATCGCGGTGTCGGCGGGTTCAATCTGATTCCGGTCGCCGTCGTGCGGCACATCGGTCAGGCGATCCCTGTCGCCGGGAGTTTCGTGGGGCTAACAGACACCTTCCTTGGCATGACCGTCGCTGTCGTCGTCACCGCAAACGCACCAACGATTCCGTGACGGTTCGCGCCCTCTCGCCAGCGAGTCCTGCGCTTACCACTGCACCAGTCCGGTCCAGGCCGTCACCAGAATGACGATGCCGAACACGATCCGGTACCACGCGAACGAGGCGAACGAATGCTTCGACACAAACCGGATCAGGAATCGCACCGCCAGCAAGGCGCTGACGAATGCGACGACGGAACTGATTGCCAGCGGCTGCAATTCGGCTGAAGTCAGGCTGTCGCGCGCTTGCCATAGCTTGTAGGCCGTGGCGGCGAGCAACGTCGGGATGGCGATGAAGAACGAGAACTCGGTGGCGGCACGGCGCTGCATGCCGATGAATAGACCGCCAATGATCGTTGCCGCCGAGCGGCTCGTGCCCGGCATCAACGCCAGCGCCTGGAACAGGCCGATCTTGAGTGCGTCGAGCGGGCCCATCTCGTCGACCGACGTGATGGACTCCGTGTGCTGTCGTCCCTCGGCCCACAGGATGACGACACCGCCGACGATCAGGGCGATCGCAACCGGGATGGGCGCGAACAGCACCGACTCGATCGCATCCTCGAACAGCAGGCCCAGGATGGCGAGCGGCAGGAACGCGACGAACAGGTTGAGGACGAATCGACGCGCGGGGACCTCGAAGAAGAAGCGGGTCGCGGTCTCCCACAAGCGCATGCGGTATTCCCAGCAGACGGCGAGGATGGCTGCGCCCTGGATGATGATCAGCTGCCGTTCGACCGCATCGCCTTCAAGGCCGAGGAGTGAACGCGTCAGGATCAGGTGGCCCGTGCTCGAGACGGGGAGGAATTCGGTGATGCCCTCGACCAGGCCAAGCAGTACCGCGTCGATCCAGTTCACAGGACGCTCACCCGGGGTAGCGACAGTTCAGCGGCGGGTCTCGGGTGGCTCATGCGTTTCAGCGACTCCTTGCGTGGACGCCCGCGATTCTACAGCGAGGCCGGCGTTGGCGGTTGCTCCGGGCGGCCGAATTTGCAAGGATGCTGCGCGACCTGTGGGTGGAAACCGAAGGAGACATCGAATGCGCCGGACTATTGGGTACCTGGTCATGCTGGCTTGCGGCGTGAATGTGGCGGTTGCACAAGCGCCGGCACCGGCCGTCGATCCGGTTACGCAGCCGTTTGTTGCAGGCGCTCCGCTCAAGATGACGCCGAACGCGAAGACCTACGGCGGCTTCCGCTTTGCAGAGAGCATTTCCTACGATCCGGTGAGCGACCTGTACGTCGTCCCGAACGCCGGCATGGCCCAGGATGTCGTGCCGAATGACGGATACGTCTCCCTGATCAACCCCGACGGCTCCGCGCACACGCTCAAGTGGATCGGCGTCAATCGCAACGGGCTCACGCTGAATCACCCGCTTGGCAGCGACGTGGCCAATGGCCGCCTGTACGTCGCTGACATCGACACGGTCCGGTGGTTCGACATGAAGACGGGAGCGCCGGGGGCCAGTTTCCAGGTGATGGGTGTCTCGCGCTTCAACGATATCGAGGTGGCGCCGGACGGGACGATCTACGCCACCCAGACCGGCGATGCGAACAGCGATACCTGGCGGGTCTACAAGATCGCGCCAGACGGCCAGTCGTCCGTGTTCTACAAGGGCGCGCCGCTCGACCGGCCGAATGGCATCGCGTTCGATCCCGCGGGCAACATCGTCGTCGTCAACATCGGCACCAATGAAGTCCACACGTTCTCGCCGGCGGGCAAGCTGATCAACACCGAGAAGGCTGTCGATGCCGGCAATGACGGGCTTGCGATTCTCGCGGACGGCACCAAGTACGTCAGCAGCGTGCGGCTCGGCACCGTTTCGCGAATCCGCCCGGGACAGCCCGCCGAGATCATTGCCTCGGGCCTGCCCACGCCGGCTTCGATGACTTACGACTCGAAGCGCAATCGGCTTGTCATTCCCGCCAACGACTGGAATGCCATCACGATCGTCGACCTCAACGCGCCCTCAAAGTAGACGGAGCACCCAATGGCCTTCGTAGAAGAACCGCCGCGCTTCCTGGTTCGTTTCATCCACGTCGAGAAGATGTTGCCGCCGCTGCCGGGGGTGCATGACCTGCTGCTGGCGGACCTCCTCACGATGCCTGCGGAGGTCCTGAAAGGCATTCGCGCGCAACTCGCCGCCGAAGTCCGCCAAGCCGCTGAATCGCTCCTTGCCGACGCGGCTTTTGCAAGGCAGGTTGATAGCCTGCCGTTTGCTGCGGGCAGCACCGTAGTCGGATTTGGCGACAGCCTGACGGATGACTTGCAGTCGTGGCTCGAGATCCTGCGTCAGGTCCTTGAGATCAGGCGACCCAAGGACCAGATCAAGCTCGTCAATGCGGGCGCCTCCGGGGAGTCCACGACGCAGATGCTGTTCCGCGTGCCGCAGGTGTTGGCGCTGGATCCCGCGTTCGTCATCTGCATGGGCGGTACCAATGACGCCCGTCGTTTCGGTGCCTTGCCGGTCACGCAGGTCAGCCTCACGGAGACGCGGCGTAACCTTTCTGCGTTTGCAGATACGGCCGCGAAGAGCGGCAAGACGCGGTGGATCTGGATGACGCCGCCCCCCGTGATCGAGTCGCGCGTGACGGGCCACTGGTTCTGGACTCCGATGGCCACGAGCTGGAATGCAGCCGATGTGAAGGCCATTGGTGACGCCATGCTCGGATTCGCCGCGCCGGTCGTCGACCTGCGTCCCGCCTTCGCGGGCTCCGCGGGCGCGGATTTTACCCTGGACGACGGCGTGCATCCGACGCTGCAAGGCCAGCAAGCGATCCTGCGTGCACTCGTTGCCAAGCTGTCCGGGCAATGAAGAAGGGCCGCCGGCAGTCAGATGCCGGCGGCCTTGTCCCTCTGCTGTTACTTGCCGAGTGGCTTGTACGCCAGGCGGTTCGCGTGGAATGAGCTGATCCAGACTTCATTACCCACGATCACGGCAGTCGCCGCGCCGTTGTAGTCCGGGGTTGCCGGTCCGCGCGTCACGATCGTTTCCTGCATTGTCTTCGGGTCCATCGTCGACGCCATGGAACCGCGCGGGCACTCGCCCAGGCTGTTGCCACCCTTGGCATCGGCCTTCGGCTTTCCGCCGCAGGCGGGCTCGTCATCGATCATCCCCGCCGCAATCAGCTTGCCGTCCGTCGTCCAGTGCACGTTGTCCGGCGTGAAGTCCTTGAACTGGCCGCGGCGCAACACCTTCGCGGGCGATTCGCGATTGAAGACAACGATCTGCCTGAGACCGGACGAGGCCACGTAGATCTCCCGGCCATCGGCCGAGACGTCGATGCCGTTGTTGGACGGCAGCTCCGTCCCCGGGATCATCCGGAAAGCCGCGCTGCCTGGCTTCCACTCAAATACCGCCCCCGTGTTCCTGCCAGCCAATGAGTCGGCAAAGGTCTTGCCCGGCATGACGAGGACTGTGGCGAGGATGGTCCCATCGCCGAGGGCGGCAACGCTATTCGCGGGATGCTGGTCCGGCATGGGCTGGCAGCCGATCCAGGTGAGTGTGGGTGATGCACCGGTTGCGTCGACATCGAATACCTCGATGGACTCTCGCGTGCCGTGCTGCGAGGAATACAGGCGAAAGTGCTTGCCCTGCGCGGGTCGCAACGCGAGGCCATGGAAGGCGGCTTTGCTCGCATCGAGCGGGCCGGGGCAGTTCGGGAACGCGGCCTTGTCATGCGCGATCTTCGCCGCAGCGGGGAAGAACGACGTCGCCGTCTTCTTTTCCGTGTCTACCAGATGCAAGCCACCGCCCGGCGTCATGCTGCTGGTGACCATCAAGCGCGTTCCGGGGATCAGGACCAGGTCCTCGGGGTTCGTGAGGCCGCAGATGTAGTTGAGACCGCCTGACGGCGCACAGCTGGCCGGCGCAGCGGCGTGAGTGGTGATGGTGCCGAGCAATGCGGCGCCTGCAAGGATCGAATATCCGGCGAGTCGGTTCATGAGGTCCCCCTGGTCTTGAGTTCGGTCGGGCGCGTGGGGCGCACTGTAGGAGCAATCAGGATGCCGCGACAAGAGGCGGCATTGCAGTCAATTGCCAGACTGGTCGTAAGCGGCGAGGAGTTGCTGGAACTCCACCGAGTCGCGTTGCAACGTGGCCAGCGTTCCCTGCGCCACGACTGCGCCCGCGCGCATCAGGACGATTTCGTCGAATCTCGGCAGCAGGTTCATGCGATGCACCGAAGACACGATGCAGGCTTCCGGGAAGGCCTTGAACAAAGCATCATAAACGGCGGCCTCGGTGACGGCGTCAAGGCTTGCGGTGGGTTCATCAAGCAACACCAGTGGGCTGCCCTTTGCAGCGAGTACGCCGCGTGCGAGCGCGAGGCGCGAGCGCTGCCCTCCGGACCAGTTGGCGCCGCGTTCATCGATGCGCGTTGCGAGGCCCGACGGCGATGCATCGACGAACGATGACGTCTGGGCGATCGCCAGCGCGCGCGGAAATTCCTGCTCACCCGCCAGACCTTCAAGCGACTCACACAGGCTCAAGTTCTCAGCCAGGGTGCCTTCATAGACCTCTGCATCCTGTGGCACCAGGGTGCTGCTCGTGCGCAGTGACAGTGCGGCAGCCACGGGATCAGTGGTGCGGCGCTCATCTAGCGTCAGCTCGACGCGCTCCGCAACGTAGAGTCCTGAGAGGATCCTGAGTAACGTGCTCTTGCCTGCACCGCTCGATCCGATCAGTGCATATCGCTTGCCACCCTGCAGGGTGAGCGTGACCTCACGGAGGCTGGGCCCTGCCTCGCGGCTCGAAGGATGGCGGAAGGTCAGGCCGCTCAAGGACAGCGAACGCCACTTGGCGAGAGGAGCGCTGCGCGCAGCGACCAGATGAGCTGCGGGCTGGGTCTCCCGGACGATATCCGCGCTCGAGTAGTCGGCCTGCAGGCGCGCGAAGGTCTGGAAATGCGATGCGATGGCGGTGACCACGCTGCCCGCCTGCTGCGCGTATTCCCATACCATGTAGAGCGAGCCGAGCAGGAGAACCTGCGTGCCCGAACTCCCCGCACCCGGCCTGCTCACAAGCCACGTGAACAGTCCGACGAGCACGCAGCTGAGAGCGCGGCTCGACAGATCCACCGAGAACCATTTGAACTCGTTGATGACGATGGAGCGCCGCAGGGGTTCGAATACGCGGACGAGCCGCTGCTGCATCAGTGCTACCACCGCCCGGGCCTGCCGCAGGGCAAACAGAGTCGTGATATTGCCGAGGGAGTCCAGAAGCGTCGCCGCGTAGCGTCGCTCTGCATCGTTCTCGACATGGGCGAGCTGCATCATGCGGCGATCGAAGCCCGTGGTAGCAACGGCAATCACGACGAGACCGGCGATCGCCGTGAGTCCGACGAATGGCTCGATGACCCACAGTGCAACGAGCGGGCCGACGAGCCGCACGAGGCTCGTCAGATAGACGTATTGGCTCTCGGCAAAACCGGCCAGCGCGTTGACGCTTTGCTGGACCCGGTGTGCTGTCGCGCCCGAATGCTGCGACTCATGCCACGACAGCGGCAATTCCACCAGACGTTCGATCAGGTCCCCGGACATGCGCTGCCTGATCTGCAAGGCCACATTGCGCTCGTAGAGCCGGCCGGGGCCGTGCATTGCCCAGCTCGCAAGGGTCAGGCCCACGATACCCGCCAGCCAAAGAGCAGCTTCACGCAGGCCGGCGATGCCCTCGAGCTGCAGGACATTCAGCGCGCGCCCCGCGAAAAGCGGAACTGCGAGCATGACCAGCTGCGCACCAAGCAGCAGCGCCATGGCGACAACCAGCGTGCCGCGAGCGCCTGCGGCATACCGCCACAAGGCGCGATACAGGATCAGGATGCCGGTCTTCTCGGTTCGCAAGAGGGACTCCGCGTGGAATGCATGGCAGCGCGTATTCTGACAGACATGGACCGCACCCTGCCTCCCGACGTACCCGCAGACGCTTGAATGCCGGCTCCGGCGCCGCACCCTTCCTTCGGTGCGACAACTGTGCAAGGCTCGCGTCGTCACAGGGTTCGGGGGCACATGAAGCATGAGCGATATGGAATATCGGATCGAAGGCTCCGACTTGCAGTTCGTGCAGGTCGCGCTGGCGCCGGGAGAAACCATGGTGGGCGAGCCTGGCGCGATGATGTACCTCGACGAGGGCATCACCATGGACACTCGACTCGGTGACGGCGTGGATGAGGGGCTCTTTTCGAGGCTGCTTGGCGCGTTCAAACGGGCCTTCACCGGCGAGAGCATGTTCTCCACGCTGTTCGAGAATGCGACGTCGCGGCCGTTGCGGATGGCATTTGCCGCCCCCGCACCCGGAAGGATCCTCGCCATTGATCTCGCAGCCAATGGCGGGTCGCTGATCTGCCAGAAGGGCGCGTTTCTCGCAGGCACGCAAGGCGTCCGGGTCGGGCTCGCCTTCAAGAAGCGATTGCGCGTCGGTTTCTTCGGCGGTGAAGGTTTCATCATGCAGCGGCTCACGGGCCACGGAACGGCGTTCATCCACGCCACCGGTGCGCTGACCGAAATGCAGCTCGCGCCTGGACAGATGCTGCGGGTGGACACCGGGTGTCTCGCGGCGTTGCAGACCACGGCCACTTATGACATCAAGTACGTCGGCAAGCTAAAGACAACGCTGTTTGGCGGCGAGGGCATGTTCTTCGCGCATCTGAAAGGGCCGGGCACCGTGTGGCTGCAGAGCCTGCCCATCAAGCGGCTGGTCAAGACGCTGGCCGCCGGCAGCCGGCCTCGCGGGATTGGCGCGCGACTGCTGTACTTCGCGCTGGTCATCTTCGGCGTGCTGGTCGCGATCCTGTCCGAATCGCCGTGAACGGGATTCCCGCCACGTTGCATGGTCCGGGACTGCCCGGCGTCGGGGAGGCGTGCCGACTCGGCTTCGGCGGTGGCATGCTTGTCGTTGCCGCCACGGAAACAGTCGAGGTGCCTGTCGAATCCCTGACCGTCACGACCGGCGGCTTCGACGACGACACGATGTTGCTCAACTGGGCTAGAGACGGCGCAACGTTTTCAGCGGTGATTGTGGACAAGGCGGCGCAACGGGCCCTGGTACAGGCGGCGCCTGCCGGGATCGCGCCAATGCTGCTAAAGGGGCATCGAGATCTGCGTTACCACCAGAGGAAGTGGAATGCGGTGCTCTGGACTCTCGGTATTCTGGTCTTGGCAATCGTCTTGGGCTGGTGGCAGAGCGAGGCGATCACCGCGTGGATCGCGCAGCAGGTGCCGGTGGCACGCGAAGAGCGCCTCGGCGAGATACTGCTCACGCAGCTGCAAGCGGAAGGGGGCTTGCGCGACGAAGGTCCCGGTGTCGATGCAGTCAAGAGTATCGGAACGCGTCTGACTGAAGGGTCCCGTTACCACTATCAGTGGTTCGTGAAGGATGACCCGGAGGTCAATGCGTTTGCCGGTCCCGGCGGTGTCGTCGTCGTGTACTCCGGGCTGATCGCCAAGACCGATTCCGCAGAGGAACTCGCCGGCGTCCTCGCCCATGAAATCCAGCATGTCGAAGCGCGGCACACCTTGCAGGCCATGATCCACTCGGCAGGCTGGGCCGCGATCCTTGCAGTGACGCTCGGCGATGTCAGTGCGATCAGCGGCGTGCTCATCCACCAGGTGGGCAACCTGCGGCACAGCCGCAAGCTCGAGCGAGAGGCCGATATCGGCGGCGTCAAGGCGCTTGCGCGAGCCGGTATCTCACCGGCCGCGATGACGGGTTTCTTCGGGAAACTGGCAGCGGAGCAGAAGAAGTCGGGTGGCGACGCAGGCTTCGAGTTGCTGTCGACTCACCCAGCCACCGCGGATCGCCTCGCGGAAGTGGCGGGTCTGGTCGCCGCGACGCCCTGCGAATGCCGCCCACTCGAGTTCGACTGGGCCGCAGTCAAAGCGGATGTCGACTCCGGCAACGAAGAAGCGGACACCGGAGACGCTGACCGCTGAAAGGGCGGAGTGCGGCTGCAACTCCGGTTCAGGCGGCCTGCCTCTACGCGACGATTGTCAGTGCACATCAAAGTGCAACCCGGAGCGCAGAAGGTTCCGGCACTATCGAGCAAGTCGATGATTTGACTGGTGCCGGAGGTCGGACTCGAACCGACACAAGGTTGCCCTTGGCAGATTTTGAGTCTGCTGCGTCTACCAATTCCGCCACACCGGCAAGTGCGAGGAGGGGCGCAAGTATAGAGGGGCGGCGGACAGGAGGGAACCCGCGTTGCGTCGCGGGAGGGCGCGCGGGGCTGCTAGTCACCTGCCCTGTGCCGCAGCTGGCCGGGAACCGTGCCCGGGGCTTTCCCGTCTTCCCCCGCGGGTCGATCGGGGCTAAAAGGATGGGGGAGTTCCGCGACGGGAACCCCTTCGTTGCCGTCGCGTCCTATGCCTCATCCCATCTCGCCTGCGAGGTTGATCATGAACGCCATGCGTCGATCGATCCGGATGTCCTGCCTTGTGTTGGCTGGCCTGTTGCTTGGCGCCGGGCCGGCCGTCGAGGCGCAGCCTGCGGGTCCTCCGGCAGGAAGTGGGACAGGGAGGCAGCTAGCCGCGCCACGGGCCGCACTCGGCCTCAACATCGCGGGGGATTCAGACCAGCGTGGCGAAGGCTTGCCGGTCGTCGGGGTCAGCCCCGACGGGGCGGCGGCGCAGGCTGGACTGCAGGCCGGTGACGTGCTGGTGTCCATCGACGGAAAGTCGCTGAGGGCCGACGGCGATCGTTCGGCCCGGCAGATCCTGATGGAGCACATGCGCAACGTGGAGCCTGGCGACAAGGTGGCCCTCGAATATCGACGGGACGGCAAGACGACGCGGGTCGATGTCCTGGCGCAGCCCATGGGTCCGCCAACGTTCGGCGGCATGATGCGGGCGCTGCCACTGCCGGAAGGGTTCGTGGAAGGTCTGCCCGAAGCGGGCCGCGGACTATTCCGCGGTGCCGGGGTGTTCGGTGACATCGAACTCGTGGCGATGACGCCCAAGCTCGGGCAGTACTTCGGCACGGAAAAAGGGTTGCTGGTGCTGCGGGCGCCGCGCGACTCGCGGCTCGGACTCGAGGAGGGCGATGTGATCGTGGACATCGCGGGTCGTGTTCCGACGGGACCCGATCACGCCCGGCGCATCCTCGGCTCTTACCAGTCCGGCGAGAAGCTCGTCATCAACGTGATGCGGATGAAGAAGAAGGTTGCAGTCAATATCGATGTCCCCGACGGGCCGGGCCGGGGCGCCGCCCGCTACGAGCGACGGGTGACCCCGCGGGCAGGTGGTCCGGAGGCGGCCCCCGTGCCGTTCAACGAGCCGCGAATCGGCCCCGCTCCCCGCCGCGTGCCGCCGCTACCGCGGAGTCCGGAACGAGCCTGACCTCCGCTTCCCCCTGCGCCATCCGGCCTGTATTGTGCGCGGCCCATGCGCCGCGCCGACTTCCACTACGACCTGCCTGCCGACCTGATCGCGCAGCATCCCGCCGCGCAGCGGTCTGCAAGCCGGTTGCTGCACCTCGACCGATCAAGCGGGGCGATGTTCGATCGACGCTTCACGGATCTCCCTTCGTTGCTCCGCCCGAATGACTTGCTGGTGTTCAACGATACGAAGGTGATCCCGGCGCGGATATTCGGCACCAAGTCGACGGGCGGGCAAATAGAGATCCTCCTTGAGCGAGTCATTGACGCCGGGCGAGTGCTGGCACAGGTACGTGCGAGCAAGGCGCTCAAGTCGGGCGGTAAAGTCATTCTGCCGGGTGGCGTGACGGCGGTTTGCGTCGAACGACATGACGACTTGTTCGAGCTTGAACTCGGTACCGACGCAGAAGCGTATTTTCTTGCGCACGGCCGGATGCCGCTGCCGCCCTACATCGAGCACGTTCCGGTCGCGGACGATGCCGAGCGGTACCAGACCGTTTACGCAGCAGCACTGGGTGCGGTTGCCGCGCCGACAGCGGGATTGCACTTCGATCCGCCGCTCCTGGCCGAACTGGCCACGCGTAACGTGCAATCGGCCTTCCTGACGCTCCATGTGGGTGCCGGTACATTCAAGAATGTGCGTGTCGACGATCTCGACACGCATCGGATGCATGCCGAGCGGGTCAGGGTGCCGCAGGCAGTGTGTGATGCTGTCGCCACTGCCAAGGCGAAGGGCGGCAGGGTGGTGGCCGTGGGAACGACTGTGGTTCGGAGCCTCGAGACCGCAGCAGCCGGCGGAACGTTGGCGGCGTATGACGGTGAGACGCGCCTGTTCATTCGGCCGGGATACGAATTCCGTGTGGTCGATGCGCTCGTAACCAATTTCCACCTCCCTGAATCCACGCTGATGATGCTGGTGTGCGCCTTCGGCGGATATGAGAAGGTGATGGCCGCGTATCGCCATGCGGTGGCGGAGCGGTACCGGTTTTTCAGTTACGGGGATGCGATGTTCGTGTCATGAAGTTCGATCTGCTCTCTACCTCTGGCCGCGCACGCCGCGGTCGTCTGACGTTTGCCCGCGGCAATGTCGAGACACCTGCATTCATGCCGGTGGGCACGTACGGCACCGTCAAGGCAATGACGCCGGAAGAGCTGACCGGCATCGGTGCCGAGATCATTCTCGGTAACACGTTTCATCTATGGCTCAGGCCCGGCATGGACGTGATCCGTGCCCACGGCGACCTGCATCGCTTCATGCATTGGGAAGGCCCGATCCTCACGGATTCCGGCGGCTTCCAGGTCTTCAGCCTGGCGGAGCTGCGCAAGATCACGGAAGCGGGCGTGCATTTCCGTTCGCCGATCAATGGCGACAAGGTGTTCCTGAGCCCCGAGATTTCGATGCAGGTGCAGCGT
>JBEBIT010000005.1:0-91373 GCA_040080215.1 Steroidobacteraceae bacterium
GGCCAGGTTGGCGATGTTGAGCTCGTATTCACCGTCGACCGGGAAATCGTGCTCGACCAGCAACCCGCCCCGCGTGCCGAGCGGCAAGCCCGCCACGTGACCAAACTGCGAGCTCTTGTCCTTGACCGTGTAAGTCGTGGCCGCCGGCTTGGCCGTACGATCCCCGATTGCCTGCACGGCGACCGCCCGGGCGGCGGACACGTACTGCTCCATGAACGAAGGCGAAACCTGCAGCACGCTGGCCACGTTGTCGAAGCCATCCGACGCGTCGTCTTGCGGCAGCAAGGCAGCGACGTCGACGTGCGTACCGAGCAGGTCCCGGACCGCATTGCCGTATTCCTTGCGATTGAGGCGGTGCAGCGCGACGCGCCCGGGGTTGGGTCGATCGCGGGCCGCGTCATCGAGACGCCCTTCCATCCACGATACGAACGAGTTGATCTCGGCCTGATCGGGTTGCGGCTTTCCGGGCGGCGGCATCAGCCGCCCACGCAGCTTGCGGACTGCGGCCTCCCAGACCTTGGCGTCGGCGGGAATGCCCTCGGGTGTCATCGAGTCAAAGGCGACTTTGCCCTTGAACTCGATGTCGTTATGGCAGTCAGTGCAGTAGCGATCGAGGAAGGTAAACGGGCTGTTGGCGCCGTGGATGGCCTCCGCGCCCGCGGCCGGGAACGCCACCGCGCAAACGCACAAGATCACCGGAATCGCCTGTCGCCTCAAGGTTTTCACCGCTCCAATTATGGTTGACAGGCAGTGCTGCTGTCTCGTTTCATTGCGGCCATTCAAGCGGCCTCAGAACAAATGCTGCACCGCGACCAACCCGGATCCGACAAGCCCCTGACCCTCCAATGACCCCTCTCCACGAACGACGCCGTTTCCTGCTGGGCCTCGCGGCCGGAGTCGCGATGTCGCAGGCACCCTTTGCCGTGGCATGGCCTCAGCCCCGCCGTGCTTCGCTCGTCTCGACACCGCTGCCTGGTGGGCTGTTCCTGATCGCAGGCGCCGGCGGGAATGTCGTCGCCGGCCGCGATGAAGAGGGCGCGCTGCTCGTCGACGGCGGCACCGCAGAGCGCGCGGCAGAGCTGCACAAGCTCGTGCTGCGGGAGACTGGCACAAAGCGCATCCAAACATTGATCAACACGCACTGGCATCCGGAGCAGACCGGATCCAATGAGCGCCTCGGCAAAGCCGGTGCCAGGATCATCGCGCACGAGAACACCCGGCTCTGGCTCACCGTCTCGAATCCACTCGTCGGCCAAGCCGGAACCTACGGCCCTCTCCCCGCCGCAGCCCGGCCCAACGCGACGACCTACGCGAACGGGTCGCTGCAGCTTGGGTCCGAACAGGTCGACTACGGCTACCTGCTCCAGGCCCACACGGATGGAGACCTCTATGTGCATTTCCGCAATGCGAACGTGCTCGTTGCCGGCGACGTCGTGTGCAACGACGGCTGGCCGGTCATCGACTGGCGCACCGGTGGCTGGATCGGCGGCATGGTGGATGGCCTCTCGAAGCTGATTGCCTTGAGCAATGCCACCACTCGCATCGTACCGGGCCGAGGACCGGTCCTTACCCGCGCCGATCTCGAAGTGCAGCGGACGCAGTACGCAACGATCTTCGAACGCCTCGAAGCACTGATGCGGCAAGGCAAGGGCCCCGATGAAGCCCTGGCCGAGAATCCCACGAAGGAATTCAATGCCGCGCGTGGCGACCCCACGCAGTTCGTCACGCTCGCCTTTGAGAGCATGTGGGGACACTTCGCTCCCAATGCGTGAGGCAATCCTGAATTCCCCTTTCCTGCTCGCGATGCCGAGCGCCCTCTTCATTTGCGAGTAACGCCGTGCCGATACGCCTCCCCCACCACTGGGTCCGGTCTGCCTTCGCCTTGAGCCTGGCCTTGCCTCACCTTCTGGGGCAAACCGCGATGGCTGCGGATCCAGCGCCATCGCGCTCGGTCTGGGACGGGGCCTACACGACCGCGCAAGCCGCGCAAGGCGAGAAGCAGTACCAGCAGATCTGCCAGCGTTGCCACGGCACCGATACGCGCGCGGGCGAGGAAGTGTCGCTATGGGGCGATGAATTCTGGAAGAGCTGGCGCGAGGATACCCTCGACAACCTGTATCACTACATCAGCGCGAACATGCCGAACGACGAGCCGGCTACGCTCAAGACCGATCAGTATCTCGACGTGATCGCGTACCTGCTGCAGAAGAACGGTCTGCCGGCTGGCCAGGCAAAGCTCACGGTGGCCAATGCCGCGGGCGTCCACATCTACGCGAAAGAAGGCCCCGGCGTGCTGCCAGCGGAAACCATGGTGGAGCTGGTCGGTTGCCTCGCGAAGCTCGACAAGGGATGGCAGCTCGTGAACTCGAGCCACCCGGCGCGCGTCAAGTCAAAGCAGGTACTGCGGGCCGAGAATGAAAAGGCCGAGCCGCTTGCGGGTGGCCCGGCGATGCCGCTCAAGTTCGTGATGACCAAGCTCGACAGCTATGTCGGCAAGGTCATGACGGTGCGCGGCATGCTGATCGGCGAGGGCGGCCGGGAGGGCATCAACGTGATGACCACCCAGCCGTCCACCGATACCTGCGACGCGCCGCAGAGCTAGCGGCGCGATAGACGTTACTGGATCTTCGGATTGGCCGGAGGAGCCGGAGGCGTGGCGGGCCGCGGCATCGACGCCTGGAACAACATGCCGTTCGGATCGCGGATCCAGCTGCTGCGGGCGTCAGGCGGCAACGTCACCGATGTCTCGCCCGTTCCGATCGTGCCGCCATTCGCCTTTGCTGCCGCGATCACCGCCGGGAAATCCTGGACGGTCATCGGCATGATCGGCCCACCCGGATCCTGCACGCGATGACGGACCGGGTGCTGGTTCGGCCCCGTGAATTCCTGGAAGCGGATCTCGGAGCCCGCACCCGGGAACGTGCCCCGTGCCATGCGCACCGTCTTCAGTGACTTGTCGTTGAACAGCTTGATCATCGAATCCGGTGGCGGGGCCGCCTTGCCTGGCGCAGGCATGTTGAAGCCGAAGGCACGGTTGTAGAAGTTGACCGTCTGGTCGAGGTCCTTGACCGTCAGGTAGAAGCTGACATCGCCGAGCTTCGCAGGCGCCTGCACCGGCGTGGCACCGCCCTCGACGAACTCGATGATGAAGCCGTTGTGCTCGCGCAGCATGACGGCGCGGTTCTTCGTGCCATCGGCACCCGTCCTTTCAATTGGAGCGCCGCCTTCGGTCAACACAGTGAGGCCGCGCTTCTTCGCACCCGCCACCAGCGCGTCGATGCCCCGCACGTTGATCGCGAGCATGATTTCACCCGGATCCTGGATGCGGGGCTGCTGCGGATTCACCTTGATGCCGTGCCACTGCACGAGCTCCATCTTCCACGGACCGCCGGGGACTTGAAGCACCACGGTCTGCAGCAGCGCGCCCGGTTCGTCGACCAGCTGCTTCATTTCACGCGGCGCGGCGGGTGGCGTGACCACTTCCATGCCGAGCAGGTCGCGGAACACGGCCAGCGACTGCTCCAGGTTCGCGACGTTCAAATGCAGGAAGCTGACCGTGAGCGTCCGCGGCCCGGCGGGCACGGCAGCAGGGACAGCGGCTTGTGCGTGCACGGCAGGTGCTGCAGCGAGACCGACCAGTGCGGTAGCGCAGGCCGCCTGCAGCGCTCGGGATAGCCAAGGCGTCTTCGGGAATTCCATCGTGGGGCTCCGTTGTGTTTGTTCTGGCCGGCGATGCGAAGCGATCGCGGGTCGGGTGATGCTACTACGACGCACGAAATAGATCTCTCATCTCCTGGAATGCGCGCCCTCGTGGTGCATTGCGACGCGAAGACACGGGCCGGATAGCGCTGATTTTCGCTGATTCAGCGATGTTCCGGGTTTGGCACGAAGCTTGTACTCATGGGTGCATGACGCAACCCTTCTCACGCCGCTCGTTCCTGCAACTGGCCGGTGCACTCGGTGGCTCCGCGGCGGTGTACCGAACTGCCTTTGGCCTCGGGCTGATGCCCTCGGGACCGGGCGGCGAGCGACCCGACCTCGCCCCCTTGCCGAAGACCGGCCGCAAGTCTGTCCTGATCCTGGGCGCCGGTATCGGCGGACTGACCGCCGCCTACGAGCTGAGTCGCAAGGGCTACGATGTCCGGGTCCTTGAAGCCTCGCACCGCGCCGGCGGCCGGAACCTCACGATACGCAGCGGCGACCTCGTCGATGAAGTCGGCCGGCCACAGGTGTGCAGGTTCGACCGCGACCCGGACCTGTACTTCAATGCAGGCCCAGCACGTATCCCCGGCCATCACACCGCCCTCCTCGGCTATTGCCGGGAGCTCGGCGTGGAGCTCGCGCCGTTCATCAACGAGAACCGCAACGCGTGGGTGCAGGACGACTCAACCAATGGCGGCAAGCCGTTGCGCAATCGCGAGTACGCCACTGACACTCGCGGCTTCGTGTCGGAGCTGGTCGCGAAATCGATGAACCCGGCGCACTTCGATGCGGACCTGACTCCCGACGACGTCATGCGCCTCAGGGAATTCTTCCGCCAGTTCGGCGAGCTCGAATCCGACTTCAGCTACAAGGGCTCCTCGCGCGCGGGTCTCGCCAGCCACGACTACACGAGCCCGTCCGAATTGAAGGCGCCGGCCGGTTTCAAGGACCTGCTGCATTCCCCGATCATGTCGACGCTGAACTTCGGCGACAGCTATGACCAGTCCGCGATGCTGATGGAACCGGTCGGTGGCATGGACCGCGTCGTCGCGGGATTCATGGCCAAAGTGGGCCGGCTCGTGCGCACGCACGCGGTGGTCGAGAAGATCACGCTGCAGCCTGAGGGCGTCGAGGTCGCGTATCGGGAGAAGGGCGGGCTGCGTGTTGCAAGAGCCGACTTCTGCTTGAACAGCATCCCTTCGCACCTGCTCGCCGGGATCGAGCACAACTTCCCTGCCGAGTACACCACGGGCCTGGCCGCCATCCCGCGCGGCAAGCTGTCGAAGATCGGCCTGCAGTCCCGGACACGCTTCTGGGAGCGCGAGGGCATCTACGGCGGCATCTCGTGGACGATGCAGGACATCACGCAGATCTGGTATCCGGCCCACGGCATCCACCGCCAGAAGGGCGTCGTCCTCGGCCTGTACAACTTCAACGACGCCGTCGGCGAGAAGCTCGGGCGGCTCACGCACGAGCAGCGCATGGAACTCGCGCTGTCACAGGGCGAGAAGGTGCATCCGGACTATCGCTCGCAGATCGAGAGCGGGGTCAGCGTCGTGTGGCATCGCATGAACCACATGCTTGGCTGCTCCGCGCGCTGGAGCGATGAGCTGCGCAGCCAGTGGTACGCGCGGTTGCAGGCGCCTGTCGGCAATCACTACCTCATCGGCGACCAGATGAGTTACCACCCCGGCTGGCAGGAAGGCGCCATTCATTCAGCCTTCCATGCGCTCGCCGACATCGATCAGCGGGTTCGCGCGAGCCGCGCGCAGGTGTCCGCATGAAGCTGTCCGCACGGCTGGCCATCGTGGCGGCCGCGTGGCTGTTGGTGGTCACGTTCTCTGCGCTCGCAGCCGACGTCGACCCTGGTCTCTGCACGCTCTGTCACGGCACGGAAGCACGGGGCAATGCGGCGGTCCGCGCACCCCGCTTGGCAGGCCTTGCTCCCTGGTACCTGCAAGGCCAGATCAGGGCGTATCAGGCCAACCTCCGCGGCATCCATCCGACGGATTTGCCAGGCAACGAAATGCGCTTCATTGCGGCTACGCTGACCGACGAAGCCGCCGTGGACGAAGTGCTGGTTCGATTCAGCAAGGGAACACCCACGGCATCGACCTCCACCGTCAGCGGCGATGCAGTCCGCGGTGAGCAACTGTATGCCTCCTGCGCTGCGTGTCACGGCGGCCGCGGCGAAGGCAACGAGTCCCTGAAGGCTCCGGCGCTGGCTGGCGGATCGGACTGGTACCAGCTCGCGCAATTGCGTAACTTCACGCAAGGCCTGCGTGGCACGGAGGCCGCCGATCCAACCGGACAACAGATGCGTGCGGCAGCCAGCGCGCTGCCCGATAGCCAGGCAGCCGCGGATGTCGTGGCCTACATCAGCACGTTGCGTGGACTCTGATCGCCCAAGGAGAAGTTCGATGCACATAGCCCAGGAAAATCGTCGAGCCTCGCTGCGCAGTGCCGGCTGGATTACCGCCGTTGCACTGCTGCTGGTCGTGGCCCACGCAACGCTCGCCGCCGAGATCACGCACTATCCCCTGGCCGGCGGCTCGAAGTTCCCGATCGCGCGTGCCGTCGAAGTGCCTGCTGGCAGCACGCTGGTCTTCCACAGCGGCACGACGCCCGGTCCCGCCAACGCGTCGGCCCCGCAAGGCACCGCCGCTTACTGGGGTGATACGAAGACACAAACGTTGAGCGTATTCGCCCGGATCAAGGAATCGCTGGACTCGCTCGGCCTCGGCTTCGGCGATGTCGTTTCGATGACCGTCTATCTTGTCGGCGATCCGGCAATGGGCGGCAAGATGGACTTCAACGGCTTCATGGAAGCCTACTCGCAGTTCTACGGCACGCCGGAACAGCCCCGGCTGCCTTCCCGCAGCACCGTGCAGGTCGCGAGCCTCGTGCAACCCGGCATGCTCGTGGAAATCGAAGTGACGCTCGCGCGCCCGCCCAAGTAATCCCGTCGTTCCTTTGAGACAGTCGCTCTCCGTACGGCTCTGGTAGAGTCGTATTCGCGCATAGGCAAGGCTTCCGCCCTTCGGCCGGTAGTTCTCGAGGTCCTGCGCACGGGGGCACAATGAAAGTATTCCATCCTCTGCTGCTTGCAGCGGCACTGTCATCGACGACCGGCGCACACGCTGCGAGCCTGCTCGATCTCATCAAGCCCAAGTCCGGTACGACCACGGCGGCGGCGCTGCCGCTGACGCAGGATCAGATGGCGGGCGGCCTCAAGGAAGCGCTCGGCAAAGGCGTCACGCAGGCAGTTACAACTCTCGGCAAGCAGAACGGGTTCCTGGGCGACACGGCCGTCAAGATCCTGATGCCGCCCAGCCTGCAGAAGGCCGAGAAGGCGCTGCGGACCGTCGGCCAGGGCGCACTGGCGGATGAATTCATCACGTCGATGAACCGCGCCGCGGAACAGGCCGTGCCCGAAGCCGCTGCCGTGCTCGGCGATTCCATCAAGCAGATGTCGATTGCGGACGCGAAGTCCGTGCTCACCGGCGGCAATACCGCGGCCACCGACTACTTCCGGCGCACGAGCGAAGGCACGATTCGCGAACGCCTGCTGCCCATCGTGAAGTCTGCCACCGAGAAAGCCGGCGTCACAAACTCATACAAGACGATGAGCACGCGCGCGACCAAGGCACTCGGCCCGCTAGGCGGTGCGATGCTCGGCGCCCAGATGCCGGACCTCGATACCTACATCGCCAACAAGGCGCTCGACGGATTGTTTCTGAAGATTGCCGAGCAGGAAACGCTCATCCGGCAGAATCCGGTGGCGAGGACGTCCGAACTGCTCAGGGCGGTGTTTGGAGCAAAGTAAGAGCGCGACCGGCCGACTGTTTCGGCAAGGGGGCCTGCCGGCAAGTGGGGCTCCGCCAAGTGGGACTGCCGTCGGGTCAGAGGGAAGTCGGAGCAACCGGCCGACTTCGTCGGCAAATGGTCTCCGACAAATGGCCGGCTTTGCCGGCAAATGGACTGCCGTCAGGCCAGAGTAGAAGTACCGTCAGTACTCTCGTCGCGGTTCGTCGTAGCTACAGATGCTACTTGCGCATCGAACCTAAAGGCTACTCCAAGACCCCTGCATGCAAGGAGCTGAGAATCCGTTGATTGCGGGCCTCAATGAATTGCGTCGCCAACCCCCGATAGGCAAGGTATTCATCAAGATCCCTCGGTACTGGTGATCTATCGAAGCCGGTGAAAGGCGCGTGAAATCTCACAGACGAATAGTCATTTGTTACTATGTCCTGCAGAAGAAAGAAGTCGACGTACCCGCGGAAATCTCTGAACAGATCGAAAAACGACTCGTAGCGCGAAAGCGCTCCGCTCAGCGGACTTTGCTCGCGCCGGTAGTGGAGACGAATGCACTCCATTGTCAGATCAAACCGATCCTTAACCCTGGGATGAAATCCGCGTGCGCCGTTGATAGTCATCTTGCGATCGACAACGTTGCCCGGGAACAGCAACATTCCGCCAATCGTATAGGTGAGGCGCAGAAACGCCGATTGCTCCTCCGCGGGGATACTGAAAAACACGCACGAGAGTCTCTTTTCCTTACGGAAAGTTGGCACCACGGAATCGCTGGACAAGAGGAAGTCGCCCAAAGCTGAGTGATGCTTAAGATAGCCCAACGGACGGACGTCTTGAAGTTCGAAGTTGGTTCCACCCGGCAACCGCTTGCTCCAAAGTGCACGATGATAGCAATGGAGCGTTGCGCTAGAGATGTCCGGATCTTTGTTCGGCGGCGTGTCCGACCGAAAGTCGAAGGAAACGTCAATATGTCTATGCATAGTGAATAAACCGTCGACGCCAAGCAACAACGCGAGCACCGTCATCAACTTAGCGAAGCACCTTAAAGGATCTAGCGTGCCGCGGCGCAGTCGGTAGCCACATTGTTCAACAGGCCAACCTTGGGCTGACCACAACCCAACACTCCCTTGCTGCCTCCCGCTGCAGTTTCCTAAAAATGAATGCAGTCGCCAATGTACGCAAGGTCATTGTTGAGATATATGAACGGCTTTCGCTCGCCCTTGGCGAATTCATTCACAACAAGCACGTAGACATTGGAGCCCGCGCCAGTTCCCTGCTCGCGTGTCATTGTGGTAACAACCTTGAATGAGTTTTCAGTTGATCCACGATCGACGACATGGGGGCTTGTAAAGAAGGAGTTCTTTAGGGCACCGGCCATTAGTCCGGTCTCTCTCTCCACCGTGAACTCCTTCCCCACGTATGTCCGATCCATTAGGTCCTGCACGGGGCCGCCAGTACCGGAAGCAGCAATAACTCGTTCAATGGTGCAGCGGTAATCCTCGATGGCAGAGGCCGTCGCCGGCGCCACCAGCACAACGACTGTCGCGGCGATGCAGAAAGAAAGCCTCATAAGTCATCTCCCGTATTTCAGACTCTGTACTACTTGGCATTGGGATTCAGCAGCCACCTGAGCTAGACAGGTGGACCGACGATTACCCACCGAGTAGCCCAGTCAGGTCGATTGGCAGTTTGGCTTGAACAAACTCCTGTGCCAACTTTGTCTTCCATGCGCCAGCCCCGTCCATTTCGATGTAAATGACTCCCTGGTAGTCAGACGGAAGCTCTACGCCACCTTTGTACAGCGCGCATACTCTGACTCTGGTGAGGCTGCCCATGAAATAGCCCAGTTCCATGATGACATTCTGACGTGCCCGTGGACTCAAGGTCTCCTTTCTAGCCGCGGATGCGCCAACATCGTCTGGAGTAAGCAGAACAACAGCGAATGCTATGTCTCCCGAGTAAGTCTCAAACTTCTCGATGATCGTGCGCCCAGAACTGGCCTGCTCATGGAGGATGATGGGTTGGAGACCAAGCTTGTCAAGAAAGCGGGCGGTGGTTTCCTTTGCTTCATTGTCGTGCCCATGCACTACAAAGACCTTTCTTGAGTCGATTCTAGGTGCTGGGCCAACGGACGCTATTGTCGGCTGACCAGCCAGCGGAGCCGGTAAGGTATTGAGTTCCGCTTCTGCGCTAGCCAATAAGCCCTGTACGTGGCCAATCCTTAGCGCAAGAGTTCCCCAGTCATCAGAAGGAACGCCCAAAGTGAAGAAGCGATCCTTTTGGTCCGGACCAATCGCGACCTCCAAAAAGGCACCAACCTTCAAGCTCCACCGCTGAGCGTCGACTGAGGAGCTAACCTTCTCCCCTTCATCTGCAAACTGCGTCAGCCGCTCGACGACCGTCTTCTGCATTGTCCCTCCTTGGTAGCCCACTCCATCCATGCTGGCCAGACCTTGCCGATGCGCTCGAAATGAAGCGAGATGAAGCTTGGTGCGAGCCTTGCCATTATCGCACTGCGTCCTACGCTCCCCACTGAATCTACGTTACGACCCCGATAGAGGCGTCGGTGGGCTCTGCCAACTACTTTCACGAAAATCCGGGGATCAGACACGGCCCACCCAGAATCCGGGTTTCTGGCGACGATGGGCAATTGCAAGCACGTGCAGAGTGTCGGCCTTCACGGAGTAGATGATCGCAAACGGGAAGCGCTTGAGGGGGAATCGCCGGCGGTGGTCGTCGAGCGGTTGGCCGATCTGCGGCGTGTCGCAGAGCAATGCGAGGACCCGGCGCACTTCGTTCAAGAGTTCGCGTCCGAGTCCGGCTGCGCGTTCTTCCCCAACCATCACCGCAGCTGCGAGCTCGCTACGAGCTGCCGGGTGAAATCGAGGGGTCATTTCTTGAGCGAGGCCTCGATGGCCCGATAGACGTCGTCCGCCGGGATGGTCTCGGCAACGCCGCTTTCGATTTCGAGGTCGCGGCGCTTTGCTTCCGCGAGCCACGCGGCATCTACGTCTTTGTCGCCGGCACCGTCGAGCTCTTCCCAAAGCACCCGCAGCAGCGCTTCCTTGTCTGCAACGCTAAGCGCCAGGACTTCCTGCTGAATCTGTTCGAGGGGACGGGCCATGGGCAGAAGGTATCAGCGGCGACCAATGGAAGCAATGTCAGGGCTTCTGCACCCGTTTAGCCTGTCCAGGCCTGTCGAAATCGCCCAACCCCATTCGTCTACTGGAGGACAAGGCACTAATTTGTCGTCCTCAAGCCAAACGGAAGCCGCAATGACCAAGATGATCTTTATCAGCCTGCCGGTGGCCGATCTGGCCGTGTCGAAGGCGTTCTATCAGTCGATAGGGTTCGTGAACAACGCGAGCTTTTCGGACGAGTCGTCGGCGTGCATGGTGTGGAGCGAGGCGATCAACGTGATGCTGCTGGCCCACGCAAAGTGGCGGACGTTCACGGAGCGGCCGATCCCGCCGCCCACTTCGAGCGAGGTGGCGCTCAACGTGAGTTGTGACAGCCGCGAAGTGGTCGACGCGATGAACGCGGCGGCTGCGGCCAACGGCGGCAAAGGGGACATCAATCCGGTGCAGGACCACGGCTTCATGTACAGCCGGGACATGGCAGATCCCGACGGCCACATCTGGGGGGCGTTCTGGATGGACGTGGGTGCGATGCCTCCGGCCGAGCGGAAGGCCTGAAGATCGCCCTGACCGAAACCGTTAGCGTATTCACTTCTACAAGTATCAGGAGTTCGCAATGTACATCCAGGGTTTCGTCATCCCCGTCCCGGAAGGCAACAAGGAGGCGTACCGGGACATGGCCGAGAAGTTCTGGGAGATCATCAAGGACTACGGCGCGCTGAGTCAGATCGAAGCGTGGGAGGCCGACATCAAGGACGGCACGCTGACCGACTTTCGTCGCGCGGTGAACATCCAGCCGGGCGAAAAGGTGGTGTTCGCGTGGATGACCTGGAAGGATCGCGCGACTGCGGACGCAGGCCACGACAAGATGATGGCGGATCCACGGATGGCGCAGTTCGGCGACGTGATGCCGTTCGATGGCAAGCGCATGATCTTCGGTGGCTTCGAGGCGCTGGTCGTGAGGGAGGTTTAGAGGCGCGGCTAGGGAAAGCAGCGATGGGCTGCCGCCAAGTGGGGCTGCGCCAGGTAGGGCTACGCCAAGTAGGACTGCCGTCAGGTCAGAGTCAGCAGTCCGATTCTGGCTTGGCGGAAGCCCTACTTGACGGCAGTCCTCCCTGGCGCAGCCCTACTTGGCGTTAGCCCGTCCTTGTTCCGTGCCTTCTCTCTTCTGCATCACGGCCTCGAACAACTCCGACGACTCCAAGGACGCGAGCCACGCTTTGAGGCGCGGCAAGCCGGCCAGTGCGGTTTCATCCGCCCTCGCGAACTGCCGCACGAACGGAAAGATCGCGATGTCTGCAAGCGACGGAGTCTCGCCAAACAGATAGACGTGCTTCGCGAGTCGTTCTTCGAGTGGCTCAAGGAACGTCACGGCTTCGCCGCGATGGTGGGTGGGATCGGTGCCGGGATACCGGTTCGCGTACTTGGCGCGGTCGAGATGGAACTTGAACGGGCCGTCGTTGGCGGCAATGAGCGCGTCCATCTGTTCGCCGGGTGCGAGCCACTGTTCCGGATCATTCTGCTCAAGCGCCCACCGCATGATATCGAGGCTTTCGTCGACCACTCCACCCTCTAACATCACAAGCACCGGCACCGTCCCTTTCGGCGAAGCGGCCAGCAACTCGGGTGGTTTGTCGCGCAGCGACACCTCGCGGAGTTCAACCTCGATGCCGGCGACGCGCAACGCCATCCGTGCACGCATTGCGTACGGGCAGCGGCGAAAACTGTAGAGGACAGTCATGTCCCTGCCCGCTACCTCAGCCTTGCTTGCAGGAACGCAATCGCGCGGTTCCACGAATCCCGCGTTGCTTCCGGATTACCGCCGAGATCCTGGAATTCGAGGAAGCCGTGAGTCGCGTGCGGATAGACGTGCGGCTCAAAGGCTTTGCCCAGCTTCTGCAGGGTTGCAGCCGTCTTCTCGACGGTCGCGGTGACGCGGGCGTCGTCCTCACCGTAGAACCCGATGACCGGCGCAGCCATCTTCGACAACGCCGCCTCGTCGCCGTTGGCCGCGCCGTAGTACACCACCGCCGCACTCAGATCCGGGGCATTCATCGCCATCGCCCAGGCATTGCTGCCGCCCATGCAGAAGCCGAACGCCGCACTCTTCCCATTCGCACGGGGAAGCTTCAAGCCGTACTGGCGCACCGCCTCGTAGGCCACGAGCGTCGTCACCGGATTCAGCCGTGCGTTGGCCACAAAGACGTCCTCAGGTCCTGCAAACGATTCGTAGTTGCCACCCTTCGGTCCCATGCCCGTATGCAGATCCGCAATCAGCGCGATGAAGCCCTGTCTTGATAACTGGTCGCCGAGCGCCTGCATCCAGTCGTCCATCCCTGGCCCGTGCTGCATCACGACCACGATGCCGGCCGGCGCCGTTCCGTCGGGATACGTGATCCGCGTATGCATGCGGCCGTTGTAGGCACCCGGCGTCGGAATATCGACCCACTCGGCCCTGATCGACGAACGCAGCACTGTCGTCTTCGCGGTGAAGAGGCCCGCCGGCAGGGTGTCGAGTTTGCCGCGGGGATAGCCGCGTGGGGCACCAGCCGCCGCTCCCGCTCCCGGCGCTGGAGCCACGGCACCCATCACTCCAATGGCACCGCGTGCACCCGCAGCCGATGAATCCGGAGCCGCCCGTACCTGGGATGCTGGATCGTGATGGGGATGTCCTGACTCGTGCAGGGCAGGTGCCTCGCCGTGAACTCCATGGCCGGCCATGTGCACGACTTTGCCTGCGTCATTGTTCGTGACCGAATGCAGGTAGTTCACTGCACCGGACCACGCCGCTTTCGACAACGGAAAGCGAGCCGAGGTGGTTCCGCTGTCGATGCGCAAGTCCGCTCCAAGCGTTACCATCGCGGTCCGTCCGGTGGCGGCGGGGTGCTTCGCAAGCTGCTGGACGGTCGCCGCGATGCCGGCGCGATCGGACGCGACCGCATCCGGCACGACGGCGATATAGCCCTCGTCAGTAATCTGATCGGCAACGGCACGAACCCAGGGTGTCAATCGCTCTGCGGCAGCTGCGACGACCACGACCGGCGCGCGGTCCGGGCGATCCGGATAGGTGACTGCGGCAAGCAGCGTGCGGCCGTCTACGACAATCGGGACCCACTCGCCATGATGATGGGTCGCGTTGAGGACATTTCTCGCCTCCTCGGGCAACGGATACGACGAGTGCTGCGACGAAGGGACGGCGTGCGATCCGAGGAGAGCCGATGAGTGCGTTGTAGCCACCACCACAATGACGCCGAACGCTCCCCGCAATCCGTATCGCACCAGACCCTTCGTTCGCATCGCGGCTTTCTCCTCGAGCTTTCCGGGCTGGCGCTTTTCGCGCCGCCTCTCCCCTGGTGGGTGATAGGTTCTCGGGAGGGCCGAATCGACACTCCCGTCAGCGGCCTACGCGAGCTCAGGCCTCGCGAAGCGCCGGTTAGCGAGCACAGGCAACAGTTTGCGTGCGTGGGCGACGCGTGCGGAATCCAGATCGGCGAACAGCAGCGCAGGCGCCTCACCTGCGGCGACGATGGTGACGCCGAGCGGATCGACGACACGGCTCGCACCGATGTTGCGTTCCCCGCATTCGCCAACGGCGACCATGTAGCAGGTGTTCTCGAGCGCGCGGGCAGTGACCATCACTTCCCAATGCGCTTCCTTGGCCAATCCGCGCACCCACGCGGCCGGCAACACGATGACTTCAGCGCCGTCCAGCACCAGCCGGCGAGCCAGCTCTGGAAACCGCACGTCGTAGCAGGTCATCGTGCCGACCTTCATGCCGCCAATTTCGAGAAGCGCCGGAATTTCGGTTCCCGCCTCGACGTTGGTCGACTCCTTCACCGCGAACGCATCGTAGAGATGCAGCTTCCGATAAGTGGCGATGACCTTGCCGCTCCGGACAGTGACGAGCTCGTTGAACACCTGCCCCTTGCCGTTCGGGACATGGATGCACATCTGCAACGTGAGCGCGTGCTTGGCACTCTCCGCCAGCACGCCCGACATGAATGGTCCATCCAGCGGTTGCGCGGACTTGAGCACAATGTCGGGAACCGTGATATCCCGCGCCAGCACGCCCTCCGGCAACACGAGCAGGTCCGCCCCGCCCGCCACCGAGTCGCGCATGAGCTTGATCGTCGTGGCGAGGTTCTCTTCCCAGGTTCGAGCGACTGCAAACTGACCGAGGGCGACGCGCATGGAAGGAGGACCTGGGAGACTAGGGAAGTGGGTGAAGTATACGTGGGGTGGTGCGGGGTGCCAGTTGGCAGCCGACAACCGGCTGTCTTCGACAGCGAGGGGGCCTTTCGGCGAGGGGGCCTGCCGGCGCGAGGGACTACCGTCGGGTCAGAAAGGGAGGCACTCTCGACAATTGACACCAAGGTCGAAGGAAACACCGCCGAGTGCGAGCCGGACTTCAATTCCGACTCTGACTTGACGGTAGTCCTCCCCGACGGCAGGCCCCCTCGCCGATAGGCCCCTTCGCCGACGGAGACGGCCTGCCTGGTTCTACGGGTACGCCGCCCTATCCACCTTCTCCCCTCTCAGGTAGACATCCGCAATCTTCCTCGCATTCTTGATGTCCTCGAGCGGGTTCGCGTCGAGGACGACGAAGTCGGCGCTCTTTCCGGCTTCGAGCGTGCCCTGGTCGGTGAAGCCGGAGACGACAGCGGAAGTGCGCGTGGCAGAAACGAGCACTTGCACAGGGGTCATACCGGCGATGACCATGTCTTCCATTTCGACGTAAGGTCCCCAGGGCGTGTTGCCGTCGGTGCCGAAGCCGATGGTCATGCCCGCGTCCGACAGCTTCTTGAGGTTACGGGCCTGGATCGCGTACGCCTTCTGCAAGGGAGGCTGGTCCTGGTTGGTTTCCTGCAGCTTGGCCAACGCCTCTGCAGGCAATGCACCACCCAGCCAACCGAGGTCCGCAACCACACCGCGCGCACCCATGTTGGGGATCAACACGACGTTCGGCCGTTCCTTGACCATGGCGATGAACTCGTCGTCGATGTCGCGGTCACGCACGCCGTGCGCGAAGATGTCGATGCCGGCGCGCAGCAGCTCCTTTGCATCCTGAAGGGCGAAGATATGCGCGGCGACCTTGAGTCCGGCCTTGTGGGCCTCGTCGATGGCAGCGCCGTAGAGCGCGGGGCTCAGCTTCTTGTACTTGCCGTCGCGATCGTCCACCCACACCTTGATGAAGTCTGCCTTGCGGGCGATCTCCGCCTGCACGGCTGCGCGGGCCTCTTCTTCGGTCGTCACCCAATGCACCGGGTTGCGTCCCGGTTCCGGAGACGTGATGCCAAGGCCTGCAGAGCGGTAGCGGGCTGCACCCGGAATCACTTCATCGCGGACTTCAAGCGGCGTGCCGTCCCCATCGGTGCCCAGACTCAAGGCAGCGGCGACGCCGAAGTACGCGCGACGCTTCAGGTCGAGCAGCAGCGCGTCGCGGTTCGTGCTGAGGTGGGTGTGTCCGTCGATGATCGCGGGGATCACCGTCTTGCCCTTGAGATCCACATGCGCAGCACCCGCAGGGGCCGTGACGGCTCCTGCCGCACCCACCGCGACGATACGGCCCTGATCGACGACCAGCAGTCCGTTCTCGACTCGCGTCAATCCGTCTCCAGCGAGCAGAGTTGCCCCTTCGTAGACCACCGCCGTGACGGGCGCTGCCGCCTGTGGCTCCGGCGCCTTGGCGCAGCCTGCCATTGCCAGCATCCCGACGATGGAAACGCCCTGGACACTCAATACACGCATGATCCTGTTCATTCACTCCCCCTGCTTAGCTGGTCTGCCTGACATCTCGGTGCCGTTACGCAAGCGTCAGGAAGTTACTCCGGTTTCGGGCGGATCGCCACCGCCCACCGCAACAAGGGTCCGCCCCTTCCCGGTCAGCGGAGCCGCTGCGCCCAAGTGGTGAGGCCCGACGTCACGCTGCCGAAGAGGTCGCCGACGACGATCTCCATGTCGCCGTAGTGTTCGCGAATGTATCGTTCGACGATCGGGGAACGTGCCGTACCGCCGGTCACGTAGATCACGTCCGGTCGTGTCTGCGCCTGCAGCTCCACTTCACGCATCAAGCCCACAAACACGGCAAGCTCCCGCTCGATCGCTGCCGCCATCTCCGGCACCGAAACCTGCGTGGCAAGCCCGGATGCAAGGTACGCGAGATCGAGCGCCACGCTGTCCTGATCCGACAGCCCGATCTTCGCGAGCTCTGCGCTGCGATTGACGCGGTAGGTCAGGCGGCCTTCATGAAGCGCATGCAGTCTCGCCAGCTTGTGCTTGTCGACGGCATCATGTTGCAGCCTGTCGATCTCGACTGCCGTGCTTCTGGCATAGAACTCGGCCTGCGCGGTGACGTCGTTGATCGCAGCCGCCTTCCAGTAGACGCTGTTCGGCACAGGCAGGCCGGAGAGCAGCAGGGAATCGAGGCCGAGCAGCGGCATGATCTTGCGCAAGGCCAGCTTGATGTCGATATCGATGCCGCCGACGCGCGTGCCCGAATTGCCGAGCACTGACGCATCGCGTACAGCCTGGTCGCGGAATGACGGCCCCACCCGGACCATGGAGCAGTCGGTCGTGCCGCCGCCGGCATCGAGGACCAGCACCACCTGATCGCGCGCAATCGTCCTTTCGTAGTCGAGTGCGGCCGCGATCGGTTCGAGCAGGAACTCGACCTCGCGGAATCCTGCCGCCTGCGCCGCGGCCTGCAGCATTGCAGTGGCCTGCGAGTTGCCTGATTCACCACGGGTGCCATGAAAGTTGACGGGTCGCCCAAGCACGACGCGATCGAGCGGACTCCCGAGCCGCGACTCGGCCTGGGCCCGGATATGCGCCAGCATGCGCGTGACGATGTCCGTGAACAGCTTGAGCTGCGAACGCTTCAATTCCGCACCGAGAAAGGTCTTCGGCGACTTGACGAAGAAGCCGAGCAGCGGATCCTCGATCTGGCTCATCATCGCCGCTTCGCCGAAGACGGTGGTGTGGCCCGCGGCAATGGCCTGCTCGAGCGTCAGCACTTCGCGCCCGCGAGGACCCGTTCGGGCGGTATGCAGCACGGAGGCGAGCCGCACGTTGTCGCCGTCGAGCGGGACCAGCGTGGGTCGTCCGTCCTGCCAGATGCCGAGCGAACTGCTCGACGTGCCGAAGTCGATGCCTGCGATCATGGGGAAGTGGGATCAGGACAGCAGAGGATGCCCGCGGCAACGGCCGCGCGAGCGACCCGCGTCAGACCTGCAGGATCCTCTGATTGACCTATACACGCTCGCGACGGCGAGCCATTTCGTGCAGGGCGAGGCGCGATCGACCGCCGTGTACTGAATGTACACAAGGGAGGAGCAACGCTGTCATGCACGAAATGGATCCCGTCCCGATCAAAGTATAAATAGTCATTCAATGGGTTGCGCCTCTAATCCTCTGCTGCGTCGTTACGGACCTTGTCCATATTCCCGATATGGCCTGCGGCCCGATGCCTCGCAGCAGAGGATTGGAGGCCCAACGCGAGCGTGTATAGGTCAATCAGAGGATCCTTAGGGCTCCCCGTTCTATCTGGTCGCGTTCCATCGATTCGAACAGCGCCTTGAAGTTGCCTTCGCCGAAGCCGTCATCGCCCTTGCGCTCGATGAACTCGAAGAACACCGGGCCGATCTGCGGCTGCGCGAAGATCTGCAACAACAGCCGCGGCTTGCCGCCCTCGGAGGTGCCATCGAGCAGGATGCCGCGCATCTGCAGCGCCTCGACGTTTTCGCCGTGCCCGGGCAGGCGCGCCTCGAGCATCCGGTAGTACGCGGCCGGAGGCGGCGTCATGAATGGCACCCCGAGTTTCTTCAGCCGGTCCCAGCACGCGATGATGTCGTCGCAGATCAATGCAATGTGCTGGATGCCCTCGCCGTTGAACTGGCGCAGGAACTCCTCGATCTGGCCCTTGCCACCCTCGCCTTCCTCGTTCAACGGAATGCGGATCTTGCCGTCCGGTGCCGTGAGCGCCTTGGAGGTAAGCCCGGTGTACTCGCCCTTGATGTCGAAGTAGCGGATCTCGCGGAAGTTGAACAGCTTCTCGTAGAAGTCGGCCCAGTACTTCATGCGGCCGCCGTAGACGTTATGCGTCAGGTGGTCGATCAGCTTGAAGCCCGCGCCGGCCGGATGGCGATCCACGCCGGGCAGGTACTCGAAGTCGATGTCGTAGATGGAGAGGTCATCGCCGTAGCGATCGATGAGGTACAGGATCGCCTGGCCGATGCCGCGCACCGCCGGCAGGTTCAGTTCCATCGGGCCGGTGACCATGTGCACGGGTTCGGCGCCTTGCCTGAGCAAGTAGTCGTAGGCCTTGCGCGCGTCGCGGACGCGGAACCCCATGCCGCAGGCGGAGGGCCCGTGCTCGCGCGCAAAATAGTACGCGGGCGAATTGACCTCGTAGTTGGTGATCAGGTTGATGGCGCCCTGCCGCCACAACTCCACGTCCTTGGAGCGGTGCCTCGCCACGTTCGTGAACCCCATGGTCGCGAACACGGCTTCGAGGTGACCCTTTTCGGGCGCCGAGAATTCAATGAACTCGAAGCCATCGAGCCCTACGGGATTGTCGAACAGGTCGGCCATCAGTGATCTCCGCTTTGCTGTCCGGCAGGGTCGCCGGAACAACAGGTGAACCGAACCGTCAGCGCAGCTGGCTGTCCTTGCTACCGCGACGGTTATAGCCGCTGGCCGCCGCGACATCGCGATCGACTGTCTCCTGACATGCGACACAGAGTCGCACGCCCGGGATGGCAAGTTGACGGGCTTCCGGTATGCCCGACCCACACTCTTCGCAGTGACTCAATGAAGGCCCCTTGGGCAGCCGGCTGCGGGCGTGCGCGATCCCATCCTTGACCGTCGCGTCGATCTGGTCCTGGACCGCTCCGTCTCCTGCCCATCCCGTGGCCATGCATTCCTCCACACGTCGCCGGCAGAAACGCCAGCAGTCACTCCGGCTTGTTGCTGATGATCTTGACCGGCGACGATGTCACGAGCTGCGGATCGAGCTCGGCGGCGCCGGCGGGAAACCCATCCACCTTCAGGATGTAAGCCACGACGGCGGCGAGCTGCGGCCGCGACAGCGTGCCCGGCTTGTCGACGGGCATCGAGATGCGGATGCGCTCAGCGAGATCGGCGATCGTCGTGCCGCTCCAGTTGGCATTGAACTGATCACCCGTCAGCGGCGGTGCGGACTCGACTCCACCCAGCGCCGGGCCGTGACACAGCGCGCACGTCGTCGCATAGATTTCTCGGCCGCGCTCGGCTTGCTCGGCGTTGTAGACACCGTCCCACACGGTCGGGCCACCCTGCGCCAGAGCGCCCGCGGCCACGAGGCCGCCGAGGCCCATCATTGCCAGCGTTCGGCGCGAACGGAGCAGATACGTTCGATTGTTCATGCAATCCACTACCACAGTCAGTTGTTCGGCAGGCGGAAGGCGACCAGCTCGCCGCTGTACGTGCCGCCGCTGATCGCAACGACAATGTACTGCTTGCCGTCCATCATGTACGTCATCGGCGAGCCGGTTTGTGGAGCCGGCATGTACACGGCGCCGGCATCGGCGCCCGTTGCCTTGTCGTACGCGCGGAGCATGGCACCACGCTGGCCCGTCGGCGTCGTCGCGAACCCGCCTTCACCGGCAATCACGAGCGACTTGGTCACCAGCGTGCCGATGCGGCCCGGCCGGCCCGTGCGCGGAATCGTGAGGCCCTTGAGTGCAGGGTGGTTCTTGATGTTGTCCGGCGTATCGCCATGGGCGATCTGCCAGACGATGTCGCCCTTGTTGAGGTCGATGGCGGTGATGCGTCCGTACGGAGGCTTCACCATCGGCAAGCCCCGCACGGTCAGCTGGTCGCTGGGCGCTTCGCGCTCCCCTTCCTTCATCGACGACGTCGCCGCGTCCGGATTGGGCGCGACGCCGAGGACGTAATGCATGTCGCTGAAGCCGGGATCCGGCTTGACGAGGCCGAGCGACGAAATGCCGGTGACGGAATAGACGTAGAACAGCTTCGTCTCCGGGTCGAATGCAGCTCCCTGCCAGTTCGCGCCGCCCGTGATCGACGGCAGCATCAGCGTGCCGAGCGGACCCGGGAAGCGGCTGACCACAGGCGGCGTGAAGAGCGGCCCCATCTTGTAGCGAGAAGCAATCTGCAACGCCTCGGCACGCAACTCCGGCGTGAAATCGATCAGGTCGTCGGGCGTGACGCCTTGCCGTTCGAAGGGTGCCGGCCGCGTGACGAACGGCTGCGTCGGGCTGGTCTTCTCGAACGGCACGTCCGACTGCTCGACGGGTCGCTCCTCGATCGGCCACACCGGCTTGCCGGTCACGCGATCGAACACGTAGACCCAGCCCTGCTTCGTCGGCTGCGCAGCGGCCTTCACCGGCTTGCCGTCGACCACGATGTCCGCAAGGATCGGCGCGGCGGGGATGTCATGGTCCCAGACGCCGTGGTGCACCAGCTGGAAGTACCACTTCACCTTGCCGGTGCGCAGGTCTGCCGCCACCAGGCTCTCGCCGAACAGCCCGTTGCCGGGACGGTGTCCGCCGTAGTGGTCCCCGGTCGGCATTTCCACCGGCAGATACACGAGGCCAAGCTCCTCGTCGACGCTCATCTGCGCCCACACGCCGACGTTGCCGTTGTTGCGGATCGAGTCGCCTTCCCAGGTTTCGCTGCCGGGCTCGCCGGGCGCCGGCAGTGTGTGGAAGATCCACAGCCGCTTGCCCGTGCGGACATCGAATCCCCGTACGAAGCCCCGCTGGTTGCGATAGGTCTTGGGCCGGGCACCCGTCCTGTGGGCGGCACCGACGATGACAACATCCTTGGCAATGACGGGCGCGGCGTGCAGGCCCACTTCGCCGGTATCGAGGTCCATGGTCTGGTCCGCATCGAGTTTCAGGTCAACGATGCCGTTCTTGCCGAAGCGCTGCACCGGTATGCCGGTCTTCGCATCAAGCGCGACCATCCGGTAGCCCGGCGTCACGTAAATGATGCGAGCCTCCTTGCCGTCGCTCCAGTACGCGAGGCCGCGGCCGGACAACTGCCGTGGCGCATTCTCGCCGCGCTTGCCTTCGTTCTCGCTGTGCATCCACAGCAACTCGCCGGTGGCCGCATTCAACGCGACCACGGCACGTCGCGTCCCTGCCGTGGAATAGACCACGCCGTCGACCATGAGCGGCGTCGCCTGGAGATTGAATTCCGGACGGGGGCCGAGCGCATCGGTCTTGAACCGCCATGCGACCTCGAGCTGGTTGAAGTTGCCCTTGTTGATCTGGTCGAGGGGTGCGTAACGCGTGCTGGCCAGGTCACCGCCATAAGTACGCCACTCCCCGTTGGCCGCTCCCTTCTGGGCCGAAGCCGGCAGGGAAGCGATCGTGAGCAGCGATGCGAGCAGTGGGAGGTACTTGTTGGACATGGATAGGCTTCGCAGGGGTGTCAGTCAGTAGGTGCAGGACAGTTCGGACAAGACGGTCGAATAGCTACTTGCGTCGCATGATGGCGGCCGGCGTGATTTCCTTGAGCGTGCGCGCGCCCACCCCGCCCATCGCAATGCGCAGCTCGGCATTCAGGATCGCGAGCACGCGGTCGACGCCGGCTTCACCAAAGGCACCAAGCCCCCAGATATACGGGCGCCCGATCCCGACGGCATTCGCACCCAGGGCCAGCGCTTTCAGCACATCCGAGCCGCGACGGACGCCGCCGTCGACGATGACCGGAATCCGGCCCCGGACCGCCGGCACGATCTCGACGAGCGCCTCAAGCGTGCCCCGTCCCGTATCCTGCGCGCGCCCGCCATGATTCGACACAATGATACCGTCGGCACCGTACTTCAGGGCGAGCACGGCGTCTTCGCGGGTCTCTAGGCCCTTGATCAGGACCTTCATCTTCGTCATGTCCTTGAGGCGCTTGACGAAGTCCCACGTCAGCGACGGCGAGGTCATGTCGGTTCCCTCTTCCATGTCGATGCCATCGAACATCGGCCGGCCACTGCGATCGGAACCGGTCGGACCATGGCAGCTCGTGCAGACCCGATTGTCGATCCGCAGGAAACGCGTGGCGGTCTCCATGTTGCGGCCAGCGGCACGATCCACCGTCACCGCGACGACCGGGCATCCGGCCGCCTCGGCGCGCTTCACCAGGCGGACCGTGATATCGGGCCGCGTGGTCGTGTACAGCTGGAACCACACGGGTGCGCCCCGCGCCTCGATCACTTCCTCAACGCCCGTGGAAGTCGATGTCGAGAGGATCTGCACTTGGCCCCGGGTCTTTGCGGCCCGTGCCACCGCCAGCTCGCCATCGACATGGAATGACCGCTGCCCGCCGACCGGAGAAATCACGATCGGACTGCTGTACTTCGTACCGAAGAGCTCGACGCCCATGTCAATCCGGCTGACGTCCACGAAGCGCCGGACGCGCAGCTGATACTCCGCGTACGCCTGTTCGTTGGCGCGGAGCGTGGTCTCGCCGTCCACGCCGCTCATCATGTAGCCCCAATGGGCGGGCGGAATCGTCCGGCTCGCGACGGCCTGCATGTCGAAGACGTCGAGTGCTTCTGCCGCACTGGCAGTGACCCTGGAGAAGGCCCGCTCCGTCGGTGTCGGTGTAGGTGTCGGCGCCTGCGCCAGGACGTCAGGGATCCAGCCCGCGCCCGCCAGCAGGGGACTGCCGGCCAGAAACTGGAGAAACGCCCGACGATGCGTCATTTCGTGCCCCTCGTAACGAGCTGCGGAGAGTAAGTGAGCGGCGCGGGTTTGTTAAGCCGCATCGTGATCCCCGTCGACATAGAACCAGCGCCCGCCTTCACGAACGAAACGACTCCGTTCGTGCAGGCGCGAAGCACTGCCGCCGCCCACGCGGAAACGCGCGATGAACTCGACTTCACCGGCGTCATCACCGGTCTGGACCGACGCCACGATCTTGAGTCCGAGCCACTTAACGGCAGGATCGAGTCGCAAAGACTTCGGCCGCTTGCCCGCGTACCAGGTGGCGAGCAGATAGGGCTCGTTCATCATCACGAACGCAGCGTACCGCGAGCGCATCAGCACCTCAGGCGTCGGCGCAGGCTCCCCCGCATGCCAGCGCCCGCAGCATGCACCATAGGGAACGCCCGACCCGCAAGGACAGGGAACCGATTCGCTCACCGCAGTCGACCGCCGTCGCTCAAGACCCGGACGCGGTGGCAGCCGCAATCTCTGTGGCAGACTGCGCAGCCGTACTTTCGTAATAGCCCACGAACGTCCGGGGCTCGGGCGCGTCGTACTGCTTCAGGTTCTGCGCCCAGCGGTAACCGATGGACTGGAACTTGAGCTCCGCCTTCACGGCCAGCGGGCCGCTCACCGTGCCGGTCTCGACGTCGAAGCGCACGCTGTCGCCGCCGCCCGCAAAGTCGGAATCACCCGCCGCCTCGCCTCGCACAAGCACATCCTCGGGGGCCCGGGCCTTGTCGAAGCCGCGTGGTAACAGCCGGTTGTCCTTGGCGAAGCGCACGCCACTCAGCAGGCTGGTGGTCACCCGTCCATTCGCGTCAACGATGATCGACTCGTACACCTGCACGTCGTCGCCGCTGCGGATGACGTCGTGGTGTACTTCGAACCGTGCCGCGTCCTCGTCATTGTCGTTGCCGACGATGGCGCCATCGGCACGCTGCGCGCCGGACTCGAACACGACCTTGCCCGCCACATCGCTGACCGTGACATGCAACCACGCGCGCCGCGAAGGATACGCGGTCGGAAACTTGTGGCCGGACAGGTTGCGCACGGACACCGCGAACTGCGTCCTGGTGCCTGCGCGTACAACGGGGCCCACCGCGAGTTCTGCCGTACGGGTCTTGAGGAACGTCTCGGTGCGCAGCGCCGACGCTTCGAGTTCCTGCGGCTCCGCGACAATGCCGAGGTCCGCGCGATACTTGTTCAGCAGCCGCAGCATGTACGCATTGCCGCCGACGAACACATGCTGCGACACGTGGGTACGCGGCTGGCCAAGGGTCGCGCTCACAGGCACGGCCGTCGCGACGACCGGCATGTGGCAGGCCTGGCAACTGTCGGTCTGCGCGTATGCGCTCTGCTGCCATTCGATGTAAGGCATCTGCTCCGGCAACTCCCCCACCACCTTGCCCGCACTGTCCAGCGCCGCCGTGTACAGCGTGTGGCAGGTCGCGCACAGTTCGGACTGGCGAACGTGCAGCGACTCGGTGGGCACGAACTGCTCCGTGCTTGAATGCATGACTCGCTGGCGGCCTGGGTCCACGGGATACGGACCATAGACGGGACGACCCGCGGGCGGGCTCTTCGGGTCGATGACGTAGCCGCCATCAAAACTGTCGCGCTTGCCGAAGTTGTCGGGTTTGATCTGGTGACAGACGGTGCAGGTCACGCCGTCGAACTGCAGGTGCACGGACGCCGGATCCCTGGCCGCAGCCTCGAACAAGGCAAACAGTTGCGGCGGCTGGCCGGCAGCTGCTGCAGCGGTATGCGCGACCGGCAGGTGGCACACCGAGCAGCGGTCCTCGATGGCCGCGATCGCAGTCGGGTGTTCGATCGCCTCGCGCCGCACACCCGCACGCCAGTAGGGATCGCGGGCCGACAGCGCCATCATCGTCGCGCGCCACTGGTAACCGAACGACATGTCCTGTCCCGACGGCGTGGACAGGTTGCTGTGGCACGCGATGCAGCGCTCGCTCTCGACGAACAGGTGCGAGGCATCGACGGGCATGGACTTCGGTACAGGCGCCGCGGCGACGACAGCAGGTGAGCCGGCCATCTGCAACAGCAGCAGGCACGGGACGAGCCATCGCCAAAGGGACTTCTGCATCGGGAATTCGCTTACGTGTTCTTTTGATCCTGCCGCGCCTGCGATGTTAGCCTAGGCGCACGTTCCCAAGAAGTAGAATAACCGCCGTGACCCGCATCCCCCTGCCCACTCTGCCCGCGATGCGCGCTGCGGCTGCCACGTTCTGCACACTCGGGGTGCTTGGCCTCGCGGGCTGCATCAGCAGCGGCGGCGAACCCGACAGCGCCAGCGCCGCCAAGCTGGCGCTTGAACGGGGACCGCAGTCAGGCAGGCAGCTATACGAGAACAATTGCGGTGCCTGCCACGGGGCAGACGGCAAGGGTCGCCCGGTCACGCAGGTGGGCTTCGACTTTCCGCTGCCGGACTTCACGGACTGCAGCTACAACTCGCCAGAGCAATCCCCCGACTGGGTAGCGATTGCCCACGAAGGCGGGCCGATCCGCGGCTTCACGCCGATCATGCCGGCGTTTGGCGATGCGCTTACCACGGAGGAACTAGAGAAGCTCGTCGCCCATGTGCGTTCCCTCTGCACCGACAAGCGCTGGCCTCGTGGCGAGCTGAATTTCCCGGCGCCGCTGTTCACCGAGAAGGCTTTTCCGGAAAACGAAACGCTGGTCAAGAACATCCGCGACAAGGATGGCAGCAGCGAGACGCAGCTGATCTACGAACATCGCATCGGCGCCCGCGACCAGTACGAGATCACGGTGCCTTACGTCAACCTGGACACCGGCTCACCGGATCACTGGCAGCAGGGCGTCGGCGACATTTCCGTGGCGCTCAAGCACGTTCTAGCTTCCAGCCTGGACAAGGGCTATATCGTCAGCGCGGCTGCCGAAGTGTCGTTGCCCACCGGCAGCGAAGCGTCCGGCATCGGTTCAGGCCACACCTCGCTGGAAGCGTTCATTGCCGCGGGCAAGCAGTTGCCGAACGATTTCTTCGTGCATTCCCGCGCCATCTACCTCACGCCCTTCGATGGCTCGACTCGTGAAGCGGAACTGCACGTCGCTTTCGGGCGTGCGATGACCAGTCACGGGCCCTACGGGCGCCAATGGAACCCGATGGTCGAAGTCCTGGGCGCGCGCGCGCTGGAATCGGGCTCAAAGACGGAATGGGACTGGGTACCGCAGGTGCAGGTCAGCATCAACCAGCGCCAGCACCTGTTGTTCAATGTCGGCGTACGGCTGCCGCTCACCGACCGCGATTCCCGCGATCCGCAACTGGCCGCCTATTTCCTCTGGGACTGGTTCGACGGCGGCTTGCGCGAGGGCTGGTAGCCCGCCCGCGGACACCCTCCCACTGTCCGCGGCTCAGGTCTTGTTGGCCTCGAAGCGCGTGAACCTGAACTCGCCGGCGAGATTGCGCTCGGGCACGAAACGACAAGCCAGCGTGCGTCCGTTTTCCTGTCGACAGCTGAGCGACAGTGCTCCGCTCATGCGCCCGTTGTCACAGGTGCCAAGCCCGAACGCAAAGCTCGCCTGGCCTTTCTCCGCGGGTTTCGCGACGCCTTCGCTGTCGCAGGTGGTCGGAAAGCCGCCGGGATTCTTGAAGTGGTTGCTGAGCAGCGCCATCCCGTCTTGCGCGCAGATCGACATCACATTGGCAAACTCGGGACCGCTGACCTCCCCCAGCCAGCACTTGGCCGTGCGAGTCGAACCGCCCAGGATCTCTTCGCTGGCACAACCGGACAGTGCAAGCGCCATCAGCACCGACAAAACCATCGCCTTCACGATCAGCCTCGCGTGTCACGGGAAAGGGTGCCCATTCTTGGCCACGCCGATGAAAAAAGCGACCGCCTCCGGCGAAAATCCCGGTTTCAACTCCGGAATCCCGGGCATCGGCTCACTGCTGCTTTGGCTTCCGCCAGCCACGCAGCAGTCGGAATCGAAAGGGGGAAGGTGGCCGCGGCGGCGGTACGAGCACCACGTCGCTGACCAGGCGCGAGCCGCCGGGGCGATGCTCGAAGGACAATCGACGGTCGTGGAAGGCCTCGAGCTCCGGGCGATGCGAGATGCTGAGGACAGCAACCTCGGACAGGCGCTCGGTCACCATGCCCATCAACACCGCCTGGCTGGACGGATCGAGCGACGCGGTCGCCTCGTCCATGATGACGATGTCGGGTTGATGCAGGAACAGCCGCACGAAGGCAATCCGTTGCTTCTCTCCGCCCGAGAGCACCTGGTCCCATGGCTCCTGATCGTCGAGGCGCGGGATCAGGTACCCGATCCCGGTCGCGTTCATCAGGTCGTGCAGCGCTGCATCGTCCACCGAACTCGCGGACAGCGGATAGGTAGCGACACGCCGCAAGGTGCCGAGCGGAACGTAGGGCCGCTGCGGCATGAAGAACAGCTTGGCGCCCTTCTGGACCAGGATCTCGCCGCCGCCCCATGGCCAGAGACCTGCAATGGCGCGTACCAGCGTGCTCTTGCCGGTTCCGGACTCCCCGACCAGCAGCACCTTCTCCCGGGGCCCGATCGACACGTCGGCATCGTGGATGACCACCGTGCCGTCATCGAGCGTGACAGTCAGGTTGCGCAAGCGCAGCGTGGTGCCTTCCTGTTCCGAATGCACGATCGCGCCGATCACGCCCGGCTGCTCGAGTGCCATCAGGTGATCGAGCGACGTCAGCAGCGAACCGACGCGCCGCACGGACGCCTGCCAGTCCGAGATCCTCGGATAGTTGTCGACCAGCCAGTTGAACGACGACTGCACGGCGACGAAGGCCGCTGCCGCTTGCGTCACCTCACCGAGCGTCATGGCGCCCGCCAGGAACTTCGGCATGCAGAGGAAGATGGGGATCGCCGGTGCCAGCAGCCAGTTGCTGTTGGACACGACCGTCGACCGCATGTGCTGATGACAATACAACCGCGACTTTTCAATCACGTTCGAGAGCCACCGGTGCAGCCCTTCGCGCTCCTCGGGCTCGCCGCCGAGCAGCGCAATGCTTTCCCCGTTCTCGCGCACGCGGGTCAGTGCGTAGCGGAACTCCGCCTCGGACTGGTTGGTGGCTTCCGCGGCGGCGCTGAAGCCGCGCGCAATCAGGATCATGGCTGTCGTGACCAGCGCCGAGTAGATCACGGCGGCGATCACGAGGTAGCCCGGGATCACCAGGGGCGATGCCGCCACCGTGATCGTGAGGTCTCCGCCCACGTACCACAGCACGCCGATGAAGGTGATCGCCGTGACAATGGCCTGGAAGATGCTGGCGGCGAAGTCGACCGGCGGATCGGTGGCAGTGCGCGCATCGTCGGCGATCCGCCCTTCCGGCACCTGGTGGTCGCCTTTGATCAGGTTCAGCTGGTAATACCGACCATGTGCCACCCAGCGGCCAATGAGATGGTCCGTGAGCCAGCGGCGCCAGGTCCGCTGCATTGTCATCCGCCCGTAGACGGCGACGACGGCGAGACCGACGGTGAGTGCCGTGAGCGGCAGCAGCAGGAACGCCTGATGCATCAGCGCAGCGGAATCCTTCAGCTCGACGGCATTGAACACGTCCCGCGTCCACAGGTTCAACCGGAACTGGATGCCGATCTGCGACAGGATCAGCACGATGAGGCCGCTCGTGAGCAGCCACGCCTTGAGCCGCGCATCACCGCTCCAGAATCCCTTGGCGGCGAGCCAGTACCGCCGCACCAGCGCCTTCTTCTCCGCACTCGAATGAACAGTCTGTTGCATGGCTGCCGGCTCGCTCAGGTGTCCTGGCTTTGACGCTCGCGCACAGGGCAGACGAGCCAGCCAGGAGATAAGGGGACCTTCCCGGCATTGTGCACCCATTCACCGCTACACGGCAGCCAATGCCTCAGCGCAGGACCGCGAGACCTTGAGTGCAAGCAGATCATCAGCGCGAGTGCGGCCCAGGTTGATGGCAGCAATGGGTTTGCCGAGCTTCGCAGCGGCGAGCGCAAAGCGGAAACCCGAGTACACCATCAGCGACGACCCGACGACGAGCATCGCATCGGCGTGCTCAAGGGCTGCCATTGATTCGGTGACACGGTCGGACGGCACCTTCTCGCCGAAGAACACGACGTCCGGCTTGAGCAGACCGCCGCAGTGCTCGCAGCCGGGCACTTCAAACGCCGAGAAATCATGGCCCTCGAGATCCGCGTCGCCATCGGGAGCGGCGTCGGCATCCAGATGCGCCCACGACGGATTGCGCTCCAGCAATTGCAGCTGAAACGGTTGGCGGGCAACCCGCTCACCGCACGCCATGCAGACCATCCGGTCCATGCGGCCATGCAGATCGATGACATCCTGGCTGCCCGCCGCCTGGTGCAGTCGGTCGACGTTCTGAGTCACCAGCTTCTCGACGCGCCCCTGGCGCTCCAGTCTCGCGAGCGCCTCGTGCGCACCATTGGGCCTGGCCCTGCCGAACCAGCGCCATCCGATGAAGCTCCGCGCCCAGTACCGATGGCGCACGCCGGGGTCGTTCATGAACGCCTGGTATGTCACGGGGGGCTTGCGCTTCCACGCGCCTTGCGCATCGCGATAATCGGGAATGCCGGACTCCGTGCTGCAGCCGGCGCCGGTCAGCACGAACAATCGGGGATGACGCTCGAGGAACGTGGTCAGTTCCTGAAGCGGCGGGGTGTCAGGGAGCGTGTCCATCGCGACTCCCTTCGAGGACGGAGTTCCTTTGGATTGCACGCTCCCTCCGGGCAACCGCGGGCAATCGCCGCGTGCAGTCCGGAAGCGGGCTACATCGCCCGCGCGATCGGCTTGCCGGCATCCGGCTGCCCCCGCTTGTCGATGACGATGTCGCCCCCCTTCACCACCACGACAGCGGTGAGGAAGTTCCAGAAGCCGTCGAAGGGATTGCCGCCAAGCACCACGAGGTCGGCGATCTTGCCCGTCTCGATCGTGCCGAGCTCCTTCTGCTTGTCGATGAACCTGGCCGAGTTCGGTCCCATGATCTTGACGAGGTCCAGCGGCGAGAACACGAGGCTCAGCGTCTTGAGCTCGTGGGCCAGGGCAGCACGCGCATCGAACGTCGTGTCGGTTGCGTAGCTCACGTCGACACCATTGTCGTAGAGCGTCCGCAGGTTGACCGGCATATAGCCCGCCTCCTGTCCAAGGCCCTGGGCGTCGACGATGCCTTCCGGCCACGGCTTGCCGTCGCGGAACTTCGGCTTGTTGTCCTGGCTGAACACGTTGAAGTTCGGCGAACCGAAGCCCGTGATGGAGGCCACCTGCGCACCCGCAGCGGCCACTTCCCGGGCCTGCTCCTTGGTCACCCAGTTGATATTGACGGAATGCACGAGCTTCTTCGCCCCCATGCGCACCGTCGCGACGAGCGACAGGTCGCTCACCGCATGCACCTGGAACTCGACGCCGAGCTTCTTCGCTTCGTCGATGCCGGCAGCGAGATTGCGGGTCTCCTGCTCCGTGGGCGCATACGGCCAGACCACATCCGGATAGTGAACTTCGGCGATGGAATCGGCCCCGTCCTTGACGACCTTGTTCACGAGTGCGCGGACTTCCGCCTCGTCCTTCATCTTTGCCGTCGGCACCTGGCCTGACGCGAGGATGCGCGGCCCCTTCATCTCGCCGCTTTCAATCCTGCGCTTGAGCTCGAGGATGCCGGCATTGTCGTCGCCACCTGATTGCACGGTAGTCACGCCCGACTCGAGCATCGTCAGCATGTCCTTGGCAGCCTGTTCCTTCAGGTACTTCTGCACGGCTTCCGGGCCGCGGCCGCGGATCAGGTGTCGGTGATCGTCGATGTAGCCGGCGATCACGGTCATGCCGGTGCCGTTGATGACTTTCGCGCCCTTGGGTGCCTTGGGCGCGTTGCCTTCGGTGACTGCGCTGATCTTGCCGTCCGTGACCACGACGGCGCCCTTCTCGATCACCTGCCCGGTGCCGACGATGATGCGGGCGTTCGAGATCACGAGATTCTGGGCCACGGCCCCCGTCACGGACACCACGGACAGCGGCATCGCCGCTGCGACGACAACAAGCAATCGATTCATCGGAAGGGCTCCCCAGGGATTGAACAGGGCATCGCCTGCGCGGGCACGCAGCGTTGCATATTTCAACTTCGAGAGGAAGCCGTCCAGGCGCTCCTCTCGTCGCGCCCTCGGAGGATCAGCGCGACACGGTGTCCTTCAGCCACTTCGCAATCATGGTCGCGGTGATGTCGGGATTCACGCCGCGCTGGACGCCCATGTGCCCTCCCTCCGGATAGATGCGGGCCATCTTGGGATTGCCGTGGTCAAGCAGCAGGTAGCTGTCCGCGATCGGCGCCTGGTCATCCAGCTTGCCGTTGACGACAAACAGCGGTGCCGACGGCTTGTCGAGGAGTCCCATGTCGAGCAGCGAGAGCTTGGGCGCGACTTTCATGAATTCGTCCAGCGACTTCACGCCCATCGCGTAGCTGCGCGAGTCGTACAGGCTCGACGGCCCGAGCAGGTAGTTGGCAGCGTTTTCGGTCATGGCCGGCTTCAACCACGCTTCCTGGAAGCCGAGGTGGACGTTGCCGCCATGGAACACGCCGCCCTTGATGCGGTCCGGATACATGTGCGCAATCTTGGCAACCCAGTACGCGCCGAAGCTCCGGCCCCAGAGCGCAATACGCGAGCCGTCCACGTCGTTGCGGGTCTTGAGGTAATCCATGGCGGCGAGGAACGTCCGCTCGGCATTGGCGTCCGCGAACCGCAGCGGATTCTCACCCGTGCCCGGACCGTCGATCAGGAAAGTCGCGAGCCCCTGGCCATGCATGATCTGCGAATTGCGCTGGTGGTCTTCCTTCCACACGTCCACACCACCCCAGTACATGACGATCGGCGCCTTCGCGACGCCCTTCGGCTTCTGCAGATAGCCCACCAGCTTCTTGCCTTCGAACGGAATCTCGACGACCTCGAGCGGCGTATCGAAATACTTCGACGCCTTGCGGAACATGCGGAGCATGTTGCGATAGGCCTCGACCTTGCCCGGCGTGCTGGTCACCGGATAGCGGCCCACATGGCAGTAGCCATACGCGAGGTAGTATTCCTCGCCGACTTCCTTGGCGGACGCGCCCTTCTTCAGCAACTCGTCGCCTTTCGCTTCATGCGCGAGCCCGGCCTTGCACCACTTCTCGCCCCATTGATTGGGCTCGAGGCTGGTGAGCGTGCCGAGGATGCTTTCCACTTCCGCCTTGTTCAGCCGGTCGAACGGCGGGTTGTTGTCCGTGGTGCGCCGCAAAACCTCGGCCTTCACCTGCTCGAGCGTACGTTCCTGCGCAGCCGCACTCCCGGCAGCAGCTAGCGCGATGGACAGGCAAAGGAACCAGCGGAACAGGCTTTTCACGAGGAAACCCTCTTATCGAAATGGGGGTAGGCGGCAATGCCGCCGGTGGCAGCGCTGTCAGGCTTGCACACCCGCTCCGTTTTGAAAAGAGCCCGTCAAGTGGTGCTGCTTGCCTCAGTCCGCGATCATACCCCGGGCTGGCACCAGAACTGCGCGCCCTGCTGCTGCAGGAACGCGGCAGCGCCTGCCCCTCTCAACAGTGCGAGCGTGGCGAGCATGCCGGCCTCGGTGCAGCTCCCCGCCGCAACGGTCACCGACGCCGGTCCGCCTTCCACGGGCCAGCCTGTGCGGGGATCGAGGATGTGGCCGAGGCGCCGGCCCCGATGCATCAGGTACCGATGCGTATCGCCGCTGGTCGCAAGCGCTCCGCTCTTGAGTTCCAGCAACATCGCCGCCTGCAACGGTTCGAGCGGCTGCTCGATGCCGACCTGCCATGCGCCGCTCCGGGGCACACCACGACAGGCAAGGTCGCCGCCGAAGTTCACGAGCACCGCTTCTTTACGCTGCGCAGTCACGAGCGCGAGCGCGCGATCCACGGCGAATTCCTTGCCGATCCCACCCAAGTCGATCTCCATGCCCTCGGGCACCGTCAGCCACGGTGACTGCCAGGTGAGCTTGTCAAAGCCGATCAGCTCGAGCAGCGGCTTGATCGCAGCCCCGTCCGGGACGCGCTCCGATCCGTCGAAACGCCACACTCGACGCAGCACGCCGCACGTGATGTCGAACGCACCCTCGCTGTCCAGGAAGCTGGATTTCGCAAAATCGATCAATGCCGCCGTTTCGGAATCGACCAACACGGGCTTGCCGCCGCTGCGGTTGAGCCGCGTGACTACGCTGTCGGAACGATACCGGCTGTAGCGCTGTTCGACGCGCCACGCTTCCTTCGCGGCGATCTCCCCGAGGAACAGCGCGAGATCGGCGTCCCCGGTATCGACGAGCACCTCGCAGGGACTCGCCATCGCCTTGAAGCACGCCGCGTGGAGTCCGCCGGGTCGCGACTCGACCCGGACTGCCTGGTCGAATGAAGCAGGCATCGAGCTCATAGCCCGAAGCGCCACCCGACTTGCAGCATGATCGACTTCACGCCGGGGTACAGATCAAGCGGCGCCAGCAGGCCGGGACCCTTTTGCACGTCCTTGCCGGTCTGGAAGTAATAGTCGAGACGCGCGGACCATTCGCCACCGTCCGGCCCCGTCACCGCGTACTTGAATCCGACGGTCGGCGCCGTGAACGCCGCGAGGCGCGGGTCGGCCGAAGCGAACTGCGGCACCGCCTTCGTCGCGTCCCAGAACAGATGATAGAAGTCCGCCGCAGACTGGCGATACCACCGCACGTGGGGCTCGAAGTAGCGGTCGTCACTCAACGCCCAGTGGTACTTGAGGTCAATGGTGTCGGACTGGATCTGCCAGTCATCCTTGAGACGCCGGTACGACAGCGTCAGCACGTCATCGGCACGGAACGCGATCCGGCTCTCCAGATACGCGCTCTCGCGCACGCGGCTGTCCGGCCGGTTCTCGTAACGATAGCCGGCAATGGTGCCGTTGGCGTTCACCAGAGAGAAGATCTTGTACGGATCGTTCTGGTAGCCGGTCGACAGGTCGTAGTTCAGGTTCAAGCGCAACAGCCAGCGCGGCGTCATCACCTGCGTCAAGCCGATCTGGCCACCTGTACTGCTGCGCGACTCGCTGCCCAGCTTCTGGAACAGCGTGTAGTCGCTCAGTGCGATCGGGGCGCCGCCAACGGGCTTGATCGCATCATGCTCGCCGCTTAACCCGAGGCTGAGCGTGGTGTTGTGCGCGTTGAAGTCGCGCGACAGGCCGACGCTCGCGTTCATCGCCGTCCAGTCGTGTTCCTTCGAGAAGCCGCCGCCAAACGACAGCTTCAATGCCTCGGCGAGCGGCTGCGACCAGCTGCCATCCACCGCGATGCGTTGATCCTTGAACGACGTATCCAGCGGCAACTCGCCGGGCGCCGCGGCGTAAAGCGAGAAGGTATCGAGCCGGCGTACCGTCCTGCCGGACGCGGTCGTGTAGGTCTGCACCTGCTGGTTCTGCGTGAGGCTGGAACCCGACGGTGCCGCAAAGGTCTGCACGGACGCCGACGGGATCGCGCCATTCGGCGAACCGCCTGTCAGCGAGTCGTAGGTGAGCTTGAGCCCGAGCACATGCTCGTCACCGAAGTCCTTCTTCGCGCTGACCACCGGCTCGATGGCCTGCACGCGGCCCTTGCCTTCCTGGTAGTAGAGCAATGCCGAATCAATCTGCCAGTCGGTATTCTCTGCATGAACTGCGCCCGTTGCCCCGAGCAACGCACAACTCGCTGCCACCAGCGAGCGGCGCAATGTCGGCAGGTCCGCCGGCTTCTCGTCCTCGGGCTTCAGTTGCATCCGCAGCCTCCGCCACCAAAGCCACGGCCGCCGCTCGAGGCCTCCTTGCTGAAGTAAACGTGGTCGTCGATGCCGGCCTCGACCGCATGGTCGTCGAGCTGCATCGACTCACGCGCGAGCCGGCCGCGTTCCCAGGGTTTGGCGCCGATCGTGGAGCATCCCGACAGGGCGAGCAGCAGCACGCTGCACGCAGCAAGCGACAACGGAGGGGGGAGTCGATTCATGGAAGGCACCTGGCTTGAATACTGATCTGTCAGCGACACGCCGCTGTCGCTGCGCTACTCGGCAACCATCTGGCGGATCTCGGCTTCGAAGACTTCTCGATCCCTTTCCCGAAAGCCGGTGTGCTTGAACCGCACGCTGCCCGCGCGATCCACGAGGAAACTGGAAGGCATGCCCTTCAGGTCGTATTCCTTTGCGACGGCACCGGCGGTGTCGTACTGCACGGTGATGCCCCTGCCGTACTTCGCGAGGAAGCGTTCCGCATCGGCCCGGATTTCGTCCACGTTGACTGAAACGATGACCAGGCCCTTCGCGGCGTACTTCGCCTGCATGGCCTGCATCCACGGAAACGACTCGCGGCACGGCACGCACCACGACGCCCAGAAGTCGACGTAGACGACCTTGCCCTTCTGCGGCGACAGATCAAGGAGCGAGGTCGCAGCTGCTTGCGCTTGCGCGGTCATGCCGGCGCATGCGAACAGGATCGAACACAGCATCGTGGTTCGCAGCAATTGCATCTCGGGTCCTCTTCGTCAGCCGGCTTGCTGATGAGACGGAACCGACATGCCGAATCAATCGCGGATAGGTGTTTTCCGCAGCGGCGTGCGAGGGAACGTCGCGAAACGGCGTCGGATCGTGAGCGGGAGTGAACGGTCCGGGCGCGCGCGCGTCTGCTCATGGACGCGGCGTCGCACGCAGCGACTCCGGAGGCGTAGCCTCCGGAGCGCTTCGAGTCAGAACTCAGTCCGTGGTCGACTTGCGGAACAGCAGACCTTGCGCCGCAATCGCCGCGATCACGATGCCCGGGAATGTCGCGGCGATGACTGCCGTCGTTCCGCTGCCGGCGCTCAGCAACTGGCCTGCCGCGAGCGGTCCGACGACGGACCCGAGCCGACCGACTGCGACAGCGGCACCGACGCCCGTGCCGCGGATGAGCGTGTGATAGAAAGTCGGCGCCAGCCCGTACAACACCATCTGGCCGCCGATGCTGAACATGCCCCCGCCGAAGCCGCCGAGCAGCAGTCCGGTGAAGCTCTTGGTGTAAGCCAGTCCCATCATCGATGCGATCAGCCCGATGTAAACCAGCGCGACGCCCATCTTGCGCGGTCCGCGGTCCATGACGAAGCCGGTACCGAGGCTGCCGAGGACGCCGCCGATATTGAATGCCATCTGCACGGTGTTGGCGGCTTCGCGCGTGAAGCCGGCGCCGATGACGACGGTCGGCAGCCAGTTCTGGAGGAAATACAGGACGATCAGCGTGAAGAAGTAGGACACCCACAACAGCAGGGTCGGTGTTACCCGGCCGCCGCCGAACAGCGCACTGAAGATGCCTTCGCGCTCGACGGCTGCGCTGACCGCCGCTTTGCGCTGCTCGAACAACTGGGACTCCGGCAGCATGAAGTACAGCAGGGGGGCAATGACCAGCGGCGCAATGCCGCCGAAGTAGAAGATCGAATGCCAGCCCCAGGTCGCGCCGAACACCAGCGCAAAGATCGACACCAGCAGGCCACCGAACGGCATGCCGGCATACATGATCGACACCGCGATGTTGCGCGATTGCGGCTTCACCGATTCCGCGGACAGCGCGATCAGGTTTGGCATCGCGCCGCCGAGCCCCAAGCCTGTCAGGAAGCGCGCGAGCAGCAGCGTCTGGTAGTTCCACGACAGCGCCGTGGCGATGGAGAACAGGCCGAACAGCAGCATCGAGCCGATCAGGACCTGCTTGCGGCCGTAGAAGTCCGCGAGGCGACCGCCGATCGCCGCGCCGGGCAGCAACCCGAAGATGCTGGCGCTGAAGACGAGCCCGAGCTGCGACGGTTCAAGACCGAAGTCCGCGCGCAAGCCGGGTGCCGCCACGCCCGCCGACTGCAAGTCGACGCCCTCCAGGATGGCGGCGACCAGGCACAGCCCGACCGTGCTCCAGTTGTTCCTCGCAGTCGCTCCGACATCTGCCGTCACTGCACTTTGCATTCGCTTGTCCCCAGGTCCGGTTGCTTCCGATGTTATTCGTGGAACGGGTCCAACCACTCGACAAGACCCTGCTTCGCGACGCGCAGTGTGGAGGAATTCCCCGGCGGCTTCCATCCCGGCATGAGCACCGTGCGCGGCCGACAGCGACGTATTGCGGCGCAATAACGGACCGCCGCGATCTCCGCGGAGTGTCCCCGGGCGGCGCTACCCTGGCGGGATCGACCCCTGGTAGAACACTTCGCACTGCACGCCGACGATCTTCTTCGCCCCTCGGATGAAGTTGCTGAACGGACCGGTCAGCGAAGCAATCACGTTGGGCTTCACGATCTCCGGTGCGCTGAACGGCCCGCGAATCTTCTGCTCGATGGCCGCGCAGCCCTCCTTGTCGAGCACTGCCACAGTGACGTCATCGAATTTCCTGTTCACGAAGTCGAGCCTGCCCTTCATGGCGAGGCGATTCTCTTGCGTCGCGAAAGCGACGTCTCCGGCCAGCGCGACGCCGTCCTCGACCTGCCATTGCGACACCAGCGTACGGATGCTTGTGCTGCCCTCGGTCTCCCGGAATACGTTCGCGAAATTGTAACCCTTGGTGACGGCCGTCCCGAGGGGGCCTGCAATGAAGAAGGCCCCCAGGTCCACCAGGTTGAAATTCTGGCTCGACTCGTAGCGCTTGAGCTTCTCGTCGAGATTGCCGATGGCAACTTCGAGGTTTTCCCCGCGCAGCGAAGCCTCGCCTTGCGTGGTCCTTGTCAATTCATCCGCGTTGAACCCGTGCATCGTCAGGTCCAGTGTCAGGTCCATGAAACCCTCCCCCTTCTTGCCGGGAGACACGGACCTGAAGAGGTCGTCCAGGTGCAGCCGGGTGACCGCATAGCGAATCCGGTAGGTGGGAATCTTCTGCGTGAACTGCGCGTCGATGCTGCCCGCGCCCTTGCCGCCCAGCATCTGCATCGTCACCGGCGTGAACCTGAAGAGGCCCTGCTCACCTGCCATGGACCATTCCACGTCGGTGCCCACAAAAAGTTCATTGCGAACTTCCGCGCAACTACCCTCGGCCGTCAGGGTGAGATTCTTCAACACGTCCGCAGCAGCGCCCGCCGACAACTGCAGATCGCCACTGTCCAGGCTGCACTGGCTCGCCCTGAACTCCTTTTCTCTCTGCCGGTTGGCATAGCGGAAGGAGGCGTTGGTCAGCGACAGACGATCCAGCTGCAGCGCCGGAACCTCTCCGGCCCCCTGCCTGTCCACCGAGAAACTGTAGCGCCCGTCACGACGACGCTCGATTTCGAGCTTCACGTCCCGCAGCCCCAGCCGATTGACTCGTGGCTGTTGCCGCAGCAGCGACCACGCTGCGATGCCGATGTCGGCCTCACCGACAGAGGCGATCTCGGCATCTGCATTCCGCACCGTTACCCCCTGCAGCACCACATGCAGGGTCGGAAGCAGGCCGACCGAAGCCTTCCCGCCGACGGCAACGGTTAATCCCGTCGCTTGCGACGCGAACACCTCAACGCGGGACTTGACGTCCACGCTGGACAGCAATGCCGTCGCAATCGCCAGAAGCAGTACGAGCGCGGCCAGCGCGATCAACGACCATTTGAGGGGCTTTGTCATGATCCCTCCGTACGGAGCCCGCTACTTCCGCTGGATCGACGCCAGATAATCGACCATGCGCCCGATCAGTTCGGCCACCCGTTCCCGGCGCACGGGATCCTCGCCTTCGAATGCGTAGAACTGCCAGCCCCACACGGGCATGTCGCGCGTGCCGTGGGCATCGCGCAACCCCGACCCATCGATGATCTGGCGGACCTGTTCCACAGGATAGGCACCGCCATTGCGCGCGGCGATGCGCGTGAGATCCGGGACCCTCACCTTCAACGTGCGGGCCACGGGACCATTGCCGCGCGCTTTCTGCCCATGACAGCTTGCGCAGAAGTGCTGGTACAGCTCGGCGCCGGAGAGATCCGGCGCTTCATCCGCGTGGGCAGAGGCTCCCGCGAGCAACGCAGCCACGACGAACCAGCGTTTCCGCGCACGAGCAGCGCTGCTTCCACGTGAGCCGAGCATGAACCGGAGAAGGGCCTGCATGGTGATGGAGTTCCGGTTGGGGAAGCCGGGTGGGCATACCCACCAGTCCGGCGACAACCGCTACAACGCGGCGAGAATCCTGACCTTGCCGGCTTCACTCCAGGGAGCGATACCGTCAGGTGAGAGAAGGGTACTGGGTGGGCGCGCACTTGCATAGCTGCCACAAACCGCACCCGGCTGGACTGCAGCGCTGCTTATAATGTCGCGGGAATGGTCCCGCCAGGACGACCCGACCCGTAGAGGCGCCAGACACAAGAGGCCATGGATGCACTCCAGAGACATCGAAGAATCGTTCCTCCGCAGGCTGGCCCTGCGCAGCTGCGACGTCTCCGAGCGGTGGTTCCCGGATCCTTATGTGTTTGCCGTCCTCGCCGTCGTCATCGTCGCGGCGGCTGCCCTGATGGTCGGCAGCAAGCCGGTTGCCGTGGTGCAGGCGTTCGGGAACGGTTACTGGAGCCTGATCCCGTTCACGCTGCAGATGAGCTTCATCATCATCGGCGGCTACGTGACTGCGGATTCCCCACCGGTCGAAAAGCTCGTGACACGACTGGCAGCGCTGCCGCGCACGGGACGCGGCGCGGTCGCGTTCGTCGCTACCTTCAGCATGCTGGTATCGCTGATCCACTGGGGCCTCAGCCTGATCCTGGGCAGCCTGCTGGTGCGCGCGCTGGCGCGGCGCGAAGCGCTTCACATGGACTATCGCGCTGCCGGTGCGGCCGCGTATCTGGGCCTCGGTGCCACTTGGGCGATGGGACTGTCCTCGTCGGCGGCCCAGTTGCAAGCCAATCCCCCGAGCATGCCGCCTTCGCTGCTCGCCATCAGCGGCGTGATTCCCTTCAGCGAAACCATCCTGCTCTGGCAATCGCTGGTCTTGACCGTGGTGCTCGTAGCCGCGAGCACGTGGATCGCATGGGCCACGGCTCCGCTGTCGGCCCGTGCAAAGACGGCGGCGGACCTCGGCGTTGCACTCGATCAGCGAAAGTACGACCTGCCGCCGCGCAGCCGCCCCGGTGACTGGCTCGAGTACAGCCCGGCGCTCAATGTGTTCCTCGCCCTGATGGGAGCCGGCTGGCTGTGGCTCGAGTTCGCGGGCAAGGGTGCCATCAGCGCTGTCGCCAACCTCAATACCTACAACCTGATCTTCGTGATGCTCGGCCTGTTGCTGCAGTGGCGGCCAAGGCGCTTCCTCGATGCGGTCGGTCGCGCGATTCCCGGCGTTGCGGGTGTACTGATCCAGTTCCCGCTGTACGGCGCCGCAGCCACGATCCTCACCAACGCGACGAACGCCGACGGGGTTTCGGTCGTCACCGTACTGACACACGCCTTCGGGCAGGTCACGACCAGCGGCACGTTCGCGTGGGTGATGGGCGGCTACTCCGCGCTCGTCGGCATGTTCATCCCGTCGGGCGGCGGCAAATGGCTCATCGAGGCCCCGTATGTCATGCAGGCTGCCGTCGATGTCCAGTACCCGCTCGGCTGGGCGGTGCAGATCTACAATGCGGCTGAAGCCCTGCCGAACCTGATCAATCCGTTCTGGATGCTGCCGCTGCTCGGCGTACTCGGACTCAAGGCCCGCGACCTGATCGGCTTCAGTTTCATGCAGTTCGTCGTGCACGTGCCCCTCGTTCTCACACTGCTGTGGTTGCTCGGAATGACGGTGGCGTACCATCCACCCGTGATGCCCTGATGCGTGTCCCGCGACGTCGATCCGGTTTATTCTTGGGCCTACCGACGGCTGCTCACTGACGCCATGACCCTGCGACTTCCGTTCCTGCTGGCTCTCCTTCCGCTGTGTGGCAGTGCCCTCGGCGATGAAGGCATGTGGACACCGCAGCAACTGCCGCAACTGGCCGGTCCTTTGCGCGAAGCCGGACTTGAGCTCGACGCCACGCAGGTATCGCGGCTCGATGACTATCCCCTGGGTGCGGTGGTCAGCCTCGGCGGCTGCACCGGCTCGTTCGTGTCGGCCTCGGGACTCGTGATCACCAATCATCACTGCGCCTACGGCAGCATCCAGTACAACTCCTCTGCGACGCGCAACTTCATCACGCTCGGCTTCCATGCGCAGGCGCAGGCCGACGAACTGCCTGCGGCACCGGGCAGCCGGGTCTTCGTGACGGTCGCCACGACCAACGTGACGGACAGGATCATCGACCGCGGCGCCGCGCGCCTCACGGGCCGCAACCGCGTTGACGCCATAGAGGACAACGAGAAGCGACTGGTCGCCGCTTGCGAGCGGGACATCGGGCACCGCTGCAACGTCGTCGCATTCCACGGTGGCCTCGAGTACTGGCTCGTGAAACAACTCGAGATCCGCGATGTGCGCCTCGTGCATGCACCGCCCGAGGGGGTCGGCAAGTTCGGTGGCGACACGGACAACTGGATGTGGCCGCGCCATACAGGCGACTTCGCGTTCTATCGCGCCTACGTGGGCAAGGACGGCAAGCCCGCCGACTTCAGCCGCGACAACGTGCCGTATCGCCCAAGGCTCCACCTGAAGCTCGCAACGGCCGGCATCAAGGAAGGCGACTTCGTGATGGTCGCGGGCTACCCGGGACGTACCAATCGCCATCGCCTCGCCTCGGAGGTGGCTTACACGTTTGAACGCGCCTATCCCGAGTTCGTCGGCCTCGCGACGACGCAGTTGCAGGTCATCGAAGACGCCTCGAAGAACCGCGATGGCGCGGCGCTCAAGTACGCGAGTACGGTGGCCTCGCTCAACAACACGCTGAAGAACCGGCAGGGCATGCTGGAAAGCTACCGGCAGACCGACCTGCTCGCCCGCAAGCAGCGGGAGCTAGGTGAACTCAAAGCCTGGGTGCAAGGCGATCCGGAGCGCACCCGACGCTATGCCGCCGACATCACGGCCGTGGAATCCGTGATCGCGCAGCGCCAGGCTCTCGCCCGCCTGGAATTCCTGATCGGGCCCTCGACACCGCGGCTGCTGGGTGCGGCGCGCACGCTCTATCGGCTCGCCAACGAAAAGCAGAAGCCCACCGACCTCGACCGCAAGCCCGGCTTCCAGTCGCGCAACTGGCCGCGGATCCGGCAGGGCCTCGAAGCCATCGACCGCCGTTACGACGAGCAGGTAGACAAGGCGCTGGCCGCGCATTTCCTGAAGGACTATCTCGCACTGCCGGCCGACCAGCAGCACACCCCGTTCCTTTCGGCACTCGGCTTGCGGCGCGACACGGCGCCTGCCGACATCGACTCGCGCCTCAACGCGCTCTACCAGGGCAGCCAGCTCGGCTCGCCAGAATCACGACTCGCGTGGCTGGAGCGCGATGTTGCCGCGTTCAGGGGCAGCGATGACACCTTCATCCGCGTGGCGGTGGCGCTCTACCAGGACGACCGCGCCCGCGAGGACCGCAACGACGAGCTGGAGGGCGCGTTGCAGCGTGCCTACGCGAACTACATGCGCGCGCTCATCGACTGGAAGAATGCCAGGGGCGAGCCGATCTACCCCGATGCGAACGGCACGTTGCGCGTCACCTTCGGCAAGGTAGCCGGACGCACGGCAGGGAATCCCGATGGCGTTGCATGGACGGCGTTCACCTCGCTCCGCGGCATCGTGGCCAAGCACACCGGCAGCGGCGAATTCGACGCGCCCGATGCACAGCTCGCTGCGATCAAGGCAGGCCGCTTCGGCGCCTACGAGGACCCTTCGCTTCGATCGGTGCCCGTGAACTTCCTGTCCACGCTCGACATCACCGGCGGCAACTCCGGATCGCCGGTACTGAATGCCCGCGGCGAACTCGTCGGCCTTGCGTTCGACGGTACGCTCGATGCCGTGCTGTCGGACTGGGACTTCAATGCCGCCACGACGAGAACGATCTCCGTGGACCTCCGCTACGTCCTCTGGCAGTTGCAAGTCGTGGACCAGGCGGACTCACTGCTCTCCGAAATGGGCGTGCGGGAATGACGCTGCGGGACAACGTGCTGATCCAGCACGGGGCTATTGACGCAGAGGCGCTGCGCTTCCTGAACGACGAGATCCGCAGCGCCGGGATGACGGACTCGCTGGTCTCGAACTTCGAGGGGGAAGCGGAACCCGGCGTCGTCGAATGGGTGATCAACAAGAGGATCCGCGATACCCAGGAAGTACAGCTGCCAGCCGGGCTCGTCGCGCGACTCGACGCCGTGCTGGACTCGGGCGTACAACGCTTCATCAATCCCTTCTACCGGGTTGAGGTGCGCGACCGGGAACCGCCGCAGGTGCTGCACTACGGGTCCGGCGGCCACTACATCCCTCACGTCGATGCAGAAACGCTGTTCAAGGACGATGCCGGACTCGACCTGTGGGAGAAGTCACTGGATCGCGACTTGTCCGTCGTTTGCTTCCTCAACGACGACTTCGCAGGCGGCGAGCTCGTGTTCCCCGGGCTGGACCTGACCATCAAGCCGCAGGCAGGCACGCTGGTGTGCTTCCCCGCCGATCACAACTACATCCATGGCGTGAATCCGGTAACCGCCGGGCATCGCTATACGCTCGTGACCTGGATGCGGGTCCACGGGATGCCCACGATGGATGAAATCAACGACATGACGATGGCGGAATACCATCGTTGCTTCCCGAATCAGATCGAGCAGCCATCGCGGCTCGCGAAGGGCGGCCTGGCACCGAAAACCGGCAAGGCCCGTGGCTAGCGCGACAGCCTCACCGGTCTTGCAGGAATTGCATCCCGGCTGCAACTCGGCCCCGTTTCCCGTACGGTAGCGTGCAGGTGCTTCGTGCCACGACAGCCAGTGAACCAACCCAACCGCCTTGGCGACAACCGGAGTGCAGCATGTTCGATAGCCCCACTGCGATCCTGATCATCCTCGCGGGATCGTGGTTCTTCGCGACGCCCGACGCCACCCGGGTGGACAAGAACACCGTCTCGTTTGCCTACATGGCGGACACCAAGAACTTCGGCCGGGACGATCGCTTCTCGATCACCCGCGACAAATCGATGTTCGATTTCGCGGTGCAGTCGGCACCCAGGAAGCTGCTCGGCATGGGGGGCCTCCGCCTCGGGTTCTCCGGGATGTACGACATGCAGGGCTCGTACCTGATCGGCCCAGGCATCGGCAAGACCGTGGATGTCGGCAAGTTCGACATGACGCTGTCTGTGTACCCGACTTATTCGTCCATCCGCGGCCTGGACCGGGAAACGGCCAGTGGACACATGAACTGGAAGACGACGTTCGACGTTGCGTATCACTCGAGCACGCGAATGAAAGCGGGCCTTGGCCTGATGCATATCAGCAATGGCGGCTACCGGGATCCGAACACCGGCATCGAGGCACTGCGAGTGGCCCTCGAATACGACTTCTGAGGCTTCCTACCCGCTGTTCCGCAGCGCCGTGGCGACGGCATTGATCGACAGCTGCAGGCCGTCGCGAACGCGCGCATCCTGCTCGCCGCCGCGATAGCGCCTGATCAGCTCGACCTGGAGCAGGTTGAGCGGCTCGATGTACGGCAGACGCAGTCGGATGGACGTATCGAGCGCAGGCTGCTGCTCGAGCAGGCGCGACTGGCCGGTGATGCCGAGCACCGCGTCATGCGTCGTGAGCCAGGCATCGCGAATGCGCGTGAAGAGCCGGTCCCCGAGCGCGCGGTCCTGCACCAGCATCGAGTACTGCCGGGCGATGCCCATGTCGGACTTGGCGAGCACCATTTCGAGGTTGGCGAGCGTACTGCGGAAGAAGGGCCACGCCTCGAGCATTTCCCGCAGCAGGCCCTGGTCCTTGAACCGATGCAGTGCCTGCCCCGTTCCATACCAGCCAGGCAGCATGACTCGGGCCTGGGACCAGCTGAACACCCACGGAATCGCCCGCAGGTCTTCGATGCGCTGGGATGCCGTGCGCGCCGCGGGCCGCGAGCCGATCTTCAGCTCGGCGATTTCCGCGATCGGCGTCATCTGCCTGAAGAACGGCACGAAGCCCTCCGTTCCGTACACGAGGTCGCGGTAGAGACCGAAGGCGCTGGCCGAGATCCCGCGCATCGCCTCCGCAAACCGCGCTTCGCCAGCGGACGCGGCAGACGGCTTCTCGAGCGATGCCAGCACCGTTGCAGCACAGACGGCCTCGAGATTGTTGGCGGCGTTCTCGCGCGTTCCATACTTGGCCGCGATCACCTCGCCCTGCTCGGTGATGCGGATGCGGCCCTGGACCGTTCCCGCAGGCTGCGCGCGAATGGCCGCGAACGAGGACCCGCCGCCCCGCCCGACTGCGCCACCGCGTCCGTGGAAAATCTGCATGGGCGTTCCGGCCTCGGCGAACACCTGCGCCAATACGCGCGTCGCCTGGTTGAGGCTCCAGACGGACGTGAGATACCCGCCATCCTTGTTCGAGTCGGAATAGCCGACCATCACTTCCTGGTAGCCGAAGCCGGCGGCCACTGCCTTGCCTTCTGGCAGCGCGAGCCACGACCGCATGATGTCAGGCGAACGCTCCAGGTCCTGGATCGTCTCGAACAGCGGCACGGCCATGACGGCGGCAGGCCTCTCCGCACGCGGCCTATACAGCCCGGCCTCCTTCAGCAACACGTACACCTCGAGCAGGTCGGACACGCTTTCCGACTTCGAGATGTTGTACGTCGTGATGCAGCCGGCGCCGTACAGCTCACGGGCAGTGGCCGCGGCATGGACGATCGCGAGTTCCTTGGCAGTCTCCCCGGCATACGTTGCGTAAGGGCTCGCGAGGGGACGGTCGCTCGCAAGCTCACGCCGCAGCAGCGCGAGCCGTGCAGCCTCATCGAGCGCGCGGTAGTCGTCGACCACCCCCGCCACCTTGAGCAGGTCCGCGACAACGCGCTCGTGGACATCGGCGTTCTGTCTCAAATCGAGCGTCGCCAGATGGAAGCCGAACGTCTCCACCGCGCGGATGAGTCGGCCGAGCGCACCGCCACTCGCAAGCAGCTTCGTGGCCGGTTCGCTCAGCGAATGGGCCAGCGTGACGAGGTCCGCCCGCAGTTCCTCCGGACGCAGGTAGGGCTCGGCGACGCGCCGCCCGGGACGCGGCGGCGGGCGCCCCACGAGCTTCTGGTACGTTGCGGCGAGGCGCGCGTACATGCCACTCAGCGCGCGGCGATAAGGTTCGTCGCTGCGCGCCTCGTAGTCGTCGCCGCTGCGGTCGGCCAGCGCCTGCAGCTCGGCGGTGGGCTTGGCCATCTCGCTCGAGATGGACAGCTCCTTGTCGAGCAGGTGCAGCTTGGCGAGATAGTCGGTGAGCGCCGTTTCTGCTCCGCGCCCAAGGGCAAGCTGCAGCGACTCTGCATTCACGAACGGGTTGCCATCGCGGTCGCCCCCGATCCAGCTGCCGAGCCTGAGGAAGCTGCGGGGCCTGCTTGCAAGCAGGCGCTCCCAACGCGCATAGAGCGTCGGCAGAGTGGGCAGGAACACATCGCGCAGGTAAGCCTGCGCAATCGCGACTTCGTCCGCCACGTACAGGCGCTCTCGCCGCAGGGGCCGGGTCTGCCACAGCAACGCGATCTGCCTCACGATCGCTTCTTCAATGACATCACCATCCGGGGTTTCGGCAAGGCCCGCATCCCGCAGCAGCATCAGTTCGGCAATGCGCGTGCGGTGGTCGATCATGCTCTTGCGCATGACCTCCGTCGGATGCGCGGTCAGCACGGGAACGATCAACGCCTTGTCCAGCAGCGCGTTGACCGCGTCGAGGCGAATGCCCTGCCCTGCCAGCTTCGCGAGCACCGTCGGCAAGTCTGCCCCGCTCTCGCGGCTCACACCCTGGCGGTCTTCCGCGAGGTTCGCGAGCATGGAGAACAACATGAAGCCGCGGACGAAGGACAGCGTGTCGTCGAGCGAGAGGGCCTCGAGGTCCAGGTTCAGCGCTTCTGCATCGGTGGTGCCGCGGTACCGGTTGACGGACGTCGACCGGATGCGCTCGATGCGCTCGAACAGCGCTTCCCCTCCGTAGGCCCGGATCACATCGCCCAGTAACTTGCCCAGATAGCGAATATCGGCGTTCTGGACGATCGGGGGCGGACTGGCGGTGACTGACATGACACGAAGTCCTCGCTGGCGATCGGAAACGCGCACCTCGATGGGGCGTGACGCCCGGCCCGGGACCGGGTTTCACGGGTGCACGCGTGTCCCATGCAAGTTACCGGCCAGCCCGGACCGAACGGCTGATCCGCACTGTCCATCGTCTACCATAGAATGTAGACCACATCGGAGCCGTCCGGGTCCCTTGCCGTTGGAGTCGCTATGCACGTTCGCTGGTTTGCGTTGGGGTTGCTGGCCTGCGGCCTGTCCGTTGCCAACGCGCAGGGCAAATCGCCCGGATCACAGGTTTCAACTGCGCAGATCGATGCCCTCTACCCGGGCCTCGAGGCGCTGTACGTCGACCTGCACCGGAATCCGGAGCTCGCGTTCCAGGAAACCCGCACTGCCGCGTTGCTGGCGGAGAAGCTGCGGGCGCTCGGCTTCGAAGTCACCACGGGCGTCGGTCGCACCGGCCTCGTCGCGATCCTGAAGAACGGTGCCGGCCCGACGGTGATGATGCGGACCGAGATCGATGCGTTGCCCGTGGCCGAGAAGACGGGCCTGCCGTTCGCCAGCACCGCGACGGCGCAGAATGCGAACGGCCAGACCGTGCCTGTCATGCATGCGTGCGGACACGATCTGCACATGACGGCATGGCTAGGCACCGCCACCGTCATGGCACAGAACCGGTCACGCTGGCGCGGCACGCTGATGATGGTCGGCCAGCCGGCTGAGGAATCGCTGAGCGGCGCGAGGGCAATGCTTGCCGACGGTCTGTTCACGCGGTTCCCGAAACCCGACTACGCGCTGTCCCTGCACGACGACGACACGATGCCGGCAGGCACCATCGGCTATCGCGCGGGACTGTTCCGCGCAATGTCGGATGCGGTGACGATCACGGTCTACGGGCGCGGTGGCCACGCGGCGATGCCCCACAACACGATCGACCCGGTGGTGCTCGCATCCCGCATCGTGCTGGCGCTGCAGACCATCGTGTCGCGCGAGAACAATCCGGTGGACCCGGTCGTGATCACCGTCGGCTCGATCCAGGGCGGCACTCAAGGCAACGTGATTCCCGATGAAGTGCGGCTGCTGCTGTCGGTGCGGACCTATTCGGAAGCCGTGCGCACGAAAACGCTGGCTGCCATTCGCCGTGTCGTGCGCGGCGAGGCCATTGCAGCCAATGCGCCGAAGGAGCCGCGGGTCGAGGCGCCCGAGCGCGGCAATGCCATGGTCTACAACGATCCTGTGCTGACAGCGCGGCTGGTCACGGCGCTGCGGCGCGAACTCGGGGCAGGCAAGGTCGTCGAGATGCCGCAGAAGATGACCTCGGAGGACTTCGCGGAATACGGGCTGGCGGGCGTGCCATCGACCCTGCTGCACATCGGCGCCGTCGACGCGGCCGATCTTGCGAAGTCGCGTGAGACGGGCGTTCCGTTGCCCGCACCTCACTCGTCAGAATGGACCCCGGTGCTTGAGCCTACGCTCAAGGGCGCGATGCAGGCGGAAGTGGCCGCGATCATGGAACTGTTCGGCAAGCGGTAGGCGGCGGAGTCCGCCGCGCAGTCCTGCTAGGTGAAGCCGTAGAGGCGTGCCGGATTGTCGACGAGGATCTGTCGTCGCACTGCTGCATCCGGCGCCCACGCGGGCAACTGGTTCAGCACGCGCCCGTCGTCGATCTGGAACAACGGCGTCACGTCCGTGGGCTTGCGTCCCGCCGGCGTCGTCGAATTGGTGTGCGGCCAGTCTGTCCCCCACAGCACGCGGGCTGGATTCGCCGCGATCAACGCCTTGGCGAGCGGGGTGCAGTCGGCATAGTCCGGGGCCTGCACAGACGCACGGTACACACCCGACACCTTCACATACGCCTTGCCGGACTTGACAAGCGCGACGAGGTCCGCGAATCCGGGCTGGCCGGGTCCCAACGCGGCATCCGCTCCGCCGAAATGATCGAAGACGATGGGGACGGGCGATGAGGCGACCACGTCCTTGAGGGCAGCAATCACCTCGAGGTTCGTATACAGCTGCACGTGCCAGTTGCGAGCCTTGGCCCGTTGCACTGCTGCGAGGAAGCGCGCGCGAGCCACCGCAGGATCGTTGATCCCGCCCGTCGACAGGTTTTCGCGAATGCCACGGATGCCCGCCTGGGCGAGCGCATCGAGTTCGCGCTCCGTGGTCTTGTCGTTGATGACGGCGACGCCCCGCGCGTTGTTGCCCCGCGCGCGCATGCCGAACACCGTCGCGGAATTGTCGGTACCGTAGACGCTGGGCGTCACGATGACGACGCGATCGATGCGCAGCGCCTTGTGCAGCGCTGCCATCTCCTCCGGCGAGGCCGGCTCAGGCGTATACACGCGCCCCGCGAACCACGGGAATTGCGCCGGGTCGCCGAGCAGGTGGGTGTGGCAATCGCATGCACCGGCGGGCACATCGAACGACACGGCCGTGCGCGGCTGCGAGGCAGCGGCCTGGCCGATGCCGGTCCGCAGCAACGCTGCCGACACTGCGGCCCCCACCAGCACATCACGCCGCGTGAGCATGGCGAGCGGCGCCTAGCGGCCCGCGCCCTGGGGCAACGCAAGCGCAACGAACTCGCCGCTGTAGCCCGCGCCTGAAATCGGGACGACAAGATACTGCTTGCCGTTCAGCATGTACGTCATCGGCGACCCCGTTTGCGGGGCCGGCATGTAGACGGCGCCCACTTCAGTGCCCGTCATCTTGTCGTAGGCGCGGAGCATCGAGCCGCGACGTCCACCCGGCGTCGTGCCGAATCCAGGTTCGCCGGACACCACGAGCTGTCCCATGACGAGCACACCCGTGCGGCCGTTGGCCCGACCGGTGCGGGGAATGGTGAGGCCCTTCAGCGCCGGATGGTTCTTGACGGCATCGGGGGTTTCGCCATGGGCGACCTGCCAGACGATTTCGCCCTGGTTGAGATCGATCGCCGAGATCGTTCCATACGGAGGCTTGAGCAAGGGCAGTCCTTGCACGGTCACGTTCGCGCCAGCCGCTTCACCTGACGAAGCGCCGACGACGGGCGTTACGGCCTTTGCAGCGGGATCCGTCGCGAGGCCGTTCACGTAGGCGAACTCCTCCGGCTTGGGACCTGGCACGAGCCCGATCACCGACGGATTGCGGAACGAGTACACGAAGAAGCGATGCGTCTCCGGGTCGTACGCGCCGCCCGGCCAGTTCACTCCGCCAGTCGAGGACGGCACCATCAGCAGTCCAAGCGGGCCTTCCCACTTGCTCACGGGCGGCGGTGTAAACAGCGGGCCCATCTTGTAGCGCGAGACTACCTTCAGTGCTTCTGCGCGCAGCTCCGGCGTGAAGTCGATCAGGTCGTCGTTCGAGATGCCCTGCAGGTCGAAGGCCTTGGGCCTGGTCACGTACGGCTGCGTCGGCGAATACTTCTCCATGGGTACGTCGCCCGCGGGTACGGGGCGCTCTTCGATCGGCCACACCGGCTTGCCGGTCTCGCGGTCGAGCACATAGAGCCACGACTGCTTGGTCGGTTGCGCCAGCGCCTTTATCTTCCGCCCATCGATGGTAATGTCTGCGAGCACGGGTGCGGCAGGCACATCGAAGTCCCAGACGCCGTGGTGGACCAGCTGGTAGTGCCACTTGCGCTTGCCGGTCTTGAGGTCGAGCGCGACGATGCTCTCTCCGAACAGGCCTGCGCCCGGACGATGGCCACCGTAGTAGTCGCCGGTCGGGAGCTCGACGGGCAGGTAGACGAGGCCCAGCTCTTCGTCCACCGACATCTGTGCCCACACGCCGACGTTGCCGGTGTACTCGGCCGAACCGTTTTCCCACGTCTCGTAGCCGAACTCGCCCTTCTTGGGCAGCGTGTGGAAGATCCACAGGCGCTTGCCCGTGCGGACGTCGAAGCCGCGGATGTAGCCCTTCTCGTGGATGCGGCTCTTCGGCACGCTGCCCGGCAGGTGGGCCGCACCGATGACGATGACGTCCTTCGCGATCACGGGCGCGGCATGCAGGCCGATTTCGCCGGTCTCGAGGTCGATGTCCTGGTCGTTGTTGAGTTTCAGGTCGACCACGCCGTTGGTACCGAAGCCGCGCACCGGAGTGCCCGTCTTCGCATCCAGCGCCACCATCCGGTAGCCGGGCGTGACGTAGAGGATGCGGCTGTCCTTGCCGTCGGTCCAGTAAGCAAGGCCACGACCCGAGAGCCGACGCGGAGCCGCTTCGCCGCGCTTGCCTTCGTCTTCGCGGTGCACCCACAGCAACTCGCCGGAGGCAGCGTCGAGCGCCACGACCGAGCGACGCGTGCCCGCCGTCGTGTACAGCACGCCGCCCACCATCAATGGCGTCGACTGCAGATTGAATTCGGCTTGCGGACCGAGCGCATCGGTCTTGAACCGCCAGGCCACTTCGAGGTCCTTGAAGTTCTCGCGGTTGATCTGGTTGAACGGCCGGTATCGCCAGCTCGCGAGGTTGCCGCCGTACGTACGCCACTCGTTGGCCGCGTTCGCCTGTTGCGGCTCAGCTGCAATGGCCGACCCTACCACCAGATGCGCCGCTGCAATGACGGCAGCGCCTTTCACCCACTGTGCGAGACTTCCCATCACATCCCCCTTGCGTGTTCTTGCATCTGCCGGCTGACGTCAACTCAGCGCTGCTCGGGCCAAGGCGCCCTTTGTTCCCGCTGTCCCGCGGACGCTGTGCATCGCGTTTTCCTTGGCCGCATTCAGGGCAGCGGGATACTATCGCACTCCAGCGGTCGGTGCCCGCCCGCGGCCCCTCCCCGACCCATGACCCCCGGCAGATGGATTCACGCACAAGGTCGAACGACAACCCCTGGCACGTCCTCGCCACCTTGAGCGTGCTGATGGGCTTCGCGTCGATCTCGACCGACCTTTACCTGCCCGCCATGCCCGTCATGAGTGCGGCGCTCGGCCCCGGCGCGATCGAATGGACGATCTCGGGGTATCTCATCGGATTCAGCATCGGCCAGTTGTTCTGGGGCCCGCTCGGCGATCGCTACGGCCGGCGCCTGCCCGTGGCCATCGGGCTCGTGCTGTTCATCATCGGCTCAGCAGGCTGCGCACTGGCGACGACCACATGGCAGGAAATCACGTGGCGCGTGGTCCAGGCGAGCGGCGCATCAGCGGGCGTGGTACTGGGGCGCGCGATGGTGCGCGATCTCTATGAAGGCACGCGCGCGGCACAGATGATGTCGACGCTGATGACGGTCATGGCCATCGCCCCGCTGATTGGCCCGCTCGTCGGAGGGCAGGTGCTTGCGCTCGCGGGGTGGCGCGCGATTTTCTGGACGCTCGTCGGCATCGGCGTCGTGATGCTGGGTGCGCTGTTCGTCCTGCCGGAAACCCTGCCCCCGTCTCGCCGCAACCACGCCCCTTTGAGCGGTACCTTCGCACGCTATCGCGAATTGCTGCGCGATCGCCGACTGCTCGGCTATGCGGGCGCGGGCGGCTGTTTCTACGCCGGCCTGTTCACGTACGTGGGCGGCACGCCGTTCGCCTACATCACCTACCACCATGTTTCACCGCGCTCCTACGGCGTGCTGTTTGCCGCAGGCATCGTCGGCATCATGGCGATGAACCTGCTGAGTGCACGGCTCGTCTCGCGCCTGGGCAGCGACGCGCTGCTGTTGCGGGGGGCAGCGATTGCCGCGTGCGCCGGCATCGTGACGGCGGTCTGCGCGTGGACAGACTGGGGCGGCCTCGCAGGCATTGCGGTGCCGCTCTTCTTCTTCAATTCCATGACCGGCCTCGTGGTCGCCAACTCCATCTCGGGCGCACTGCGCGGCTTTCCGGAACGCGCGGGCGCCGTGTCGGCCCTCGTCGGCGCGATCCAGTACGGCAGCGGCATCATCGGCACCGGCCTGCTCGGGGCCTTCGCGAACGGCACGGTGCGTCCGCTCGGAGGGATCATCGCTGCAGCGAGTGTCGGCAGCTTCCTCTTTGCCTGGCTGCTTGTGCCGAAGGCAAGTCACGCTTGATCAGCACTGGCGCCGGGATTGCGGCCTCTCTTGCCGGCTTGACTCACCCCGCACGCGCCAGGTAGTCCTCAAGATTCATCCACCACGGATCCTGCTGGCTCAGCGCCGGGAATCCCATGATCGCGACGGGTCTGCATTCACAGACAGCGTCTTCAGAAGAGGACATCTGGCGCCCGCAGGGAATCTGCGCGCTACTGCCTCACGCACATCAACGTCGTGCGCCCAACTGGAGATGATGATGAAGAAACTGATTCTGGGAATCGCGCTTCTGGCAACGACAGTGGCCAGCGCCCAAACGACCAGTTACACCGCAGCTGACGTAGCGCTCCATGCAACGGCGGCGGACTGCTGGATGATCCTCAACAGCAACAAGGTCTATAACCTCTCCGCGTTCATCTCGCTGCATCCTGGCGGCAGTGGCATGGCTTCCTACTGCGGCAAGGACGGCACGCAGGCCTTTGCCAACATCTCGCATTCTTCCAATGCAGTAGCCCTCGAAACTCCCTACCTCATCGGAGCACTGGTCACCGCACCGCTTGCCGTGAAGGTCACGCTGTCACCGGCCAACGCATCCGCGTCGATCGGTGGAACCTTGCAGTTCACGCCGACGGTAACCAATTCCATGGCGGGGGTTTCCTGGACGATTGCGCCCTCGACCCTCGGTACCATCAGTGCCAGCGGCATGTTCACTGCTGTCACTGCAGGTCAGGGAACCATTACCGCCGCCTCCACGCAGGATCCCACCAAGTCCGCCAGCGCCGTGGTCACGGTCAACGCGGTAACGCCACCGACCGCCAATACCATCGTCGTCACCGTCTCGCCGTCCGCCATGACCGGCAACGTGGGATCGCGGATCCGCTTCAAGGCGACGTTGACACACTCGACACAAGGAGTCACGTGGTCGACGACCGGACAGATCGGGACCATCGATGGCAACGGAGTGCTTACGACGGCGTTGGTGCCTGGCACCGGGACCGTCATTGCGACTTCGATCGACGACCCGACCCGGTTTGCGTCCGCCCAGGTGACGCTGAATGCCGTTTCGTGTGCTCCCGAGGTGTCAGAGAACCACCCCCGGTCACGTCGCAATGGCCGTGACGATTGAGTGAAGAGCGCGCGGGGGCGGGTGGATTGCATTCCATCCGCCCCCGCCTGCTTACACCCCTGCGCGTTCCTCCTATCGCTGCCAGCGATGTCCGCTGGCTCGATCTATCGCGCTGGCTTGCCCCACCCTGCGCTGACCAGGTAGTCCTCGAAAGTCATCAGCCACGGATACTGCTTGCGCAGCGCCGCGACATCCACGGGATCGCTGTTCTCGAGATACCACGCTTCACGCGCGACAGCCGTGGGCGTCGCGGTGGCCTTGTACTCTTCCCACGGGATCTGGCGATAGCGCACGGGCTTGCCGAGCACACGGCCCATGGCCGCTGCCACGTTGGCATAGCTGATCTGCTCTCCGGCAATCGTCTCGGCGCGGCCCAACCACTCGGCCGGATGATCGAAAGCCTCGGCCGCAAAGCGGCCGATGTCGCGCGGAGCGATGTAGACGCGAGCGAGGTCCGCAGGCAGCGGCCCGCTGAACTCTCCCTGCTCGGCGTCCGCGCGGAACTCATCGAACCCGCTCATGAAGCTCGCAGGCCGAATGATCGTGTACGGCAGCGACAGCGACTTCACGTAGTTCTCGATCTCGAGCTTGCTCTCGAACTGCGGCACTCCGGTCCCGAGCGGCGCCTTTGCCACGGACGTGTAGACGAAATGCCGCACGCCCGCCCGCTTGGCGGCATCTGCAAAAGCCTTGCCCTGGCGAATCTCGGCATCGGTGCCGACGCCGCGGTACTGCTGCACGGAGAACGCCCCGTAGGCGCCTGCGAACGCGCGATCCAGGGAAGCGGCATCGTCGAAGTCGCCGCGGACCGGTTCGACGCCGAGCTTGGCCAGGGCCTGCGACGCGGGACTGTCGGGATTGCGGGTCAGTCCGCGCACGCGGTAGCCCCGGGCCGCCAGTTCGCGAGCGACCGCACCGCCTTGCGTACCGGTTGCGCCGGCCACGAGAATGATACGCGCACCGCGGTCGGCTTCCTGCGCCGCATTCGCCGACGACAACGCGACGCATCCGGCCAGCATCACCAGCAGCGCGCGGAACAAGTTTCGATTCATGGTGGCTTCCTCGTCCGGACCTGGATGGATCAGGCCTTCCAGTCAGGCGTAGCGACATAGTCGCGAGTGATGTCGGCCACCGTGCGCGTGCCGCAGTTGCCCATCACGAGCTTGAGCTCGCGCTGCATGATGTCGAGCACGCGATCGACGCCAGGCTGGCCGAACGCACCGAGGCCCCACAGGAACGGACGCCCGATGCCTACTGCAGTGGCACCGAGGGCCAGCGCCTTGAACACATCCGTGCCGCGGCGAACTCCGCCGTCGATGTACACCGGGATGCGACCTGCGACGGCGGCCGCGACTTCCGGCAAGGATTCAATGGTTGATCGGGCCGTCTCCGTGCTGCGCCCGCCGTGATTCGACAACAGCACCGCATCGACGCCGTGCTCTACACACAGCTTCGCGTCTTCGCCGGAGTCGATGCCCTTGATCATCAGTTTGCCCTTCCAGATCTTGCGCAGCCGGTCCACATAGGCCCAGTCCATCTCGGGATTCTGGGTTCGCACGCCTTCCATGTTGATTCCCTTGTACATCGGGCGCTCGCCGTTCGCGGCTCCGGGTTCTCCACTTCCGTGGCACGACGCACACACGCTAAGGTCCTTCGGCCGCGTGCGCAGGTAGGTTTCGCTGAATCGGCCGGTGGTGTTGTCCACAGTGAGCGCAAGCACGGGACACCCTGCAGCCTCGACTCGCTTCACGAGCTTTTCGCAGGCGTCCCAGGATCCGGGCGCATACAGCTGGAACCAGACGGGTCGGCCGTGCGCCTTGTTGACATCCTCCACATGATGCGACGTCATCGTCGACAGCATCTGCAATGAACCCCGTGCTTTCGCCGCCCGCGCCACCGCCAGTTCGCCATCGGGATGGAAGCTTCGCTCGCCCCCGGTCGGGCACAGGAAAATGGGGCTGTCGTAGGCGGCGCCAAACAGGGTGACGTGCATGTCGACCTTGGTCGCGTCGCGCAGACGGCGGGGCCGCAACTGCACATGCGAATAACCATCGCGATTAGCATGCAGCGTGGCATCGGAATCGACACCGCTCGCCATGTAGGCCCAGTGACCCGGCATGACATTGCGCTTGGCGACCGGCTCGAAGTCGAAGACGGTGAGTGCTGTAGCGGGATCCGCAATGAGGTCAGACACATCGAGGCCTTGCGCCCACGCATCCTGGCTCAACAAGGTACCGAGCCCGCCCACCGACGCGACGTAGGGGCTCGCCGCGAGGAATTGCAGGAACCGGCGGCGGGCAATGGCAGTGGTGTTGTCCATGGTGGTGTCCCTTGAGGATCGCTGTTGTTCTCGGATCGATCAGGCGCAGGCAGGTCAGAGCCTGAACAGGCGGGCGGCATTGCCGCCCAGGATCGCTTCCTTGTCTGCCGCCGACAGATGAGGCGAGTTGAGCACGAAGTCGATGCCGACGGGCCAGTCGAATGGAAAGTCCGTGCCGTAGAGAATCTGGCTCGACCCGGTCTCGGCGACCAGGTGCCGCAGACCTTCGTCGTGAAACACCATGGTGTCGGCAAATAGTTCCTTCTTGAAGTATTCGCTCGGGCGCTTCTTGAGCGCGCGGCAATCCGCGCCCGGGCCACGATCGCACAGGGCATCGGAACGACCGCTGTAAGAAGCCAGATAGCCGCCGCCGTGCGCCGCGCAGATCTTGAGGCCCGGAAACTTGTCCAACGTGCCGTCGAAGATCAGGTGCGACAGGAACACGGTGGTCTCGAGCGGATTGCCGATGGTGTTGGCGAGGAAGCCCTTGCCCGCGAGGCGTGGATTGATCGTCGTGCCTTGTGCAGGCTGCGGATGCATGAAGACCAGCACCCCGAGTGCTTCGGCACGCGCCCAGAACGGATCGAACTTCGGATGGGACAATTCGTCGTTCTGCACGCTGCCACCGATCGAGACGCCGCGGAAACCCTGTTTCTCCACGGCCTGCGTGAGCTGCGCCGCGGCCAGCTCCGGAAACTGCAGCGCCACCGTCGCGAGCCCGACAAACCGATCGGGCCGCGCGGCACACCACGCAGCGATCTTCTCGTTCTGGATGCGGACGATCTCGCGCGCGACGGGCTCATCGGTGCCGTACCACCATGAATTGATGCTGAGCACCTGTGTATCGATGCCTTCCTTGTCAAGATAGGCGAGCCGCTCGGGCCCCATCACGAGCCCGGGCGTCTTGACGAGATCATCCAGCGTCGTCGCAAGCGGCGTGTTTGCGACGAGCGTTGCGACGTCCGGAAACACGCAGTGCCCGTGGACATCGAAGACCCGCACGCGCTTGCCGCCGATCGAGACTTGCCTGCGTGCCGGAGCGGCCGCAAGGGCCCGTGACGAAGTGGCGGCGAGTCCGCCACCCAGCAATGCCATGCCAGCCGTTCCCGTGGCGAGTGCCTGCAGTACCTGTCTTCTCGAAGCCATGTAGTCCTCGTTGCTCGATGCGGCGTTGGTTTGGAAGGATCAGCTTAGCGCGGCCTTCACGCGGTCCGGCCCCAACGGCAGGTCGCGCAATCGCTTACCGGTGGCATGCGTGAAGGCATTTGCAATGGCGGCGACCGTCGGCCCTTGCGAGCCTTCGCCGGCACCCAGCGACCGCTCACCGGGGCGGTTGATCAACTCGACGGTCACGCGCGGTACTTCGGGGAATCGCAGGATGGGGTAGCTCGCCCAGTCGTGCGTCGTGACGCGCTCGCGAGTAAAACTCATGGACTCCTTCAGCGTCCAGCTCGTGGACTGGATCACGCCGCCCTCCATCTGGTTGGCGAGGCCGTCGGGATTGATGATCTGCCCGGCATCGGCAGCCACATACACCTCCGGAACACGGATCGCTCCGGTCGCACGGTCTACTTCGATCTCGGCAATCACGGCGACATAGCAGGCCAGCGTCTTGTAGCGCGCAAAACCGATGCCGCGTCCGCGCGTGCCATCACCCTTGTCCCCTGCGCGCCAGCGCGCCATCGTCGCCACGCGTTCTATGACAGCCCGCGCGCGCGGATCGGAGAGATGGGCAAGGCGCAGCGCCACCGGATCGGCCCCCGCGAGCAACGCGAGTTCGTCGACAAACGATTCCGTCGCCCAGACGTTGGCGTAGGCACCGAGCGTCCGCAGTGCCGACACGCGAATCGGCATCGGCTTGATGAGGTGGTTGACGACGTGCTGCCTGGGAAAGTCGTAGAGCGGAATGGCATTGCGGTCGCCGCCTCCTGCTGGCTGCGCGATCATCCGGGGCGGCGCGGGGGCCACGGGGTTCGAGATGTCCCACGCCGCGAGGAGGTTGACGCCACCGGGCTCGCCGGGACGAGTCGTGTGCGTGTTGCTCCAGACGTCGTAGTTCCAGTCGACGATGCGCTGGCCCTTGATGGCGGCCTGCAGACGCATCGTCATCGCGGCACCATACGGCGCCCATGCGAATTCGTCTTCCCGCATCCACTGCACGCGCACCGGCCTTCCCGGGACTGCACGTGCGAGCAAGGCCGCATCCAGCGCGACATCGTCCGCGCCGTTGTGGCCGTAGCATCCCGCGCCGGGCACGTGGATGCAGTGGATGTCGCTGGCGGGCACGCGCAGCGCGCCGGTCATGTGTTCCTGCAGCGGGAAGACGCCCTGGGATTGCGTCCAAACGGTCCATTTGCCTTCCGCGAACTGCGCCACGGCGCACGATGGACCGATCGAGGCATGGGACAAATAGGGTTTTCGGTAGGTGGCCGACAGCGACGTCGCATCGGCCGGCACCGCCGCCTGTTTGTCGCTGATCACCTTGTCCTCGGTGGGCAAGGCCATCAGCGCGTCGTGGATGTGCGCGGGATCCGGCAGGTCGCGCCCGCCCGTCCATACCGCACTCGCGATCAATGCCGTCCGCGCCGCAACGGCCTGCTCTTCGCGCTCCGCCACGACGCCAAGGAAATTCCCATCGCGAACGACGGCTACGACGCCGGGCATCGCGGCGATCCTCGCCTGGTCGAAGGACGCGAGCGTCGCGCCGTAGCGAGGCGCACGCACGATGCGACCGTGGACCATGCCCGGCAAGCGCACATCCTGGACATAGGACGGCTGCCCCGTGACCTTCGCGGGAAAGTCAGCGCGCGGAATGCGCGTCCCGACAATCGTGTAGGTTGCCGCGTCCTTGGGCTTGACCGCACCGGTGGCCTCTCGCCGCAACGACAGGTCACCCGCGAGCTGTCCGTACGTGACCCGGCGTCCATCGGCGGCAGTGATCACGCCATTGCTGACACTCAAGGAATCCGCGGCCACGCCAAACTGCCTGGCCGCCTGCGCCACCAGCAGTGAACGCACTTCGGCACCGGCCAGCCGCAATGCCGTGCCGCTGTTTTCGATCGACTGGCTGCCCGAAGTCTGGCCTTCGTCCGGCGTACGGCTCGTATCGCCCGAGATCATCTGCACGCGACTGAGTGGCAGATCGAGCTCTTCGGCTGCGATCTGCGCGAGTGCGGTCACGATGCCCTGCCCGAGTTCCACCTTGCCGGTGCACACCGTGGCGAGCCCTTGCCCGTCGATGCGGATCCACGCGTCGAGCATCCGGTTGTCGTTGAGACTGCCCGGCAATCTGGTCTGCGCCAGGCTCCATTTGCCGTCCAGCGAGAATCCGATGACCAGCGCACCGAGACCGGCGGTGAACCCGCGCCGCGAGAGGGTCGGCGTCATGGCGCTGCCTTCATTGCCGCGGCCGCGCGCAACACGGCCCGCACGACGCGATTGTGCGACCCGCAACGGCAGAGATTGCCCGCGAGTGCCGTCCGTATCTCCGCATCCGAGGGGTCCGGCTTGGCGTCGAGCAGCGCCTTCGCCGTCATGATCATCCCGTTGGTGCAGTAGCCGCACTGGGCCGCCTGCTCCTCGATGAAGGCACGCTGCAGCGGATGCAGGTGTTCTGGGGTACCGAGTCCTTCGAGCGTCACGATGGCGGCCCGACCCACCGACCCTGCCGGCACCACGCATGAGCGGGTGGCAACGCCATTGACCAGCACGGTACAGGCCCCGCATTGGGCGAGGCCGCACCCGAACTTGGGCCCGTTCATCTCAAGGTCGTTGCGCAGCACATAGAGCAGGGGTGTCTGCGGCTCGGCCGGGACGGAATGGACGGCGCCATTGACTGTCAGATCGATTGCCACTACGAGCCCCCTGTGAGCGGATCTCAAGCCCGCTTGGGGGTTGAGCCTTACACAGTCGCCGGGCTTTGGGTAGTGGTCCGGACGGGGGCAGAAACGCCCTCGTCGCCCCGATAGATGCTGCGCCGCGGCCATGTAATCGATTGTCATTTTTCGACAGCGGATGCAGACTCACGCACCATCACATGCTCAAGGCGGGGATTCACATGCGTACCCAGACAGTCCTCACGGTCACCGGCTGCCTGGCCGCGTTGCTGGCCGCGGCCGCGTCCCTCGCCGCGCAACCGGCGAACCCGACTCCCACGGCCGCGCCGCAGAAGTCCGAATACCAGCTGCAGATGGAGCGGGAACAGCAGGAACACCCCGTCCTCAAGATCGGGGCCGCCCTGCCCGACTTCGCGCTCAAGGGGGTGGACGGCAGGATCCACACCCCGGCGGACTACAAGGACAGCCCGGTCCTCATGGTCATGTTCATTTCGAACCACTGCCCCGCCTCGCAGAACTACGAGTCGCGGATGAAGCAGATCACGGCCGACTACGCCGGCAAGGGCGTCCAGGTGATTGCGATCGCCCCGAACGGCCCGCAAGCCGTCGCGCCCCGCGAACTGAATTACAGCGACGTCGACGACTCGTTCGACGCCATGGTGGAACGCGCCACGCACCGCCAGTTTCCGTTCCCCTACCTCTACGACGGCGAGACGCAGGCGATCGCACACCAGTTCGGCCCGAAGGTGACGCCGCACGTGTTCATCTTCGACAAGGACCGCAAACTGCGCTTCGAGGGCCGCATCGACGACGCGATGCGCGAAGTGAATGCGAAGACCCATGAAACGCGGGACGCGCTCGATGCCCTGCTCGCCGGCAAGCCGGTTGCGGTCGAGACCACGCCGGTGTTCGGCTGCAGCACGAAGTGGAACACGGCGGTCGCAGGCAAGCAGCGCGAACTGAAGGAATGGCAAGCCAAGCCGGTCGCCGTCGAAAGCACCACGCTCGCGGGCCTGCAGCAACTGATGAAGAACCCCACGGGCAAGATGCTGATGATCAACTTCTGGGCCACGTGGTGCGGCCCTTGCCAGGTGGAATATCCGGAACTGCTGACGTCGTACCTGTGGTATCGCAGCCGCGACTTCGAATTCGTGTCGGTGTCCGTGGACGCGCCGAGCGATCGCGCTGCAGTGACGCGCTTCCTGGGCGAACACCACTCCGCGATCCGCAACCTGCAGGTCGATACGGAAGATGTGTATGCCGTGCAGAAGGCCGTGGATCCGAAATGGCAATCGGGCGTGCCGTACACGATCGTGCTCGCACCCGATGGCACTGTCGTCTACCGGCGTGATGGCGAAGTGGACATCCTGAAGCTGCGCCGCGCGATCCTCGCCAACCTGCCCGACGTCGGCATGTTCGCCGGCAACCAGGCCTACTGGCGGCAGTAAATCTGCGGAACCTCTGCTGCAGAGGTTCCCTGGCTACTTCGGGGCCGTATCGGCAACGATCTCGATCTCGTTGCCCTCGCTGTCGTAGACGAGGAACGTCTGTACCGGCCCGGCCGGCGCGTTGGCACGCGTCGTCACCGTGGCTCCGCGCTGCTTGAGGAGCTTGTAGGTCGCATCGGGATTCGCCACGGCGAACACGATGTGCACCCAGTCCGGCGCAATGCCGGCGGGTTGCGCCAGCGGCGTGGACTTCAACCCCGTGTTCTGCACGAGGGCCACCCCGAAGCCCGGGATTTCAAGCTCTGCGAACTGGAAGGCGCCGCCCTGCCTGCTGCCACGGCTCGACACCTTGAAGCCGAGCATGTCCTCGTACCACTTCACGGCCCGGTCGATGTCCGTTACCGCTGCAGTGATGTGATGGGCCTTGAGCCCGAGCGGATTGGCTTGCGCGTGCAACAGTAACGGCAGCGCCGAGACACAGAGAAGCACCGCGAGACGACACTCTTTCAGAGTCATTGCATGCACTCGGGACTGGCGTGGAGTCGCAAGCGGCGACGCGCGTTCGAACGGCTGGAACAGCGGACGCCGCTGAGTATGCCACAGCCACCAGGCAGCTCGTGACGCGCGCCAGTCTCGCGGCCCGGAGGCGCCTGCTAAGCTTGCCGACATGATCAATCGCAAGCGCCTGGGCGAACTCCACCAGAACGAAGAACAGCGCTTTGTCGAGCTGCACCCGCGGTCGGCGGCGATGGCAGCGGACGCCCGGCAGCACCTGCTCGGTGGCGTGCCCATGGCCTGGATGACCCGCTGGCCGGGCGCCTTCCCGCTGTTCTTCGAGCGGGCCGCTGGAGCCCGGTTTACCGACGTGGATGGCATCGAGTACGTCGACTTCTGTCTCGGCGATACCGGCGCGATGACCGGTCATGCGTTACCGCAAGTCGCCGAAGCCCTGCATCGACAGGCCACGCGTGGCATCACCACAATGTTGCCGAATGCGGATGCAGCATGGGTCGGGGGCGAACTCAGCCGTCGATTCGGCTTGCCGGTTTGGCAGATGGCGATGACGGCCACCGATGCCAATCGCTTTGTATTGCGCTTCGCGCGGCACCTCACCGGCCGCCCCAAGGTGCTGGTTTTCGATTGGTGTTACCACGGCAGCGTGGATGAAACGCTGGTGGTACTCGGTCTCGATGGCAAGCCGCATCCCCGCCCCGGCAACATCGGACCGCAGATTGATCCTGCGCTGACGACGGTGGTGGTGCCATTCAACGATCTGCCGGCACTCGAGGCTGCACTCGCCAAGGGCGATGTAGCCTGCGTCCTGGCCGAACCGGCGCTGACCAACATCGGCATCGTGTTGCCCGACGCCGGCTTCCACGAGGCATTGCGTCGCCTGACGAAGGCGCATGGCACGCTGCTCGTGATGGATGAGACGCACACCATCTGCGTGGGCCCGGGTGGCGCGACGGCGGCCTGGAACCTGCAGCCCGACTTCTTCGTGATCGGCAAGACCATCGGTGGTGGCATGCCCGCTGCGGCCTACGGCATGACGGCGGAGATCGCGGCAAGGCTCAAGCCTGCGCTCTTCGACGACTCGATCGATGTCAGTGGCATCGGCGGAACGCTGACCGGCAATGCGCTCGCGATCGCGGCCGTGCGCGCCACGCTGGCGAAGACGCTGCGCGAGGCGGATTTCGCAAGGATGATTCCATTGGCCACTTCGTGGACGCGAGGCGTGCAGGCGACCATCGACGCTGGTCGGCTGCCGTGGCACGTGCAGCAGCTTGGCTGCCGTGCCGAATACTGGTTCTGTCCGCCCCCTAGGGACGGCGCCGCGGCAGCCGCCGCAATGGACCACGATCTCGATGCCTTCATGCACCTGTGGGCCATCAACCGCGGCATCCTGCTCACGCCCTTCCACAACATGGCGCTGATGTCGCCCCACCACACGCAGGCCGATGTCGACCTGCACACCGCCGTGTTTCAGGATGCGGTAGCTGCATTGGTCGGCTGAGTTCAGCCAGCTCCCGCCCGGCGGCCGTCGCTTTACAAACGTGCGACTCCACCCGGCCGGCCCTGCCTTTACAAAGGTGAAGAGGAAGGCCCAGACTTCCCATCCACCTTGGGCGGAGAACAACAATGAGCAATGAACCGCGAAGCGGTATTCCGTGGATTCGTCCGGAGATCCAGCAGGACGTCGTCTGGCGCAACGGCGATATCGTCATCTCCGTCCCCGCCAAGAGCGGCACGACCTGGACCATGAACATCGTCCATCAACTGCTGACGGGAGGCACTCCGGACTTCGAGGGCATCTACGAGGAAGTGCCCTGGATCGAGTTCCTGGAAAGCCCGACGTATACGCCCGCTGACGTCCACGCGCGGCTGGCAGCGATGCCGACCAGTCGACCGCGCGCGTTCAAGACGCATTCGGCGCCGCCTGGGGTGCCGTTTTTCCGCGCCGGGTCCGGCAAGGACATCAAGTACCTCGTCATCGCACGGAACCCGGAGGAAGCGCTGGTCTCCTTCAAGCCGTTCCTCGAGGAACACTCCGATGCGTGGTATGAACAGTGGGGCGTCCCGCGCGCCGCGATGACGCGTCCGGATTTCTCCACGTTCTATAACGAAGTGGTTGCACCGAACGGCATGCAAGGGATGTTCTTCGGCTTCCTGGCGGCATGGTGGCCGTTGCGCAACGAGCCCAACGTCCTCTTCCTGCACTATGCCGACATGAAGAAGGACCATGAAGGCTCGATCCGCAAGATTGCGAAGTTCCTGGGGCTGACACCCTCGGCCGATCAATGGCCCGCGATCCTCGAGTACACGAGCTTCAAGTGGATGAAGGAGCACGAGAGCAAGTTCGAGGCCGGCAGCAGCGCGGCCGTCCCGCCACTCAACCGCGGGGCCATGATGCGCAAAGGCAAGCTCGGTGCAGCCCGCGAAGATGGCATGACGGAAGAGATCTCCGCGCACTTGCGCGCCGTCGGCGAATCCATCTGCCCGGACAAGGACGCGGTGAACTGGCTCTACAACGGCGGAACGCCCGCCGGCATGAAGTAGGCGCGCGTCCGCTCCTGCGCCAACACGATTCCAGATTCTCCCTTTACAGCGATAGAGGTTCCCATGCGCTACCTGCCCCTGGTTCTCCTGGCCGCTTCCCTTTCCGTCCAGGCTGCCGCTCCGTTGCCACCCGACGTCGACCCCAAGTCGCTGTCGCGCCTGCCGCTGATCCCGCGCAGCAGCCTCGACGCGGAAGGCCAGCGCATTTTCGACGCCATCAACACGGCCGTAACGGGCAAGCAGGAGGAGTACCCGCGCCAGGGTCCGCCGAACTCCAGCATGTACAGCCTGGCCGTGGCGGAGCCGTTCGACAAGATGAACCAGCTGCTGCGCAAGACTGTCGCGGGCCGCGGCTACTTCGAGATCTGCACGCTGCTGGCGGCACGCGAATATGACCAGGAGTACGAGTGGGCCGCGCATGAGCCCGCAGCGAGAGCCAACGGCATCGGCGATGCCACGATCGATGCGATCCGCTACAACCGCTCGACGGCGGGCCTTCCCGAGAAGGACCGCGTGCTGATCGAGTTCGGTCGCCAGCTGCTGAAGCAGCACAGGCTGGATACGCCGACGTACAACAAGATGGTGGAGTTGTTCGGCAGGCAGGGCATGATCGAGATGACGATGTCCCTCGGCGACTACGTCATGACCGCCATCCTGCTGAACGCCGTGAACCAGCAGGTGCCCGCCGACCGACCGTTCAACCTGCCGATCGCGAAGAAGTAGGCGCCGAAGAAGCCGCAACGACAGCGTCGAGACCGATATCGGCGCTGTCCTACGGCCCCTCGGACCTATCGCCTATGGGGAGGGGGAGCGATAGGGCGGAGCATGCTTGTGTCATTCACGACTCACGCAGAGGTTCCGCACATGTACCAGAGCCATCAGACCGGCAAACGAATCATCGGGGACACGACCAACCAGTCTGGACCCGGCCCGTACATCATGGCGGCGAATACGCTCGTCGGAGACAAGGTCGTCAATGAATCCGGCGACGACCTCGGCACCCTCAAGCACATCATGGTGGACGTGGTGGGCGGCACCATTCCTTACGCGGTCCTGTCCTTCGGCGGCATTCTCGGCATGGGCGACAAGCTGTTCGCAGTGCCCTGGGGTTCGCTGGTGCTGGATGCGGACAACGAGTGGTTTGTCCTCAACGTCCCCAAGGACCGCCTGGAGAACGCGCCGGGGTTCGACAAGAACGATTGGCCCGACATGGCCGACGAACGCTGGCGCAGCGAGGTGAGCGGCTACTACGGCCCCGCCGCGCCGCAGAGCATGCCCTTCATCTAGGCAACCGCAACCACACCGTGACAGGACTTGCCGGGTGTCCTGTCGCGGAGCCCGGCCCGTTCCTATGGCAGCGTGTTCTGGCGGACGTATTCGCTGCGTTTCATGGTGATGTAGTCGTCGTGCTCTACTTCATGGAGCTGGCGTGCATAGCGCTCGCTGGCGGCGAACCATCGTTCCGAACTCGCGGCGAAGCGCTTGGGTGAGGTGACCTCCAGCGCACCCAGGAAGGCGTCAATGGACAGGTAGTAGCGCATCGTGTTGCGCTCGAGCGCCCCGCGCATCCCGCCGATGAAGACGGGTGGCCTGCCGTTCGCACCCGCCACCTTCGTGAATCCGACCTTGCCGCTGCCGCTCGTCGCGAGATACGCCCCCATCGCAAGGCGCGCTGCCAGACCGTAGTCATAGGAGTAGCCGACGTGCAGGAAGGTGCGTTGCTCACCCACGCTGATCAGCTGCAGCGAAATGCGATAGTTCTCGGTGTTGAGCGGCCCCTTGCGGGCCTCGAGCGTTACCTCCGTGTAGCCCGGCTCTGCAACGGTAACGCGATAGGCGAAGTCGACACGGTACGCGTCTGCAAGCGGCTCTTCGGTCTTCTTGCCGATGGCGACCGACAGCACGGTTCCAGCGTCGCGTTGCTCGGGACGACAGTACTTGACGTTGAGATGCAGCAGCAGCGCATCGCACCAGCTTGCAGACTCGGTGAAGGCTTCGCTGACCGTCGCAAACGGGTAGTCGACGACGGCGTAGACGTCACCACGCAGTGCGCGCGGACTTTCGGTCGACTCGAGGTAGAGCCCTTGCTGTAAAGGGCTGTCCCGGAGCTGCTCGCTCAATGCCGTGAATCTGCCACGCAATGCTACCGCCGGACCCGAGTCACTCGCTGCCGACACGGAGCAGTTCGCCAACGCGACGATACCCGCTGCTATGCATAGCGCCTTCATGCGTTCACCGTTGCACAGATCGCCGCCGAAGGACACCAGGCAGCAATGCCTTACCCCAAACTTACGCACCCCCCCGGCACTGCGGTGCAGGGTTGCAACGGCGATCCGGGCGAATGACAATCGCCCCGAGCCCCGAAACTCAGGAGTCTGGCCGTGAAGAAAACTGACGCCACGTTGAGCCGCCGTAACTTCATCGCCCTTGCGGGCCACGCCACTGCAGCGATGACCCTTCTCGGCGTGTCTTCCACGGGACGCGCAGCGGCACCCGGCGGCAAGGTGAAGATCGGCATCGTCGGATCCGGCAACGTCGGCACCGCATTGGGCCGCCTCTGGGCACAAGCGGGTCACCAGGTCATGTTCTCGTCGCGCAGCCTCGACGCCGACAGGACGCTGGCCAGCGAGATCGGCGCGAATGCGAGTGCGGGCGTACCGAAGGAGGCTGTCGCGTTCGGTGACGTCGTGCTGTTCGCCGTTCCCTATCTCGCGCTGCCGGATCTCGCCAAGGAGCTGGCACCTTCGCTCAGGGGCAAGATCGTGATTGATGCCTGCAATCCGATCCCCGCCCGCGACGGCGACATTGCCAACTGGGCGCGAGAGAAGGGCGCGGGCCTGGCAACGGCAGAGTTGCTGCCGGGCGCACGCATCGTGCGTGGCTTCAATGCCATCCCGGCCGCGAAGATGGGCGCCGCGAACAAACAGCCCCCCCGCATCGGCATGCCGATCGCCGGTGACGACAAGGCGGCGATCGACGTCGTGACCGGCCTCGTCAGCGAGATCGGCTACGAAGCCGTGCTGGTCGGCGGCCTCGCGATGGGCAGGCACCTGATCCCGGGTGGCCCGCTTGCCGGCGAACACACAGCAGACGAGATCCGCAAGATCGTCGCGGGTCTGTAGCGACTTAGCAGCCACCCACCCCGGCTCGCTGATCCGCGGGGGTCCCCGGTTCCTCCTGCGCACCTACGGACAGGCCATCGCAGCAAGCAAAAGCGCGCCGGAAGCCCCCTTTTTGTGCTGCGCGGGCCCTCCTCTGCCCCATCACGATGCGTAAGTCATTGTCGCAAAAAGATTTGTTGCAATGCCGAATTGTTGCAACGCACAATTCCTCCCAAGCGCCAATCAGCCCGAATGGCGTGGATGTAAAGGACAGCATTTGGAGGAATCGATGTCATGCGTAACTACCTGACCGTTTCACACGCTGATGCACCGGCCACTTCGATCGGCTCCCCGATCGAGGCATCGCGGCAGCCTGGCCGCGCGAAGCAGGGACTGTGGGCTGCAGTGGCCTTCACACTGGCCTTGGGTGCCTTGCAGGCAGGCGCCGCAGCGAATGCGGACGAAATCGCTCCCGCCAACAAGATGGTTTCGCTCGCGGGTCTCAATCTGGCCAGAAGCAGCGACCTCGCCATCGCGCGCGAACGCCTGCTGGCTGCCGCTGCTGAAGTCTGCCGGTCTGACGCTGGCAAGATGGATTCCACGGCTGATGCCACCTGCAAGCAGGAGACCTACGCGACAGCCATGGCCAAGGTCAACGCCTACCGTTCGACGCTCGCGATCGTCACGGAAATGCGCTCGGTAGCCGGTGTTCCCAGCAAGCTCGTGTCGCTGGCGGATCTCGATCTGGCCAAGAGCGGGCACCTGGACATTGTGCGTAGTCGCCTGATGGCCGCGGCCAAGGAAGTCTGCAAGGCGTCCATGAGCCAGATTTCATTCAGGCCGGACTCGCTGTGCGTACAAGACACCTATGCGTCCGCGATGAAGAAAATGAGCGACCACCTGGTGACCGCAGGCATGGCAGCAGGCGCCGAGCACCTCGCCAGAATCTACTGAGTGGCGGGTGCATGAGGAGCAGACCAGCTCGTAACGGCTTGCAGTGAGGATGTCTGCCTTGCGGTAACCGGTACGGACTGGCCTCTCGGGATGCGGCCTCACTCACCCCGCTGCCCTGTACGAGGCAGCGGGATGGGCCCGACGTGGAAAGCCTATTTTGCCAGCTGGAAGAACGTCGAAGGCACCCAGCCTTCGTTGCCCAGCTCGTCCTGAACCTGCCACCAGATGCCGTTCTTCTGGCCGGTCGGGTAGAGCATCGCCCCCGAGGCGAGTTCGCGTACTTGCGGGCTCTTGTTGTTGGCCTGTTCGTACAGGATACCCGCCTTGGACATGCTGACCGCCTGCTGCACGTTGTCGGCCTTGGCGTCCGGCGTCTGCGCCTTCACATCCTCGACCATCTTGATGTAGGCATCGAGATAGGCCTTGGTGACCACCTGACCGATCTCGGTGTTGGCATAGCTGCTTGCACCGCCGGCCGCAAATCCCCCAAAGAACGCGCCGCCACCTGCGCCCCATCCGAGGTCGGTCTTCTTGGCATGACCCTGTTGCAGGGAGATCTGCTCCGTGGAACGCACATCCGTGAGCGTGAGGACGACATCGGCCGTCTTGCTCTTGAGGCTGACCCCGCCGAGCACTGCGCCCGCGACTCCTCCCACCACGCCGCCCAGCAGGCCGCCAATGTTCTTGCCGCCGGCCTTGGCGTTCTGGTTTACAAGGTCAGGCACCAGCACGTAGTCAGCCGCACGCATCTGCCCCTTGCCGACGTTGGATCCGCCACGCAATTCACCGTCGCCCGCAAGCGAGCGCTCCTCCTTCGCTGCATCGAGGCCCTTGCCGCGATCGACGAGAGTGAAGCACTTCGACTGCGACACGAACACCTTGATCAGCGCTACCGGCGATTCGAGCTGTGCTTCGCGATACCAGTAGCGATTGGGGGATTCTTCGGGTTCGACCACCGCCACGGCACCGTACCGCTTGTCGCAAGTCGGGATAGCAGGCTCTGGTTTGTCCGCGGCCTGCGCCTTACCGCTGATGCCAAGCATTGCGACGACGGCGGCGGCGAGCAGGCTGCCTGCGCCTTGATGTAAAGACATGGGGGGAGCTCCTTGCAAGGGTGGATCGGGCGATGGCATGGGTCTGCCGCTAATCTTAGCCCTCTGGCCAAATCTCGAACAGTAGGAGGCAGCCTGGCAGGGTCTCCATCACCGGAATTGCCGGTGGACGGGGGGATCCGGAGGCGCGTCTGGCCGGATGGATCTGCGATGCCCGAGGGAGGGGCATGCTCGCGTGTCAGGCATGAATCGAACGCCTTTCGTAGCTCCTGCGCGACGATGGTGCGGGCCGGAGGGATCGGATATGCGCGGCGGCCTACCCGATCCCCCGGAGGGCTACTTCCTGGCCTTCTTCTCGATGTCGGTCACCAGGCTGATGAACACCTTCGCGTAGTCGGCGCTGTTGAGCTGCGCCATGGCGAAGTGGCCACCGCCCTTCAGGCCGCGGTCGGGCAGGTAGACGTAGCTGGCGTCCACGCCCGCCTGCTTCCAGGACTCGGTTGCGCACTTCAAGATGTCCTGCGGCTCGGACATGCCGGGAAGCAAGGGCGGCATGTTCTTGAAGCCATAATTGGATCCGACGAGCGTAATCGCCACCTTCGCGTAGTTCACGAGCTTCGAGGGCTTCGCACCCTGCAACGGGCAGTTGCCCGCCATGGTGGCCTTGAAGTTCTGCGGCAATGCCGGCTCGGTCTTCCACGTGGTGATCAATGCGGGCGAGTTGTTGAAGCCCGGCGCGACCGGATTGCTGCCCACGCCCTCGAACGCGACGATCCCGACGACATTCTTCGGGTTGAGGTCGGGCACGCGGAACGTGCTGCCGCCACCGGCGGAATGGCCCACGAGGATTGAGGGCCCGATCTCATCCAGCAATGCCGAGATCTTTTCGGCTGCGAGCACATCACCGCAATAAGGCGCAGTCGCTCCTGCCGCCGTCCAGCCGAGTACGGCAGGGTTGGTTGGCGTGGGTGCGCCACCGGGCCAGAGGTTCGCATCGGACGTGGCTAGCTTGGCAATGAAGCCGGAATTTGCCGTGCCGACCTTGCCATCGCCGCAGCCCGCGTTGCTTTGCGAGCGTCCATGGCCCGGGCGATCTACGACATAGACATCCCAGCCATCCGCCACGAAATAGTCGGCCCAGCCGTCACGCCCGTCTGGCGTCTGCAGCCAGTCGGTTCCCTGTCCACCCCCGCCGTGGATGAGGACCAGCGGGTACTGGTGCTTGCGCTCGGCAGGCAGCATGTACTGGACGAACATGCCATTGGTGACGTCGGCCGTGCCGTTTGCGGCCGGCTTCGTCGTGTAGCCGACGAACTTGCTGCCGAGATCACGAAGCGTGAGGCGGCCCGCTTCGCCGCCAGCGTAGGCGGGCAGCGCGGACAGGATTGCGGCACCGGCGACGGCGCCGGCAAAAAGACGAGGAAACCTGCTCATGGGGAGAACGCTCCTTTGTGCGCGAACTTCAACTTGAAAAAACGGGCTGGACGGGTGCTGCAGTGCGGATGCAGGCTGCGCATCGCGGGAACCGCTCGCGCAATGCCCCACCCGTCTTGCTGGCGCCAAGCGTAACAGACGAGACCACGAAAACCCGATTCATCCCGCCTGCACGAATCACGGAGCGCACACCTGCCCTGATGGGCCCGTGATAGCATTTCCGTTCGTAGGATGACTGCTATAACACCAACGGACCCACCGCTGCCTGGTCGGTTCCCATCTGCAGTTGCCTGTTAGGGGGAGGGCCTTCATGACTCGCTTCAACGCTTTGATGGCGATTGCCTGCGTCGGCATCTCGCTCGCGCCGCGAGCCCATGCCCAACTGCTGGATCAGGACCACGGCCAATACAGCCGCGCCGACATCGAGGCGGGACAACGCCTCTATGGCCCGCAGTGTCAGGTCTGCCATGGCGCCACGGGCGATGGCGTCCCGGGCATCGACTTGCGACTCGGTCGCTTCCGTCGCGTAACCACTGACGAAGACATCGCGCGCGTCATTACCACCGGAGTCCCGGGCGCCGGCATGCCGGCGTTTGTGCTGCAGCCCGCCGAACTCACCGGCGTCATCGCCTTCATCCGCGCAGGGTTCGATCCCGGCTCGGCGGCCGTGCGCGTCGGCAATGTGGACCGGGGGGCGGCGCTATTCGCAGGCAAAGCCGACTGTGCGAGCTGTCACCGAGTCAACGGCCGCGGACCCCGTCTCGCACCCGACCTGAGCAGCATCGGAGCCATTCGCACGCTGGCCTCACTGCAACGCGCCTTGCTCGAACCCACGGCGGCGCTCCTGCCGATCAATCGGCCGGTGCGCATCGTCACCAAGGATGGCCACACCATTCGCGGCCGACGTCTGAACGAAGACACCTACACCGTGCAACTCATCGACGACCGCGAGCAGCTGCGCTCGCTCGTCAAGGCCGACCTCAAGGAGTTCACGGTCGAAACGACGGCCTCGATGCCCTCGTACCGGGAGCGACTGAACGCCGATGAGCTCGCCGACGTGATCGCCTATCTGGCGTCGTTGAAGGGAGTGTGACCATGACTCGCGTACCAACATACGCCGCCCTAGCCTCGCTCGTGATGGGTCTGGCATTCGCGGCCGGACTGCAGGCACAGGTCACGCCAGAGAGATTGCTGGGCGCAGCCAAAGAGCCGCAGAACTGGCTGACGTACGGCGGCGGGTACGCCAGCAACCGCTACACCACGCTGCGGCAGATCACGCCGCAGAACGTGAAGAATCTCGAGCACCAGTGGGTCCTGCAAGGCCAGGTCCTCGGTGCGTGGCAATCCACGCCGCTCGTCGTCGACGGCATCATGTACATCACGCAGCGGCCGAACGACGTCCTCGCGCTCGACGCAAAGACGGGCCGCGTGTTCTGGCAATACCACTACACGAACTCGCCCGACCAGCGCATCTGCTGCGGCGCGAACAACCGCGGCCTTGCCATCCATGGCGATACGTTGTTCATGGGCACGCTCGATGCGCATCTTGTCGCCATCGACGCGAAGAACGGCCAACCGCTGTGGAATACCACGGTCGCCGATTCGAAGCAGGCGTACTCCGTGACGATGGCGCCGCTGGTCATCAAGGACAAGGTCATCGTCGGCGTGGGCGGTGGCGAATACGGCATTCGCGGCTTCATCGCCGCCTACGACGTGCGCACCGGCAAGGAAGTCTGGCGCTTCTACACGATCCCGGCGCCGGGCGAACCCGGCAGTGAAACCTGGCACGGCGACACATGGGAGCACGGCGGCGCTTCGGTGTGGGTCACGGGTTCGTACGATCCCGAACTCAACCTGACGTACTGGGGCATCGGCAACCCGGGTCCGGACTGGAACCCTGATCAGCGCCCCGGCGACAATCTGTATTCCAACTCGGTCGTCGCGCTCGACGCCGACACCGGCAAGCTGAAGTGGCACTTCCAGTTCACGCCCAACGACGCCTACGACTACGACTCGGTCCAGGTGCCCGTGCTCGTCGACATGCCCTGGCAAGGCAAACCGGCCAAGCTCATGCTGTGGGCCAATCGCAACGGCTTCTTCTACGTGCTCGACCGTGTGACCGGGAAGTACCTGCTGGGCCTGCCCTTCGCCAAGGTGAACTGGGCCAGCGGTCTCGACGTGAACGGGCGGCCGATCCAGACGCCGCAGCCTCCCGGCGCAGCCACGTGGCCAGGCAACCAGGGCGCCACGAACTGGTACACGCCGTCGTTCAGCCCGCGGACGCAACTGTTCTATTTCTCGGCCTGGGAAGGCTACTCGTCGTACTACCGGCGCGAGTTCCAGGAGTTTGAGGAGGGCCGCACCTTCGTGGGCGGTGGCCAGCGCGCCGTGACGCCGGTGCCCGACGCGCCCGGCATCGGGATCGGCCGACGTTCGCCGATCAACAACTGGACGGATGTCGTCGGGCATGGCTCGTTGATCGCGATGGATCCGCTCACGGGCCAGCGCCGCTGGACGTTCGAGCAATACGACGTGACCGACAGCGGCATCCTGAGCACGGCGACCGACCTCGTCTTCACCGGCGGGCGCGAAGGCCATTTCCATGCGCTCGATGCGCGCACGGGCAAGCTGCTGTGGCGCACGAGCCTCGGGGCCCAGATCGTCAACGGACCGATCAGCTATGAAATCGACGGCAAGCAGTACGTCGCCGTGATTTCCGGAAATGACCTGGTGGCGTTCGCGCTGCGCAAGTAGCGCGTAGTCAGCAAAGGCATTCCCCAGAGGCCTCAGCTCAACGCCACCCCAGCGCCGGCGCGACGTGCTTCAACACGGATTCGATCACGTGCGCGTTGTACTCGACACCGAGCTGATTGGGAACCGTGAGCATCAGCGTATCGGCTTCTGCAATCGCATCATCCTGCGCGAGTTGCTTCACGAGCACGTCGGGCTCGGCTGCGTAGGAGCGCCCGAAGATCGCGCGCGTCTGCCCGTGCAGCAGGCCAATCTGGTCACGGCTCTCGCCACTGCCGCCGAAGTACGCGCGATCGCGGGCATCGACTACGGGAAAGATACTGCGACTGACCGACACGCGCGGTTCGCGGGCATGACCCGCCTCTTTCCATGCCTGGCGAAACGCGCGGATCTGCGCGGCCTGCTGGATATGGAACGGTTCGCCCGATTCGTCATTCTTGAGCGTGGAACTCTGCAGGTTCATGCCGAGTTTGGCGGTCCAGATGGCGGTGGCATTGGAACTCGCGCCCCACCAGATGCGATCGCGCAGGCCTGCCGAAAACGGCTCGATGCGGAGCAGCCCCGGCGGATTCGGAAACATCGGCTGCGGATTGGGCTGTGCAAATCCTTGCCCGCGCAGCACCTCGAGGAACGTTTCGACATTGCGTCGCGCCATATCGGCGTCGGTCTCGCCGACTTCCGGTGAATAGCCGAAATACCGCCAACCCTCGATCACCTGCTCGGGCGAGCCGCGGCTGACCCCGAGTTGCAGTCGTCCACCGGCGATGAGGTCCGCGGCGCCCGCGTTCTCGGCCATGTAGAACGGATTCTCGTAGCGCAGGTCGATGACCGCCGTGCCGATCTCGATACGCCGGGTGCGGGCCCCGACGGCGGCCAGCAGCGGGAACGGCGAACCCAGTTGACGGGCAAAGTGGTGCACCCGGAAGAATGCGCCATCCGCCCCCAGTTCCTCGGCGGCAACAGCCAGGTCGATCGACTGCACCAGGGCATCCGCGGCCGAGCGCGTCTGCGAATGGGCGGCGGGCGACCAATGTCCGAACGACAGGAAACCGATCTTCTTCATCTGAACCTCTGCTCGCCCCCAAGGTGAGGCAGTCCGACCGCCATCTTAACCTCGCGACCGAACCGGACGGACGGGATCGGCTGGACCGGGCGGGGAAAATGCGGCCACCCGCCTTCTTTTCATCGCGAGTCGGGTAAGATCCGGAACCTCCACACCCCGCGCCGGATCGAAGCCTTTAAGGACTTGCCATGAAGACCGTGATCTCCAACTTGACCAATGTCTCCACTCACGCCGACGGCTCGCTGACCCTGAGCTACACCAGTGCGAAGGAGAATCACACGATCGAGATCAAGCCGGATGTGCTGGCCAAGCTGTACGTGCCGCTGCTGGCGAGCCATGCCGACGACCTGAACAGCCCGATGTCGCGCAAGATCAAGCCCGTCGCCCTGCGGCGGTTCCGCTACGGGGATGACGTCGGCATGTCGTTCCTCGTCGGACAGAACGTGTCGCTGCATGTGCTCCTGGACCGGCCGCTGGCTGCAGCACTGCAGAAGCTGCTCGAAACGTTCGACGACATGACCACCTGGAACCTCCAGCCCGGGACTGCGCCTGTCGCACAGCCCCCTGCGCAGGTGGCCGCTACCCCTGCGGACGGCACCTGAGGACAGGCACCCTGACTGCAGATGGCCGGCACAAGGGTCGCACGGGCATCGCTGGTCAACACTGAAATCGTCACGGAATCACCGGAACACAGCCTCGAGGAATCCATGAATACCAGAACGACATTCCCTGCCTTGGTTCGAGTGGCCGCCGGCCTGCTGGTCGGCGCCGTATTGAGTTTGCCTGCCCTCGCCCAGCCACCCGGACCGCCCGGCGAGAAATTCAAGGTCGTCACCGTGGTCGAGGGGCTCAAGAACCCGTGGAGCATGGCGTGGCTCCCTAATGGCGACATGCTCGTCACCGAGCGGGGCGGATCCTTGAGGATCGTCCGTGGCGGCAAGCTGCTGCCTGGTGCTGTTCCCGGTGTCCCGGCCGTGCGTGGGGTGGGACAAGGCGGCCTGCAGGAAGTGGCCGTGCATCCGAAGTTCGCACAGAACCACTTCATCTACCTGAGCTACTCGAAGCCGCGCAACGATGGCAAGGAAGGCACGACGGCGCTGATGCGCGCGAAGTTCGAGAACGATCGCCTCGTCGACGCGAAGGAGATCTTCGAAGCGAAGGCGTGGAACGATCGCCCCGGCCATTTCGGCGCGCGTATCGCGTTCGATCGAGACGGGTTCCTGTTCATGTCGGTCGGTGACCGCATGGCGGGCCTTGGCGGGCCGAACGGCTTCGACGGCACGAACCACCCGGCGCAGAGCCTGATGTCGCACCAAGGCAAGATCCTGCGCTTGCGTGACGATGGCACCGTGCCTGCCGACAACCCGTTCGTCGGTCGCAGCGACGCGTTGCCCGAGATCTGGAGCTGGGGCCATCGCAATCCGCAGGGCCTCGCGGTTCATCCCGAGACGAACCAGCTGTGGGAGACCGAGCACGGCCCGCAAGGCGGCGACGAGCTGAACCTGATCAAGAAGGGCGCGAACTACGGCTGGCCCGTCATCGGCTACGGCGCGAACTACGTGACCGGCACCGAGCTCCACCAGGGCCGTGCGCGCGAAGGCATGGAACAGCCGAAGGCCTTCTGGGTCCCGTCCATCGGCATCTCGGGCCTGATGTTCTACACGGGTGACAAGTTCCCGAACTGGAAGGGCAACGTGTTTCTAGGCGGCATGTCAGGCCAGTGGCGGCAACTGGTGCGCGTGAGCTTGGGAGGCGAGACAGTCGCCAATCGTGAGCCGCTGCTGTTCGGCCAGTACCGTCTCCGCGACGTCCGCCAGGGACCGGATGGGTACATCTACCTCGCGACCGACAGCCAGGGCCCGAACCAGACCACGGCCATCATTCGTCTCGAGCCGAACACCTAAGCCGCAAGGCACCTGTGGCTGAATGGAAAAGGGCCTCCTGCGGAGGCCCTTCTCTTTTCGCAATCCCGTCGCCTACAGGATCCGGATCAGCGGATGGATCGCGCTACAGGCGATTCCGCCCAAGCATCAAGTAGCGGCGATTACTTGGCTGTTGCCCAGTTGCTGCCTTCAGCAGCGTTCTTGACTCCGTTGATCGAGATGATGCGCGTGTAACTGCCGCCTGGCTTGCCATCGCGCAACGGGTTCATCTGCAACACGACTTCATCGCCCACCTTCAGCGTCTCGCGGGTTACACCGCGGGTCATCATGTTGCCGATGTGGGACATCTCGATGGACCACTTCTCCGGTGTGTTGTTGGCACCCTTGGTCTCGATGGACAAGTACACGTGCGGGTTCATGTAGCTGACCGCCGCGACCTTGCCGGTGAGCGTCGTCTCCTTGTCTTCATCAAACATTGCGTGCGAGTGATGCGCCTGGGCAACGAGCCCGAACGAGGCGGTCGCCAACGCCAACACCACTGCTCCCACTTTCCGAATGCTGTTCCTGTCCACGATCATTCCTCCACTCAATAATCTCTGCTTGCATTCCAGAGGCCGCTCGCCCGGACATCCGGGCAGTCCGGCCTGTCACTTCGCGGCCGTGCCGCCCATGAAGTCGGTTGCCTTCGGAAGGCGGCCAGCACGCTTGGCCTCTTCCGTCCGCTTGAAGACCTCGGACCACGGCCGAGGTTCAAACATGTTGTTGTACTGCGGATCCCCCACTGCGAACTCCGCGATCCGCCCATCCGCGTTGTGGTAGGCGTTGTTGGTCGACACGCACTCGTTGTGCACCGGCGGCGGTGACTTCCAGTCCTTGCGCGCCGAGTGGACCACCACCTCGTGCCACGGGAACGCGAATGCCTTCGGGTCATACATCGTCACGTCGACGACAATCTCGTTGCCGATGCGCTTCCAGCGCTCGATGATCTGCAGGTCGTCGCTGTATTCCGGCAGGCCGTGGCCCGAGAACCAGCCCTTGATGTCCTTGACCCAGACGACGAGCTCGTCGCGATCCCAGAACCCCTGCGACTGGCCGAACCACGACGGAAAGGCCAGCTCGGCCGGCACGAACCCGCGACCGTCGTGATAGATCACGCGATATTCGTTCACGGGCTGGTCTTCCGCCGTGATCATCACGTGCTCGTCCAGCATGACGTAGCGCATCGCCCAGCCATCGCGGAAGTAACCGTTCGGGAGGCACTCGTCAGCAGGCCACCAGTGCGAGCCTTCCAGTTCGGACTGCAGGGCCTGAGCAAAGCGCGGCTTGTACTCATCGGATACACCGGCCCATACGTCCCGCACCTGAATCCCGCCGCCCGTGACCAGCGTGCGCGTATCCCAGTCCCCGGACCAGTCCGGCAGCGTGGCGCGCGTGTGCTTGGTGCCTCCGCCAGCGGCCTGCTTCCACGCATTCCAATGCGCTTCTGCCGAGGCATAGGGATACGGGCTCTTGAGCACGACGCTGTTGCCCGACCTGCCCTGCAAGCCCTTGTAGAACTCCGCAAAGGTCTTGCCCGCGGTGGCAGCCGACGTCCATTGCCCGTTCCACGTGCGGTTCCACCACTCGCCGGCCGTGAGGTTGTTGAAGCGGTCATTCGGATCCGGCTTGGCTTCCGTCCTGAAGCGCTGCGCCCAGGCCTGCGCGGAGGCAACGCCCGCAAAGGGACGGAGCGGATCGATGGCGGCCGGGGCCGCCTGTGCCGCCGGTGCAGGCTGAGCCGCCCCGGCGGGCACCGACCCTGCCGCCAGCGCAAGCGCAAGCAGGCAGCTGGTCGCAACGGCAGTGCGGGACAGCGTCAGTTTCTCGAACATGTTCATCTTCTCGTTCTCCGGCTTGAATTCCTGCAAACGTGCAATCGTACTCAACGAGCGGCGGGGCCCGGGGGCACCGGCTTGGCCGCAATGCCGATTTCCTGGAGGAACCGGGTCACGGCGATCGTGGTCTCGTCCCCCGGAACACCGATGTCCTCGTTGACCGTGAAGTGGTCCTTCGAATACATCTCGATCGCCGTCGCCTTGAAGCCCTTGTCGCGCATCGCCGCGGCAAACGCCTGCGACTGCGGACCGACCTCGCCGCCCTGGCCCCCATACAGGATCAGCGCCGGCGGAATCTTCTTCCCGCGGGCGACCTGGTGAAGGGGCGATCCGTTGCGCAGCAAGGTCGCATCCGTTGAAGCGAACACATTGCGCACGCCGCCGCCCGGGTTGGTGTTGTCGAAGAAGCCGCCATCGACGCCGATGAAGCCCTTCAGGAGGTCGAGCGACTTGCCGGCCTTCGCGAGGAACTGCTCGTCGGTGGCGACGAGGCCCGCAGACAGGATCCCCGTTGCATGGGCGAACAGCACGATTCTGTCAGGGTCGCCGCCGTACTTCGCGATGTTCTGGTGCACCCAGGCGAGCGCATTGGCAACGTCCTGGACGCTGTTCGGGTACCCACCGTCCGGCAGGAACCGGAAGTTGATGGGCACGAAAATGGCGCCGATGTCACGCGTCAACCAGTCGGGCTTGCTGCCAAGATCCTTGTAGTAGGCCTTGTCGGAGCTGCGGAATCCGCCGCCGTGCACGAACAGCACGACCGGCATCTTCTCGCGAACGGGGTCCGGTACGTAGAGATCAAGGCTTACCCGATCGGGATCCTTCTTGTAGGTCGGGTCATAGACGACGTCTCGGTACCAGGTCATCGCCGTGCGCGGCTGGTTGGTCATCGTGAGATGCGTGTGCTTCTGCGCATCGTCGTGCGCGCCGGCGACCACCGGGACGAGGGCGATGCTGCCTGCCAGCAGCACGACTGCCTTGCGCAGAAGGGATCGCCAGCTGGCGTTCAATGTCATTGTTACGTTCATTACCTTGACCCTTTCTGCGCTGCTTCCATGTACTCGGGGTACATGGTTTTCGCGCCACCCAGCACCGCGTCGAGCGGCAGGTTGTGCTGCTGCGCATACTCCGTCAGGAACGGATTCTTGCCGGGCAGGTAGTGCGGCACATAGCCCGCCTGGCGATTTGCGATCTCAACGACGATGTCGCAGGGATACGGCGCGATGCTCCTGCGAGCGTCGAGTGCATAGTCGGAGCTGCGGATCATGGGCTCGGTGAAGTAAACCGGATCCTTGATGACGGCGACGACGGTGAGGTAATTGCCGTGCCGGATGTAGTGTTCGGACAGCGTGGCGAGGTCGCTGCGCGGGACGCCGTTGCGGCGCAGGTACGCCATCTTGAGGTGCGTCGTCTCTGCCGCCAGCACGTCGCCGTCCCAGCGGGCCGTCGTGAACCCCTGCCACGAGTGCCCGGCATATTCCGGCGGATGGGCGCGGCCGTCCATGTAGAACGTCCGCTCGGGCGCCTGCCATTCACGGCGTGTGCGCCATGCGACGACTTCCTGCGTCACCGAATCCACGTCCTTCCACATGCGGAACTGCGAGTGCCGCGAGCCGTAGTCGGCGGGATGCGGACGGCACTGGAATTCCTCGAGCGTCAGGATCGACGGGTCGTAGGCAAGGCCGACCTGCCTGGCCGACTCGTTGATGGGCAGGCCTTCGTACTCGACCAGTGAAGGGCCAGGGCCTCGCTCCGGCTGGTCCTCGTGGCGACGCTCCGCCCACAGGCCCGAGAGATCCACTTCTGCGTAGGCCGGCACGACAGCCAGCCCCAAGGCTGCAACGACGATCGCCTCGCAGAAGACGGCCTTCATGCGAGAGGTCCTGGCCCGGATTTCGATTCCGGCGCAATGAGCTGGAAAGCGCGCTAACTCGACGTTCACGTCATTCCCCTTGAGTAAAAGGTCCGCCGCCGGCCGAATGCCAGCGGCGGCCTCATCCGATTTCCCCCGCCGTCAATCGAAATTGATACGGAAGTTCAGGGCGAATTCGCGAGGTTGACCGACATTGCCGAAGTTGATCAGCACGTCCGGGATGCGGAAGCCGCTGACCCGGTAGTACTCGTCAGTCAGGTTGGTGCCTGCGAGCGAAAGGCCCCACTTGCCGTTCGGCGAGTCGTACCCGACGCTGGCGCTCAGCAGGCCGTAGGCCGGACGCTTCACGCGGCTCAGGTCGTCCTGGTTCGTCCAGGTCACGTCCTGCCAGCCGTAATCTGTCCGGTACGTCAACTTGCTGCCGGCAGCCAAGCCCTGGTTGAACTGCAGGCCCAGCGACGCCGAATACTCAGGAGCAAACGGGAACGGCGTGTCGAGCGTCAGCTGGTTGACCTGCCCGGGATTGCCGAGGTCCGTGTACTTGGCATTCAGATACGCCATGTTGAAGTTGACGCGGAAGGCACTGCTGACCACGGCCGCACCTTCAACCTCGATGCCGCTGACCGTGGCCTGGCCCGCGTTGGTGGTCCAGCGCGTCGTCGGCACGAGTTCCTGCTGCACCTGGATGTCGTCCCAGATGCCGTAGAACAGCGACGAGTTCAGTCGAACGCGTCCCCCGAACAGGTCTGAGCGGATGCCCAGCTCGTAGTTGTTCAGCACCTGCGGATCGTACGGGAACAAGCCCCCATTGGGCAGCGGTGGGATCTGCTGGGCCACTGGCCGCGGATCGGGCGTGCTGTTGATGCCGCCGGCGTCGAAGCCCATCGAGTACGTCAGGTACGTCATCAGGTCCGGCGACCACTGGTACTGCAGCGACACTCGCGGAGTCACCTTCGAATATTCCGTCTGCTGCTCGCGAGTCACGCTGGAAAAGCAGAAGCTTTCGGACAACACACCGTACGTCGGCGTTCCCACGCACGGAGCCAGAGTTCTCGAGTTCGCCGTGATCTTGGAATAGCGCAATCCCGCCGTGGCAGAGAACGCGTCCGTGACCTTGTAGGTGCCCTCGGCAAACACGGCTTTCGCCGTTTCATCCGGATTGCTCAGGTTGTTCCTCGAACCAGTGGACGGGATCGTCAGAGTGTTGTTGCCCAGGAACGACCTGAGCGCAGCGCGGTTGGCAGTCGTGCCGACTTCGAGGTTCTGCCAACGCGACGAGAACGCCCACTGCGAACCCTTGTCGTAGTACAGGCCGGCAGTGAAGTTGAGGCGATCATAGGATCCCTGGAGCTGCAGTTCCTGGCTGAACTCATGGCGTTCGGTGTAACGCCACTGTTCGAACAGTACGTACTCGGTCGCATCGCTGTCGCCGTAGTGCGCCCAGTCGAACTTCCGGTAGCCGGAGATCCAGCGGATGGCCAGGTTGTCGTTGAGCTCGAAATTGACGTCGCCGACGAACGTGTACAGCTTTTGCTGGTACGACGGCCAGCTCTGGTTGGACCGCGTCTTGTACTCGCCCGGCAGGTTGTCATTGGTAAGGGGTGTGCCTGTCAGCCCGCAGCGATTCGCGATCGACTGCAGGCAGATGTTGTACAGCATCGGATCGTTCGGCGTCTGGAGCGAAACCGTGGGCTGGCCGGTAGCGGGAGTGTTGTTGCGGGCGACGAGCTGAGGCGTCACTGCAAAGAGGACCTGCGGGTCGCCATCCTCCTCGATATCCGAGAACTGACCGCTCACCTTGATCGTCAGGGCATCCGTCGGCGTCCACAACAGGGCGGCCCTGAACATCTTCTCGTCGGTACCACCGAAGTCCTTGTCGATGGTCGTGCTGTCGACGAATCCGCCGCGGTGCAGGTTCGCAGCCGTGAACTTCGTGAACACGGTATCGCCCAAGGGCACATCGACGTTCGCTGTCACGTCCCTGCGCTCGTGGGTTCCGACGGTTGCTCGAATGCGGGCACCGAATTCCTTCTGCGGATCCTTCGAGATGTATTGCAGGGCACCGCCGATGGCGCCGCGGCCGAACAGGGTTCCCTGCGGTCCGCGCAGGACTTCAACCCGCTCGAGCTCGACGACGCTCTGCAGGGCGCCCTGGCCGCCGCTCAGGTAGATGCCGTCCATGTATCGCGCCACGCCGGGGATGCCGCGCATGCGGAAGTCACCAGACGACGTGCCTTGCGTGGAGCCGCCGCCCGTGATCTGCAGGTTCGGGACGAGGACCGCGAGGTCCTGGACGTTCGAGACATTGCTCTGTTCGAGCTGGTCGCCGCTGAATGCCGCGATGGTCAGGGGAATCTCCTGCAGGCTTTCCTCGCGGCGACGTGCGGTGACGAGCACTTCCTGCACGGCCGTCTCGGTGGCCGACGCAGCGGGCGCCGCGGCCATGGCGTGCGAAACCGGCAGCGCCACCGTCGAGGCTGCCATGAGGGCCCAATAGGAAGTGCGACGAATGGAATCCAACGCTCGGTTGTTCACGGACTAATCCCCCTCAGCTGATCTGAATTCTTGTTTCTGCAGTGCAGCAGGGCAGGTGCGATCGGGCATACCTCTGCTACCCATAAATATAGCGCCACCCCCCCCTTTCTTTCTAAGAGATTTGTCAAGGACGAGGCCGGCGTTGCACTGTAATCGCCGCTCGACCAGGCCCAGCTGAAGAAGCCACTCCTGCTCGATTTCGCGGGCAACAACAACCGCATCAACGACACGTGGCCTGCGTTGGAAGCCGCACTCAAGGCCAACAAGACCCCGTACGAGGCATTCTTCTACGGAGGCAAGCAGCACAGGCTTTCACAACAACTCGACGCCGCCGTACACCGAAGCGGCTGCGAAGCTCGCGTGGACAGCCGGCCGCGTGTCGCATCTGCATCCCCTTTCCTATCCGCAGTGCCCGCGCGTATTCTCGAGTCCTCTTTCCGGGGGAAACATATGAAAGCAAAGACACTCGTCGTTCTCGCGGGGCTCTTGACCTGTACCCATGCCGCCTTCGCGCAGCAGCAGCCGGTCGATCCGGTCCGCACGCCTGGCGTACAGGCAGGCCGCGATCCGAATCGCGATGCCTTCGTCATGAAGAACTGCAAAGCCCCGGCCCCTGCGCCTGCTCCGGGTGGGCCGCCTCCGGGCCAGCGCCCGCCGGCGCCCCAGTTCGAGAACTCACCGGTAGCAGGAATTCCGGGCATCGTCGCCGCAGGCCAGCGATGGAGAAAGGTCTGGGAAGGCACGGGCAACAACACCGACAGCCCGATCGCGACGGACAAGGGCATCCTGCTGGCACAGAACGACTTGAGCCAGATCGTCGAGATCGGCCTCGACGGCAGCTCGACGGTGATTGCGAGCGACACCTACACCGGCGGCGCGCTGGCGATCACGCCGGCAGGCAAGCTCTATGTCGGTGAGCGCGCGTTGAACCGCAGCATCTGGGAAGTCGCGCCTCGCCGCCTGTTCACCAACACGATGAAGGGTGAACCGCTCGAGTGCCTGGGCGCAGCCGTGCTGAACGACCTCGTCGCCGACCGCAAGGGCGGCATGTACATGACGATGGGCGGGGTGTACTACGCGAACGCGAAAGGCGTGGTGAGCGGCCGCTACGGCAAGGTCGGCGGCAACGGCATTGCCGTGAGCCTCGACGACAAGACGCTGTATGTCACAGGCCGACTCCCGGATGCGATGCCGCCTGCGGACCTCAAGCTGCCGCCCGGTGCGCCGCAACCTACGGGCGGGCTCGTGGCCTTCGACATCCAGCCCGACGGGTCACTGACGAACGAGCGCCAGTTCGCGTGGGCCGGTAATGACGGCACTGCAGTCGACCTGCAGGGACGTCTCTACACGCCCGGCAACGGCGGCGCCTGGATCATCGATCCGAAGACCGGCGGCTTCCTCGGTTACATCCCGACTCCGCCCGGAACGCACGGCCTGCACTTCGGCGGGCCGAATCGCAGCACGCTGTTCGCGATCACGCTGTTCGCAGAAACCGCCGTCTACGCCATGGACACGCAGGTGAAGGGCTACCAGCCCGGCGAGTGGCGCAGAAAGTAATCTGCCTGGATTCGCAGTGGCGGCTCGAGCACGGTCGAGCCGTCCTCTCCTTGAAGTGCGTTGACCCCACGCTGCGACGGCGCGTGCCGGATCAGCGCGCCTACTTCGACGAGCCGCCGAGCGCCTGCTTGAAGACCTTGTAGTCGGTGGGCCGTTCGGTCGGCGGATAGTAGTTCTGCGGAAACCACCGCAGGCCGACGCGCATGATCTTGGAGCTCGTGGCCTCATCCAGCACGCTCACGTCCCTGACGAAGAATGCAAAGCGGTTGCCGTCAGGCAGCAGCGCGTTATCCGTGAACGGGAACGCGAACGACGTGAGGTCGAAATCGAAGCGATAGTCCGCCTCGACCTTGCCGCCCGACGCCGGCGTGATCAGCACATGCACGCGCTCAGACGAGAAGTCCGGCCTGTCGAACACGATCGACAGCGTGTCCTTGCAGTCCGGTGACGAGACGACGAACGTCTGCAGCGACGTGCTCGGCACGAGGAAGGTGGCGGCATCGGAGGGCTGGCCGAACGCGGTTTCAAGCTCCGGATCGCTCACGAACTGGAACGTCGTCTCCATCGTCGCAGCCGGCGTGCACTTCGCGATCGGATCTTCCCACAGCTGCGCGAGCTGCCGCTGGATGACGCGATGCGCCGCCTGATGCAGGTTCGACCGCGCCTGCTGGATGGCGACCGGCGACAGCGTGCCGCGATAGGCCGCCAGGCGATCGTCCGCATCCTGCAACAGCGGCTTGAGTTCGAAGTGCTCGTGGAAGTTGAGCGTGAGCAACTGCGCGAGGACCGCATAGCGGATGGGATCGATGTCCTTGTCCGGATCCTTGGTGCCCGCAACAGGGCCGATCAACTGGCCGAACATCGTGGCGCGCAGCGAACTCTCGGCCTGTTCCCGCTGGTTGATCAGTTGCAGGTTCGCGCGATTCTGCTCGAAGTGATTCGCGAGCCATGCCGCCACGATGGCGCCGAGCGGTACCGTCAGCTTCATCACCACGTCCAGCCAGAACTGGACGTCCCGCCGGGTCTTGACCTCGGCGCGGCTGTCTTCTGCTTCCTTATTTGCCACGGGGCCTCGTCACTGGCAATTGATGTTGACCGTCGCCGAGCCGTTCAGCGCGGCGATTTTGGGCGTCGTGCCATTCGGGCATTTCACCGTATAGACACCCGTGTTGAGTGCAAGCGAGTACTTGCCGCCCGCCTCGACCTTGAGATCTGCAACTTTCGCGTCGCCCTTCATCACGGCCAACGCCGTGCCGGCCGGAACGCCGTTGACGACGCCTTGCAGCGTGCCTACCTGCGCCTGTGCGAGGGTCGCCGTGAGAAGCAGCGCGGCTGCCGCAAGCAAGCCTTGTAGATTCTTCATGTATTCACCTTACGAAGTGGCCGCCGCAGCAGCTTGTCTCAACTATATAGCCGCTTGTCGACCCTTTGGCTATCGGCCACGGGCCCGAAATCAAGCTGCACTGTAGCGACGCAAGGGTGACTGCAGGCTGAACGATCCGGCTGACAAGTTGCGGCGGCACGCCGGCTTGCCCGGCGCGCATGGCGTACTCAGACCGCTTTCCCGGCCTCGAAGCGGCGGTCGGGCTGCATGCGGAAGGTCAGGCCCACGCCAATAGCCATCAGGATGATGCTCCCGAGGAACGGCAACTCCCAGTTGCCGTAGCGATCGATCAGGAAGCCGCCGACGACCGGGCTGATGATCGCGGCCAATGCAGAACCCGTATTCATCATGCCGCTCGCCGTGCCGGAATACTCGGGAGCGATATCCATCGGAATGGCCCACATCGGGCCGATGCTCATCTCGGCGAAGAAGAACCCCCCCGACAGGCACAGCAGCGAAATCATCAGGCTGTGCGTGAACATCAGCGGGATCAGCGTGAGCAGCGTGAGTAGCATGCAAACCGCCACCATCCAGCTGCGTGCCTTCTTGAGGCTTCCGGTCTTGTGCAGCAGCTTGTCGGTGACGACGCCGCCCAACGTGTCGCCCACGACGCCAGCAAAGAAGACGGACGACGCAAAGATCGCCGAATCCTTCAGGTTCAGCTCGTAGCTGTGCAGGAAGTACTGCGGGATCCAGCTCAGGAACAGCCACAGCGTCCAGCCGTAGCAGAAGTAGACCACCGTCACCGGTGCCATCCGCTTCGAGAGCGCCGCCCACGGCACCTGGGGCTTCTTGGTCTGCACCGGCGGCAACACCGCGAGCTCCTCGGGCGTGATGCGCGGATGGTCGGTAGGCTTTTCGGTGAAGGTCACCGCCCACAGGGCCACCCACACGAAGGAGAGACCCGCGCAGACGAAGAAGGATTCGCGCCAGCCATGCGTCGCCATGATGTAGACGATGAAAGCCGGGGCCGCTGCATTGCCGATGCGGGCCGCCGCGTGCGTGATGCCTTGTGCAAAGCCCCGCTTTTCCTTCGCAACCCACCGCGACATGGCGGACGTGGCCGCAGGAAAAGTCGCGCCTTCGCCAAAGCCCAGCAGCACGCGTGCCACCAGCAACGACGCCAGCCCGGTCGCGAACCCTGTCAACGCCGTCGCGCCGGCCCAGATCAGTCCGCACGCAATGAGGGTACGGCGCGCACCGAAGCGATCGCTGACCCACCCGCCGATGATCTGGAACACGAGGTACGGATAGGCGAACGCGGAGAACACGAGGCCGATCTGCGTCTTGGTGAGATTGAAGTCCTTGCCGAACCCTTCCGCCGCCGTGCTGACATTCACCCGGTCGAGGTAGGTGATGAAATACATCAGGCAAAGCAGGATCAGGACGATGTGCGTGACCCGCAAACGCTTCATGGACTTCCCCCGGCCGTATCTGTTGTCGGGTCCGGCGCCGCTTGGCAGCGCCAGACCGGCTTTTTATAGAGTCATCAACGCGGTCAGGCCGCTTTCTGCAACACGGAAGGCGCAGGGTGCGCAGCGAAGTAGTCCATCGCTGCCAGGATGCCGCTCGCGGCCAGCTTCACGCCGGACAGCTTGAAACCCATTTCGCAAGCGGCCACCGTGGCCAGCAAAGTGAGGTCGTTGCTGTCGCCCAGGTGACCGATGCGGAACATGCGGCCCTTGAGCTTGCCGAGGCCTGTCCCCAGCGACAGGTCGAAACGGTCGTAGATCAGGCGACGTATGGCATCGGCATCCACGCCCACCGGCGTGACGACACCCGTGAGTATCGGTGATGCGCGCGCCGGATCGACGCACTGCATGGGCAAGCCCCAGGCGGCCACCGCAGCCCGCACGCCGGCTCCCCAGCGCTCGTGCCGTGCGAAGACCTTGTCGAGTCCCTCCGCCTGCAGCATGTCGATGGCTTCAGCCAGGCCGTAGAGCACGTTCGTGCTCGGCGTGTACGGGAAGTAACCGTCCTTGTTGAACTCGATCATTTCGTCCCACGCCCAGAACGAGCGCGGCAGGCGTGCCGTCTTCATGGCTTCGAGCGCGCGCGGCGAGACGGCGTTGAAGCTGATGCCGGGCGGCAGCATCAGCCCCTTCTGCGAGCTGCCGATGCCGACGTCGATGCCCCACTCGTCGTGGCGGTAGTCGGCGCTCGCGATGCCCGAGATCGTATCCACCATCAACAGCGCGGGATGCCGGGCCGCGTCGATCGCCTTGCGGACAGCGGCGATGTCGGACGTCACGCCCGTCGACGTTTCGTTGTGGACCACGCACACGGCCTTGAGTCGATGTTCCGTGTCCTTGCGCAGGCGTTGCTCGATCAGGTCCGCCTGCACGCCGCGACCCCAGCCCGGGGCATGCGGCATGAGCTCATCGGCGCCGCTCCAGCCGACCACCTCGGGGGCGAGCCCGAGGCGCTTGGCCAGCTTTACCCACAGCGCCGCAAAGTGGCCGGTTTCATACATCAGCACCGCGTCACCCGGGCTCAAGGTATTGCACATGGCCGCTTCCCAGGCGCCGGTTCCGGAGGCGGGATAGATGATCACGGGATGGCGGGTCTTGAAGATCGCCTGCATGCCTGTCAACACCTTGTTGCCGAGGACGCCGAACTCGGGACCCCGGTGGTCGATGGTCGGCAGGCTCATCGCCCGCAGGATGCGGTCGGGAACCGGGCTCGGACCCGGGATCTGCAGGAAATGCTTGCCGGTCGGGTGGAAATCGAGCTTGAGCATCGCAACTCCAGGGGGCGAAACTTCGAGTGCCGCGAGTCTTTCATCGATTGCATCCAAATTGCAATCAAGGTACGCCCCGACAATGACGATCCGGCGCGGTGATCACGATTGACTGCCGGAGTCCGGCAACCCAAGATTCGCCAGGGGGATCAAAACGAATGGCGGAGCTGAAAACGGCTGGCGTGTTGCCGCGCGGCAATGACGTGAGCGTGCTACTTGAGCGCCGGCTGCGCCGCGAAACCACGGGCGAGGTGCTGTTCGACGACGCCTCCCGTGGCCGCTATGCCACAGACGCATCCATTTACCAGATCATGCCGGTCGGCGTGCTGGTACCCCGGTCCGAAGCAGACCTCACCACGGCATTGGCCATCGCGCGTGAACTCCGCGTTCCCGTGCTGCCTCGCGGGGCCGGCACCAGCCAGTGCGGCCAGACCACCGGCGCAGCCCTGGTCATCGACGGCTCGAAGCACCTCAACAAGATCCTGGCAGTCGATCCCGCCGGCCTGACGGCCACGGTGCAACCGGGCATCGTGCTCGACCACCTGAACGCCAGCTTGCGGAAGCACGGCTTATGGTTTCCCGTGGACGTCTCGACGAGCGCCCAGGCAACGCTCGGCGGCATGGCGGGCAACAACTCCTGCGGGTCGCGCTCGATCGCCTACGGCAACATGGTCCATAACGTGCTCGGGGCGAGCGCATGGCTCGCCGACGGCTCGCTGCTCGACTTCGGGCGCGTCGATCAACTGTCCGGCCGCTCGCTTGCCATCGCGGACTTCGTGCGTGCGCTGGCGGAACGTCATCGCGGCGAGATCGAGGCGCGCTGGCCGAAGGTCCTGCGCCGGGTCGCAGGCTACAACCTCGACATCTTCCACAACCAGAACGAACGGCCCTACACGAACGACGGCAGCGTCAACCTCGCACACCTGCTGATCGGGTCGGAGGGTACGCTTGGGCTTACGCGGAGCCTGACCCTGCAACTCGCGCCCCTCCCGGGAAAGCGGGCGCTCGGCATCGTCAACTTCCCCACGTTCCGCGCCTCGATGGCCGCCGCACAGCACATCGTGAAGCTCGGCCCCACGGCGGTGGAACTGGTGGACCGCATCATGATCGAGCTGGCGCTCGCCAATCCGGCCTTCCGCCCGACGATGCAGACCGCCCTGCTAGGGGCACCCGCGGCGATCCTGCTGGTCGAGTTTGCGGGCGACGATGCCGCCGAACTCGCCACGAAGGTCAAACAACTGGTTGCGCTGATGGGCGACCTCGGGTTACCCGGCTCCGTCGTCGAGATGCTGGACGCCACTGCGCAGAAGAATCTGTGGGAAGTGCGCAAGGCCGGCCTCAACGTGATGATGAGCGTCAAGGGCGACGGCAAGCCGGTCAGCTTCATCGAGGACTGTGCAGTCCCGCTCGAGCATCTGGCCGACTACACCGACGCGCTCAACGATGTCTTCGCGAAATACGGCACGCACGGCACGTTCTACGCGCACGCCTCGGTCGGCACGCTGCACGTGCGGCCCATCCTCGACATGCGGCAGGACGGACCGAACGGTGGCGCAGCGAAAATGCGGGCCATCGCCGAAGAAGCCTCCGCGCTGGTACGCAAGTATCGCGGCGCGTACAGCGGCGAACACGGCGACGGCTTGTGTCGCGGCGAATGGATTGCATGGCAGTTCGGCCCGGCGATCAATGACGCTTTCCGCGAGATCAAGCAGCACCTCGATCCGCAAGCGTTGTTCAATCCGGGCAAGATCATCGATCCGCCGAAGATGGATGACGGGTCGCTGCTCCGCTTCGCGCCCCCTTCCGCACCGCAGCCTTACCGCGTGGCCCCGCTCAAGCCCTTCCTCGACTGGTCCAGCTGGAACGTCCAGAACGATCCGGTCACCGAAGCCACCACGGCGCCCGGCACCGGGGGTGACCCGAGCGGTGGCCTCGCGAAGGCCGTCGAGATGTGCAACAACAACGGCCACTGCCGCAAGTTCGACGCCGGCACGATGTGTCCGAGCTATCGCGTCACGCGCGACGAACAGCACGTCACG
>JBEBIT010000122.1:0-4817 GCA_040080215.1 Steroidobacteraceae bacterium
GCGATCTCATAGGCAAGCGGCAGGTTCGCATTGCCCGAAAACACCGCCATGGTGGCGCCATCCATTAGGAAACTCCTGGCCTGAAACAGACAATCCGACTGGCTGGGGCGGAAGGATTCGAACCTCCGAATGGCGGGATCAAAACCCGCTGCCTTACCACTTGGCGACGCCCCAGCAAACTCATCCGAGGGGCACCCCTGACGGCCAGGTCGAACCCCGCTCTATGTGCGCGCTTTTTCGTCCCGCAGGCGGTCGAGAAGCGGCGAACGGTTCATTCCACGAACGACAAATCCCTGCCACCGGCCCGGCATGCGCGCAAGAACGCGCTGCGCCGCAGCCTCGCCAGGGAACGAAGCGAACACGCAGGAGCCGGTTCCGGTGAGCCGCGCCTCCGCGAAATCCTGAAGCCAATCAAGCGCTTCAGCCACCTGCGGGTAGCGCTTGCGGACCACGGGTGTGCAGTCGTTGTGCCCACCCCCCTCAAGGAAGCCGGGTATTGTGGTGAGGGGTGAATTTCGTGTCAATTCAGCGGCCTGAAACACCTCCGCCGTACCCACCGCGGCGTCGGGCCGGATCACGAGATAAACGGCCTCGGGAAACTCGACGGGGGTGAGGCGCTCGCCGACCCCTTCCGCCCACGCCGAGCGCCCCCTCACAAAGACGGGCACGTCCGCCCCGAGCGTGAGCCCCCACTGCGCCAACTGATCTTCCGTCAGTCCGAGGCCCCAGATTTCATTCAGCGCCACGAGCACAGTGGCTGCATTCGAACTGCCGCCCCCGAGCCCGCCCTGGATCGGAATGCGCTTGCGCACGGCGATGGCAATTCCCCGCGTACAACCCGTCCGCTCCGCGAGCAAGCGGGCAGCCCGGACGGTCAAGTCCTGCTCGGCCGGAATCTCCGCGGGGCCCGACACGCGCTCGATGAGGCCGTCGGGTCGCTCGCTGAAGTCGATCTCGTCGACAAGCCCGATGAACTGGAACGCGGTCTGCAACAGGTGATAACCATCGGCTCGGCGGCCGACGATGTGCAGGCAAAGATTGAGCTTGGCCGGCGCAGGCCAGCCCGTCGAGACGGCGTGGCTCACGGCGCGTCCGCTCCAAGCACCCAGCGGTCGATCACGAGCCTCACCCGCGAGGCACCGGTCGTGGCAGTGAGCCGCGTGGGAAGCTGTGCGCCCGATTGCTCGATCGACCGGTCGTACACGATGACCCAGCCTTCCTGTTCGAGTGTCTTCGGCGGCGCCTCGCTCCGCCATTGCGCAGGACCCGGCGCGGGGATGCCGAGCATCCAGTAACGCAGGTTACGCGCGGGGACCGGTGCACCGAGACGGGCTTCGAGTTCTGCCCACGCGGCCTGCGATTCAAGCCGCCGCCCGTCGCTTGCCTCGAGTCGCGCCGAGTTGCCATCGAGCAGCAGCGTCATGCTGCCGATGCCGATGGGCCCCTGGATGTGGATGCGTGACTGAGTGCCCCGCTGTTGCCAGTCGAACGAACCCGACCCGCCGGATCCGTCGGCTGCCACGGCCATGCGCCCGGTAGCGTGCCACTGCGACAGCGTTGCCAGGTCGACGGGTTGTTCAGGGCCTTGGGCACGGGGAACGGGCGCCACGCACGCGGAGAGCAGCAGCACTGATGCGGCCGCAGCTGTCAGCAGGAACGCGCGCATGGGATGGCCTGCCGCTAGCGGGAGTTCCGCTGCAAGCGTTCGGCGAAGTCGGGCCGGTCGGGATGACGCTCGCTGCCCTGCTTCCAGACGGCGCGTGCGTCGTCCTTGCGGCCAAGGGCCCAGTACACGTCAGCGATGTGGAGCTCGATGTCCGGATCGTAGATCCGCTCGCGCGCCTTCTCGAGTTGCGGCAACGCCTCTGCATCGCGACCTACGCGATGGAGCGCCCAGCCCAGGCTGTCGAGCACGGGTCCGCTGTCCGGCGTCTGCTCGTGCGCCTGCTGGATGAGGGCGAGTCCTTCCTTGTAGCGACGGGTGCGATCCACCATCAGGTACCCGAGCGCGTTCTGGACCATGGGATCCCGGGTGCGGGTGCTGTTCAGATGCTCAAGGTCCGCGAGCGCACCCTTCAAGTCGCCCGCACGCTCGAGCAGGTAAGACCGCGCGATCAGGATTTCATGCGCATCGGGGTAGTCACCCAGGCTGCTGTCGAGCAACACACGAGCGCCCGCCGCATCACCGCTCTCCTCCAGCATCCGGCTCCGCGCGACGATCATGTCGATCGCGTACTGCGGCCGCTGCTCGCCGACGTCGGTCAGCCAGGACAAGCCCGCATCCAGCGACGAGTGATCCCTCAGGATCCGCGCTACGCGAGTCTGCGCCTGCACGGCGTAGTTGCCGTTGATCACCCTGGAATAGGCGCGCCGCGCCTCTTCCCAGGCTTGCCGTTGTTCGGCCAGCCCACCGAGAAAGAACAGCGATTCGGAAACGAATGCGCCCTGCTGGATCAGCTTCTCGAACCGGCCCCGGGCAGCGTCGAACCGCCCTGCCTCGAAGTCGCGAATCCCTTTCAGGCGTTCGACCACGGCGGCAGTCTCGTTCGATGTGCCGGCCAGCGCTTCCATCCTCGACATCGCGTCTTCGTCGTGGCCAGCAGCCAGCAGCAACAGCGCGTACTCCATCTGGTTGGCCGCCGTGCTGTCCTGGTCGACCACGGACTTCGCGGTGGCAAGGCCTTCGTCGATCTTGCCGACGACCAGCTGCACCCGGGCGAGCATCAGGCCGGCCGGCGTCCAGTACGGCGACAGCTCGCGGGCACGCTGGGCGCTCGCAAGGGCCAGCGCGAAATTCTCGGAGCGCAGCGCGGCTTCGGCCAGCGCGTTGTGCCCCTCGGCCACCTTCGGGTACTTGTCGACGAGCGCCTTCAGGACCGTGGTTGCCGCCGGGGCGGACCCGTTCTCTGCGATCTGCGGCGCAAGCCCGAGGAAGCCCGCGGCCACGTTGATGTAGGCCGAGTTGAGCAACGCATCGAAATGCGTCACCGCCTCGTCGATGTGATACTGGTCGAGGGCGGCAAAGGCGGCGAACCGGGTGCCCGCCTCGCTGGTCGGATTGATGGAAAGCCAGCGTGCCGCGACCTGGCTGACCAAGGTCATCTGCTTGAAATCGTAGGCAACCTTCGCGGCCTCGGCGAACTGCGTTTCCTCTTCTGACAGGGAGGCCGCACGCGTGTAAAGTTCGGCTGCAAGGCGATACTGCTTGCGCTGCAGTGCGGTCTCCGCCTGCAGCAGCACGGTATCGGGATCGACGTTTTGCGCCGATGGCGACGGGATGGCGGACTGCGTGGCGGCAGGTCTCGCACCCGGGGTGGACGTACAGGCGGCAAGCCCGAGGCAAGCCGACGCAGCAAGAACAAGGACCCCAAGTACATGGGCCGTGGGGTCCGGAATCGACGACTTGAGAGACAGCATGATTTCACTATATAGCACGGTCGCAAGGCACGGGTTCGCCAACGGGTCCGCGGAAGCTTGTTTTGCCCCCCTCGCATCCCCGACAATCCGCGCACTCGCAAGTCCCTCTGGAACCTTCTGAACCCGACGGTTCCCGACTCTCCTCGACCCCGTATGCCATTCCTCGTCCTAGGGCTCAATCACCGCTCCGCTCCCGTGGAGCTTCGAGAGCAGGTCGTGTTCTCGGGCACCGACCTGACGGAGGCCCTTGCCGCACTCGGCCAGCTCCCCGGCGTCCGCGAGTCCGTGATCGTCTCGACCTGCAACCGCACCGAGCTGTACTGCCACACGGACCGCGCCGGCGTTGACCTGAACGCCTGGCTCGAACACTGGCATGACCTCTCCGGCAGCAAGATCCGCGAGAACCTCTACCGGATCGAGGACACGCGCGCGGTCGCCCACGTGTTCTCCGTCGCCTCCGGGCTCGACTCCATGATCCTGGGCGAACCGCAGATCCTCGGCCAGATCAAGGAGGCGTATCGCCTCGCGCAGGAGTGCGGCACCACCGGCCCGTTCCTGAACCGCCTCATGCAGGCCACGTTCTCGGTGGCCAAGCGCGTCCGCACGCAGACCCGCATCGGCGAGAGCTCGGTCTCCGTGGCCGCCGCCGCGGTCAGCCTCGCGCGCACCGTGTTTGCCGATCTCGAGAACCACACCGCGCTGCTGGTCGGCGCCGGCGAGACCATCGAACTCGCGGCACGCCACCTGCACGCGAACGGGCTGCGGCGCATGATCGTCGCGAACCGCAGCCTCGACCGTGCGCAGGCGCTGGCGGCCGAGTTCAACGGCTTCGCCATCACGCTCGATGCGCTGCCGGCCCACCTGCCCGAAGCCGATATCGTCGTGAGTTCGACCGCGAGCCCGACCCCCATCATCACGCTCGAAGCTACGAAGGCCGCGCTGAAGGCACGCAAGCGACGCCCGATCTTCATGGTCGACATCGCCGTACCCCGCGACATCGAGCCCGAGATCTCGACGCTGGAAGACGTGTACCTCTTCACCATCGACGACCTGCAGAACGTCGTCAGCGAGAACCTCGAAACGCGGCGCGAAGCGGCCCGAGATGCCGACAAGCTGATCGCAGCCGAAGTGGACCGGTTCGAGCAACAGCAGAAGACGCTCGATGCCGTGCCGGCCATCCGGCAGCTCCGCTCCGAGGCGGAGACGGTGAAGTCGCAAACGCTCGAGCAGGCGCGTCGCCTGCTCGCCACCGGCCGGGATCCGCAGGAAGTCGTGGACTTCCTGGCCACCACGCTGACCAATCGCCTGATGCACGCCCCCAGCCAGCGCTTGCGGGAGGCCGCCGAGAAGGGCGAGCCCGACCTGATCCGCGCTGCGCTCGAGCTGTTCAAGCCCCACAC
>JBEBIT010000056.1:0-20055 GCA_040080215.1 Steroidobacteraceae bacterium
GAGTCGGTGCGTCGCGTGGCACTCGCAAGCATGGTCGGCACCTCGATCGAGTGGTACGACTTCTTCATCTTCGGTACCGCGTCGGCGCTCGTGTTCGGTCGCCTCTTCTTCCCGACCTTTTCCGAACTTGCCGGCTTGCTCGCCGCGTTCGCTTCGTTCGCCGTCGGGTTCGCTGCAAGGCCGCTTGGCGGCCTCCTGTTCGGCCACTTTGGCGACCGCATCGGCCGGAAGACCGTTCTCGTCACCACGCTGTCGATGATGGGCCTGGCGACATTCGCGATGGGATTGATGCCGACTTACGACACGATCGGCGTGTGGGCGCCGGTTTTGATGGTGGTCCTGCGCTTCATACAAGGTCTCGCTGTCGGCGGTGAATGGGGCGGCGCGGTTCTCATGGCCACGGAGCACTCGGGTGGAGAGCGTCGAGGCTTCTTCGGCAGCTTCGCGCAAATGGGTAGCGCCGTTGGCGGGTTGATGTCCACGGGAATGTTTCTCCTGATGCAGCAGCTGCCGAACGAAGACTTTCTGGCATGGGGCTGGCGCGTGCCGTTCCTGTTCAGCATCGTGCTCGTGGTGGTCGGCCTTTTCATCCGGCTACGCATCATGGAATCGCCGGTATTCGAGCAGATCAAGCTGGCCCGACAGGTCGTGAAGGTGCCGGCTATCGAGCTGTTGCGCACTGACACGCGCAATGTCCTGCTCGCTGCCGGGCTGTACTGTGCGCACGGGGTGCTGTTCTACGCCATGACGGTCTACACGCTCGCCTACACCACGAAAGCCTACGGTCTTACGCAGAATACCTATCTCATTGGTGTCACTGCCGCGGGCGCCGGTCAGCTCATCACGATTCCCTTTTTTGGCGCGCTGTCGGACAAGCTGGGGCGACGCGCCGTGATGATGTTCGGGACGCTATTCATCATCGCGTTTTCCGCACCGCTCTATTTCATGGTGACGTCGCAGGTCCCGGCGCTCATGTGGGCCGCAGTAGTCATCGGCATCTGCATCGGCCACAACTCGGTGTACGCGCCGACGGCAGCGCTTTACTCCGAGATGTTCCCCGCACACATCCGCTACAGTGGAGCGTCTCTCGGTTACCAGCTCGGCGGCGCGATCGCGGGGTTCGTGCCACTCGTGGCAGCGTCGCTGGTCGGGGCCGCTGGCGGCGCTTACTGGCCGATTGCGGTACTCATCGCACTCGGTGGCCTGGTCGGGTTCATCTGTATTCTGCTCGTGCGGCCGGCTGTCGCGCCGCGCGGTGCGACCTGAAGGCGAATAGACGCCTGGTGGCCGTGGTGTTCGGTCGCGAGGGATCAAGACCTGATGGCTGAGTGCCCGGGCGGTGTTCACGCGCCGCAGATTCCCGGTGCCCCGCTGACGAACGTTCGGTTCTGCAGGAGTGGAGATCATGAAACTGTGGATGAAGGTGGCAGTGGTGCTCTGTGTCACGGCATGGTCCGTGTCAGGTGCGCAGGCGCAAGTTCGAATCATCGGAACCCGTGTCACTGGCGACGACCCAGTCGTCCTCGCCGGGTTTTACGAAAAGGTCTTCGGCATGAAGGTCATCAACCAGATCGGCGCACCGCCGGCCGAAGTCATTCTCAACGTCGGCGCCACGCTCGAGGCGGCAAAAGCGAATACCGGCCCGCAGTTCGTCGTTGCGCGCCGCGTCCCGGGTGAGAAGCCGGCTGCAGTGGCGCATTCGATCCTGCATGTGCCGGACCTCAACGCGTCCATCGGAGCGCTGAAGGCGGCGGGTGTGTCGCTCAAGGGCGAGATCATCACGGTACCTTCCCTCGGCGGCATCAAGGTCGTCTTCTTCAATGACCCCGCGGGCAACCTGATGGAGATCATCGAGCTGAAGAAGGGGATGATCAACGTCCCCGTGCCCTGAGCCGGATGATCTTCCCGGGGCAGACGGACGCACGCCTGGCTCCGGTCTTCGAGCCTGGCATCCACGGCGCAGGGGGGGATGGGAGGGGTGCTAGAATTCAGCAAAGGGAGTTCTAGCCCGGAGCACGCACACCATGACCAAGCCCAACCCGCTTTCCGTCCGGTCCAGCGCCGGTTGGCTCGGAGGGGAGGTCGCACAGCAGGAAATCGGCGAGCTGAACGCGCTGACCGGATTCGGCAAACGGGCAGCGATGAGGGCGGACGCCGACCACGCGGCTTGAAGGCCGATGACGCCCATGACCAAGACCAAGACCGCGTCCTCGTCCATTCCAGACATCTACATCACCCGTATCCATAACCCGGGCGATCCGGATTGTGACGTCCATTGCGAGTCCTTCAGCCGGCTCGCGGAAGTGTTCGGTCGCAATACGCCGGCCCACCGCCATACACGCTTCTACCAGGTGCACCTTCTGTTTCAGGGCAGCATTCGGCTGCAGTTGGACGAGGGCATTTACGCCGGTCGAGCGCCGCTGGTGTTCCTGACCCCGCCGGCGGCACCCCACGCCTTCTTCGCCGATGAGGAAACCGAGGGCGTGGTGATTTCGGTGCGCCAGGAGGTCGTGCGCGGTTGGCAGGCGGCCACGCCCGGGCTGTGGTCGGAGGGGCAAATGCAAGAAGCGGCGTTCCTGCTGCTTGCCGACCGGACCAGCGGTCCCAGCGAGGAAGAACGTCGCCTGATGGACCTGGGCGGGCAGCTGCAGTTGGAGTTTCGCGGCACGGGGCTCGGCCGGTCGCCGATGCTGACCGCGCTGGCGCTGTGCTTCTTCATCACGTTGGGCCGGCTCATCAGTTCACGCAGCGACTCCGAAGCACCCATCCACAAGAGCGGCGAGGACCTCCACCTCTTTCTCGCTTTCTGCGATCTCGTGGAAGCCCATTTCCAGCAGCACCTGACGGTCGCTCAGTACGCGCGCCGCCTGAAGGTGACGCAGGCGCGGCTGAATGACGTGTGCCGCAGGGTGGCGGACATCGCTTCCAAGGAGCTGGTGCACGAGCGTGTCCTCGCCGAGGCCCGTCGACGGCTGCGCTTTTCGCTCACGCCGGTCAGCGAGCTGTGCTACCAGCTGGGCTTCACCGACCCGGGCTATTTCTCGCGTTTCTTCAAGCAGCGCACCGGGCTGTCCCCCAGCGATTTCCGTCGCCGCCACCAGGCCGAGGCTGGTTGACACCGGCCCGAGGCTTGAGAAGTACAAGCACTCACGCCGTGTGTCCATGTCCGGATCCCTGACGTCTTGCTTGAATGCCGGCTATGGGGGAAGGGGTGCAATTGAACGACGAGGGCTTCGATCCGAGCCGCCGGTACGTGCGCGTGCGACGGGTTCGCGACGACGGCTTCGTCGAGTTCGAATTCGCCATCGGCGATCCCGACATGTTCGTGGAGATGATCCTGCCGCAGCAGGCCCTGGCCGGTTTCTGTGCAGCCAATGACGTCATCCTGCTGGAGGACCTGCCGCCACCGGCCGATGCCTCCACGGAAGCCGAGCGCCCCTGGACCTTGGACGACGCCACGCAGCGCCGTTTCCGCACGCCCCTCCGTTCCGACGACTGATCAACGCAAGAGGCTCGCTCGCATGCATATCGATCTGCGCACCATCACGATCACGCCGCTGCGGCAAACCTTCGGGCACCTGGCGCGGCGCATGGGTGCCGACAAGCCGGCCTCGCGCTATTTCGAGGCCACGATGGATCTGCAGCCGGTGGAGAACTTCCACTACCGGCCGACCTGGGACCCGGCGTACGAGATCTTCGACAAGACGCGCACGTGCATCACGATGCAGGATTGGTACGCGCTCAAGGACCCGCGTCAGTACTACTACGGACCCTGGACGCTGGCACGCGGCCGAATGCAGGAAACTGCGGAGGCGGATTTCGACCTGGTGGAGGAGATGGGGCTCGCGCAGGCCTATGCCCCGGAAGGTCGCGCCCTGGTCAACGAGGTGTTCGTGCCGCTACGTCACGCGGCATGGGCCTCCAACATCAACAACTCCTTCATTGGCTCGTACAGCTATGGCATCGCGATGTCGCAGGCGGCCACCTTCGCCAGCATGGACCAGCTCGGCGTCGCGCAGTACCTGACGCGTCTGGGTCTCGCCTTCGACGGCATCGACTCCCTCGCAGCCGCCAAGGACGCCTGGCTCCAACACCCGCGCTGGCAGGAGCTGCGCCGTTACGTCGAGGACGTCATGGTCCTCAAGGACTGGTTCGAAGTATTCATCGCGCAGAACGTCGCGCTCGAAGGCCTCCTGTATCCGCTGATCTTCGAGCGGCTCAATGAGCGCCTGAATGCCACGCAGGGGCCGGTACTGTCGTTGCTCACGCGGTTCCAGCGCGAGTGGTACACGGAGAGCAGCAAGTGGGTGGATGCAGTCATCAAGAGTGCGGCGGCCGACAATCCGGGAAACAAGGCGCAGTTGAGCACATGGCTGCGCGAATGGCGCGATCGCGCGGTGACGGCGCTCGACCCCGTGGCGGCGCGCGCGTTCGGGAACGAGGGACCCGCCCAGCTTGGTGAGGCGGTTGCGCAGTTCAATGCACGATTCACCAAGGCCGGCCTTGCGCCGTAAGGATCCAGAATGTCGTCCAATACCTTCATCGCCTTCCAGAAGAACGAAGACACGCGTTGCATCGTTGAAGCCATCGTTGACGACAACCCGGGTGCCGTGGTGGTCGACCAGCCCGCCATGGTGAAGGTGGACGTTCCCGGACGCATGGTCATCAAGCGCACCACGGTGGAGGAAAAGCTCGGACGGGACTTCGATCTGCAGGAACTGCAGGTGCATCTGATCACGATCTCCGGCCACCTCGATGAGACCGACGACGAATTCTGCCTGTCCTGGGAACAGTGAGCCCAAGTGGAAGCATCAACATGACGACCGCACCCGCCAAGAAGCTGAGCCTGAAAGAGCGCTACACGCTGATGACACGCGACCTGGCCTGGGACACCACCTACCAGCCCATGTCCAAGGTGTATCCGCAAGTGGGCTACGAGGGCATCAAGATCCACGACTGGAACCGATGGGAAGACCCGTTCCGGCTGACCATGGACGCCTACTGGAAGTACCAGGCCGAAAAGGAACGCAAGCTGTACGCGATCCTGGACGCCTTCAACCAGAACAACGGGCACCTGACGGTGACGGACGCGCGCTACATCAACGTGCTGAAGCTGTACCTGGGCTCGACACCGCCGCTCGAACTCATGGCGGCCCGCGGCTTCACCAACATGGGGCGGCAGATGGTGGGTGCGGGTCCGCGCGTTGCCTGCCTCATGCAGGCGGTGGATGAATACCGGCACTTCCAGACGCAGATCCACTCTGTGTCGAACTACAACAAGTACTACAACGGCCTCGACGAGTTCGCCCACCAGCAGTCGCGGATGTGGTACCTGTCCGACGGCAAGTCCTTCTTCGATGACGCCATCACGGCCGGGCCCTTCGAGTTCATGGTGGCCATCGGGTTTGCGTTCGAGTACGTGCTCACCAACATCCTGTTCGTGCCGTTCATTTCCGGCGCTGCGTACAACGGAGATCTGGCGGCCATGACCGTGGGCTTCTCGGCGCAGTCGGACGAGGCAAGGCACATGACCCTGGGGCTCGAGTGCATCAAGTTCCTGCTTGAGCAGGATCCGGACAACCTGCCCATCGTGCAGCGATGGATCGACAAGTGGACCTGGCGCGGTACGCGCAAGCTGGGCGCCGTCGGCATGATGATGGATTACATGCTGCCCAAGCGCATCATGAGCTTCAAGGAAGCGTGGGAGATCTACTTCGAGCAGAACGGCTCCGCCCTGTTCAATGACCTGGCTCGCTACGGCATCAAGGTCCCGGCTTGCTTCTCGCAGACCGTCGTCGAGAAGGAACACGTTTCGCACCAGTCATGGATCGGCTTCTACATGAAGTCGAGGGCCATGAGCTTCCACACCTGGGTGCCGGGCCCGGAAGAACTCGACTGGCTGTCGGAGAAGTATCCCAACACCTTCGATCGGTTCTACCGGCCGACGCTCGAGCATTGGGACAAGATGGAAAAGCAGGGCAAGCGCTTCGTCAACAACACGCAGCCCATGAACTGCCAGTGCTGCCTCAATACCATCAAGTACAACGAGCCGGACGATCCGATGACCACCTGTTTTCGCGAGTCGGTTTACAAGGGCGAGAAGTTCCACTTCTGTTCCGACCACTGCAAGGCGATCTTCGACCATGAGCCGGAGAAGTACGTGCAGGCCTACATTTCCTCGCACCAGGCACTGCAGGGGAATTGCGCGCCGGAGGGCGTGGACGTGACCGCCAATGATTTCGATCCTGCGCGGTACATGAACGACTTCTGGCGGCTGGATCCGCGCGCCACCGGCGATTTCAACGGGTCGGATGACCAGAAGAACTTCGCTGCCTGGCGGGCGGCGGCCACGACCAATTGAGGAGCGGGGAACCATGAGCGTTGCATCCATCGGACCCTATGAATTCGAGTCCCGCGACTCGCTGAGGCACTTCAACGGCAAGCAGTTGCTGTACGTGAACTGGGAGAAGCACCGGATGTTCTCCCGTCCGTTCGTGCTGGCTCTGCGGCCGGAGACGCCGTTCGCGTTGCTGCTGGAGAAGGTTATTCCCGAAGCCTACAGCTTCCACCCCGATTTCCCTCGCATCGACTGGTCGCAGGTCATCTGGCAGAACTCGGAAAGACGCTTCACGCCGGATCCGGCAAAGACCCTTGCGGAGAACGGTATCGGGCACAAGGACCTCATCCGCTTCACGACCCCGGGCCTCGACGGCCTGAACGGGTCGGGATACTGAAACCAACCGGTTGATGACCCATGAGCCATGAACTGACCATCGAGCCCCTCGGTCGTACCATTTCGGTGGAGGAGGGCCAGACCATTCTCGATGCCAGCTTGCGCGCCGGCATTCATTTGCCGCATGCCTGCGGCCAGGGTTACTGCGCGACCTGCAAGATCAGGGTCAGCGATGGCGAGGTGGATCACGGCAGTGCCTCGAATTTCGCGCTCATGGACTACGAGCGCGAAGAGGGTCAGGCGTTGGCCTGTTGTGCAACGTTGCTGGCCGATACGACCATCGAAGCCGACGTGGAGGCGGACGCGGATGCGCGCGATATCGCGGTGCGCGACGTTGCAGGCACGGTCTCCCGCATCGAGAACCTGACGCCGACCATCAAAGGCGTGTGGATCGAACTCGACGCGAACACACCGCTGGAATTCCAGGCCGGCCAGTACATCAACTTTCATTTTTCGCCCGAGATCGGCCATCGTGCGTTTTCTCCCGCCAACGCACCGGGCGCCCCGTTGCTGGAGCTGCATGTCCGTCTCGTGCCGGGCGGCCGCGGCACGCAATGGATTCACCAGGAACTGAAGTCAGGAGACCGGGTGCAGTTGAGCGGTCCCTATGGTCGGTTCTTCGTACGGAAGTCGGCGCGCCTGCCCAGCCTCTTCATGGCGGGCGGTTCGGGCCTTTCGGGACCGCGGTCGATGATCCTGGATCTGCTTGCCGAGGGTTCCGTGCTGCCGATCGTGCTGGTTCACGGCGCGCGGAATTCAAGCGAGCTGTACTACCACGAACACTTCGAGGAGCTGGCGCGGCAGCACGCCAACTTCACCTACGTGCCCGTGCTGTCTGACGAGCCGGCAGACAGCGGTTGGACGGGCCGTCGGCAGTTCGTGCACGAGGCGGCCAAGGAGCACTTCGGTGGAGACTTCCGCGGTCACAAGGCCTACCTGTGCGGCCCGCCACTGATGATCGAGGCGTGCATCGCCACGCTCATGCAGGGCCGCTTATTCGAACGCGACATCTATACCGAGAAGTTCTTTTCCGCCGCAGACGCGCAACAGGTCAGGAGCCCGCTCTTCAAGCGGGTGTGAGCGCGCCGCGGCGCGACAGCCGGGTCTTGCCGCCAACGCCCGGTGCGGCCCTCGCGCTTTACTTGGACGCTGGCAGGCGTCTACGATGAACGCGGTTGTGGGTTCCGCCTGAACCGCAATCACCCTGCAGAAGCGAAGAGGATTCCTGGAGGGGGAGTCATCGAAACTGATCCCTCCGGCTTTGTCGCGTGCAGGACCATCGCATCCAGGCTGGAGTTCGAGAATCTTGGCGCGCAAAACGTTTTCCGGTCTTCCGCCTTATCCGGTTTCCCTTGCCGGGAGCCTGTTGGCAGCCCGCGAGGCTGTCATGGCGCCGATTCGTCCTGTGCTTCGGGAAGCGAACTTTACCGAACAGCAGTGGCGGGTGTTGCGTGTTCTCGGGGATGCGGAATTCCTTGATGCCAAGGGCATTGCAGATCAGGCGTTACTTCATGCGCCTACCGTTACGAGAATCCTCAAGGAATTGGGGGACCGCAAGCTCATCGCCAGGCAGCTTGATCGAAGTGATGCGCGACGGTCGATTGTGTCGATCACTCCAAAGGGACGGGAAATCGTTTCCGATACCGCGAGGCGCACCAGGCTCTTGCTCAAGGAGTATGCGGAAGCATTCGGCCCGGAGCGCCTTGAGGCCTTGAAGGCTGAAGCGCTGGCATTGGCCGAAGCCCTTCGTCGTTTTGACAAGGAAGAGTAGCGAACGCGTCAGCTCCGCGGCAGGTGCCGGGAAACGTTGCCCGGAAGGAGGGCGAGGCCTCCAGAGCCGGGCAGCGCTGCTTATCGGGTGAGGTCTATCTCGGCCCGATCGGGGCGAACCTCAATCGTGGATCACGTGCAGTGAAACGAACTCATCGAGGCCGTGAGGTCCGAACTCGACACCGAAGCCCGATGCCTTGACGCCACCGAACGGCGTATCCGGGCGCAGGCCGCCGTGCTTGTTGACCCATGCGGTTCCGCATTCCAGTTGCATGGCGATGTCGCGCGCACGGGCAATGTCGCTGGACCAGACAGAGCCGCCGAGGCCTACATCGAGTCCGTTGGCCTGCTCCAGTGCATCGTCGAGTTTCGAATAGCGAATGATGGGCAGGGCCGGGCCGAACTGTTCCTCATCGACAAGGGCCATGCCCTTCTCGGCATCGGCAATCAGCGTGACAGGGTAGAAGTACCCCTCGCCGTCACCCGCCTGGCCCCCGCACAGCACCCGACCTCCTGCGGACTTTGCCTGTTCGACGAGCCTTGAGACCTTGTCGAACTGCATGCGGTTCTGGATGGGACCCAGCAGGCTGTCCTCGTTGAACCCGTTCCCGGTCTTCACGCCCGCCGCAAAGCCCTTGAGTGCCTGGCACACCTGTTCGTAGATGTCGTCATGGACGTACAAGCGCTTGAGCGCGGCGCATGTCTGTCCGTTGTTGATCAGGGCGCCCCAGAAGAGGCCTTCAGCAATCGCGCCCGGGTCGCAGTCTGGCAGGACGATGCCGGCATCGTTCCCTCCGAGTTCAAGCGTAAGCCGCTTCACGGTCGGGGCGGCGCTCGACATCACCTTGACGCCGGTGCGCGTGGACCCGGTGAAGCAGACCTTGGCGACATCGGGATGCGAAGTAAGGACCGGGCCGATGCTGTCGGGTCCGGCGACGGCATTGAGGACGCCGGGCGGCAAGGCTTCCTGCAACAAGGCGATCACGCGAAGGGTGGAGAGCGGGGTCAGCGGCGAGGGCTTGATGACGACGGTGTTCCCCGCCTGCAAGGCGGGCATGATGTGCCAGATCGCGATCATGACCGGCCAGTTCCATGGCGTGATCGAAACCACGACGCCAAGTGGCTTGCGATAGATTGCGACATGCGATTGCGCGTCGTCCTGGATGACCTCCGACGGCAGGCTCAAGCCGGCCGTGTACCGTGTCCAGGCGACCGTGCCGCCGAGCTCGAATCTCGATCCCATTCCGCCGAGCGGTTTGCCCTGTTCCCGGGTGAGCAATCGTGCCAGTTCTTCCGAGTTGCGCTCCAGGATGTCCGCGCAGCGCGCCACGGCGGCCGCCCGTTCTGCCTGGGAACGAGCCGCCCAGCCGGCGAAGGCCGCCTTGGCTGCCGCTACTGCTGCCTTCGCTTCCGCATCGCCTGCGGCAAGGACCGTTCCAGCCAGTTTTCCGGTTGCCGGATCGAGTACGTCCAGCTTGCCTGCACCCGCGATCTGCTCACCACCGACAATTGCGCCTGATAGCTGCATGGCTCTTCTCTCACCTGTTGACCTTCTGCAGGGTATTGCGGGTTTAAATTATCATGATAAGTTATCCGGGTACAGAGTCGCGCGACTGATGCGGCGCCGGGGACAAGGAGAAGAAGGCATGAGAGGGGAGTCGTCGGAGCTGCGGACGGCGCAGGGTCGGGCGGGGCGGCATGGAACGTCACGAACGGCCGGCGGGTCATTCGGCTCGATTGCACTCACCGCCTTCCTTGCAGTGCAGATAGCCGGTTGCGGCAGTGCATCGGATACGGCATCGAAGGTCGCCGCACCTGCCGTTGCTCCGCTCGCCGAGCCCGCGCAGGGCGAATGGGCGCGTCATGGCTTCAACCTGTCGGAAGACCGGTTCAGCCCGCTCGAGCAGATCAAGCCGGACAATGTCGCGGGCCTGAAGCTGGCCTGGTTCCACGATCTCGATACCAGCCGCGGGCAGGAAGCCACACCGATCATGGTGGGCGGGAAGCTGTTCACGACCTCGGCGTGGTCGAAGGTGCAGGCGTTCGATGCCGCATCGGGCAAGTTGCTGTGGTCCTACGACCCCAAGGTGCCGGGCGAGGCCGGCGCGAAGGGCTGCTGCGACGTGGTCAACCGCGGCGTGGCAGTGGAGGGCGGCCGCGTCTTCCTCGGGACGTTCGACGGGCGGCTGGTCGCGCTCGATGCGCAAACCGGCAAGGAAGTGTGGGTCGTCGATACGGTCGACCAGGCGCAGAACTACACCATCACGGGCGCGCCGCGGCTGGTCGCAGGCAAGGTCATTATCGGCAATGGCGGCGCGGAGTATGCCGTGCGTGGCTACGTCAGTGCGTATGACATGGAAACAGGCAAGCTCGCGTGGAGGTTTTACACCGTTCCGGGCAAGGCAGGCGTCAAGGATGGAGCAGCCTCGGATGAGATCTTTGCAAAGCTCGCGGACGCCACGTGGAAGGACAAACCCGACACCGTCGGCGGGGGCGGCACGGTCTGGGATTCGATGGCTTACGATCCCGAACTCGACCTGCTGTACATCGGCGTGGGCAACAGCGGTCCGTGGAACCAGAACATCCGCTCGCCCGGGGGCGGCGACAATCTCTTCGTGGCCTCGATCGTGGCGCTCAGGCCGCAGACGGGCGAATACGTCTGGCACTACCAGGAAACGCCGGGCGACCAGTGGGACTACACCGCCACCCAGCACATGATCCTTGCCGACCTGGCCATTGACGGCAAGCCGCGCAAGGTGCTGATGCAGGCGCCCAAGAACGGGTTCTTCTATGTCATCGACCGTACTGACGGGAAGCTGATTTCTGCCGACGGCTACGTCAAGCAGACGTGGACCACCGGTGTGGACATGGCCACGGGCCGACCGATGATCAATCCGGAGGCCTTCTACAACAAGACCGGCAAGCCCTGGGTGTCACTGCCCGGACTCCTGGGCGGCCACAACTGGCACCCCATGGCATTCAACCGGTCGACAGGGCTGGTCTATTTCCCGGTCAATGAAATCGCGACGCCGTACATTCGCGATGACAATTTCGAATGGAAGCAGCAGGCGGTCAATCTCGGGATGGACCTCGCCAAGGCGACCATGCCGGCGGACAAAGCCATCGTTGCTGCCGTCAAAGCCGGCTTGCGGGGCCAGATCGTCGCGTGGGACCCGGTGAAGCGCAGCGCGGCGTGGTCGGTCGATCTTGCCGGCCCCTGGAACGGCGGCATGCTCACGACTGCGAGCGGGCTGCTGTTCGGTGGAACCGCTGCAGGCGATCTGGTGGCGTATGACGCCAAGGAGGGTCACAAACTCTGGTCCTTCCCGGCGCAGAGCGGCATTGTCGCGCCGCCGATGACCTACGCGGTCAACGGCAAGCAGTACGTCTCGATCGTTGTCGGCTGGGGAGGGGTCTATCCGCTCCTGCTGGGCGAGATGGCGAAGAAGAGCAATGACCGCCCCAATCGCAGTCGAGTCCTGACTTTCTCGCTCGATGGAACCGCTGTGCTGCCTGAATTGCAGGCGAGTGCCCCGCCTCTCGCGCCGCCGCCACGGCCGTTCGGTTCGGCAGCGCAAGTCGCGCTCGGTGCGCAGGTGTATGCCCGGACCTGTGGCGGCTGTCACGGGGATGGCGTGCGTTCGGGCGGCGTGCTGCCGGAACTGCGGCACTCAGCCATGGCCGGTGATCGCGATGCGTGGCAAGCCGTGGTGATCGGCGGCGCACTGAAGGACAACGGCATGGTGGGCTTCTCGCGCGACTTGACGCCCGACGATGCAGAGGCTGTCCGTGCCTATGTGGTGGCACGCGCCAACGAGGACAGGAAGCAGTGACGACGCGTGCACCCGCCGGAATGATCCGAAGAATCACAGGAACCGAACCATGACCGTCGATTCTGCGCCGAAAGCCCCGGTCGACATCGGCAGGGTTCTTGATGAGGGCCCATTCTCGGCCATGCAAAAGTTCGTCGTCTCCATCGCCGCGTTCGCGATGGTGATGGACGGGTTCGACGGGCAGCTGATCGGCTTCGCCATTCCTTCGATCATCGCGGAGTGGGGCATTACGCGTGGCGCATTCGCGCCGGCCGTGGCGGCGGGCCTGCTGGGCATGGCGGCCGGAAGCGCCGGTGCAGGCCTGTTTGCGGACCGCTTCGGCCGTCGCATCGCGCTCATCGCCAGCATCTTCCTGTTCGGTGCAGCGACGTTCGCGATCGGGTTTTCCAACGGTATCCTGACCATCGCTGCACTGCGCTTCGTTGCGGGACTCGGGATCGGTGGTGCGCTGCCCAGCGCAACCACGATGACGGCCGAGTACACGCCGGCACGCGTTCGTACCGTGGCGGTGACGGCAACGATCGTCTGCTATCCCCTGGGCGGCATGATTGCAGGGCTGTTCGCAAGCGGCATTCTGCCGACCTACGGCTGGCGCACCCTTTTCTGGCTGGGCGGCACGTTCGCGATGGCCGCAAGCGTGGTGATGTACTTCGTCATGCCCGAGTCGCCGCGCTTCCTTGCGCGCCGGCCCGCGCGGTGGCCCGAGTTGAGCAAACTGCTGTCCCGCATGGCGCGACCCACTGCTGCGGACACTGCGTTCACCGATGCCTCGGAACAGGCCGCCGAGAAACGCACCGGTTTCACTTCGCTGTTCAGTGACGGACGGGCGCGAGACACCTTGGCGATCTGGGCGGCCTTCTTCATGTGCCTGCTGGCTTCCTACAGCGCATTCAGCTGGCTGCCCACGATGCTCGCCGCGGAAGGCCTGTCGCCGGCGTTGGCCGGGTCCGGCTTAACTGCATACAACTTCGGCGGCGTGTTCGGGGCGTTGGTCTGCGCCTGGACCATTGCGCATTTCGGTTCCCGTTGGCCGCTGGCGATCTGCTGCCTGGGCGCCGCCGCCAGTGCCTACCTGCTGCAAGGCGTGAACGTCGCGCAGAATACAAACCTGTTTATTGTTGGCATCGGCCTGCACGGCTTGTTCGTCAATGCCGCACAGTCGACCATGTATGCACTGTGTGCCTATGTTTATCCGACGGCAGTGCGTGCAACGGGCACGGCCTCGGCACTCGGTTTCGGACGGTTTGGAGCGATCCTGAGTTCATTCGTCGGCGCGGCCGTCATCACGGCGGGTGGAGCGACGGCTTACCTGACACTCCTCGGGTCGGCGATGCTTGGAACTCTGATTGCACTCATGGTCGTGCGGCGTCATATCCCGCGTGTGCACACATGAGGCGCTTGCGTAAGGGGGGCTCGCGTTGATGCTCGTGGTAAACCAGGCCCTTGCACACCCGCAGGGTGTGCCGCTCGCGACAGACGCGCCCTTGGAGTATTGGGGTGCGCTGGTCTCCAGTGCGGGTCACCGGCAGCCTTTTCTGCCGCCCACCGGTGGCACCGTCTACGGCACGCTTCTGAATCATCGTGACGCGCTGGCCGCACTCGGCGACCAGGTCAACGCGGCGCCCTACAAGGCGCCCCCCCAGGCGCCCATTCTGTACATCAAGCCCAGGAACACGGTCATCGGCCACCGCGTACCCGTGGTGGTTCCCGACGATGCGCCCGAGCTCGAGATCGGTGCGACGCTCGGCATTGTCATCGGTCGTACGGCTTCAAACGTTGCAGCAGACGTCGCCTTTGACTTCGTGGCCGGCTACACCGTCGTCAACGACATCAGTGTGCCGCATGCCTCCTTCTATCGGCCCTCAATGCGATTCAAGTGCCGCGATGGCTTCTGTCCGATCGGTCCGGCCGTCGTCTCGCGTGCCCTGGTGCCGGACGCCGATGCGCTGGACATCACTGTCGCAATCGACGGAGAGATCGTGCAGCGGACCAGCACTGCAGGGCTCGTGCGGCCGATTCCGCGCCTGATTGCCGACGTCACCGAGTTCATGACGCTGTATCCGGGCGACGTGCTGATGGTCGGCGTTGCGTCGGGTGCACCGCGCGCCCGCGCGGGCCAGACCGTGACGATTGAGATCCAGGGCGTGGGTCGCCTCGAGAACTCGCTGGTGGCCGCACAACGGGGCGTCACATGAAGCAAGCAAGGGTTGCGTACGGTGGCGCCATTCATGATGCCACCGAGCATCCGGCGGGGCTGCAGCTCGCCGATGGGCGAGTGCTCGCTGAAGAAGCCGTGGTCTGGCTCCCGCCGTTCGAGGTGGGTACCGTCATCGCACTCGGCCTCAACTATGCTGATCACGTCAAGGAGCTGGCGAAAGAGCTGACGGTCACCACCAAGGATGAGCCGCTTGCGTTCCTGAAGAGCCGCGGCGCGCTGATCGGCCATCGAGGGCAGACGCGTCGCCCGGCGGATGTGAAGTTCATGCACTACGAGTGCGAGCTCGCCGTGATCATCGGTCGGACCGCGAAGAATGTCAGGCGTGAGGAGGCGATGCAGTACGTCGCCGGCTATAGCGTTGCAAACGACTATGCCGTACGCGACTACCTGGAGAACTACTACCGGCCGAACCTGCGCGTGAAGAATCGGGACACGTGCACCGTGCTCGGCCCCTGGCTCGTCGACGCCGCCGACGTGCCGTCGCCGTACGACCTGCAATTGCGTACCCTCGTCAATGGAGTGGTCACGCAGAAGGGCTGCACGCGCGACATGATCTCGGATGTCCCGGCCCTGATCGAATACTTGAGTTCGTTCATGACCCTCGGTGCCGGCGACGTCATCCTCACCGGAACGCCTGATGGCGTGGTCAACGTGAATGTCGGGGATGTTGTCGTCACGGAGATCGACGGCATCGGGCGCTTGAGCAATACCATCGTCGGCGACGCGGACTTCGGGCGTTGAGCCATAAGGAACAGAAGACAATGCGAATTGAACACCTGATCAATGGCAAGGCCACCCAAGGCCGCGACTATTTCCAGACGATCAATCCGGCGACCCAGGAAGTGTTGGCCGACGTGGCTTCCGGCACGGCGGACGACGTCAACGCGGCTGTCGCCGCCGCCAAGGCGGCCTTTCCCGCGTGGGCCGCGCGCCCGGCGACCGAGCGGGCGGCGATGATGCGCAGACTCGGAGACCTGATCGCCCAGCATGTACCTGAGCTGTCAGAGGCCGAGACCCGCGATTGCGGCCAGGTGATTGCCCAGACACGCAAGCAGCTGGTGCCTCGCGCGGCCGACAACTTCTACTACTTTGCCGAGATGTGCACGCGCGTCGATGGGCACACGTACCCGACGCCGACGCACCTGAACTACACGTTGTTTCATCCGGTTGGCGTATGCGCGCTGATCAGCCCGTGGAACGTGCCCTTCATGACCGGCACGTGGAAGATTGCCCCTTGCCTGGCGTTCGGCAACACGGCGGTGCTGAAGATGAGCGAGCTGTCGCCGCTGTCGATTTCGCGCTTTGCCGAACTGGCCACCGAAGCGGGGTTGCCGCCAGGCGTCCTCAATCTCGTACACGGGTACGGCCGTGAGGCGGGCGAGCCGCTGTGTGCCCACCCCGATGTCCGCGCGATCTCGTTCACCGGGTCGACGGTCACCGGCAACCGCATCGTGCAGACTGCGGGGCTGAAGAAGTTCAGCATGGAGCTGGGCGGCAAGAGCCCGTTCGTGATCTTCGACGACGCGGACATGGCGCGCGCGCTGGATGCGGCCATCTTCATGGTCTTCTCGCTCAATGGCGAGCGCTGCACGGCCGGCTCACGCATCCTGGTCCAGAAGTCGATCTACGCGGCGTTCGTTGACAAGTTCGTCGAGCGCGCGAAGCGCCTTGCCGTCGGCGACCCGATGGATGACAAGACGCTCATCGGACCCATGATCAGCCTGGCGCATCTCGCCAAGGTGCGCAGCTACATCGAGCTCGGGCGCAAGGAGGGCGCGACGATGCTGTGCGGTGGCCTCGACGTACCGGACTTGCCGGCCTCGATGCGCAAAGGCAACTTCGTGAGGCCGACGGTGTTCGCCGACGTCAATAACCGGATGCGCATTGCGCAAGAAGAGATCTTCGGGCCCGTGGCTTGCCTGATTCCGTTCGACGACGAAGCCGACGCCATTCGCCAGGCCAACGACATCGCCTATGGCCTGTCGAGTTACGTCTGGACCGAGAACATCGGCCGCGCACACCGCGTGGCGGCAGGAATCGAGGCCGGCATGTGCTTCGTCAACAGCCAGAACGTACGCGACCTGCGCCAGCCCTTCGGCGGCACCAAGGCCAGCGGCACCGGACGCGAAGGGGGTACCTGGAGCTACGAGGTGTTCCTCGAGCCGAAGAATGTCGCCGTATCGCTGGGCTCCCACCATATACCCCACTGGGGCGTCTGACCTCCAGGCGCTCCTCAGTACACCGAGAATCCCATGGGAAAAGTTGCTCTCGCCGCCAAGATCACTCACGTTCCATCCATGTACCTGAGCGAACTCGACGGCCCGCGCAAGGGAACGCGCCAGGACGCCATCGACGGCCACATCGAGATCGGCAAGCGGTGCCGCGAGCTGGGCGTGGACACGATCGTGGTCTTCGATACGCACTGGCTGGTCAACGCCAACTACCACATCAATTGCTCGCCGCATTTCGAAGGCACCTACACGAGCAATGAGCTGCCGCATTTCATCAGCAACCTGCACTACTCATTCCCGGGAAATGCGGAGCTGGGGCAGTTGCTGGCGCGCGTGGCGACGGAATTCGGCGTGGAGACGCTCGCACACCCGGCTACCACCCTGGGTCCCGAGTACGGCACGCTCGTGCCGATGCGCTACATGAATACCGACCAGCACTTCAAGGTGATATCGGTCTCTGCGCTGTGCACGGTGCACTACCTCAACGACAGTGCGCGCCTTGGATGGGCGATGCGCAAGGCGGTGGAGGAGCACTATGACGGTACCGTGGCGTTTCTGGCGAGCGGTTCCTTAAGTCACCGCTTCGCGCAGAACGGCCTGGCGCCGGAGTATGCGTTCAAGATCTGGAGTCCGTTCCTCGAGCAGCTTGACCACCGCGTCGTCGAGATGTGGCAGAAGGCGCAATGGGCCGATTTCTGCGCGATGCTTCCCGAGTATGCCGCCAAGGGTCATGGTGAGGGGTTCATGCACGACACCGCCATGCTGCTCGGTCTGCTCGGGTGGTCCGCCTATGACGCGCCGGTCGAGGTGATCACGCCGTACTTCGGTGCCTCAGGCACGGGCCAGATCAATGCGATCTTCCCGGTGACGCCGCAGGACGGGCACGCCATCCCGAAGGCGGTGGCTTCCAGTGCCGACGGCTACTCTTCGGTCGCCACCCGGCTCTAGCTCCAAACCCCGGCGCACCCCATGCCACACCTCGTCATCCTTTACAGCGGCAATCTCGATTCGCGCAGCGATATGTCGTTGCTGTGCAGGCGCCTGGCAGACACGTTGCTTGAGCAGCGTGACGAAGCCGGCAAAGCGGTATTCCCGCCCGGTGGAACGCGCGTGCTGGCCTACCCGGCACCGCATTTCGCGATCAGCGATGGGGGTGCAGCCGGACGCGCCGCAGGGGGCGACGGTGACTACGGCTTTGCCTACCTGAACCTCCGCATGGGCCGGAACCGCAGCGAAGCGGTGCAGCAGGCAGTGGGCGCCGCGCTGGCGTCGGTGGCCAAAGCGCACTTCGAGCCGTTGATGGCCACGATGCACATGGGCGTGACCCTGCAGATCGACGTCGGTGCGGAGGTCTTCGACGCCAAGCACAGCAGCCTGCACCCGCTCTTCAACAGAACCACCTAAAGGTCGACTCATGCTGCCACAGAACACCATCGTCCAGCTGGCTCGCGAGCTCTACGATGCACGCAAGAGCCGCATCCAGGTGCGGCACTTCTCGAAGCGTTTTCCGGAGATGACGATCGAGGACGGCTACGCGATCCAGCGAGCCTGGGTCCAGCTCGAGCTGGCAGACGGGCGCACCATCAAGGGTCGCAAGATCGGCCTGACCTCACGCGCCATGCAGCAGGCCAGCCAGATCACGGAACCGGATTTCGCGCCGCTGATGGACGACATGTTCTTCGCGCAAGGCGGCGACATCGAGATCAGCCGCTTCATTGCACCTCGCATCGAGGTGGAACTCGCGTTCATTCTCGGCAGACCGCTCAAGGGGCCGGGTGCGACACTGTTCGATGTGCTGTCGGCCACCGAGTACGTGACGCCGGCCATCGAGATCATCGATGCGCGCATCGAGCAGTTCGATCGCGAGACGAAGGTCATGCGCAAGGTGTTTGACACGATCAGCGACTTCGCCGCCAACGCGGGTATCGTGCTCGGCGGCCGTCCAGTGCGACCGAACGAGGTGGACTTGCGCTGGGTGGGCGCGCTGCTCTACAAGAACGGCGTCATCGAGGAGACCGGCCTCGCCGCCGGCGTGCTGAATCATCCCGCCACGGGCGTTGCCTGGCTGGCAAACAAGATCGCACCGTACGGCGAACAGCTGAATGCCGGCGATGTCGTGCTGGCGGGGTCGTTCACGCGACCGACGGGAGCGCAAGCCGGCGACAATTTCCACGTCGACTACGGCCCGCTTGGCGCGGTGGCATTCCGGTTCGTCTGAAGGGTAGAAGATGAAGATTCCCGTCAATCCATTCAAGCAGGCGCTTCGCGAAGGCCGTGTGCAGATCGGTCTTTGGGTCGGACTGGCCGATGCGTATGCCATGGAAGTCGTGGCCGGCGCCGGATTCGACTGGTTGCTGATCGACGGCGAACACGCACCGAATGATCTGCGGACCGTGCTCGGCCAGTTGCAGGCCGTGGCACCGTACCCGACGCATCCCATCGTGCGGCCGGTGATCGGCGACGTGCCCCTGATCAAACAGTTGCTCGATGTCGGCGCGCAAACACTGCTGATCCCCGTTGTCGAAACAGCCGAACAGGCTGCCAGGCTGGTGTCGGCCGTGCGCTACCCGCCACGGGGCATTCGCGGAGTGGGGTCGGCTCTCGCGCGTTCATCCCGCTGGAACTCGATCGCCGACTACGTGCACACGGCGGATGACCAGATGTGCGTACTGCTGCAGGTCGAGACGAAGAAGGGTGTGGACAATCTGGCCGCAATCGCAGCCACCGAAGGGGTGGACGGCGTTTTCTTCGGCCCTGCCGACCTGTCCGCGTCGATGGGCCTGCTGGGTCAGCCAGGGCATCCGGATGTGCAACGGGTCATCCTCGACGGCATCGCGACGGTTCGGGGTGCCGGCAAGGCGGCTGGCGTGCTCGCGGTCGACGCGAAGCTCGCGCGCCTGTACCTCGACGCGGGGGCGCTGTTCGTCGCCGTCGGCGTGGACATCTCATTGCTGAGTCGCGCCTGCCGCGAGCTGGCAGCGGCCTACAAGGGCAATAGTGCCGCCGCAAAACCCGCTGGTGGTGCGGGGTATTGAAGTCGTCGCGTTTTCGAGTGAGAGGACCCGTTGCAGGACCTAAGTCGCTGCTCGCGTGCCGCAAGCGGCCGCATTCCTTCGGAACTCAAGATGGTGCCAGGAGAGGACTCAAAAAAATGTCGGAAGTAATTGATATTATTGATAAAGAAGAAGGGTAACGTTATGGTTTACCCTCAAAGTTACCCGCGATCCCTCGCACTGCAGAACGAGACTCGTCGGCTGATTGCTCTGAGGC
>JBEBIT010000123.1:0-4761 GCA_040080215.1 Steroidobacteraceae bacterium
ATCGGGGAGGGGGTATGGCTCAGGGGCTGGTTTGCTGGAGTTGCGGGGCATCGCTCGCCGATTTGAGTTTGCCATTCAGCCGCTTCGACGAGTGCCGCGCCTGCCGGGCGGCCTTGCATGCGTGCCGGCTCTGCGAGTTCTACCTTACGACGGTCGCGAAACAATGCCGCGAACCGATTGCCGAGGAGGTGAAAGACAAGGAACGTGCGAACTTCTGCGACTACTTCAAGCCCCTGCCAGGGGCTCATGTCCCCAGGAACCAGCTGGAAGTAGACCAGGCACGCGCCGCGCTCGAGGCCTTGTTCGGTCTGAAGCGCTGATTTCCGGTCTGGGCCAGGGACCAGGTGGCGCCGCTCTCGTCGGTCCTCTTAACCCGCCTTGAGGAGCGCCTCAACCTCCACATGACCAAGGGCATTGGCGATGTCTGTGGCCGAGTTGCCGTCGGTGTTGCGCAGCTGGCGATTGGCGCCTGCCGCGAGCAGCAGCTTCACGATGGGTGCGTGCCCGTTCCGCGTGGCGACGATCAGTGCCGTATTGCCGAATGCGCCGGTAGCGTTGGCGGTCGCACCCGCAGCCAGCAGGCGCTGTACCGCCGCAGCATGACCATTCGCGGCAGCAACGAACAGCGGCGAGGCGCCATTGCGTCCGTTCGCGTTCGGGCTCACCCCATTCGCGAGCAACAACGCGACGATTTCAGTCTGGCCGTCGCTGGCTGCTGCGAGCAATGGCGAGATTCCCTGCTTGTCGTCCAGATTCTGGTTCTCGGGCCGGACCAACAGGCGCGCCACATCAACAGATCCGGTTTGCGTCGCATACCACAGTGCCGACCTGCCCTCGGCATCGACCCGGGACGGATCGGCACCCTGTTTCAGCAGGAAGTCGACCAGAGTGCGCTGGTTCGCGCGAGTGGCAATCATCAACGCATCGCGGCCCAGTTTGTCTGGTGCGCCCACATCGAAGCCCGCATCGATCAATACCGCGAGGATGTCGCCTTGCTGGGCGCGAGTGGCCGCGAGCACCGGGGACTCGACGTCTTTCGCTGGCGAGTTTCGTGGGACGAACGGTAACAAGAGCTGCACCATCTTCAGGTCACCATGGCGGATTGCCCAATCGAACCATTGCGGATCGATGGACGACGCGGTTGACCCGAGGCTGCGTACCAGCGGCAGCAGCTTCTCTGCGGCAGCCACATTGCCCGTTGTCACTGCGCTGCCGAGTGCCACGCGCAGCTCCTTGGCAGTCCACGGTTCGGCTCGCGGCATCACGATCAGGGAATTGAGCATGCCAGTCGATGGGCGCGTAGCACCTACACCAAGGTCAGACCAGCCGGCGTAAAGATCTGCTTTAGCCGCGCGACGCAACGGAATCGAAGGTGTCGAAGCTTCCCGCTTGGCTACGGTAGCCGTGATTCCGGCAGCACGCAGTGCCTGGATTGCCGGTGTCGACTTGCCGCGAATCGCCCAGTCGAGCGCGGTCCAGCCTTCCGAATTGCGTGCATTGAACTTGCCGGTGGTCGCCATCGCGGCGAGCAGTGTCCTGATGTTCTCGACCCGCTCGGCCCGCGCAGCGTGCATGAGGGCGGTATTGCCCACCTTGTCCTGGGCGTCGACGTCTGCGCCCGCCTTGATCAGTGCCGACAGGGAAGCCTCGCTCTCCGACGCAGCCGCCAGCATCAGGGCCGTGGTACCGAACCGGTCTGCGCGCCTGGCATCCGTTCGCTGGCGAAGCAGTTCCTGTACGGCCTGTCCAGCGCCCGCCTCGGCAGCCCGCATCAGGGCGTCCCTGCCGAAATCGTTGGTAGCGCTTATCAGGTCGGGACTCGCGAGCAGTGCCAGCAGTGCGACATCGTTGCCTTCAGCGGCAGACCAGAACGCGCCGATCCGCGCCGAGGGCTCCTTGAGATCCGAGGCGGGCAGGAACTCAAGTGGGAGTCCACCCCGCTTCAGGGAGCGCGCGGCAATCTCGTGTCCCGCTTGAGCAGCCGCTTCGAGCCAACGGCGAGACCCTTGCAGATCACGGGGTTCCTCTCGCTGCAACGAGAGCGCGAGGCTGTACGCTGCGTTTGCATGCTTCTGCTCGGCCGCTGCAAGCAGCAGCGATCGCTCCCTTGCCACATCGGCGGTGACACCGAGTCCTGCGCGATAAAGGGAAGCCAGCAGGTACTGTGCGTTCGCGTTGCCCCTGGATGCCAAGGGTTCGAGCTGGCGTACTGCGTTCTGGAAATTCTTCAGGCGGATGGCTGAGAGCGCCGGCTCCATCTCGGGCTGCGCCGCGTAAGGGCGCACGGAGACGTCTGCCGCGTAGGACGAAATGCCGCTCACCAGCAGCATCAGTACGCATCCGGGTAAAGTACTACGCAGTGCCATACTTGGTCTCCACCGTTACGCCCGCCTGGCGCAGGAAGTCATTGGGCAGTACTCCTCCTGCGTTGACGATCACCGAGTGATTCTCGACTTCGAGCCTCTCGCCCTTGTGATCCAGCAGCACCCGGTCCCTGGCGATCTGCTTCACCGTCGAGCCGAGGCGCAGGTCCAGCTCGCCCGACTTTGCGGCAGCCGCAACGCGGTCCCGGTTGCGGGGCTTGGCGCGGTCGAAGGCATCGCCGCGATAGGAAAGCGTCACCTGCGTCCCGCCCAGTTCGGCGATGCTCGCCGCCGCTTCCAGCGCGCTGTCTCCGCCGCCAACGACGAGCACATGCTGGCCCTTGTACTGCTCCGGATCGAGGAGTCGATAGACGACCTTCGGCAGGTCCTCGCCCGGCACGCCCAGCTTGCGCGGCGTTCCGCGACGACCAATGGCAAGCAGCACGTTCCTGGCTCGATACTCACCCTTCGGTGTCTTCACGAGGAATCCATCGGGACCAAGGTTCTGCACGCCCTCGACACGCTCTTTGTAGTTGATCTGCACACCCGACTTCTTCTCGATGCCCTGCCAGAACTCCAGCAGTTCTTCCTTCGTCGTGCGGGTGAAGTTCACCTTGCCGACGATGGGTAGCGTGGCTGCCTGCGTCATGACGAGCTTGGCGCGCGGATACTGGAATACGCACCCACCCAGCGACTCCTGTTCCAGCGTTACAAAGCGAAGGCGCTTGGACAGAGCGGACAGCGACGCCGCGAACCCGGCAGGACCGGCACCGACGATGACGAGATCCAGGAGATCAGCACTCCCGCGGGGACGGTGCTTCTCGATCATTTCAACAACCTGCCGGCCCTGTTCCAGTGCGTTGCGAATCAGGCCCATGCCCCCGAGTTCTCCGGCGACGAAGATGCCCGGTACGTTGGTTTCGAAGTGCGGCGTCAGCACCGGAATGTCGACTCCGCGCTTCTCCGTGCCGAACACCAACGTGATTGCGCCGACGGGACAAGCGGTGCGACAAGCTCCGTGCCCGATGCAATCAGTGGGGCTCACGAGTTCTGCCTTGCCGTTGATCAGGCCGAGGACGTGGTGGTGGGGCTGCTCCGGGCACGCCGTCACGCACGAGCCGCAGCCGATACACAGCGAAGGATTGATGATGGGATGCAGTGACGGTGGTTCGATAAGGCCGGCGCTGACGGACTCCGATTTCGCCTCGGCACTCTTGCGTGCCGTGTGGGCGCGCTGTCGACCGAACCACAGCCACAGCAGCAGCACTGGCACGATGTAGATGGCGTAGTCGAGCACACTCACTCCGAAAGTCTTGCTGGGGTCATCGGCGCCCGCTCCTGCGGGCAGCGACGCGGTGGCTTGTGGGTCTTCATCGACGCGTCCATTCGCAATTCACATCGAAAGGCCATGTGAGCCGCACCTACAGCCTACAGGCAAATGAGCGCTTTGGTAGCGAAGCCAGTAACACTTTCATTCCGACCGGAGATATTCCAAGCTCCCCGGCCGACACGGGAAAAGCAGACTGAAGGTCATGCCTGATGAAAGTGCCGGTGTGTTCGCAGTATGAGCGGATCGTCCTTAATGATCCTTAAGATCCGATCTCGCACCGCTGCGCAATGAGTGCAGTCGTTGGTCATTGGCGACAGAAGACTGTTCTGTGAAGTAGTCGACACCTGTAACTGTCGTCGGGTGCAGACAAGTCACGAAAATTCCCGTGCGGCACCACCATGCTTCCTTCTACACTGCTGCATAACAAGCAACATTGACCTGCTGCACGGCCGATAGGCCTGACAACAGCGATACAGCGCACATAGGGAGTTTCACTGCATGTCATTGGCGGCAACGTTCTGGGTCATCGCCGGATTCGCGGCGGGCATTGCTGCCAGCTTCGTGCTGCTGCCCGTGATTCGCGGACTCGCGGAAGAGTCAGCCAAGGGCAACCGGCGGCTTTGGGTTGGTTCGGCCGCGGCGCTCGGTCTGTTGGGGCTTGCCATCGCGATCTATTTGCAGCTCGGCCGGCCTGATGCGCTGGATGCGAGCGCGGCCGGTACGCCCCACTCCGGTGTTGCTTCATCCGAGGGCGGGCCAGTTGGATCGATGGAGGCTTCCATCCAGAAACTCGCCGACAAGCTGGCTGCGGGCGGCGGGTCCGATGCCGAGTGGGATCTGCTTGCACAGTCGTATGAATTCCTCGGCAATGCCGACGCCGCATCCGAGGCGAGGCAGCATCGCGTTCCCGGCTCGACGCAGCCAGTTGCACAGGTCGCTACTGACCTCGAGACCTACCAGCAGAAAGTAGCGGGCTCACCGAAGGACGTGGAGTCCTGGCTGGGTATCGCATCGCTCAAGCGTACGCAGCGTGATTTCGCAGGCGCGGTAGCGGCGTACGAGCAGGTG
>JBEBIT010000057.1:0-19894 GCA_040080215.1 Steroidobacteraceae bacterium
GCCATTCAGTCGTCCTCCAGCCAGAACTCAGCCCTGCTGCTGCGGCGCTTCAAACCAGTGCTTGCGCGCCGTCATGATCAGCTCGGCCGCCCGCGCTGCTTCCATTCCCTCGATTTCCGTGAGGTCATCGACCGCCTGTTCGGCGAGGTCTTCGCGGGTCACGATGCCGTGGCTTGCGAGGACATGGGCCAGCTCTTCATCCATCCCTTCCATCTCGAGCAGGTCTGCGGCCGGCTCGGAAGATTCGATCTCTTCCTCACTCGCGATCGCCTGCGTCAGCAGTACGTCGCGGGCTCGATTGCGCAGCTCCTTGATCATCTGCTCGTCGAATTCCTCGATCGAGGCCAGCTCTGACGTGGGCACGTAGGCCACTTCCTCGATGGTCGAGAAGCCTTCCTGCACCAGGATCTGCGCGACTTCAGCGTCGACGTCGAGCTGCTTCATGAACGTCTCGACCAGACCGCGGGATTCGCTTTCGCTCTTCTCCTCGGCGGCCTGCTCCGTCATCACGTTGAGCTCCCAGCCGGTGAGCTCGCTCGCGAGGCGGATGTTCTGGCCGCCACGGCCGATGGCCTGCGACAGCTTCTCTTCCGTGACGGCGACGTCCATCGAATGCGACTCTTCATCGACGACGATGGACACAACTTCAGCGGGCGCCATCGCGTTGATGACGAACTGGGCGGGATTCTCGTCGAACGGGATGATGTCGACTCGCTCGCCGGCGATCTCGTTGGAGACGGCCTGCACGCGCGAACCACGCATGCCGACGCAGGCGCCGACAGGGTCGATGCGCGGGTCGCTGCTGCGCACGGCGATCTTGGCGCGTACGCCAGGATCTCGGGCCGCGGCGAGGATCGTGATCAGGCCCTGGCCCACTTCGGGCACTTCGAGCTTGAACAGTTCGATCAGGAATTCGGGGGCCGTGCGGGAGAGGAACAGCTGCGGGCCGCGCGGCTCGGAGCGCACTTCCTTGAGGTAAGCCTTGATGCGGTCCTGCGAACGCACCGGCTCGCGGGGAATCATCGCCTCGCGGGGAATGAAGCCTTCGGCATTGCCGCCCAGGTCCACGAAAATGCCGTTGCGGTCGACGCGCTTCACGAGACCGGAGATCAGCGTACCGACGCGCGCCTTGTACTCGTCCACGACTTGCGACCGTTCGGCCTCGCGTACCTTCTGCACGATGACTTGCTTGGCCGTCTGCGCGGCGATGCGCCCGAACGCGACGGATTCCATCGGTACTTCGACGAAGCCATCGACGACGGCGTCGGCACTGACGTCACGGGCGTCGTCGAGCCTGAGCTCCTTGTCCGGGAACTCGAGTTCGGTGGAGTCGTCCGCGAAGACCTTCCAGCGACGGAACGTATCGTATTCGCCCGTCTTGCGGTTGATCGCGACACGCACGTCGATGCCTTCGCCGTGACGCTTGCGCGTGGCGGAGGCGAGCGCTGCCTCGAGCGCGTCGAAGATGATCTCCTTGTCGACGCTCTTCTCGTTGGAAACAGCGTCCACGACCATCAGGATTTCTTTGTTCATTTCCAGACTCCGCGAAACATTCTCTCGACTCCCGGCCTACAGCTCCGGAACGAGCCGGGCCTTGTGAACTCCGTTGACGGGCAGGGTCACTTCCCCGCCGTCCGCCCCTGCATCCAGCAGGAGGTTGCCCTCCGCCACTTTCAGCAACCGGCCCTGAAACCGCTTCCGTCCGCCCACCGGCGCCCGCATCTCGACACGCGCCTGCGAACCCACGAACCGTTCGAAATGCGCGAGCGTCCGGAGCACCCGGTCGAGTCCCGGGGACGACACTTCAAGCGTGTATTCACCGGCCACCGGGTCTTCCTTGTCCATCACTTCGCTGACGGCATGGCTGACCCGCGCACAGTCTTCGACGGTAATCCCCGACTCGGACTCAGCATCCGGAGGCGCAGCCTCGCTGGCCATCCCGGCACCTTGCCAGGGTCGGTCGATGTAGATCCGAAGGAGCGCCCCGCCCGGACGGCTGCCGTACTCGAGCTCCCAGAGCTCCAACCCCAAACCCTGGATGACGGGCTGGAGCAGCGCGGTGAGTTGATCTCTCAGCACGACGCACCTCCCTTACCCGTTCCCGGGGCCCAGATACTGGCCAAATTGCTGGCAACAGAAACAAAAAATGGGCCCGAGGCCCATTTCCAAAAACCCTGAAAAGCCCCCGCGGGGGCCCTTCTTGCCACCTTGCCAGGCCCCGAAGGACTTGGCTCAGCGTGTTCTCTCAGCCGCGGATACTAAGGTGTGCAAGCACTTATTTCAAGGCGAGATTGCGTTGCCCGCAAGGTAGCGCCACAACCGGGACGGCTCGCCCGGGGTGGGATCCCCTGACTCGGCATAAGCCTGGGTAGCGAGACCGCCCACTTGAAGGTGCTCAACCCGACGGCAAGTCAGCAGTATCGATTCAAGATGGGTGCGCCTTCATGAAACCCTTAGGACACCGCCGGTCACGCTGACTCTGCCGGTGAGCACGCTGGCCGCAGCAACAGCTCTACGTCGCTGTGCGAGAATGGGACCGCGACGGACATCGAATGGCAGTCGGCCTTGGATCGATACAGGGGAACGGGTGGATGGAGGAGTCGGGAACAGCCAAGGGGATTCCTCAGGATCTGGGCGCGGGCCTGTTCCTGGTCGCCGTGTCGCTGCTCGCGCTGTGGCAGGGAGCAGATCTTGACGCCGGCACGTTGCGTGAAATGGGTCCCGGCATGCTGCCGCGCGCGCTCGCCGTGCTGACCGGTCTTTGCGGGCTGGGCGTCGGCACTCGGCCCTTCTGGTCGAGCGAAGCGCAGGAGGCCCTCCAAGCCTGGTCGCTCCGCGGCGCGCTGCTGATCATGGGGGCTGCCCTCTTCTTCGCCTACGCGATCCGCCCGCTCGGCTTTACCGTGGCAGGGCCCGTCGCCATCCTGCTCGCCGCGTTAGGCGGGAAAGAGACCCGCTGGATCGAGATCATCGTGTTCGCCGTCGTCATGACCGCGTTCTGCACGCTGCTGTTCCGGGTCGCGTTAGGCCTGCCGATTCCCGTGGCGCCCTGGTTGCTGGACTATTGATGGACACGTTGCTCGCCAACCTGACGCTCGGGTTTTCGACCGCGTTGTCGTTCCAGAACCTGGGACTGTGTTTCATCGGCTGCCTCGTCGGCACGCTGGTGGGCGTGCTCCCCGGCGTCGGGCCCATCGCGACCATTGCGATGCTGCTGCCACTGACCTTCAACATCGACCCGACCGGCGCCCTCATCATGCTCGCCGGCATCTATTACGGGGCGCAGTACGGCGGGTCGACCACGGCCATCCTCCTCAACGTGCCCGGCGAAGCCACGTCGGTCGTCTCCACGATCGACGGACACCAGATGGCACGGCAGGGCCGCGCCGGCATTGCACTCGGCCTGGCTGCCATCGGTTCGTTCATCGCAGGCAGCATCGCGACGCTGCTCATTGCCGCCCTCGCCTCGCCGCTGACGGCACTCGCTCTGCTGTTTGGTCCAGCCGAATATTTCTCGCTGATGGTGCTGGGGCTCACCTTCGCGATGGTGCTCGCGCGCGGCTCGGTCCTGAAAGCTGCGTCGATGATCATCCTGGGCGTGCTGCTGTCGACCATCGGCACGGACCTCGAGACGGGTGAGGAGCGGCTGACCTTCGGCCTCTCGGCGCTGTCGGACGGCATCGACTTCACCGTGCTCGCGATGGGCCTGTTCGGCTTTGCCGAAATCCTGCGCAATCTCGAGAACCCCGAAGCGCGCGCCATCCTGACGACGGCGATCGGCCGGCTGTTGCCGTCGCGTGAAGACTTGCGCAAAGCCATCGCCCCCATCCTGCGCGGCACGGGCCTTGGCGCCCTGCTCGGCATCCTGCCCGGCAACGGTGCCGTCCTCGGGCCGTTCGCGTCGTACTCACTGGAAAAGAAGATTGCCAAGGACCCTTCGCGCTTCGGCAAGGGCGCGCCTGAAGGACTCGCCGGCCCTGAAGCCGCGAACAACGCCGGCGCTCAGACGGCTTTCATTCCGCTGCTCACGCTCGGCATTCCGCCGAACGCCGTCATGGCGTTGATGGTCGGCGCGATGACGATCCACGGCATCATCCCCGGCCCGCAGGTGATGACCCGCAACCCGGAACTGTTCTGGGGCATGATCGCCAGCATGTGGATCGGCAACCTGATGCTGCTGATCATCAACCTGCCGCTGGTCGGCATGTGGGTGCGATTGCTGCAGGTGCCCTATCGGCTGATGTTCCCGGCGATCCTGCTGTTCTGCTGCATCGGCATCTATTCGATCAACAACAGCCCGTTCGACGTGGTGCTGACGGCCGTGTTCGGCCTCGTCGGATATGCCCTGCACAAGTTCGGTTACGAACCCGCGCCGCTGCTACTCGGCTTCGTGCTCGGCAAACTGCTGGAAGAGAAGATGCGCCAGGCACTGGTGATCTCGCGCGGCAGTTTCGCTACCTTTGTCGAGCGGCCGGTCTCGGCCGGCCTGCTGATCGTCGCGGTCGTGGTGCTGGTGGTCGCGGTGTTGCCGGCGATTCGCAAGGGCCGCGAGAAGGCGTTCCAGGAAGAGTAGTTCGGAGTGAAGGCCATGATTCGATCACTGTTCGTAGTTGCTGTGCTCCTCGGCTTCGGTGCCGGCACGGCATCGGCGCAGACCTATCCCACGCGCCCCATCACGATGATCGTGCCGTTCACGGCAGGTGGCCCCACGGACGTGATCGCACGCATCGTCGGCGAACACATGTCGAAGACGCTCGGGCAGCAGATCATCATCGAGAACGTCATCGGCGCCGGCGGTACCGTGGGCAGTACGCGAGGTGCGCAGGCCGCTCCCGACGGCTACGTATTGACCATGGGCCAGATGGGCACGCACGGCGCCGCGCCCGCGATGTATCCCAAGCTGAAATACGATCCGACAACGGACTTCGCACCGGTCGGCATGGCTGCGGGCACACCCATACTGATCGTCGCCAAGAAGCAGTTCCCGCCGGCGACGCTCAAGGAGTTCATCGCCTACGTGAAGGCCAATACCGCCAAGGTCAATGAAGCCCACGCAGGTGCCGGCTCCGTGTCGTTCACCTCGTGCACGCTGCTCAATTCACAGCTCGGCCTCAAGTTCACGCAGGTGGCGTATCGGGGCACCGGCCCTGCGCTCAACGACCTCGTCGCGGGCCAGGTCGACTTCATGTGTGACCAGATCGTGAACCTCGTCGAGCAGGTGAAGTCCGGCAACATCAAGGCCTACGCGATTGCCACGCCGGAGCGTTCGCCCGCGCTGCCGAACGTACCGACGACGAAGGAAGCCGGCATGCCCGAATACCAGGTCACTGCGTGGAATGCCCTGTTCGCGCCGAAGGCAACGCCGCCCGCGATCGTCGCCAAGGTCAATGCCGCGCTCGACAAGGCCCTCGACGACGCCAGCGTGCGCAAGCGGTTGCTCGAACTAGGCGCCGTCATCCCGCCGAAGAGCGAACGCTCGCCCGCCTGGCTCGGCACGTTCGTAAAGGCAGAAGTCGCGCGCTGGACACCGATCCTGAAGGCTGCGGGCGCGAAGGGAGAGTAGACTCGGAAGGCGTTGCCTCGCGAGGCCCGCGGCCCGCGATCGGCGGTGACTGACATCGGCACCCACGGGACTAGTACGTGCAGCCCTCCAGAGAATCGGGCGAGATTGCTGCGGACCCGACGGCGGTCCTGATCCGTCGCTGTGCCGCGGCTCTCACTGGCGCCATTGCGCGGGTGGAGCGCAATCCGAGCCGCGCAGCCGTCCATGAAGTCAGGGTGGCAGCGAGGCGACTACGGGGTCTGCTGCGTGCCATCCGCAAGGACCTCCATCCGACCCTGCAAGCCAGCCTGCAGTTCGACTTGAAGAACCTGTCGCGGTCGTTCGGGACGCTGCGCGACGTCTCTGTGCGCTGGCGCCTGCTGCAAGAGATGCGCCGTCGGCCGCATGAACGCGGGGGTGACATGAGCACGCGGGCGTTAGGCGGCATTCTCGCCGAAGTCGTCGGGATGGAACGCCACCTGCAGACGGAGGCCCGCCAGCTCCTCGGTTCGGCGGCGTGGAACGAGCGCAAGGAACGGATCCGTGAAGCCCTGTCCAGTTCGGCTCTGCTGGCGGTTCGGCCCCGCCCCCAACGGCGGGTCAGCGGGCGGGCGCTCCGGCGCAGCCTCAGGCGTGTATCGAAGCGGCTAGCCAGCAACTCGATCGCGCAACGGGATCTGCACAGATTGCGGCTTGCGGTGAAGCAGGCCCGTTACCTCACGGAACTCCTGGGCGACACTCCCGGCTGGGACGAGGAGCCTACCTGTGCAGCGGTGGCCGGGAGCCTGCGCCAGCTGCAGACTGTCCTGGGCGATATCAACGATCACTTCGGCCTGAGCGAATGGGCGCTCACTGCGGTGGTCGACGTCACCATCAGACGTGCGCTGGTACGGGAGATCGATCTCCGGATCGGCCTGCGGATCCGAAAATTCCGGGGGCTGCGCAAGAAGTTGCGTGAACCAATCAAGGAAAGCGCCAGGGCTCTTCTGGCTGCGGCAACTTGACTGGTCCCCGACCGGCTGCCCCGGCCTGGCCCAGCAAGAGCCGGTTCTACACCGGTTCAGTACAGCACCCCGAGAGCCTCGCGCGTGAAGTCGCGCAGGGCTTCGCTGCGACCCTCGCGGATCTTGACGACCCACTCCGGATCGGCAAGCAACGCGCGGCCCACGGCCACGAGATCAAAGTCGCCCCGCTCGTACCGGCGAAGCAGGTCATCGAGCGGCGTCGGTACGGAAGATTCGCCGCCGAACGCGGCCATGAACTCGCCGGACAAGCCGATCGAGCCTACCGTGATGGTTGCCTTGCCCGTCAGCTTCTTCGCCCAGCCCGCGAAGTTGAGATCCGATCCTTCGAACTCCGGTTGCCAGAAGCGGCGCTGCGAGCAGTGGAAAATGTCGACGCCGGCGTCGGCCAGCGGTTGCAGCCAGGCGGCCATTTCAGCAGGCGTGTTTGCAAGCTTCGCCGCGAAGTCGCGCACCTTCCATTGCGAGAGACGCAGCAGCAACGCGAAATCCTCGCCCACTGCCGTGCGCACGGCCTTCACCACTTCGACGGCAAAGCGAGTGCGTTCCGCCAGCGTCGCGCCGCCATAGCGGTCGGTGCGCAGGTTCAGGGCAGCCCAGAAGAACTGGTCGAACAGATAGCCATGCGCGCCATGCAGTTCGACGGCCGCAAAACCCAGGCGCTTGGCGTCTTCAGCAGCGGTCGCGAATGCTGCGATGGTATCGGCGATGTCTCGTTCCGTCATCGCGACGCCTCCCACCTGGCCCGGCAGGAAGAGCCCCGACGGCCCCTCGAACGGGACCGGCGGCAACCAGCCCGAACGATGCGGGGTCTGGATGCCCATGTGCCACAACTGCGGCGCCATCGCCCCGCCGGCGGAACGCACGCCGTCGACCACCTTTTGCCATGCACCCAATGCTTCCGTTCCGTAGAAGTGCGGCACCGCGGGATCGGCCGAGGCGCTCGGTCGATTGACGACGGTTCCCTCAGACAAGATCAAGCCGACCTCCCCTTCGGCACGGCGACGATAGTAATTCGCCACTTCTTCAGTGGGCACGCCACCCGGCGAGAACGAACGAGTCATCGGCGCCATCACGAAACGATTGCGTAACCGCAGCGACTTGAGCTCGAAGGGGGCGAACAAAGCGGCATTGCTCAACGTGAGTCTCCAGGCGGGAAAGGATCGGCGAGCCCGTATGCTGCCAGAATCCGAAGCCCGGAGTCGGATCCCTCGTTGCAACTAGCAGGCTAAGGCGGCTCGATCCTGTGGATGTTTTCAAGCGGAAACGCGCACACCGGGCAAGCAGACTTCGGCAGCTTGACCATCGTGGCGCCACAGATCTGGCAGACAAGGTATTGCCCAGTCTCGTTCTCAATCTTCTTTGCCACGGCTTCGAAGTGCTTCGGCGTCCAGCGCTCGATCGACTTCAGGATGTCGAGGTGCAGCTTCTCGGTCCTCCAGGCATAGGTCGTGAACTTGATGGCATCGTCCGCGGCCTCGGACGCCAGCTCCCTGAGCATGCCGGGATAGAATACGTTCACGGACGCGAGTTCATCAGCGGCTGCCTTGATGAGATTGTCTTTCGTGGTGCCGACGTGGCTCTCGCGGTCCGCAAGGGGCGGCGCTTCGACCCCGATTCCCGCGAGGACCTTCTCGAAGTTCAGGCTATGGATACGCTCGGCAGTCGAGAACGCGGTGAACAGATAGGCGATGCCAGGATAGCCGTCTGCCGTCGCCTTGCTGGAGAAGGCTGCATACTGGTAGTGAGCCGCCATCTCGGCCTCTCTCGCCCGACGCAGAACCGCTCCGGACTGCGGAAATGCTCGCTGGGCGAACACCGTGCTGCTTCGGGGCACACTGAGAAGCGCAGCCGTCGCCAGCCCGGCCTGAAGAACGAACCTGCGGCCGATCATGGCGTACCTCATTCAGCAACAGCCCTGTGCTCGAGTATCTACCAGGCTTGACGCCGCCGTCGACTCCTTGTCAGCGAGGAGTCCCGCCCGCGACAGCGGACGATTCATCAGGCCCGCTTGCGGCGTAGCCGGCGGATCAGGGAATCGATGACCAAGCGCGCCTCGCCGACCCCCAGCAGCCGTGTCAGCACCAGATACACCACGCCAAAGGTCGCGCCGACCAGGCCGGCTGCGATCAGGGGATGGATGCCGCGCAAGCCGAGAGACGCACCGTAGCCTCCCGCTGCGCCGGCAACGGCCGCACCGAACATCCGGCCCAGTGGCCCCACGCCTACGCCGACCGACCCGATCTGGCGCGAGAGGCTGCTCCGTAACAGCGCCCATTCGAGCCATGCTCCAATTGCCGCACCCAGGGCGAGCCCGACAGGACCGAGAGGCAGACCTTCGATGCGCAGGTCCCCGAACAGGCCGGCTGCCACGGTCACGCCCCCCAGGGTCACCGGTTCAAACTGCAGCATCAAGGCGCCCCCTGCGATCGCGGACGTGAGCACCCGCACTCCAGCGACTCTCGCCGGCGTCTTGGTGTCACGCAGCGCAAAGAACGCAGTCTGGTAGATCCGGCCGCTCGTCGACGCGAGCATGCCGACGCTGTATGCCGCGAGCGTCAGCCACACGAGTCGCACATCCGCCAAGCCGAATTGGCCCGCACGATAGATACCGGCGACAAAGATTTCTCCGAGCAGCACAAACGCAACGAAGCTCGGCACGACAAAGAACGCTACACGGGTGGCGGCTGCAATCGTGCGGTTACGCAGCGCAGCGGTGCCTTGCGCTCGGTCTCGCGCCAGATCCGGCAATTCCGCGGCGGCAATGCTCATGCCGAACAGGCTGATGGGAAGGACGTAGAGCGCTTGCGCATAACGGAGCCGCGCCACCGCACCGATCGCCAGCAGGCTGCCGAGCACCATGTCGACATACGTACTGAGCTGCACGACTCCGCGGCCCATGATGGCGGGGCCCGCATTGCGCACGATCTCCCTGAATGCGGGTTCCCCGCGACCACTATTCAGGCGGATCTCCCGATCGAGCTTCAGCACCCACGGTAGCTGGATGCCGAACTGCAGGAACCCGCCGACGAGCGCGCCCCAAACTGCAGCCATCAGCAAGCCGTCCAGATCGACGTGTCCGGCAAAGGCAATCAACGCCACGATGATCGCGACGTTCCACAGCACGGGCGCGAAATAGGGAATGAAGAACTTGCGGTGACTGTTCAGGATGCCGAGCGCCCACGCGGACAGCACGAGCACGCCCGTCATGGGAAACACGATGCGCACCACCGTGATCATGAGGTCGCGACGGTGGCCCTCGAAGCCGGGCGTGAACACGGTGACGAGCAACGGTGCCAGCACCACGCCGAGCAACGCAATGCCGCCGGCCACGCCAAGCAGCAAGGCGAACATCGCTCCGGCCACGCGACCCGCTTCCTTGGTCCGTCCCTGTCCCAGCAGTTCCGAATACACCGGAATGAACGAGGCGCTGAGCGTGCCTTCGCCCAGCAGGTTCTGCAGGACATTGGGCATGCGCAGGCCGGCACTGAAGACGTCGGCCTGCAGGCCGGTGCCGAAATAGATGGCAAGCATGCGCTCCCGCACGAGGCCGAGCACGCGGCTGAGCAGGATGCCGCCGGCGACAGCCAAGGACGCCGCGCGGTTTGATTTGCGGGGCGCGGCCTCGGCAGGCCGTTCCACCTCACCCGCCATGTTGCAGACGCAGCCGTGTCGTGCAACCGCCAGGTGACGGCGGCAATCGCAGCAAGCCTTTGTGGACCAGGGGCATCAGGAACTCCGGCATACGGCAGGTCGCGCAGGGACTCGATGCCCGCGCCGCGCCATTGTAAGCCGAGTTGCCTCGTTCGCGGGGCGTCCCAGCAGGGCGCACCCCCGTAGAACCCCTACCCACCTCTCGCCTCCCCGCACGTATACGTAGATGGACAATTGGATGCAGAATCACCGGACCGTCCCCAAGTCGTCCGAGGTCAGGCATTCCATGCGCATTTCCCTTGCGAACTTCAGCCTCGTCGCAAGCAGCTTGCTGCTGGCCGGAGTGTTCGGAACGGTTCCCGCCACTGCAGCGGATGCCGGCAAGGCCAAGCTGCTTGCAGGACGCAGCGGGTGCCTCAAGTGCCACGCAGAGGACAAACAGAAGGACGGCCCCGCCTACCGGGATGTCGCGGCCAGGTACAAGGGCAATGCTGGAGCGCAGGCCAAACTGATTCACCACATCACGAGCGGCGAGAAGGTGAAGTTCGCCGACGGTCACGAGGAAGACCACGCCATCGTCAAGAGCACCAAGCCGGAAGAAATCGCGAACCTCGTTGACTGGATTCTCTCGCTTGAAGGCGGGAAGGCAAATTGATTTCGATGGCGGTGCTGCCGAGCAAGACTGCGTTCTGGTCGATCACGGCGCTCCTGCTGCTGGCGACCGGCCCCGCCGCGCTTGCACAGCAGCCCACTGGCGCCGATCGCTCCCTCGCAGGCGATGCCGCCTGCACCCGCTGCCACGACGAGAGCGAAACCAGGCCGATTCTCTCGATGTACAAGACGCGCCACGGCGTGAAAGCGGACGCACGGACTCCAGGGTGCCAGTCGTGCCACGGTGCGAGCGACGCCCATATTCGCAACGTCGGCGGCACGGCGAGCAAGCGGACGCTGCCCGACGTCACGTTCGGCGTACGGGGCAAGAGCGATCCGCAGCAGCAGTCAGGAACCTGCCTCGGCTGCCACGAGGGTTCGAATCGCGCGCTGTGGCTCGGCAGCCAGCACGAGAGCCGCGACATTCCGTGTGCCGGCTGCCACACCGTGCACGCCGCCGTCGATCCCGTGCTGACGAAGCTGTCGCAGCCCGACGTCTGCTACGGCTGCCACAAGACGCAGCGGGCCCAGACGCATCTGATCTCGACGCATCCCCTTGCCGCAGCAAAGATGGCCTGCGCCGATTGCCACAACCCCCATGGTTCGGCCACGGATCACTTGCTGTCGAAGGCGTCGGTGAACGACACCTGCTTCACTTGCCATGCGGAAAAGCGCGGGCCCTTCCTGTGGGAGCACGCACCCGTGGCGGACGACTGCACGAACTGCCACACGCCCCATGGCTCGACCGCGGCGCCGCTGCTCAAGGCCCGCGTGCCCTGGTTGTGCCAGGAGTGCCATAGCGGCGACCACGCGAACGCCGTCAACAGCGGCGCGAACCTGCAGGACGGCGTTGTCACCACGGCGGGGGGCTTGAATCCGCTGGCAAACTCGGGTGCGCGGGCCCAGCTCGCGGCGCGCGCATGCCTGAACTGCCACGTCCTGGTCCACGGGTCGAACCACCCCGCCGGTGCGAAGTTCCAGCGATGAATGCCTTTACCCGACATCGACTGCCGCTTGACGGCACGATCCGTCCGATCGTTCTTGCGGTCAGTGCCGTGCTGTCCGCGCACGTCGCGCTTGGCGCCGAGTCGGCGCCGAGCGATGAGGTCAAAGCGCTAACGACTCCTGGCAATGCGTTCGAAGTCGGGCTGGGGGGAGTCTCCGACGACTCGTTCAAGTTCGGCGAGTACAACGGACTCGAGGACCAAGGCGCGTTCCTGATCGGGTCCCTCGCATTGCATGGCGGCGGCCGCTACAACAGCGACGACGCTACGCGCTGGACGCTGACGGCAACGAACCTTGGCTTGAGCACGCGGAAAGTTGCCGCCGAGTACGGCCGGCAAGGGGTGTTCCGCGTCACCCTCGGCTACGACGAACTCAGGCGCAACCGATCGGACAGCTACACGACACCTTACTTGGGCGCTGGCAGCGACGTCCTCACGCTGCCCTCAAGCTGGCTGGTCCCGGTGGTCCCGCGCCTCAATGCGAACGCCAATGCGCGCGGGCTCTCCGCAGCCGTGTCGACGTCGAGCGCACTTGTGAATGGCGTCCTGACGGCACCCACGCCTGCACAGCTCACGACGGCCAATGCCCTGCTCGCCGCCGACTTGCCGCTGTTCGCGCAGCACGACCTGTACACCACGCGCTCGCGCGTCGAGGCCGGTATCAGCTACCTCGCGCCCCGCCAATGGGAGATCGCGGTCAACGCCAACCGCATGGACAAAACCGGGGCCAAGCCCATGGGCTCCGTCACCCGCATCACCGGCGCCGATATCTCGAGCATCCTCGCCGACCCCATCGACCAGACGACGGACCAGTTCACCGTGACGCTCGCAAAGCGCACCCGCCAGGATTTCCTGCAGCTCAGCTATTACGGCTCGAAGTTCACGAACCACATCGACTCGCTGACGTGGACGAACTGGGCGAACCCGGCCAGCTCGATGACGATGAGCAGCGCGCCCAGCAATCAGGCGCACACGCTGTCGCTGAACGCAGGGCATGACTTTACCCGCTCGACCCGAGTAGTGCTGACAGGCGCGTACGGCCGCAATACGCAGAATGCCGTGTTCCTGACCGATACCGGCACACCGCTCGTGCCGACGACCTCGCTCGACGGCCTGGTCGTGACGCAAACCTACAACCTGAAGCTGACCAGCCGGCCGACAAACCGGCTGAACCTCGGGCTCGCCTACAAATTCGACGAGCGCGACAACCGGACGGCGGTACACACCTTCGCCTTTTACGATGCCAACGAGCCCGCGGGTACGACGGCGATCAACTCGGCGTTCAGTGCTGCGCTTGGCCTTCCCGCTTCGCGTCTCGCCAGCAACGCCAACGTCAACGCCAGCCGTCCGTACAGCCGGCGCATGAACCAGGCAACCGCGGATGCAACCCTGCGGCTGTCCCCGGGACAGTCGCTGAGGGGAGCCTATGAATGGCAGAGCCTCGATCGATGGTGCGAAGGCTCGTGGATCGCCTGTGCCGATGCGGACAACACGAAGGAGAACACCTGGTCTCTCGAATGGCGCGCCAACCTGCTCGCGACGTTGCAGACGCGCTTGAGCTTGAGCCGCTCGGAGCGGGACGTCGGGCACTACAACGAGGACGCGTTCCTTGCGCTCGTCCCGATGGCCAATGTCGCGCCGTCATCGGCCATCGGCGGCGTGAGCGCCTATGCCTACATGCTGGCAAATGCCCTGAATGGCTACGGCCCCACCGCAGGACTCGTGTCAACCACTGGCAACCAGAACCTGTACTTTCCGCTGAACAATGCCCTCGCCAACACTGCGTACGCCAACCAGAACCGCATCAGCGAACTGGCCGGGCTGCGCCGGTACAACATGGCTGACCGCACGCGGGACAGGATCAAGGCGGTGGCGGAATGGCAGCCGACGGAAGTGCTGGCCCTCCATGCCAACGCCGACTATCGAAAGGACGACTTCACGCAGTCCCGCTACGGCCTGATCGATTCACGCAGCTGGTCGGCCAACTTCGAAGGGTCGGTGTCCGCGACTGAAGACCTCTCGGTAACCCTGTTCTACACTTTTGAGAACCAGCGCGCCCGCAGCGCTGGTAATACGTACACGGCGAACAGCACGGCGACGGCGGTCAATGGCTTCACGGCGATCCCGGGCGGCTGCTTCCCGACCATCGCGCTGCGCAATGCCAGCAACAAGATCGACCCCTGCCTCGACTGGTCGACGTCCACGCGCGACCGGACGAGCACCTACGGCTTCACGGCCGATCGCAAGAACCTGGCGGGCGGCAAGCTGGCACTGGGTCTCGAACTGCTGCTGAGTCGCACGGCGTCCGACAACGACGTCACGGGCGGCAACTACGTCAACAACCCATTGGCCGTGACGGGTGCGCCTGCAGGCACGCTTGCCGCCTACTACCTGGCTGCCGCACCACTGCCGACAGTCAAGACGCAGCGATGGGACGCGATGGTGAATGCCCGCTATGCACTTACGCCGGCCTCCACGCTGCGGTTCGACTATCGATATGCGTGGCTCCGCGCCAGCGACTATGCGTACGAGGGCATGCAGTTCGGCGGACTAGCCGGCGTACTGCCGACCAGCGAGACCGCGCCACATTACTCGCTGCACGTGGCCTCACTGTCGTATCAGTACCGTTTCTGAATCAGCTTGGGCAAGAGAGTCCGGCGGGCGGCCCCAATCGGGCGCAAATAGGACTATGCTCCCTGTCGTTCCCCGCTTGAGGAGATCGACCGTGGCTGACCTGACTCGAAGACAACTAGTGCAGGCTGGCCTTGCAGCTACCGCGGCAATGACGGCCGCCAATACGGCGACTGCGGGCGCCGCACCCGGTCCCGACACTTCTGGCAAGGCGTTCACGTACGCCCATGAGCCGAAACCCCTGCCCTTCAATCCCAGGTCGCTGACCGGCATCTCGGAGAAGCTGATCGTCTCGCATTGGGAGAACAACTACACAGGCTCGGTCAGGGCACTGAACGTCGTTCGTGGCAAGCTTCGAGACGCCCTTGCCACCAGCGATCCCCCGTACCTCTACGCCGACTACAAGCGCGAGCATCTGATGCGCACTGGCTCGGTGGTACTGCATGAACTGTACTTCGACAACCTGGGTGGCGACGGCAAGGCGCCTGCCGACCTGCGGACGAAGATTGCAGCCGCGTTTGGTTCGTTCGACGCGTGGGAAACCGAGTTTCGTCGCATCGGCGCCGGCCTTGGCGGCGGTTCGGGGTGGGTGGTACTGGGAATGAACGAGCACCTCGGCTTGCTCGAGAACTATTGGCTTGCGGACCACACTTCGAATCCGGCGTTCACGAAACCGGTCCTCGTCATGGACATGTACGAGCATTCATACCAGATGGATTACGGCGCAGCTGCGGCGAAGTACATCGACGCGTTCATGACGAACATCAACTGGGAAACCGTCGCCAAGCGCATCTGATATGCCACGGGCCAGTCATGAACGGCGGACCGCAGATGCCGCGTGCGGGCTGGTTCTTGGTATCGCGCTGGGCGTGGGCGTCTCCCCCGCTCTCCATGCGGAAGGGTCGGCGCTCACGCTCGAAGCCTCGATTCCATTGGGCGCAGTCCGGGGTCGCATCGATCATCTAGCGTTCGACATTGGCCGGCGCCGACTCTACGTAGCGGAACTCGGCAACGACAGTGTCGCCGTTGTTGACCTCGACACCCGCAAGGTCTTGCGCACACTGACTGGTTTCGACGAACCCCAGGGCATTGCCTATGTGGCATCGACCGACGAGGTCTATGTTGCGAATGGAGGCGACGGTTCCGTGCGCATCCTGAAGGGGACGGATGGAAGTCCCGCCGGTCGCATTGAACTCGGTGATGAAGCAGACAATGTTCGCGTCGATCGTCTGCAACGATTCGTTGCCGTCGGTCATGGCGGCGGCGCCCTCGCCCTCATCGACCCCGTCGAGCGCACCAAGATCGCCGACATCCCCCTGCACGGGCACCCTGAAAGCTTCCAGCTATCCCGCGATGGTTCGCGGGCGTACGTCAATGTGCCGGGCGCGGGGGAAGTCGCCGTCGTCGATCTGGCGAACCGCAAGCCTCTGCAGGCGTGGCCAACCGGGAAGCTGAAAGCCAATTTTCCGATGGCCCTTGGGGAGACCGAAAGTGCGGTATGGGTGGCATTTCGCAGCCCGAGCAGGCTCGTTTCGTTCGACAGCAACAGCGGCAAGCCTGCGGTGACGCTGGACACGTGTAACGACAGTGATGACTTGTTCATCGACCCCGCGCGCCACAGGCTCTACGTCATTTGCGGTGGCGGGCAGATTGAAGTCTGGAGCATCAATGACGCATCGCAGCCTGCGCGCATCGGCAGCACGCCGACCTCCGACGGCACGCGAACCGGACTCTTTGTACCTGAGGTCGATCGGCTCTACGTTGCCGTCCGGGCAGCGTCAGGTACGCCAGCCGCAGTGTGGATTTTCAAACCGTCGTCGACGGTCAAGTAGAGCTCGACTCGCAGGCAGTCACGCCACCGTGTAGCGCAGCTCGACGGCGATCATGAACTGGTTGGCACAGGGCCGGAAGTCGCCATTGGCCATGCGCTCTTGTCCGGTGCAAGGCTTCTTCCGTACGGCCTTCGCTTGGGCCGTTGCCACGATGGGACTGAGCAGTGCCGCAATCGCAACGCCGCCCTTGAGGCAGGCACTGTTGGAACACTCGAGGCGGTCGCCCTTCGACGGATCCCACGAGACCGATGTTCCGGGATACCCATCACCGGGAGTCGACTGCAGGTACGAGATCGACAGCGATTCGATCGACGGGAATTCCTGCGCCAGCGCGTCAGAAAGACTCAAAGGCTCGGCTACCGGTAGGGAAGTCACGTCTGCCTCGCTCGATTCACGGGATAGGGTCGCTCGCCCAGGAGCAGCTGCACTGCTCCCGATAGCGACTAGCGCGGCGGATTCGCGCGTCCCATTTTCGAATGCGCAAACGACTGCTGGGCATGCGACTTCGCATTCGCCGCCGCCGGACCCTGGTTGCCCTGCTTCGTCTTGAGCGCGTTCTTGATCGTGCTGGCCCAGGTGCCTTCGGCTTTCGTGGCGCTCGGGGTCTTGGCCGCAACCGGCGCCTTCACTTTCGAACTGGCCGATTTGGTTTTTGCTTGCATGTGTGAACTACCTTGCTGAGAAGTCTTGTGGGGTAAGCAGCCTTTGCAGGCGCGACCGGGGATCAAACCCGGTGCTGTCAACCCACTGCCGGATGAAGCCACCCCGCACTCGCGCGTCGGCGGCCGAAATGAAAAAGCCCGGAACGCTGGACGCTCCGGGCTCTATCCGAATCTTTGAAAAGCGAACCTGATGGGGTGCAGTGTACAGGAGTTCAGTCCCTGCTTCCTGCCTGTCTGGCGAAGCGTTCACAACGAAAGGGGCCTTCTTCGCACAATCCTTGCTTAAAGGGCGACCCACCCAAACCGCGGTCCGCTCTTACGCCCGTCTTTTCGGATCCCGCCGATGCAGCTCTGATCCGCAGGACTCGCGAAGGTTCCTCGCGGCCTTCCAGTGCTTGCCGCCGGCGGTCACCCGCGCGCTTTCGTCGTCGCATTCGCGGATCGTCCGACGCAACTCGTCTTCCGTCATTTCACGCAGCAGCTTGCGGGGTGCGACGGGCTGGTCGGATTCATTCATCGGGATGGAGGTCCAGGGAGCGGAAGGCCGGCATCATCGCACGTCCGCCCTCAGCATGATGCCGTATCGCACGTGAGGGTTCCGGCACCCATTCACTCGATCAGCCGGAAGGCACCTGGATCGTGGTGTACTCGGCCAGCCCTTCCTTGCCAAATTCGACTCCGATACCTGAACGCTTGATGCTCCCATCGGTGCGTTGGGCTCGATCGCCGCGTGCCTGTTGATCCAGGTTGTGCCGCACTCCATGCGCGAGGCGATCGCCTTGGCACCCTCGATGTCGTTCGACCACACCGAGGCATCGAGGCCGTTGGTGGCCATGGACGCACGCATGGCATCCCTCATGTCGAAATCCTAGTAGGTTGCCCAAGGATGCAGGAACGGCCAGGGGGAACCTTCACTGCCCGGCTCGCCCAGTACTTCGATCAGCACTGGAGCATTGGCAGCGAGCGCTTCGGTGAGCACCGGACGAAGCTCCTCCGGGTTCCTGACCGTGTAAGCGAGCGCGCCAAACGACCTGGCGAGCGCCGTGAAATCCGGGTTCACCAGCCTGTCGCCGATATGGTGTCCCTTGAAGGCAAACTTCTGGTCCCGCACGACGTTGCCGAAGCTGCGATTGTTGAACACGATGGCCACGACGTTGATGCCGTGCTGCACGGCTGTCGCCAGCTCCTGCACGCCGAACATGAAGCCGCCATCGCCGTTGATGGAAACCACCGCCTTGTCGGGATGCGCAACCTTGGCGCCGAGCGCCGTCATGTAACCGAAGCCCAGGTTGTCCTGGTAAGCGCAGGAGATATATGTGTTGGGCGCATAGACCGGGAATGCGAAGCGGGCAGTGAAGCCCATCTGGCAGATCTCTTCAACGAACAGACCGTCACGCGGCAGCACCTCGCGAATGACGTCGAGATAACCGACTTGTGGCTGCACGCTGGCTTCGTACCTGACCCGTGCGGCTTGCTTCAGGGCCGCAAACTCCGCAGTACGCGCAGCGCGCGGTTGCACGAGCGGCGCGAGCGCAGCCAGCAGCGCCACCGTGCCCGCGCGCGCATCCGTCACCAGGCCCACATCGGCCTTGCGGCGGACCATTTCGCGCGGGTCGATGTCGATGCGGACGATCTTCACGTTCTCCGGCATCTTGCGCCAGCGCAGGAACTGCAACTCCATGCGCGTGCCAATCGCGATGAGCACGTCGCACCCGAGCCAATAGTCATAGGCCGCGGCGCAGTTCAGGCCGTGAGGTGTATCGTCTCCCACGATGCCGCGACCCGAGCGATGCGCCGTGGCAGGACACTGCAGCAGTTCGGCAAGGGCATTGACCTCGGCACACGCGCCGATCGCGCCGGACCCCAGCATGATCATCGGGTTCTTCGCCGCTGCGATCAGCGCCGCCGCGCGCGCGATGCCAGCAGGATCGGGCGGTGGAGCAGCAGCAGGAGGCACGGACTCTTCAGGAACCACTGCTGCGGACTGGCCGAGCGTGTCCCACGGACACTCGATGGCAACGGGCCCCCTCCGGCCGCCCAGCATCTGCTGGAATGCCGTATTCACGACGGCATGGGCCTCGGTCGGATGATTGATGCGTCCCGCCCACTTCGTGAGCGACTTGAGCGTGCCCAGCTGGTCGGGCAACTCGTGGAGGATGCCGTGGCCCTGGCCGATTTCGTTGCTCGGGATTTCGCTGGTCACGCAGAGCACCGGCGCATTCCCCGCATAAGCAGTGCAGAGCGCGGCCGTGGTGTTCAGCATTCCCGGGCCAGGTACGCACGTATACGCCGCGGGCAGGCCGGTGGACTTCGCGTAGCCATACGCCATGTAGGCCGCACCCTGCTCATGCCGTGTGCCGACGAAGCGGATCTCTTCCCGCCTTTCGTACAGGGCCTCGAACAGCTGATAGGTATGGACGCCGGGTATGCCGAACAGCGTCCGGATGCCGTTGCGTACGAGGCCGTCGACAATGGCCTGTGCGGAACTCAGGGTGGCAGGCTGCGAACTCACGGCAGGATTCCTCGGTAAAGACATGACCTTCACGCCGGGTACAGGATACAAGCGGGTTCCTCGCTCCGGTGCGGTGGTCCATAGAAAAAGAGCCCGAGGTGCTGTGCACCGCAGGCCCTTGTCCGAATCTTCAAGTTGGTAGCGGGGGTTTACCCCCGCATCCGTGCCTCAGGTAGCTCACACGTGGGAGCCACTGCAATCACATCGACTTGGTAGCGGGGGTTTACCCCCGATTCAGTACCACAAATAGCCGTTAACGTCGACGCTACTTGAGCCTTATCAAAGTGGTAGCGGGGGTAGGATTTGAACCTACGACCTTCGGGTTATGAGCCCGACGAGCTGCCAGACTGCTCCACCCCGCAACAGAGGTCGCGCATTCTACGA
>JBEBIT010000124.1:0-4725 GCA_040080215.1 Steroidobacteraceae bacterium
CCCGTTGGCCGGGTAGCTCAGTTGGTAGAGCAGCGGATTGAAAATCCGCGTGTCGTTGGTTCGATTCCGACCCCGGCCACCATTTCCCTATTCCAGGCAAATCCGGAGACGTCCAGGGACGTCCGGAAGTCATTGCATTCATTGACTTTTATAGTCCGCAGTCCTACGTTGACGTCCAGAGGCTGCCGCGGCCCATGGGGGCAACTTTCGGGGCAACTCACTTTCGCAAAACACAGTTACCCCCAAAACATGGCACTTACCGAGTTCCAGATTCGGGCGGCGAAGCCTGGCGACAAGCCCATCAAGCTGTATGACCGCGATGGCCTCTTCATGGTCGTCTCGCCGGCCGGCGGACGCTGGTGGCGGTTCAAATATCACTTCGACCGGGTCGAGAAGCAGCTCTCGCTGGGGGTCTATCCCGAGATCAGCCTGAAGCGGGCCCGGGAGCGCCGGGACGAGGCAAGGCGGTTGGTCGCCGAGGGCTTCGATCCGGGCGCCAAGCGCCGCGCGGAGAAGCGGGCCCAAGCCGACACCTTCGAGGCGGTCGCCCTGGAGTGGTTGGAACAGCGCACCGGAACCTGGAGCGAGGAATACTCCGCCAACATCAAGCGCCTGATGGAGCGCGATGTCTTCCCCTGGATCGGAACGAAGCCGATCGCGACGCTGCATGCCGCCGATGTGCTTGACTGCTGCAAACGCGTCCAGCGGCGCGGGGCGCTGGAAACCGCGCATCGTGTCCGTGCGAACTGCAGCCAGATCATGCGCTTTGCCGTCGCTACTCGCCGGGCCGACCGGGACCCGCTGGTCGATCTGCTGGGCGCCCTGCCGGCGGTGAGAACGCGGCATCACCCTTCCATCACTGAACCCGCGAAGGTGGGCGAACTGCTACGCGCCATCCACGGCTATAAGTGCAAGGCGTTGCCGGTGAGCTGTGCCTTGCGCCTGGCTCCACTGGTGTTCGTGCGACCCGGCGAGTTGCGGTGGGCGAAGTGGAGCGAATTCAATCTGGAGGGCTCGGAGTGGCGCATTCCGGCTGAGCGCATGAAGATGCGCAATCCGCACATCGTGCCGCTGTCACGTCAGGCGGTCGAGATCCTGCAGGATCTCTATTGCTTCAGCGGTCCCGATGGCTACGTCTTTCCGAGCATCCGCAGCTTCGGGCGACCGATCAGTGAAAACACGGTCAACGCTGCCCTGCGCCGGCTGGGCTATACGACTGAAGAAATGACGGGTCATGGCTTTCGCTCAACGGCCTCGACGTTGCTCAACGAGCAGGGCTGGAACCCCGACGCGATCGAACGCCAGCTCGCTCACGGAGAACAGAATGGTGTGCGAGCTGCTTACAACTATGCCGAGCACCTGCCACTGCGCCGGAAGATGATGCAGGACTGGGCCGACTACCTCGACGCACTACGGCTGGGAGCCAAGATCCTCCCATTCGAGGCCGCTGCCAGGGGCTGAGGCAGACGATCCGGCGAAGTAGAGGAGGCCCGCTGTGCCGGCCGGGCCCGACACGTCGCGATTCGCTGCGCGAGCCACGCCTGCACTTCCGCTTCCACCCAAGCCACCGAACGGACTCCGATATTCACGCGTTGCGGAAAGTGCCCGTCCGCTTCGAGCTGATAAACCATCGAACGGCACAATGCAGTGACTTTGCAGACCTGAGGCAAGCGAAGCATGGTCACGGGCGCAGTCGCGTTTCCTTTTGGCTCTGAGCACTCCGCACCCACTGTCGGATCTTTCGACCTGTGCCGCGAAAAAGGCAGGACAAGTTGGCCTTCGCCGATGCGCGTTCGCGAACGTACGGACTTCTGACAAGACTTCTTCATGGCAAGTGGGAGTGTTTCGAGCTGCCGCTTCAGCATCCAATACGTGCCGGACTGTAAGCCATTGTCTAGGGAATGGGCCCAGGCGGGTAGCGGAGTTTCTGGGGAAAAATGGCCGAAACTCAGACGACGAATGAAGCCGATGGAAAGATGATCATCATCATGATGATCATCGGCACCAGAAAAGTTGTATGAGTTTCCGGGCAAAAGACAGCAATACGCAGGATAGCCTGCCGGCAGCTGTTGTTTAACACTGTGGACATGGCAGCCACTGAGATCATTGCAGTCCGCGTCTCCAAAGAGGAGAAGAACCGCCTTCTGTTGTTGGCGGAGCGGGAGCAGGTTTCGGCCTCAGCTCTGCTCAAGCGATCGATGGGTCTGGCGCTGTTGCGTCTCCCGGAACCAGACGACACAGTTCTCCACCACGGCCGGCCCCGTGCCCAAGGATGCCGATTCAGTGTGCGGCTCGGGCGGGAAGACGTGACCCTCTTGGACGCCAGAGCCGAGGCCAGAGGAATGCCGGCCGCGACCTATGCTTCCGTGCTGCTTCGCGCTCACTTGCGGGATCTGCGGCCACTCCCTGTCGAAGAGCTGCGTGTCCTCAAACTCGCCGTCGCCGAGCTGGGTGCCGTCGGGAGAAACCTCAACCAGATAGCCAGACACCTGAACCAGGGTGGTACGACCGTTCTCCTGACTCGCTCCGACCTGATGGGGTTGCTGCGAGTCTGCGAGGGTCTGCGCGACAAGGTGAAGGCACTGATCCGGGCAAACGTCGAGAGTTGGGAGAGGGGTCATGCCAAACCGAATGATTGAGAGAGACCAGCGCCCCTTGTTGGACATTGCCAGCTATGGACGTCGCGGGCCTCATGGGCATGGAGTCCTTACTCCGGCTGAGCGGGACCACATCGCGCGCACCGTCGGGCGAGCTCCGGAGGTCATGGTCAAGATCTCGGGAGGCGGGAAGAGCTCGGGGGAGGTAGCCGCGCACTTCCGGTACATCGACCGCAACGGCACCCTCGAAATGGAAACCGACCAGGGCGAACGAGTCAGTGGTCGCGGGATTGCCAACGGACTGGTAAGTGACTGGGATCTGGAACTGGAGGGCACAAAGCCACCACCCGGAAAGCTACGCACCTCAACGAAGCAACCCAAGCTGGCTCACAACATCATCTTTTCAATGCCGCCAGGGACGCCGCCCGACAAGCTGCTGGCCGCCGTCAGGACGTTTGCGCGGGAGGAGTGGGGGCTGAAGCACCGCTATGTGATGGCGCTGCATACCGATGAGCCGCACCCGCACGTCCACGTCGTGGTCAAGGCAATGAGCGAGCAGGGAAAGCGACTCAATCCAAATCCCACCGCGTTGCGTTCGTGGCGCGCGCTGTTTGCCCGGCAACTCCGTGCCCAAGGCGTCGCCGCCAACGCGACGGAACGTTCCGTGCGGGGTGTCAGCAAGTCCCACGACCACGATGGCATCTATCGCGCCGCGCGGCGGGGCGCGTCCACGTTCTACCGGCAGCGCGCTAAAGAGGTAGCGATAGAAATAGCGAATGGAGGGCTTAATCCGGAAGCGGGGAAGGCCCGACTGCTGGGTACGCGTCAGGAAATCGTCCGGGGTTGGCAAGCTGTCGCTCAGACACTTGCACGGGACGGGCAGCAGGACCTTGCACGCAAAGTGGCCGACTTCGTGCGGCAAATGCCGCCGGTCCGGACGGACAAGGAGCACATCGCCGCCTCCCTGCTCGAGCATCGCCAGAGAGCGCAGTTTCGGGAGACGGAGAACACTCGGTAGCATTGGGTCTTAAGCTCTGGATCAAGAGGCGGACCGATGGCCCATATATTCACGCGGGAGCAGCTCTATGGGATTGTTTGGGCTGAACCGATGCAAAAGGTGGCCGCCAGGTTAGGGATCTCCGATGTCGGGTTGGCGAAGGCGTGTCGAGCAGCGGCAGTTCCCGTGCCCGAAAGGGGCTATTGGGCCAAATTGCAGGCCGGCAAGAAAGTTGAACGGCCAGCATTGCCTATCAGGCCACTCGGGATGCTCGATGAGGTACAGATCGGCCCCAACGCGCCGTGGAAGCCCTTTGCAGAAGAAGAGCCGTCCAGCGAACCACCTGTGCCACCCTCATTCGCGGAGCCGATTCCGGAAATGGTGGAGCGCGTTCGCAAGATGGTAGGAAAGGTCCCGCCCGCGAAGAATCTCGACGGGCCTCATCCCGCCATTGCGAAACTCCTTCAAGATGATGAACGGCGGCGCCAAAAGCAGCTGGCATCCCCGTATCCCTTCATGTGGGAGAGCCCCGCATTTGAATCCCCGTTCGAGCTTCGACGCCTTCGTATCTTGAGCGCTCTTTTCAATGCGCTGGATCGATGCGGCGCCAGACCAAGTGCGCGCGGACGGGAAGGGCGAGAGGTGAGCGTATCGGTCGGCAGTGTCCACATCGACTGCAAGCTGGATAGCCCCGACCGCCGCGGACCGCAAGAGAGGAATCTGGTTCAAAAGCCAGACCCGAACCGCCCCAAGGGTCCACTGCGTTTTGAGATCACGGAGTGGAAGAAGCCGAATGACGGCATGAAATGGGACGACACGAACGAGGTCAAGCTGGAGGGGCTTCTTGCTGAGATCGCGGTGCAGATTCTAGTGATGGGAGAAAGTGTCCTTCGCGAATGGGTCCAGGAACGATACGAAGATGAGATCGAGCGCCGGGCCGAGCTCAAGGAGAAAGCGCGGCTCAAGAAGGAAGCCGCCGAACAGATAGAGCGGGAACGGATAGCAAAGCTGGAACGAGAACGCGTCGAGCAGCTGGTTCGAGAGGCCAACTCATGGCGTCAGGCGACGGAGTTGCGGGCATACGTCAAGGCAGTCACGGACGCGAACGCTTCCAAGCAGGGAGGGGAGGCG
>JBEBIT010000125.1:0-4704 GCA_040080215.1 Steroidobacteraceae bacterium
GCCATACCCCCTCCCCGATCGCCCCTCTTTCCCGCCATTCCCGTCTAAGGGGATAATCGCATGGAAAGGCGCCGAAGCGAGAGATACACTCCGCGCCTGAATTTCCAGTTCCCGCAACCGAAGATCCCGAAGCCAAGGCCCATCTTGCCGCGCATCATCAATCTGGATCTGCCCGAGCCCTCCTCTGCCGATGAAGCCGGCGCCTCAGGTCACGCCGATGCGCACGCACCCGGGCATGAATCGAGCCATGCCAAGGGGGGCGTCGCCATCGTGGTCGGCGCGCTGGGCGTCGTCTTCGGCGATATCGGTACCAGCCCCCTCTACGCGCTGCGTGAGTGCTTTTCACCCATCCATGGAATTGCGGTCGCGCCGGACAACATCCTGGGCTTACTGTCACTGATCTTCTGGTGCCTTGCCCTGATCATCACGGTCAAGTACGTCGGCATCGTGCTCGAGGCGGACAACCGCGGGGAAGGCGGCATCCTGGCATTGAGCGCGCTGTTGGTCGGTGCATCGCGAAACTGGCGGATCTGGACCCCCGTCAGCGCAGTCGGGCTGTTCGGTGCATCGTTGTTCTTCGGCGATGGGTTCATTACGCCAGCCATCTCGGTCATGAGTGCCATTGAGGGATTGGCAGTCGCCGCGCCCAACCTGCACAACGTCGTCATGCCGGGCGCCGCCCTGATCCTGACGTGTCTCTTCTTTGTGCAGAAGCGGGGTACTGCGGTCATGGGCCGTGCCTTCGGGCCCGTCATCATCGCGTGGTTCGCGACCCTCGCCGTACTCGGCGTTCGCGGAATCCTGCAGGCGCCAGAGGTGCTGGCTGCCATCAACCCGGCCCACGCCGCACGCTTCTTCATGGACAACGGCGTGGCCGGGTTCATCACGCTGTCATCGGTATTTCTGTGCGTGACCGGCGGCGAAGCCCTGTATGCCGACATGGGCCATTTCGGACGCGGTCCGATCCGCAAGGGCTGGCTGTTCGTCGTCCTGCCCGCATTGCTCCTCAATTACTTCGGACAGGGCGCGCTGCTGCTGACGGACCCGCAAGCCATCCAGAATCCTTTCTATCTGCTGGCGCCAGCGTGGGCCCTGGTCCCCCTGATCCTGCTGGCCACTGCGGCCACCGTGATCGCTTCGCAGGCCGTCATCTCGGGCGTCTTTTCCATCGCAAGGCAGGCCATCAACATGGGCTACCTGCCGCGCCTCAAGGTGCTGCATTCCTCCGAGCACTCCATTGGCCAGGTCTATGTGCCCGCCGTGAACTGGCTGCTGTTCATATGCACGCTGACACTGGTGATCCTGTTCGGTTCATCGAGCGCACTCGCCGGCGCCTACGGCATCGCCATCGTCTGCGACATGGTGGTCACGTCGATCATGGTGATCATGTTGCTCAGGATTGCGGACGCAAGGGGCAATCGGGCCGTGATCGGCGTGCTGGCAATCATCCTGGTCATCGAGCTGTTCTTCTTCGCATCCAACATCCTGAAGCTCGACGACGGCGGATGGATCCCGCTGGCAATCGCATCCGGCATCTACCTGCTGATGAGCACCTGGCGGGAAGGACGGCGCGCCCTCGCCTGGCTCGTTGCCAAGCAGCAGGTTCCCGTTCGGGAATTCCTTGCATCCATCGCCGAGCACAAACCGAACGTCGCGCCCGGCACGGCCGTCTATCTCGTCAGCGACGCAGGCGGCATCCCGCGTGCACTGTCGCAGAACCTGCGGTTCAACGGCGTCATGCACGAACGCATCATTCTGCTGACGTTCGTCAGCACGGAGTTGCCGCGCGTACCGGCGGACAAGCGGGTGGACACTCACACGATCTCTCCCGGGATCTACAGGGTCATCGCACGCTACGGGTTCATGGAAGTGCCTGACATCCTGTCAGCGTTGAGAGGCGCCGATGCCAAGGGCGTCGAATTCCGGCCCGATGAGACCACGTACGTGATCGGTCGCGAGAATCCCGTCTTCTCCGGCAACTCGGGTATGCCTCTATGGCGCAAGCGCCTGTTCGCCGTGATGGGACGCAACAGCCAGCTCGCATCGATCCATTTCGGCGTGCCGGCGCACCGCGTCGTCGAGATCAGCAGTCAGGTCAATCTCTAGGGCTGACGACGAGGCTCACGGCGACCAGAAGACGTCGACCGGCACCTGCTGCTGGTGCAGGATGCCGCGGACCGGGAATTCCGTAACAGGGCCCGGTTCCCTTGCCTTCAGGTAAACCTGCCACTTTTCCGCCCCCACGATATGCAGGACGAGGCGTCGCGCGTCGAGCAATGCCGACAGGTTGAGGCTCATCCGCTCATGTGGTGCGGCTGGCGCGCGCATCGCAACGCAGGCAGGCGCGGCCGATGTATCCAGTGCTGCGGCCAGCCCGGGTGACGTGGGGAAAAGCGAAGCGGTGTGGCCATCGTCGCCCATCCCGAGCAGGACTACATCGAGCGGACGTACGATTCGCGTCAGCGCTCGCCATGACCATTCGAGCCCCTGCTCCACTGCCGCGGATGCATTCTTCAGGCCGATAAAGCGGGCCTTGGCAGCCGCTCCCGCGAGCAGCGACTCACGAATCAGTCTTTCGTTGCTGCTGCCGTCCGCCGTATCGACCCAGCGTTCATCGGCCAGCGTCACCCACACGCGGCTCCAGTCGATGGGCTCGGCACCGAGCAGGCGAAACAGATTGACGGGCGTCCGCCCTCCGGAGACGACGAGGCTCGCCGTCCCGCGCGCATCAATCGCTTCCTGAAGATCGACACGAATTTCGCCCACCAGGGCGTGCTCGAGCGCGAGCGCGTTGGGGAAACGATGTTCCTTCACGAAGCGATGCATCACATTCCCTCCGCAGCCAACATCCAGGCTCGATCGACTCCGTTCACCCTGCGTTATAGCTCGTCATTCCAGGCAATGCCGTCCCGGCCAACCAGGGCGCTGGACGCGGCGGGTCCCCAGCTCCCCGCCGTATAGGACTTTGGCTTCTCGTCATGCTGCGCCCAGCCTTCACGGATCGGATCGATCCACTCCCAGGCCGCATCGAGTTCGTCGCGCCGCATGAACAGGGTCAGGTTGCCAGTGACGACATCCATCAGCAACCGCTCATAGGCATCGAGGCTGCGCATCTTGAACGTCTCGCCGAGATCGAGTGCGAGATCAACCGGCTTGAGGCGCATTCCCTCTCCGGGGCTCTTGGCGAGGATCGTCAGCGTGATACTTTCCTCGGGTTGCAGCTGGATCACGAGTTTGTTGGGTGACTGCGCAGTGGCTTGCTTGTCGAAGATGGAGTGAGGCACTTCATCGAACGTGACGACAATCTCGGTGACGCGCTCCTGCAAGCGCTTGCCGGTACGGAGGTAGAACGGTACGCCGGCCCAGCGCCAACTATCGATCTCCACCTTGAGCGCGACGAACGTTTCCGTCGTGCTGTCGGCATCGACGCCCGTTTCCTGCAGATAGCCCGGCACCGGGAGTCCGTTGGCTGCGCCCGCCTTGTACTGCCCGCGCACCGTCTTCGAGAGAACGTCCGCTCCCACGATGGGCCGCAGCGCGCGCAGCACTTTCAGCTTTTCGTCGCGAACGGCATCGGGCTTGTTGCTGGCGGGCGGCTCCATGGCCAGGATGCACAACAACTGCAGCAGGTGGTTCTGCGCCATGTCGCGCAGCGCCCCGGTCTGGTTGTAGAACGGGCCGCGTCCTTCGACGCCGATCTGTTCGGCGATCGTGATCTGGACATGACGGATCCGGCCTCGACGCCACAGCGGCTCGAACAACGCATTGCCGAACCGCAGCGCGATCAGGTTCTGCACCGCCTCCTTGCCCAGGTAGTGGTCAATGCGATAGATCTGGTGCTCGGCGAAGCTCGCGCCTACGAGGTCGTTGATGGCCAGCGAGGACGCGAGATCATGGCCAAGGGGCTTCTCGAGCACGACGCGCGACAGCGGAGTCACCAACCCGGCGGCGGCGATCTGCGTGCAGATCGCGGTAAACAGGGTCGGCGCCGTGGAGAAGAAGAAGATCCTCACATTGGCATCGCGACCGGCGAGCAACGCCTTGAGCGCGAAGTGGTCGTATGCCACGGTCGCATCGAACCGAACATACTGTATGTGCTCGCTGAACGACTCCCAGCGGCCGACTTCAAACTCGTCCTTGAGGTAGGTCCTGCACGTTGCTTCGACCTGCTCAAGGTAGGCTGCGCGCGAAAGATCCGACCTTGCGATGCCGATCAGCCGGGAGTCGGGCGGAATCTGTCCGGCCGCGTGTCTGCGGTACAGCGCCGGCAGCAGCTTGCGCATGGCCAGGTCTCCCGTTCCGCCAAAAAGCACAAGGTCAAAAGGAGACGATACCTGCATCAATACTCTCCGCGGCTGGCCAGTGCTGGTGCCTCGCCGTCGCGAGCGCACAGGGGTTGATCAGACGTTCCTCGCGACTTGGGGCGTGCGTTGGGCGCGAAGACAGCACAATCGAACAGCACGATCATGCAAGAATCGTCGCCACCGTCGCATACGCCAATGTTGCAGAAATTGCAGCGCGAACGTATCAATTCGGTGCAAGCATACACGCGCGTTGCCTGCTGATGGAACACACGACGCGGTATCGATTGGGAAGCGCTTTCACTACAATCGAGACGTTCCGTGGTGCCCGCACCGAAACCGGAGTTGAACGATGGCAAGCATGCCGCCCCTCGCCACTGCTGTTCGCCACGTCACCGATCGC
>JBEBIT010000126.1:0-4675 GCA_040080215.1 Steroidobacteraceae bacterium
CTCCAAGCGACCTTGGTGCTGCGCCTTGCCTGCGCAACCCGATCTGCGTCCCACGACGCTGCCTCCTGCAGGTAGGCCTTGATTGCCGGATCAGCGCTCATGATGCCGCCCGTCCTGCTCGAGGATGATGGCTGTTGCAGCGACCGCGGGGACGACCGGCGCGGCTGCATTGATGGGCACCAGCCGCCCGTCGCAGTCGACCTGGACTGCGCGGGGTGTGCTGCAGGCACTTAAAGCCGCGCAGGCGACGATACAGAACCACCACTTCATGATCACTCCCCTGTCTTCGTTTGAATGAGTTGCGGGCGCTCATGTGCGACGAATCGCATTGGGTCGGCGCAGCACCCGCCCTAGGCCTGCCACCGTACCGCGGCCCAAGTAGTAGCCGGCTTTGCGGCTGATGCCATCCCAGCGCGTGGTTTCGCGGTCCATCACAGCGCCGCGCATGAACTGGCCGGTGTTGCGCATCACGCCCCCGGTCGCCCACCTGACCATGAGGCTCGCCGTACCGAACGTGCTGAGCGCCAACCCACTCGCGAGACTCGCGGCCATGGGCATGACCTGACGCATCACGAGGAAGGTCAGTCCGGAGGCCATGCACACCCGGACCGAGTGGGCGATCTCGATCCCCCCGCCGGTGCTGGCCGCCTGCTCCGCGGCCGTGCGCAGCAGGGTCATCATGAGCGCGGCGACCAGCACCGTGAGAATTGTGATCAAGGCATAGTTCGCGAGCTGCGCGATCCAGCTTTCGAAGAACCGCTTGGTGGAATCAAACAGCAGCAGCGCAATAAAGAGCGGTCCCAGGGCCAACAGCACCGAGAGCGCGATCCGGGACAGCGCCAGCAAAAAGATCGTGTAGATGGCCGTGAGGCCAACAATCAGGTACACGGCAATCCCGGCCAGGTAGTACGAGAAGTCGCCGCCGAACAGGCCGCCCTTCTGTAGCAACAGCGCTCCCGTGTCGCCGCCCGCGAAGATGATCTGATCGACCACGCTGACAGAGTCATACGCACCGACCACCGCGGCGATCAGCTGACCCGGCGCGTTGAAGAACGTGTCGACGATGACCGTGTTGTACAGCCACAGACGCAGCGACACGCCGAGAATCACTGCCAGCCCGATGATTTTCTTGAGCCCGACGATGAACGGCTCATCGATCTTGCCCATCAGGTGCAGATAGCCCCAGACCATCACGTAGATCACACCAAACGTGACGATCGCCGGCTCAAGCGCCGCCGCCACCCGTGCGGTATTGGTGCCGATGTACGTCATAAGAAGCGCGTTGAGCCAGGTGTTGAATTCCGCAAAGAAGCCCATGGTGGTTCGCCCTTACAACGTGTTGACTGACTCAGAATCGGAGGGCGGCGATGCAGGCGTCGCCTCCCGAACCGGCGGCGGGAGCGGCAGCAGTGGCAGATTTCGCAAGGAGCCCACCCCTTCGATCCGGGCCGCGGCCTGCGCGTTGAGGCAATCGGGCGTGTCCTTGAGACGCCCCGGATCATTGGCACACCGCTGCACCGTGGCATTGCGCAGCGAAGCGTCGGCCACGTAGTCCTGCACCGTCCGACCAGACTCGGGCGTGGCCGGAGAACAGGCAGCGATGGAAGCCATCACCATCGAGGCCATCACCCACCGTTGCCCTCGTCGATCTGCGTTGAAGCGACACCCACGCATCAGAAACCTCCCTGTTCGAAATCGTGGACTAGAGCCCTAAGCTCGGCAGTGTCCGCAATGAGCCGATATCCGAGATGGCCTGTTCTCGCAGGCGCTGCTGCCGGGCGGCCTCTTCCGCGTGGGTAGTTCGTTCGAGCAGATCCAGCTTGGTCCCCTCGTTCTGCAGCATCGTCTGCTCGGCCGCGATGCGCGCCTGCAAGTCCAGGATGGCCTTCTGATCGGGCGCGGCGGGGATCGCGTCGATCAACTGCTGGAGCGATGCGAAACGGTCACTGGTGGTCGTCAACGCTTCCCGCGTGGTGGCCTGGAACAACGCCACCGAACGGCGCGCCGCTTCCAGTTGTTCGCGCTGCGGGGCGGAGAGCCAATTCACCTGTTGGGGCGACAGGATGGCATTGAGGTTCACCAACGCTTGAACGCTGGCTGCCAAGGCGCCATAGGCCCCACTGCTCCCCTGCAACACTTGGTCAAGCGCCGCCCATGTCCCAGGCAGATAGCCGCGCGGCGTGCCGCTCAACAGCGCCTCCATGCCGCGCCCGCCCGTCATGGCGGTCAACTGCTGCTCCGCTTGCGTCAGCTGACTCCGTGCGGTCGCGAGCTGCTGCTGCAGTGTCTGCATCTGCGTAATCAGCTGCGCAATCGCCCCGAAGTCGATGACTGGGATGGCGGCTTCTGCTGGCGGGAGGTTCACCAGCAAGCCAATGGCAAGCGCGATCGACACTCTCTTGAATGGCTTCATGACTCAGTTCCTTAAGGTTTCGATTGTTGGAAGAGCGGTAGCCACCGCGCCGGGTCCGAGCCGACCTCCCGCATGAGGTCATGCAGACGTTCGACGCTGCTCGCCCGGCCGGAGATGACGGCGAGTTCGCCCGTAAACCCCTTGAGGTCGAGCTGGCACACCACGCTGTGGTGACCCTGTTTGACGAGAAACTGCCGCGAACCCGGCTCGAGTTCCTCTTTGATGAGCTTGAATTCGCGCTCCGTCAGGCCGAGACCGCCGAGGTACTCATCGGCACTGGCGTCGGCATTGGGGAAGAAGATCTTGGTCGGCGTCTGCTCGATGATCGTGCGGCTGATATTGCTGCCCAGCACATCGCCCGCAGACTGCGTGGCCAGGCACATCACGCCATTGAGTTTGCGCCAAGTCTTGGGCCCATCCTTGGCGAACCGCTCAAATGCAGCGTCGTCGAGCAGACGCCAGAACTCATCCATCCAGCACACGAGCTTCCGACCGTCCAGAAGCTGCTTGACCAGATGGAACAAATAGAACGACACCGGCGATCGCGTCACGTCGCTGTTCAGAAACTCGGTGACATCGAACCCAATGACCGACCCACCCTGCAGGCGACCGACGACCGAGTCCTCCGGGTGATCAAACACCCAGCCATAGTCGCCCCCGGTCGCCTCACACCAGCGGGACAGGCGCGCATAGATCCCTTCCGGGTCCGTCGGATCCAGAAATTCGATCAACCGCGATAGCCGCCGGCCGGCCGGATGGAGTGCCAGCGTGCCGTGCAGCGCCTGATCGAGATCGGCCTGCTCACGGACCGAGAGCGACCTGCCTGAGGCTGGCCGCACCAGCAGACCGAGCCAGGTCTTCAAGAACTCCAGGTTGTCCGGCGTCATTGGGAGCCTCAATGGATTGAACCCTGTCGGTTCCCCGTTCTTGAGTGCGAAGTACTCCCCACCCATCGCCCGTACCAGAATCTCAAGCCCCCGATCCTTGTCGAAGATCACCTGGGTTGCGCCGATGCGCCCGAGCATTGCCACCAGAAAGCCGATGAAGACGGTCTTGCCGGACCCGGTCGGTCCGCAAATGAAGGTATGCCCTGTGTCTTTGCGGCTCCCTCCGTCCGGATCAGTCGGGTCGCTCGAGTGGAGCGAGAAGTGATAGGGGGAGCGAGCGCTGGTGATCAGCAGCGCCAGCGCATCGCCCCAGTGGTTCCCTGTGGCCCTGCCCGCCGGATAGTTGTGGAAGGGCACCATGGCGCAGAAGTTGCGCGAGGTGATGGGAGCCTTGCGGGGCCGAATCGGGAGATTACCCGGCAGCTGGGCCCAGAAGGCGGCTTCGAGCGCCAGGTCCTCGCGCGCCACAATCATCCCCGTATCCGCAAGCAAGCTGCGAGCCAGCGCCACGGCGTCGTTCAGGCCTTTGGCTCGGACGCTCTCTCCCTTCGGTCCCGGCTCGTCGCTGTCCGCGAGGACCTGCAAGGAAAAGTGGTGGTCCCCCATCACGAACTCATTGCTCGTGAGCGCATCGAGCGCCCCGGTCAGTTCTTCCGCCTGAGAGACGGCGAAGTCCCCGGCGTTCGCCATGCGGTGGACCTGCCGCTGCAGGAGACTTTGAGCAGCTGCCTTCGTGAGAAAACTGAAGGACTGGGTCAGCAAAAACGGGAACGGCGCTGAGAGCAGCGGATTGAACATTCCGATGACGCTGGGTGTCGGGTACTCCTTGATCCCCAGCATCGCGCCGAGTCGGGTCTGCGTCGGCGCGCGGTACTCCAACGCCTCCACGCCAAAGGAGAGCCGTGAGGTCGCAAGCACTTCGTTGATCGGCGCACGCGGCAGCGGGATGGGCTGGCGTTCCCCATTGACAAGGAATCCCAGGAACTCAAGCAGCTCGGAACAGACGCGTCCTTGACGCTGATAGGTCCCGAGCCGTTCTGGCTCGTAGCGGGACAGTGAGGCTTTCAGCGTCTCGGCCAGCTTTTCGCAAGTATCGAGGGCATCACTCTGATCCGCCCGTCCGTGATCGCGCTGACGACGCGCGAGCACCTTGGCCGCAAGCCCCGTTGCCGCCCCGGTCGTTGGCCGGAACACGGTCGTCAGGTAAAGCTCATTGACCATGAGCGTCTCGCCGGCCAGGCGATGCCGATACTTGGCGTGGAGCTGATCGGAAAAGCTTGCCACCGGCCCGCTCGGGGGAGCCGCGGCGTCACGGCGCCGGATCACGTGGGCCCAGAGGGCGACCTGAGGACTCGCGAGATTGCGCCAAAGGACG
>JBEBIT010000127.1:0-4658 GCA_040080215.1 Steroidobacteraceae bacterium
AGGGTGGTGAGAATCCGCTAGGGGATCGATACAGCGCCAATCAACCTTGAACTAGTGCAACCTCGACCATTGCAACACCTTGATGTCATTGGCATTGCACGCAAAATTACGGGCCAGGACCGCCGCAGCCTCACGGAAGTCGCCGCGCTTCAGCACTCTACTGACCTCGACGACGCCCCGGAATTCACTCAATCCCTTGGGAGCCGGCTCCTCGTAGAGGAAGTGGGTGTAGTACTTGGTGGCCATGGGTAACGAAAGTAATGGCGGTCGCGGGACCCGTCCGTGATGATGTCCACAGTATTTCGGCCGTGGGCCCAAGACTTCCCCGGGGTTTTGCAAGGAATGAGTCGCTATCGTCCACCGACCGTGCGTGGTTCAAAGTTCATCACCCCGCAGGGGGCAAGAACCCTCAAGGAAGAGCTGGATTTCCTGTGGCGGGAGAAGCGGCCGGAGGTGACCCGCGCCGTATCCGAGGCCGCGGCCCAGGGCGACCGCTCGGAAAACGCGGAATACATCTACGGGAAGAAGCAACTCAGGGAAATCGACCGCCGTGTCAGGTTCCTGCGGCAGCGCCTGGAAGGCATGGTGGTGGTCGACAAGCCCCCTTCCGATCCGTCACGCGTCTACTTCGGCGCGTGGGTCACGGTCGAGGATGATGCCGGCGAAGTGACCGACTATCGGATCGTGGGGCCGGACGAATTCGACCTGGCCCGGGGACTCATCAGCATGGACTCGCCGCTCGGCAAGGCGCTGATGCGCAAGGCCGTGGACGACGAGTTAAGCATCGAGCTGCCCACCGGCAAGAAGACCTTTACCGTGGTGAAGATCTGGTACGAGGAAGTAGCGACTAGCGACTAGCGATTGGCGATTGGCGATTGGCGATTGGCGATTAGATTGCGGAGCAAGAGGGAGATGCATACTCCTTAGGGTCCTTCCAATCGCTAATCGCTGATCGCTCGTCGTGCGCCGCTCCGTCGCTAGACCACCCGGATGTTCTTGAACTGCCACGGGTCGGTGAGATCGAGGTCTTCCTCGAACAGCCGGCCACGTTCGACCAGCGGATGCCAGTCGGTGTACTCGCCCACGACAGGGCCGAGGTAAGGCTTGCAGATCTCGAGGATGCGGCGGAAGTCAATTTCGTCCGGCTCGACAACGCCGGCGTTCGGGTTCTCGATCGCCCACACGAGGCCGGCGAGCACCGACACACAGACCTGCAGCGACGTCGCGCTGTTGAAAGGCGCAAGCTCGCGCGCTTCCTGGATCGACAGTTGCGAGCCATACCAGTAGGCGTTCTTCTTGTGGCCCGCGAGCAGCACGCCGAGCTCATCGATGCCGTCGACGATCTCAGCGTTCATGATCCGCTTGTGATCCTGCACGCGCCAGTTGCGGCCCGCGAATTCATGCACCGACAACACGGCGGCATCGCAGGGATGGTAGGCGTAGTGCGCCGTCGGCCGGTAAGTCACCTTGTCGCCATCGCGAACCGTCAGGTAATCGGAAATCGAAATCGCCTCGCTGTGCGTGATCAGGAAGCCATGGAACATGCCGGCGCGCGGCGTCCACGTCCGCACGCGGGTGCCGGCCCCGGGCTGCAGCAGGTAAATCGCGCTCTGCCGGCCGAACTCGTGGCGCTTGCCGTCACGCGGCCAGTTCTTCTCGTGCGTGCCCCACCCGAGTTCAGCGGGCTGGGCGCCCTCGCCGACGAAGCCATCGACGGACCAGGTGTTGATGAACTCGTTCTGCCGCTTCGGTATGTTCGATACCTGCGTGTCGCGCTCTGCGACGTGGATCACCTTGACGCCGAGCCGCTGCGAGAGCGCGGCCCAGGCCTGGCGCGTAGCGGGATTGCCGGCATCAACACCGGTGTCGGCCGCGAGGTTGAGCAGCGCCTGCTTCACGAGGTGCGACACCAGGCCGGGATTGGCGCCGTGCGTGAGCACCGCCGTCGGGCCGCGCGGAAACTGCTCCCGAAGCGCAAGCGCTTCCTCGCGCAAGGCGTAATTCGTCCGCTTCGACGGCGACACCGTGGGATCCGTATAGCCGCCGAGCCAGGGCTCGATGCAGGTGTCGAGATACAACGCGCCCTTCTCGGCGCACAGCTTGACCAGCGAGATGCTCGACACGTCCACGGAGAGGTTCAGCAGGAAGTCGCCGCGGCCGACCAGCGGATCGAGGATGCGCTTGTAGTTGTCACGGGTGATCGGCTGCTTGATGAAACGCACGCCGAACTCGGCAGCCTCGGCCTGGCCTGCATCCTCTGCCGTCATGATCGTGACCCGATCGGCCGCGATGCCGACGTGCCGCAGGATCAGTGGCAAGACTCCCTGGCCAATGCTGCCGAACCCGACGATCAGGAGCCTGCCTGGGAAATCCACGTGGACGCGATGCTGGGGCATTATTGAACGACCTGCCGATACCTTGGGAACTTGCAAACAGAAAAGGAAGTGTACTGATTTTTGGCGCTATGGCGACCCCGGCACCGAGGCCGCGCAGCCGCTTGAGCGCGCCTGCTCGAGGCCACGCCCGGCTCGCCGGAAATGGCGCAGTGCGCGTTATTCCGGGGCCAGCGACTCGCGCCAGTGGGGAGGGAAAGTGCGCTCGTAGCCGGGCAGTGCCTCGACACGGCGCATCCATGAAGCGAGCGCCGGATAGTGCGTTTCGAGTGGCAGGAAACGCGCCCGCAGTTCCTGCGCTTCGCGACGTTCGAGCGCCCGCAGCAGCAGCTGGATTCCGGGGTAAACGACGAGGTCCGCCGCGGACAGCGACTCGCCGACCAGCCACGCGGACTGCGACAAGCGGCCCTCGATGGTCCGGGCCTCCCCGGCAACGACCTGCAAGGACCTGGCAATCTCGTCCAGCTTGCCTTCGAGGCCCTGGAAGAAGATCGCGGCGATGATCTTGGTGATGTGCTCCTCGACGTACACCTGGTACTCGCAGATGACGCGCATGACAGTACCGGCTTCTTCAGCGCTGCGGCCGAACAGCGGCGGCTCGGGATACTTGCGGTCGAGATACGTCAGGATCGCAAGCGACTCGAAACACACATAGTCGCCGTCTTTAAGCACGGGCACCCGCCCGCGCGGGTTCATCTTCAGCATCTGCGCCGACTTGTGCTCCTGCTTCGAGAACTGCAGCAGGGTCGACCGGTACGCACGCTTCTTGTATTCGAGCGCAAGCAGCACCCGCCACGAGTACGGACTGCCGCTGCCCCAGTAAAGATCAATTGCCATGGCCCATTGTCTCACGCTGGTAGAATCGCCGATGACAATTCTAGCCACGCTTCTCAAGCGGGCACTACGCCAGTAGTCTCGCACCCGGACCGCCCCGAACTCCGTCGCCAAACGCCGTCATCCCATGCACACCACCCTCATTTCCGCAGCTGAACTGGCAGAGCACCTGGGCGATCCCAAGTGGGTCGTCGTGGATTGCCGCTTCGATCTTGCCCGCCCCGCCAGCGGTCGCGAGGCCTATGCGGCGGGCCACATTCCTGGTGCACGCTACGCGCATCTCGATGAAGACCTGTCGTCGAAGATCACGCCGCAATCCGGGCGTCATCCGCTGCCGGACGCGCACGCGATGGCTGCGACGCTCGGCGGCCTTGGAATAGACAACCGCACGCAGGTCGTCGCATACGACGGCGGCAACGGGGCCTACGCTGCACGGCTCTGGTGGCTCATGCGCTGGTTGGGAGCGGAGAGCGTGGCCGTCCTCGATGGCGGCTTCAAGGCGTGGACAGAGGAGGCCCTGCCAGTGACCACCGCTTTGCCGACCGTCATGGCCAGCAGCTTTGTCGCGAAGCCCAGGAACGAGATGCTGCTGGATGCGACGGCCGTGGGTCAGCGCGCCACGGATCCCTCCTGGCGAGTACTCGATGCGCGAGCGCCGGAACGCTATGCCGGCATGGTCGAGCCGCTCGACACGAAGGCAGGGCATGTTCCCGGCGCGCACAACTACCCGTTCACCGGCAATCTCGGCCCGGACGGCCGCTTCCTGCCCGCGGCGCAGCTGCGGGTCCAACTGCAGCAGTCGCTCGGCGCCGCTCCGGCCGAGCACGCAGTCATGATGTGCGGCTCGGGCGTGACCGCGTGCCACAACCTGCTGGCGCTTGAAGTCGCGGGCCTTGCCGGCGCGCGACTGTACGCAGGCTCCTGGAGCGAATGGATCCGCAACCCCGCACGGCCGATCGCACTCGGACCGACTCCCTGAAGAAGCGCCACCCCGATGAACAAGATCGTCCCCAACCTGAACTGGAAGATTGAAGACGCCCTCGAGACCTACCAGGTCGGCCAATGGGGGAAGGGCTACTTCAACATCAACGCGGCCGGGCATCTCGTCGTGCAACCCGGCATGGACGAGAAGCGCAGCATCGACCTGCTCGAGGTCGTCGAGGGGCTGAAGGCCCGCGACCTCAGTACGCCGGTCGTCATCCGCTTTTCCGACATCCTGAAGCATCGCCTGGAACGCCTGCACGACGCGTTTGCGCAGGCGATCGCGGAGAACAGCTACGGCAACCGCTATTGCGCGGTGTATCCGATCAAGGTGAACCAGCAGCGCCTCGTGGTGGAGGAAGTCTATCGCTGCGGCGAGGAATTCAACTTCGGCCTCGAAGCGGGTTCGAAGCCGGAACTGCTCGCCGTGATGGCGCTGACGGAAGGGTC
>JBEBIT010000006.1:0-85636 GCA_040080215.1 Steroidobacteraceae bacterium
GTTCCCGGCGTTCAACAAATCGGAAGAATTCGGCGATCGTGCTCCCGACCTGATGGCCCACTGGTTCGCGGACGACAGCTCGCATCCGCTCGTCATCCTCCACAATGAGCGGCCCGTCGGATTTGCACTCGTCAGTCGGCCCCCCGTCAATCGACGCACCGAAATCGACTTCCGCCTGGCAGAGTTCTTCGTGACGGCTTCCGCACGGCGCTTAGGGGTAGGAGCGAATGCCGCTACCCTGATTTTCAGCCGCTTTGCCGGCCGCTGGGAGGTCATCGAATTCCTCCGGAATACCGGCGCGGTAGCCTTCTGGCGCAGCATCATCGGTAAGTACACGTCGGGTCGCTTCCGCGAAGCCGTGGCGAACGGCGAAGTCCGCCACGTGTTCCAGTCCACGCGCAGCTGAGTCGCGCGCTCCGGCTCAGCGCTTTCAAGCGCGTTTGCGCACTCTGCGGGCGCTCTGCCGCGCCAGCACCGGCTTCAGGAACTGCCCCGTATATGACGCGCCGACCTGCACGAGGTCCTCTGGCGTTCCCACCGCTATGATCGTGCCGCCCCCGGTTCCGCCGCCCGGGCCCAAGTCGATGATCCAGTCAGCCGTCTTGATGACATCGAGGTTGTGTTCGATGACCACGACGGTATTGCCTTCGTCCCGCAAGCGATGCAGCACGATGAGCAGCTGTTCGATGTCGTGGAAATGCAGTCCCGTGGTGGGTTCGTCCAGGATGTAGAGCGTCCGTCCGGTGGCGCGCTTCGAGAGTTCCTTGGCCAGCTTGACCCGTTGTGCCTCGCCACCCGACAGCGTCGTCGCATTCTGGCCGAGCTTGAGATACGAGAGTCCGACGTCAACGAGGGTTTGGAGCCGCGTATAGACGGTGGGCACGGGACGGAAAAACTCCAGACCGTCTTCGACCGTCATCTCGAGCACTTCGTTGATGTTCTTGCCCTTGTACCGCACCTCGAGCGTTTCGCGGTTGTAGCGCCGTCCCTTGCAGACATCGCAGGGTACGTAGACATCGGGAAGGAAATGCATTTCCACCTTGATGACACCGTCGCCCTGACAGGCTTCGCAGCGCCCGCCCTTGACGTTGAAGCTGAATCGACCGGGCTCGTAGCCACGAGCACGCGATTCCGGAACCTCGGCGAAGAGTTCGCGGATCGGCGTGAACAGGCCGGTATAGGTTGCCGGGTTGGAGCGGGGTGTCCGTCCGATGGGGCTCTGGTCGATCTCGATGACCCGGTCGATATGGTCGATGCCTTCGACGCCATCACAGGGGGCGGGCTGGGTCGAAGCATCATTCAGCTTGGCTGCCACCCACGCGTAGAGCGTGTCGTTGATCAGGGTTGACTTGCCCGAGCCCGAGACGCCGGTGACGCACGTCATCAGGCCGAGCGGCACGTCGACCGTCACGCCCTTCAGGTTGTTGCCGGTGGCATTCACGACGCGCAGGACGCGGTCCTTCTGCACGGGTGTGCGCAGGGCCGGTACCTCGATGCGACGGGTACCGGACAGGAACTGACCGGTGACTGATGCGGGATTGGATTCGACTTCTGCCGGAGTGCCCTGGGCGACGACATGGCCGCCGTGGACGCCCGCGCCCGGGCCCAAGTCGACGACGTAGTCCGCCTGGCGGATGGCGTCTTCGTCGTGCTCCACGACGATGACGCTGTTGCCGAGGTCGCGCAGCCGGACGAGCGTGTTCAGCAGTCGCTGGTTGTCGCGCTGGTGCAGGCCGATCGAGGGTTCATCGAGGATGTACATCACGCCGACCAGTCCGGAGCCGATCTGGCTCGCGAGACGGATGCGCTGTGCCTCGCCGCCGGACAGGGTTTCGGCGCTGCGGTCGAGTGTCAGGTAATCGAGGCCGACATCCTTGAGGAAGCGCAGGCGGTCGCCGATTTCCTTCACGATCTTCGAGGCGATTTCGCCGCGCCACCCATCGAGGAGCATGCTGCCAAACCACTCCACCGCATCTCCGACGGCGAGACCGGCCAATGTCGGCAGGCTGCGGTCTGCGACAAACACGTGGCGTGCAGCGCGGTTGAGCCGAGTGCCCTGGCATTCCGGACAAGGCTGGTTGCTCAGGTACTTGGCCAGTTCTTCCCTCACGGTGAGCGATTCCGTCTCGCGATAGCGGCGCTCGAGGTTCGGCAGGATGCCTTCCCACTTGTGGGCGCGGCGGCTGCTGTTGCCGCGCGCATCCACGTAGTTGAACTCGATCTTGGCTTCATCGCTGCCGCGCAGGAGCACGGTGCGGATGCGCTCCTGGAGTTCGTTCCACGGCTTTTCGATGTCGAACTTGTAGTGCTTCGCGAGCGACTGGATCAGCTGGAAATAGTAGGCGTTCCTGCGGTCCCAGCCGCGGATCGCCCCGCTAGCGAGCGACAGGTGCGGGTGATGGACGACGCGTTCCGGATCGAAGAACTGCTTGACGCCCAGGCCGTCGCACGAGGGACACGCGCCCGCCGGATTGTTGAACGAGAACAGCCGCGGCTCGAGTTCGGCCAGGCTGTAGCCGCAGATCTTGCAGGCGAACCGGTCCGAGAACACCAGCTCCTCCCGATCCGGCGTGTCCATGAAGGCGATGCGAACCACGCCGTCCGCGAGACGCAATGCAGTCTCGAACGACTCCGCGAGTCGCTGGGCGACGTCGGGCCTGACGCGGAAGCGGTCGACAACCGCTTCGATCGTGTGCTTCCTTTTGGCGTTGAGCTTGGGCGGTGCGTCGAGTTCGACCACCTTCCCGTCGATCCTCGCGCGCACGAAGCCCTGGGCCTTGAGCTCGTCGATGACATGGGCGTGCTCGCCCTTCCGCTCGAGGATGGCGGGCGCGAGCAGCAGCAGGGGCGTGCCTTCGGGCAAGCGCATGACCTGGTCGACCATCTCGCTCACTGTCTGCGCCGCGAGGTCCATCCCGTGGTCCGGGCATCTCGGCACGCCAGCGCGGGCAAACAGCAGGCGCAGGTAGTCGTAGATCTCGGTTACCGTTCCGACCGTCGAGCGCGGATTGTGCGACGTGGATTTCTGCTCGATGGCGATGGCGGGCGAAAGGCCTTCTATGGAATCGACGTCCGGCTTGTCCATCATCGACAGGAACTGGCGCGCGTACGCGGACAGCGACTCGACGTAGCGGCGCTGGCCCTCGGCGTAGATGGTGTCGAACGCGAGAGAAGACTTGCCGGACCCCGACAGGCCAGTGAATACGATCAGCCGGTCTCGCGGGAGATCGAGGTTCACGTTGCGCAGGTTGTGAGTGCGGGCACCCCGGATGCGGATAAGGGACATGACGGCGGAACGGCTCCTGGGGTGGGGGTCCGGCCCTCGTCGGACCGGCAAATTCAGGTCAAGCTTTCTAATATACGGGGGGGATTGCGGCTTAGGGAAGCTTGAGGGGTGATTGCCTGATCGCAAGGGCTGGGTGACTGGATTCGAGTGACTCCCGGGCGGTGGGCCGGCAAAGGCGCGAGGGAAGGGGCTCAAAATCCCCTTTTCGGTCGCCCGCGGCTTACAATGAGCGCCCCTTTTTTTCGTGCCCGAAACGCAAAACGGAGCAGCCATGGCGCGCGGTATCAACAAGGTCATCTTGGTCGGCAATCTGGGTGCGGATCCCGAGACCCGCTACATGCCGAGCGGCAAGGCAGTCACCAACATCCGGATCGCCACCAGCGAGAACTGGACCGACAAGCAGTCCGGCGACAAGCAGGAGCGCACCGAGTGGCACAGCGTCGTGCTGTTCGACAAGCTGGGCGAGATCGCCGCGGAGTACCTGCGCAAGGGTTCGCAGGTCTACATCGAGGGCAGCCTGCGTACCCGCAAGTGGCAGGACAAGCAGAGCGGTGCCGACCGTTACTCGACCGAGATCGTCGCCCGCGACATGCAGATGCTCGGCGGCCGGACGGGGGGTGCGGGTGGCGGCGGTGGCCAGTCTGGAGGCGAGCGCCCTGCCGCGGCACCCCGTTCGGACGAGAGATCCACCGCGCCTGCCACGGAGGCCGGTGAGTTTGACGACGACATTCCGTTCTGAACCAACCAGAGTGGGTGCATTGGTCCACCGTGCTCCAGCAGCTCTGCATAGTGGCCTGAATTCAAAGGCCTTTATGCTTTGCCTGGCCGGATCTCGCTTGTCCCCTGTCTCCTGACGCCATGCCTCGCCTTTTCATCCAGACCTTTGGCTGCCAGATGAATGAATACGATTCCGCCAAGATGGCGGACGTGCTCCATGCGGCCAGCGGCTATGAACTGACCGACGATCCCGCTTCGGCAGATGTGCTCCTGCTCAATACCTGCTCCGTCCGGGAGAAGGCTCAGGAGAAGGTCTTTTCGCATCTCGGGCGATGGCGTGAATTCAAGGAGCGGCGGCCGGGCGTCATCATCGGCGTAGGCGGCTGCGTGGCCAGCCAGGAAGGCGAGGGCATCACCGCGCGGGCGCCGTACGTCGATCTCGTCTTCGGACCGCAAACCCTGCACCGACTTCCCGCGATGATCGAGGCGCGTGCGGCCCTTGGCCGTTCGGTCGTGGATATCAGTTTTCCGGAGATCGAGAAGTTCGACCAGCTCCCTGCGCCACGCGCCGACGGAGCCACGGCGTTCGTCTCGATCATGGAAGGATGCAGCAAGTACTGCACGTTCTGCGTCGTTCCCTATACGCGCGGGCCGGAGATCAGTCGTCCTTTCGACCAGGTGATGGACGAAGTGCGCAGCCTCGCGCACCAGGGCGTCCGGGAAATCAACCTGCTCGGGCAGAACGTCAATGCCTACGCCGGCCTCATGGAAGACGGTACGGAGTGCGATCTCGCGACGCTCATCTATGCCGTCGCCGACCTCGATGGTATCGAGCGCATCCGGTTTACGACCTCCCACCCGGTGGAATTCACCGATGCACTCATCGAGGCATATCGAGACGTGCCGAAACTCGCGAACTACTTGCACCTGCCCGTGCAGAGCGGTTCCGACCGGATCCTCGCCCTGATGAAGCGGGGCTATACGGCCCTCGAGTACAAGCAGAAGATCCGCCGGCTGAAGGCAGTGCGGCCCGGCATCAGCATCACATCCGATTTCATCGTGGGATTTCCCGGCGAGACCGAGAAGGATTTCGAGGCGACGATGAACCTGATCGCGGATGTCGGCTTCGACCAGTCTTTCAGCTTCATCTACAGCCGCAGGCCAGGAACGCCGTCCGCATCTTTCAGCGACGAAGTACCAGAGGATGAGATGCACCGCAGGCTCGAACGCCTGCAGGCACGCCTCAACGCGCAGTCGCTCGCCATCAGCCAGGGCATGGTGGGGACGGTGCAGCGCGTGATGGTGGAGCGGCCCGCCAAGAAGAACCCCAATGAGCTCGCGGGCCGGACCGAGAACATGAGGTGGGTGAATTTCGAGGGGAGCCCCGACCTGATCCATCGCTTTGCGGATGTCGTGATCACCGAGGCACGTCCCAATTCGCTGCGTGGCAGGCTGGTGTTGCCCGATGCCGAGGCGCAGCGTGCACGGGGGGTTGCTTGAGCGGAACAGCGGTTACACAGGAAGTCGTGTTCGAGCCTGCAGACAATGCGCGGTTGTCGAATCTCGTGGGGCCGATGGACGAGAACCTGCGGCAGGTGGCTGGCCGCCTGGGAGTGGAAATACGCCGTCGCGGCAACAAGGTACAGATCGTCGGCGAGGAGAGCGCGGCGAGTTCCGCCGGTCGCGTCCTGAAGGAGCTGTTCGTCCTCTCGAATTCCGAGGCCCTGTCGCCCGACCGGGTGCACCTGTGCCTGCAGGAGTCGGGACTGACTGACGCACCTGTCGTGTCTGCAAAGGATGCCGACGATGTCGTCATTCATACGCAGCGCGGCGGCATTCGTGGCCGGGGTCCCAACCAGCGCCAATACCTCGACTCGATCCGCCGGAATGACCTGACCTTCGGCATAGGGCCCGCAGGCACGGGCAAGACCTATCTTGCCGTCGCATCGGCGGTGGCCGCCCTGCAGTCCGATCGGGTACGCCGGATCGTGCTGGTCAGGCCCGCGGTCGAGGCAGGCGAGCGCCTCGGCTTCCTGCCGGGTGACATGGCGCAGAAGGTGGACCCCTATCTTCGCCCGATGTATGACGCGCTGTACGACATGATGGGGTTCGATCGTGTCACGCGAGCGATCGAGCGAAACGTGATTGAGGTGGCGCCGCTCGCTTTCATGCGCGGTCGCTCGCTCAACGATTCCTTCATCATTCTCGACGAGGCGCAGAATACGTCCATCGAACAGATGAAGATGTTCCTGACGCGCATGGGCTACGGGTCGCGGGCGGTCGTCACGGGCGATATCACGCAGACGGACCTGCCGCGGCAGCAGGTGTCGGGACTCAAGCACGTGATCGAAATCCTGCAGGGTGTCCGCGGCGTGGAGTTCACTTTCTTCAACTCGAAGGACGTTGTGCGCCATCCGCTGGTGCAGCGGATCGTCGAGGCCTACGAGCGAACCGAGCGGTCAGGCGGTGCGGCACCCCCTGCCCCGGACCGACAGCCGTGAGGCCTCGCGCAGCCGCGTCTGACATGAAGGTTGAGCGCATCACATGACTGCCGTGGCAAGGCGTCCCAAGGTCTCGGTACAGACGTCGTCACGGAACGCTGTCGCGACCGCCACCGAGATCGAAGTGCAGTACGCCACGGCGCGTGCGGGTATTCCGCATGCCGCATCGCTGCGCAGCTGGGCACAGGCCGCACTGGCACAGGCGCGAACCCATCGACGCGGTCGTGTCCACTCGGTCACGCTGCGTATCGTCGCGACAGCCGAGGGCCGGAAGCTGAATCGCCAGTGGCGCGGCAAGGACAAGCCCACCAATGTGCTGTCATTTCCGTCCGGGCAGACACTGGCACCGGGCGGCGAGCCTGAGTCGCTAGGGGACATCGTGATCTGTGCCCCCGTCATCCGCCGCGAGGCAGCTGAGCAAGGCAAGCCAGCGCGCGCCCACTGGGCGCACATGGTGGTACACGGCATCCTGCACCTGCTTGGCTATGACCACGAGTCGGAGCGCGATGCTGTCGTCATGGAAGAGCTGGAACGCAAGCTGCTGGCTCGCGAAGGATTTCCCGACCCTTATCAGCTGAAGGAAGCAGTACGTCGATGAGCGATCAGGATTCCGGGCCGACAGGGCGCTGGCTGCGAAGGATCACGGACTCGTTCAGCGGCGAGCCGCGCGACCTCGACGAGTTGGCGGAAGTACTCGCCGACGCGCACGAGAAAGGCCTGATCGATGCCGATGCGCTCGAAATGCTCCGGGGTGTACTGGAGGTCGCGGAACTGCAGGTGCGTGACATCATGGTGCCGCGCTCCCAGATGGTCGTCGTGAATCGCAGCGATTCCCCGGAGGAAATCCTTCCCGTCGTGATCGAATCCGGGCACTCGCGTTTTCCCGTCATCGGGGACGACCGCGACCAGGTCGCCGGGATCCTGCTGGCGAAGGACTTGTTGCGCTACTACATCGAAGACGGGCAGAAGGAGTTCGATATCAAGGAATGCCTGCGGCCGGCCGTGTTCATTCCGGAGAGCAAACGGTTGAACGTGCTCCTGAAGGAGTTTCGCGTCAGCCACAACCACATTGCGCTGGTCGTGGACGAGTACGGCGGTGTTGCCGGCCTCGTGACGATCGAGGACGTACTAGAGCAGATTGTCGGCGACATCGGCGACGAGTACGACGTCGATGATGATCTCGACGTTCGCAAGGAAGGCGAGCGGCAGTTCTCCGTGAGGGCCCAGACTCCGATCGATGATTTCAACCATTACTTCGGTACTGCGTTCAGCGACGAGGAGTTCGACACGATCGGCGGCCTGCTGATGCATCATCTCGGGCGCTTGCCCCGGCGCGGCGAGGCGTTTGCGTTCGGCGGGCTTGAGTTCAAGGTGCTGAGGGCAGATCGTCGGCGCCTTGAGATGCTCCGGGTCGTCTCCCCGCGCGACATCGAACCGCCAGCATCCCCTTGATCGCCTCGTTGCAGCGCTGGTCGTCGCTGGTCGCCTTCCCGGCAGGGGCAGCGCTGGCGCTCGCGTTCGCACCTTTCAACGTGTGGCCGCTCGCCGTGCTTTGTCCCGCGTTGCTGCTCGTCCTGTGGGAAGGGTCGAGTCCGCGGCGGGCGGCGCAGCTCGGGTTCTGGTTCACGGCGGGATTGTTTCTCGCGGGAACCTACTGGATCTACCACAGCGTCCACGTGATCGGGAATGCGCCCATCTGGGTCGCGCTCTTCCTGATGGTCGCGATGATCGCCATCCTGGCCGGCTACTCCGCGCTGTTCGGCTACCTCCAGGCCCGGTGGTTGCCGCACTCCGGATTGCTGCGATGGGTTGTGGTGCTTCCCGCTGGATGGGTCCTTGTCGAGTGGTTTCGCGGCTGGTTCCTGAGCGGCTTCCCGTGGCTTGCCCTCGGCTATACCCAGCTTGATACGCCGCTCGCGGGCATTGCGCCGCTGCTCGGCGTTTATGGCATCAGCCTGTTCGTGATGGTGTCTGCCGGTGCGCTTTCCGCGTGCATCCTGGCGCAGGGGCGAATCCGCTTTGTAGCGTTGGTCCTCGCGGCCTTGCCTTGGCTCGTGGGCGTCGCTGTCCATCATCGCGTGTGGACGCAAGCCGTGGGCGAACCTGTCAAGGTCGCGATCGTCCAGGGAGCAGTTCCACAGGAGATGAAGTGGAGCATCGAACAGCGCGATCGGACGCTGGACTTGTATCGCAAGCTGTCGGAACCGCACTTTGGAGCGCAGATCATCCTGTGGCCGGAGGCCGCGCTGCCGGACCTGGCGCATGTCCTCGTCGACTATCTGCAGACGATGTGGCGGGACTCGAGGGCTTCTGGATCCGATGTCGTCATGGGGTTGCTGCACCAGGACCCCGAGACCGCAAAGGTTTTCAATGGCGTGCTGTCGCTCGGGCAGGAAGCGCAGTGGTATGACAAGCGCCGTCTCGTGCCGTTTGGCGAGTACTTTCCAGTGCCTCCGTTCGTGCGCCAGTGGCTCAAGGTGATGAACCTCCCATACAGCGACATCTCCGCGGGCGAGGAGCGCCAGTCCGCATTGAAGGTTGCCGGGCAGAAGCTGGGCGTCACGATCTGCTACGAAGACGCCTACGGATCCATGCAGCTGGACGTGCTCCGTGAGGCGACCTTGCTGGTCAACGTGACCAACGACGCATGGTTTGGCGACTCCACTGCCCCGCACCAGCATCTCGAGATCAGCCGCATGCGCGCATTGGAGGCCGGACGGGCGCTGATGCGGGGTGCAAACGATGGCATCACGGCACTGATTTCCTATGACGGCGTCGTCGCCAGCACGCTCCCCCAGTTCGAGCCGGGTGTCCTGACCGGCGTCGTCCAGCCGCGGACCGGCCTGACTCCCTACGCAAGGATTGGCAACTGGCCCGTCATCTTGCTGTGTCTGGCCTTGATCGTTGCCGGGGCGGGGGCGGCACGTTACCGTCGCCGTCGTCGCCCTTAGACGACACGCACGAATCTCGCTTCGCCTGTGGCACGATCCGGCCAATCGGCTGCTTGACTGAGGTTGTCCCATTGAAAAGCCACGCTTTGCCCTGCGTCTGCGTGTTCTTCGCCGGCGTCTTGACCTGTGGCGCAGCAGGAGCGCAGCAGCCACAGACGGGTTCGGGATTGACTGAAGAGACACCGCCAAGAGTGATCGAGGACCGGCTACGCCTCGAGATCGGCGCGTTCGGCGCGACGATCGACACGACGCTGCGCATTGATCAAACGCCCGCACTGAAGGGAACGGAGACCAGCGGGGAGGATGATCTCGCCCTCACCAACGCAAAAGGCCTGCCGCAGCTTGAGCTCACGTTGCTTCCCGGGAAGAGGAATCTGATCCGGCTGAGTTCAATGTCGCTGCGTCGCTCCGCCCAGACGCGGTTGTCGCGCACGATCGTTTTCGACGACCAGGTGTATCTCGCCAACGAGCGGGTCTCGAGTACCCTGGATCTCGCGCTGTTCGGACTCACGTATGGCTATCAGTTCATCAAGAACGATGCGTTCGATCTCGCCGCAACGATCGGCGTGCAGATCGCGGAACTCGAAGCGAATGCGGTCGTGACCAGCCGCGTGTTGCGTGATGCCGAGAGCGGAGTTGCTCCGCTTCCGATGCTCGGGGTGGAGGGGAGGGCGTTCTTCGGGCGACGCTGGTCAATTGAAGGCCGCATCCAGTACCTCAAAGTGGACATCAATGAAGTGGCGGGATCCTTCTTGGACGCAAGGCTGTCGGCGCTGTGGCGAGTGAATCCGCATCTTGCGGCGGGGCTCGGATACCGTTACTTCAATCTAGGTGTTGATTCCCGTGATGCCGGCAATCCGGGAAAGGTGGATCTCTCGATCGCCGGGCCGATGCTCTTCATGCAGGCCAGCCTGTAGCGGGGATCACGAGCAAGCTGGGTATGGGCAAAGGCGATCTCGATCGAGTGTCAACGCACAGTCTTGAGCCTCTGACTGCGAGGCGTTCCTTGCTTCATCGCATCATTCGTGTATAGTCATCCGCGTCTACACGGCTTTCGTCCGGAAAGCTCGTTCGCCTCTCGCGGCATCGTTATCCAGCTTTTTAAGCCCGGATCCTGCTTCGAACCTTGAGTTCCCGCCTCACCGGACAAGGGTCAGCCCACTTGAGTTGGGCACTGCCCTGCAGGCTGGTCGAGGATTGTTCCCCAATGTCATTTGAATCCCTCGGGCTATTGCCCGAATTGCTCCGTGCCGTCCATGAAAGCGGCTACGAAACCCCTACGCCCGTACAGGCGCAGGCCATTCCTGAAATTCTGGCGGGCCGCGACATTCTTGCGGGCGCCCAAACCGGCACCGGCAAGACGGCCGGCTTTACGTTGCCGCTGCTGCATCGCCTGCAGGCCAACGCGAGTTCCATGCAGGGACGCGCGCCCCGCGCGCTGATTCTGGTGCCGACACGCGAACTGGCTGTACAGGTCGGCGAGAGTGTTCGCACCTACGGCAAATACCTGCGCCTGTTCTCGCAGACCATCTTCGGCGGTGTCAGCATCAATCCGCAGATCGATGCGCTGCGTCGCGGTACCGATATCCTGATCGCGACCCCCGGTCGGTTGCTGGACCACGTCCAGCAGCGCACGGCCGACCTGCGTCACATCGAGATACTCGTGCTTGACGAAGCGGATCGCATGCTCGACATGGGCTTCATCAACGATATCCGCCGGATCATCAAGCTGCTGCCTGCAAAGCGGCAGAATCTCATGTTCTCCGCAACCTATTCGGAAGACATCCGAGGCCTCGCCGAGCGCCTGCTCACGAATCCGGTTTCCATCGAAGTGGCCCGTCGCAATGCCCCGGTCGATGCCGTTGCGCAATCCGCGTACTACATCGCGAAGGAGCAGAAGCGAGCCTTGTTGTCGCACCTCATCCGCTCCGGCGAGTGGCCGCAGGTGCTGATCTTCAACCGTACCAAGCACGGTGCAAACCGGTTGCAGAAGCAGCTCGAGGAAGACGGCATTACTGCGGGGGCCATCCACGGCAACAAGAGCCAGGCAGCGCGCACCAAGGCGCTCACGGATTTCAAGGAAGGCAGGATCGTGGCGCTCGTGGCAACGGAAGTGGCCGCACGCGGTCTCGATATCGACCAGTTGCCTTACGTGGTCAACTACGAGTTGCCCAACGTACCGGAAGACTACGTTCACCGCATCGGCAGGACGGGGCGGGCGGGTGCCACGGGCATTGCCGTTTCGCTGGTCTCGCCAGACGAGAACGGCCTGCTGCGCGACATCGAACGCCTGCTGCGCCGGTCGATCGAGCGGGCGACCGTCCCTGCCATTTCGACGCCATCGCCTTCGGCACGGATTGTACGTGCGGCTGCACCTGTACAGCAGCAACAGCGGCCCGCGCAGAACGCGCGTCGCTGGGGTCGCTCCGGTCCGGGACAGTCGGGGCAGCGTCGCCGCGCCTGACGTCTGCGATCAACGGCAGTGATTGAACGGGCCGGCAGGGTTTGCTCCTTGCCGGCCTTTTCTTTGGCCGCTAGATCCAGCGCGCCTTCCGCAGCCGGTAGAAGATGGCACCGTCGATTGCCGCCATGATGCCGACCGCGAGGCCGTAGCCGTACTTCCAGTCGAGTTCGGGCATGTGCGTGAAGTTCATGCCGTAGATGCCGGCGATCAGCGTCGGTACCGCAATGAGCGCGCCGTACGCGGCGAGGCGCTTCATGGTGTCGTTCTCCTGCAGCTGGATCATCGACAGGTTCACCGAGATCGCGGTGCCGATTGTTTCCCGAATGTTTTCCGCTTCCTGGTTCAGGCGCAACAGGTGGTCGTAGATGTCGCGGAAATACTCGCGGATCCCGTTGCAGACACTGGGAACCCGCCCGCCTGTCAGGTTACCGGTGCTTTCGAGCAGGGGCGCCACCGCATGCTTCACTTGCATCAGTCGCTGCTTCAGGGCGTACAGTGATTCGATGTTGCCGCGGGGTGACGTGTTGTCGAAGATCCGCTCTTCGATACCCTCAAGCTCGTTCTCGAGCGCTTCGAGGACCGGGAAGTAGCGGTCCACCACCGCGTCCATCAACGCATACAGCACGTAGCCCGAACCGTTGCGCAGCAGCTCGGGCTCACGTTCGCAGCGGGCGCGGACGTCCTGAAAGCCCTTTTCAGCGCGGTTGCGTACCGACAGCACGTAGTTCGGGCCCACGAAGATGTCGACCTCTCCAACCCGAAGGTCGGGGCCGTCCGGTTCGATCATGTGGAGGACGACAAACAGGGAGTCGCCGTACTCTTCGATCTTGGGCCGCTGGTGGCCGTGGCGAGCGTCCTCCACTGCAAGGGGGTGGAGGCCAAATTCCTCCTGCATCTGGTCCAACGTGGAGGCGTCGGGTTCCTGCAGGGCGACCCAGACGAAACAGTCCGGCCGGCCTATGTATTCATGGACTTCGTTGGACTGGATTTCCGCAATACGGACGCCGTTCTGGTAGACGACGCAATTGATCAGCATGATCGCCCCCGATCGAACGTGAAGGCTCTGGCAGCGATTGCCCGGGCCTGGCTGGCGCGGTGGGAGAATAGCAGGAACGAAAGCGCGGTTGCGGGGGCGTGCCGTGGAGGTGGAATCAGGGATGGCGCCAGCGGCGAGGGATATAGAGGCAGGCACAAGCCAGCGTGCGCCGGTCTCCAGCCAGGAAACGCGGGGGAACCCGCGAAGCGGGGATCAAGCCTGGGCTAGCGTATGTCGGGAAGACTGGCGGGTCATTCCGCCCTGGGCGCTGTAGACGGTCGAATTGCGATTGCCGCCGGTCAGGACTCCGAGCAGCCCTTCGACCCGTCGCAGTCTGGCGGTGACGAGCGCGCCGTTCCGTTGATTCAATTGTTGGCAGCGACCTGCCTTTTCGAGGCACGTGGACCACTTCGTTGCCAGTCCATTGGCGGGATCGCACCAGCGAAGCAGGTGGCCGAGTCCTTCGGCATCCGCACTGAATCCCAGCATCTTGCACAACGAGCGCCGTTCTTCATCGATGCGAAGCAGGGAAGAGATGCATCCCTGGCGGGCATTGCCCGCCTCTTCGATGGCGTCCACGTTGCCGTCTTCCAGCAGTCCGTGTTCCTTGGTGAGCAGGACTTCAAGCTGGGCGAGCGTGCGCCATTCGTCGCCGAGCAGCTGCTCGACGTGCTGGCGAGTGAGCATCGGATCCAGCTGCTTGCCGTTCACCTTGCTGTTCATGGATTCTGTACTGACGCCCCGGGTCTTCCGTTACTTGGGCAGGACGCTGGAGAGTTGGTCTTCCATCCGCAGCAGCTTGTCGGCGACGCGGGTTGCATCAACCTTGTATGTGCCACCGTCGATGGCCGAACGCAGCGCCGCGACCCGCGCCTCGTCGATGACGGGCTGGTCCTTGAGTGCCTGTTCAAGCGCAGCGAGTTGCTTCGCCGACCCCGTGATCTGCACCGGGTCTGCACCTGCGATCTTTGTTCCTGCCGTGGCGTCTGTGGCGGCATCGTTGCCCTTGCGCTGGACGGAACCCGTTCCGACCTGGACAGGGCGGCTTTCAAACCCGTTGATATTGTGAGGCACGTTGTGTCTCTCCGTTTACTCTTAACTCTTGCAGTAGGTAACGGCCGCGAGCAGGAGAACTTTAGGGGGTTGCCGGGTGCTCATGGCGTGATCCTTACTATATCGGCGCTTTCAACCATCCCTTCAACGATCCGGGAAGAGTTCAGGTTCTGGACCCGGATCCGATCCGCCGTTCCCCCATCGGCAAGTGCCCGGCCGTTGGCGCGGACTTCGATCCCGCCCACCGCGGCCAGCAAGGTGACCTGCTGTCCTTTCTTTACCAGGACGTCCACGGCCAATTCGTCGTTGCCGAGAACCGTGCCAGGCGACAAGGCTCGCTTGGCATGCCTTCCGGTCAGGTCCTCGACCGCTGCAACATAATGCGTCGCAAGGCCGGGGACCCGCAATACCTGGGACTCCACATCGGCCTGGCCGACGCCGCTCCCCCGGGATACCGTCCGCGTGGTGACGAGGACCGGACCTTCCGATTCGAGCAGCACGGGAACGTACACCGTCCAGGGTGTTCCCTGGGAGCAACTCACCCCGACCGTGGTTCGCGCGGCAAGCACGCTACCCGGAGGGCGATTTGCGGCCAGCGTCCCGGCACAGCGTGCGAGTCGCAGCCGGGAATCGAGATGACCGGCAGTCACGATGACCGAACGACCCGTGATCTTCGCGGGTCCCTCGGCTTGCGACCGGATGAGATCCTCGGCAACGCTGCGAATCTCGTCGAGTGATTGAAGGTCGACTTGGGCGGCAGCCGCGCCGCCGAAGGAGCAGGCCAGCAGCGTTGAGCAAGTGATAATGAGCAGCTTGCTTGAGGCCGCGTTTGCGAGAGCGCGCTGCATGCGTCGGGTTGTTGACATGCCGAGTACATAAGCAAGCGCCATGCCAAGCACAGCCAGAAGGGCCCTCGCGGCGCCGCATGCGCGGTCGCAACTGCGACGTAAGCCCGGCGCTTGCGATGCGTGCGTCAATTAAAGATCGGAATGTGCTCGCCGATGATGCTTCCACCACTCGATCGCGCTCTTGCGATCCCCTTCCTGCGACCATTCCTGGCCGGCAGGCGGCAATCCTTTGCCACCTGCCTGTGTCGTGCTTCACGGATTTGAAGCCGGCTCGGTCCTCGAAGCCCGCACATCGCCTTGCTTTCGGCAGGTGGCACGCCGCTTGCTAGATGTTCCGCCAGAAAAGTTTTCTGACGGAGACGGCGATGCCCGCGAATCTCGACAGCTATCTCGGAGTCCATGCCGCCGCCCTGCAAGTCAGGTCGCGACGCACGGAGCTGCTTGCCACGAATCTGGCGAATGCCGATACACCCGGCTACCAGGCCCGCGACATTGATTTCCGCAAGGCGTTGGCGCATGCCGCCACCCAATCGCCTTCCGCCGTAACCATGCAGGCCACCCACGCTGGCCACTTGCAGACCGCAAAAGCCACAGAAGCGGACGCGGACCTCCTTTATAGAACGCCGCTGGCGCCGTCCATCGATGGCAATACCGTCGATGTGCAGCTCGAGCAGGCCGCTTTCGCGGAGAACGCCGTGAGGTACCAGGCCACCTTGTCGTTCCTGAGCTCCAAATTCCGCGGACTCATGACCGCGATCACCGGGCAATGAGCCGGCGTTCCCATTCACCCCATTCACGGCAAGCAGCACGGATAGAACCAGGGCGTAACGAACATGTCGTCATTCAAGATCTTCGACATCGCAGGATCGGGCATGAGTGCCCAGTCGGTACGGCTCAATACGACCGCGAGCAATCTGGCCAACGCCGACAGCGTCAGTGGCGATCCGAGCAAGGTGTACCGCGCGCGTCATCCGCTGTTCGCTGCGATCAAGGCCGGCATGGGGCCCGATCAGAGTGCTGCCGCCGTCAGGGTGCTCGGCATTACAGAGAACCAGGCGCCGGCGACGGCGCGCTATGAGCCAGGCAATCCGTTGGCGGACGCGGAAGGCAACGTGTATGCGCCCAACGTCAATGTCGTCGAGGAAATGGTGGACATGATTTCCGCCTCCCGGGCTTACCAGAACAATGTCGAAGTCATGAATACCTCGAAAGAGATGCTCCTGGCGACCCTGAAGCTCGGCCAGTAACCGAACCGCCACAAGAGGAAACGATCCATGGCAAGCACAGATCCAATTGCCGCTCTCGCCCCCCAGACCCAGGTGGCCGCAAATGCATCGAAGAAGAAGGCCACCGATCTCGGCATCGAGGACTTCCTTGCGTTGATGACAGCGCAGCTCAAGAACCAGGATCCGATGAAGCCGCTCGACAGCACCGAGTTCGTGGCGCAGCTGGCCCAGTTCGGCACGGTTTCTGGCGTACAGAGCATGCAGACCTCTTTGTCCAATCTGACCGATTCGATGCGGTCCGCGCAGGCTCTGCAGGGGACTGGACTGGTTGGGCACGATGTATTGGCCACGGCAAGTTCGGTAGCGCTGTCGGCGGGTAGCCCGGTGCGCGGTGCGCTCGAAATACCTGTCGGTACTGCATCCGTGCAGCTTGCAGTGAAGGACTCGAGCGGACAGGTCGTGCGCAACATGACGATCCCCGCAGTCGCCGGTAACACGGAGTTTGTATGGGATGGTCTGGATGATCGCGGGGTGGCTGTGCCAACCGGCTCCTACCAGATCAATGCTGTCGCCAATATCGGTGGCAACAATCAAGCACTTGATGTGCTGCTTGCCGGACGCGTGTCCAGCGTCACCATCGATGCGGCCGGCACTGGGCTTACGCTCAATACCTCGGCGATAGGGCCGCTGTCTCTGGCAGATGTTCGCCGCGTGATGTAGTCCCAATAACTTTAACCAATAGACAACCAGGAGTATCCAACCATGTCATTCGGCATCGCCTTGAGCGGTATCAATGCGGCCCAGACAGAGCTGAGCGTCACCGCGAACAATATAGCCAACTCCGCGACGACAGGCTTCAAGCAGTCGCGCTCCGAGTTTGCGGAGATGTTCGCCGTCTCCCCTCAGGGTGTGGGACGGACGCAGGCCGGAAACGGCGTCAAGGTCGCGGCAGTCGCGCAACAGTTCACGCAAGGCAACATCAACACGACCAACAACAGCATGGATCTTGCGATGAGTGGTCCCGGCTTCTTTATCCTGAGTGACGGAGGCGCCGCTGCCTACACGCGAGCCGGGGCGTTTCAGATCGACAAGAGCGGTTACGTGGTAAACAGTCAGGATCAGCGCATGCAGGTCTATCCGGCTTCCGGGTCGAGTGGTCTATTCAATACCAGCACACTGTCGGATCTCCGGCTCCTGACCAGCGAGAGTCCGCCAGCGGCGACAGCCAATGTGGAGACGGTATTCAACCTCACTGCAAATGCCTCCCAGCCGATTGTGTCGACCTTTGATCCGGCTGATCCATCGAGTTACAACAACGCGACATCGTTGACGGTATTCGATTCATTGGGCGCCGCACACACGGCCAGCATGTACTTCGTCAAGACCGCGAATCCGAATGAGTGGCAGTCAAGCTTGTATGTAGACGGCGCAGCGGTCGGGACAGCGCAGACTCTGCAGTATTCCAACACTGGAGCGCTGACCACGCCGACGAACGGCCAGGTGGCCTTCCCTGCATATACGCCGGCGACGGGTGCGGCCCCCATTACCCTCAACTTCGATCTGTCGCGCACCACCCAGTATGGCGATACGTTCAATGTCACGTCGGTTACCCAGGATGGATTTACCACGGGTCGTCTGATCGGCATCGACATCGATTCCACCGGAATCGTGCAGGCGCGTTTCACGAATGGCCGCTCACTGGAGATGGGCCAGGTGGCCATTGCGAACTTCGCAAATACGCAGGGACTGCAGCAGCTTGGCAATACAACGTGGGCCGAAACGTTCGGTTCTGGCCAAGCTCTAAAAGGTCAGGCAGGCAACTCAGGCTTCGGCCTCATCCAGAGTGGGGCGCTCGAGTCCTCGAACGTCGATATCACCGCCCAGCTAGTCAACATGATTACGGCGCAGCGCAACTTTCAGGCGAACGCTCAGATGATCCAGACGGCGGACCAAGTTACACAGACCATCATCAACATCCGGTAACTGAATCATGGACCGTTTCCTGTACGTCTCGATGACCGGCGCCAAGGAGACCCTTCGCGCGCAGGCCGCCAACAACCACAACCTGGCGAACGCCAGCACGACGGGGTTTCGGGCGGATCTGTCTGCCATGCAAAGCCGTGCCGTTGCCGGTTCGGGCTTTGCATCGCGCGTCTATGCAACGGACTCGACGACCGGATGGGACCAGACCTCGGGAGCGATGCAGGCAACGGGGCACGACCTCGACATTGCCGTCCAGGGAGAGGGATGGCTTGCGGTGCAGGGCAAGGATGGTCAGGAAGCTTATACGCGCGCGGGCGATCTGCGTGTCGATCCGAGCGGGATGCTGCTGAACGGTGCTGGACATCCGGTACTGGCGGACGGCGGTCCCATCACGGTGCCAGCGCATTCGGCAGTGGCTGTCGCCTCGGACGGCACAGTTTCCATCGTCCCAGTCGGTCAGGGGCCCGAGACGATGGCCACCGTGGGCAGGATCAAGCTCGTCAATCCACCCGCAGGCACGATGGTGCGCGGCGAGGACGGCCTGTTCCGCACGAACAACGGGGCCCCGGCTCCTGCCGACGCGAGTGTCCACGTGTCGTCCGGCGTGCTTGAAAGCAGCAACGTGAACGTGGCGGACGCGATGGTGAACATGATCGAACTCTCGCGCCACTTCGACCTGCAGGTCAAGGCGATGCGCACCGCCGAGGAAAATGGGCAGTCCTCCGCGCAGCTACTCAGGCTCGGCTAACACTGCCTTACTGAATACCAGGAAGCACAACCATGAATCCCGCACTTTGGGCCGCAAAAACCGGTCTTGATGCACAGCAGACACGCATGACCGTGGTGTCGCACAACCTTGCCAACGTCAATACGAGCGGCTTCAAGAAGGGCCGCGCGGTCTTCGAGGACCTGCTGTACCAGAACGTCCGGCAAGTCGGTGCAGCCACGTCCCAGGATACGCAGGCCCCTTCCGGCCTGGCGCTCGGCACCGGCGTGCGGGTCGTGGCTACCGAGAAGCTCTACACGCAGGGTAGCCTGAGCCAGACGGGCAACTCGATGGACCTTGCCATCCAGGGGCGCGGCTTCTTCCAGGTGCTGCTCCCCGACGGGACGTTCGGTTACACCCGTGATGGCAGCTTCCAGGTGAATTCACAGGGCGAACTGGTTACCTCCAGCGGTTATCGCGTCCAGCCCGGAATCAACATCCCTGCGGGCGCACAGACCGTGACGATTGGTGCAGACGGTGTCATCACCGCGCAGATCGCGGGTCAGGCTGCTCCGACTACGGTGGGCACGATCCAGCTCAGCGACTTCGTGAATCCTGCGGGCCTGCAGGCGCGTGGTGAAAACCTGGCGCTCGAGACGGCCGCAAGCGGTCCGGCTCAAACGAGTACGCCCGGCCTGAATGGTCTCGGCACCGTGCAGCAGGGTGCCGTTGAAAGTTCGAACGTCAACGTGGTCGAAGAAATGGTGAACATGATCGAGACGCAGCGCGCGTACGAGATGAATACCAAGGCTATTTCGACCACGGACCAGATGCTGCAGTACCTGAGTAACAACCTGTGAGCGAACTCGAGATTACCGGGCTCTATCCAGCCAGCTTGACCGTGCCGCGCGCCGTGTCCAGGTCCGCGCTCCTCATTTCGGCTTTCGCGCTGCTGTCAGCCTGCGTCAGCGCGCCTCACATCGACGACTTCGCGGCGTCCTGGCCCGACGAGCCCGAATCGTCCGTGGCCAGCAATGGCGCGATCTTTCAGGCGGGTCACGACATCGCACTGTTCGAGAATGCGATCGCGCGGCGCGTGGGCGACACAGTCACGATTCATCTCGTCGAGAAGACGAACGCCAGCAAGAGCTCGAGCACAACGACCAGCAAGACATCCACGGCGGACATGAGCGCGCCGACCATTGCTGGCTTGCCCGTGACGGTCAATGGCACCGAAGTCCTCAAGATGGGGGTGGACAACCAGACGGCCTTTGACGGGTCTGGCGACAGCAGCCAGAGCAACCGGCTTGAGGGCGACATCACGGTGACGGTGGCGCGTCGCCTCGCGAACGGCAACCTGCTGGTTCGCGGGCAGAAGTGGATCGCCATCAACCAGGGCAAGGAATACGTGAGGATCCAGGGAATCATCCGTCCCGTGGACATTGCGCCGGACAACTCGGTGCCCTCGAGCAAGGTGGCCGACGCATTGATTTCCTATGGCGGGCAGGGCGTGCTGGCGGATGCCAATTCCAAGGGCTGGCTGATGCGCTTCTTCGACAAGCCGTGGGCGCCGTTCTGAGGCCGTGAAGACAATGAATCCCGAGAGCAAGAACATGACCGTAGCCGACGTCCTCTCCATCGCCTCGCTGCGTCGTCCGGAGGGCACGCCGGTGAGGAGCGTCTATCGCGCACAGTACTTCGTGAAGCTGCTGGGCTTCCTGCTCGTGGCAGCAACAGTCTCTGGCCATGCTTCCGCCGAGCGTGTGAAGGACATCGCGTCAGTCGCGGGCGTCCGCTCGAACCAGCTGGTCGGCTACGGCCTGGTCGTAGGCCTTGATGGCACAGGCGACCAGACCAGCCAGGCGCCGTTTACGATACAGAGCATCCGGAACATGCTGGCCAACTTTGGCGTCACCATTCCGGCCAACGTGAATCCACAGCTGAAGAACGTTGCTGCCGTGACTGTCACGGCCGAGCTGCCGGCGTTCTCCAAGCCTGGGCAGACCATCGACGTGACCGTGAACTCAATGGGCAACGCGCAGAGCCTGCGCGGTGGCAGCCTGCTGATGGCGCCGCTACGCGGTATCGACGGTCAGGTCTATGCGATTGCACAGGGCAGCCTGATCGTGAGTGGCTTCGGCATCTCAGGCCAGGACGGGTCCAGGATTTCGGTGAACGTACCAAGCGCCGGTCGGGTGCCCAACGGTGCGACCGTTGAGCGCGAGGTTCCGAGCAACTTCGCCAACACCCCCTATGTGATGCTGAACCTCAATACGCCGGACTTTACGACGGCGACGCGTCTGGTACAGGGAATCAACAAACTGCTCGGTGACCAGACGGCACAGGCCCTGGATGCCGTGAGCGTACGGGTCGCTGCGCCGACGGATGCAAGCCAGCGCATTGCCTACCTGTCGACGCTTGAAGGCATCGAGATCGAGCCGGGCGATGCCCCGGCCCGAGTCATCGTGAACTCACGGACCGGAACGGTGGTCATCGGCTCGCATGTGCGGGTGACGCCGGCGGCAGTCGCCCATGGTTCCCTGTCCGTCACGATTACCGAACGGCAGGATGTCAGCCAGCCCAACGCCCTTGCTTCTGGCGATACCGTTGTGACGCCGCGCTCGCAGATCAGCGTCGAGCAACCCGAAGCGCGCATGTTCGTGTTCAACGCCGGCGTCAATCTCGATGAGATCGTCCGTGCGGTCAATCAGGTGGGCGCGGCACCCGGAGATCTGGTCGCGATCCTCGAGGCGCTCAAGGAAGCCGGTGCCTTGAGGGCCGAGCTGATTGTCATCTAAAGGAATGCGGCCGTAAGCCATGTCATCCACTCCCGTACAGAACAGCACCTTCTACGCCGATCCGGCGAGCCTCGGCTCGTTGAAGCAGTCTGCCAAGGCCGAGAATCCGGCTGCCTTGCGGGAAGCCGCCAGGCAGTTCGAGAGCCTGTTCACACAGATGATGCTGAAGAGCATGCGCGAGGCCAATTTCGGCGATTCACTGGCGGGCAGCGATGCGACTGATTTCTACCAGGAGATGCACGACTCCCAGTTGGCAGTGGAGATGTCCAAAGGTCGTGGGCTTGGCCTCGCCGACATGCTCGTCCAGCAATTGACCAAGTCGGGTGCCAGTAACGCCGCAGAGCCTGCCACTTTCGCGACCGAGGCGGGGCAGGCGATTCGTGGCCGTTCGCCTGATACGCATGTGATCCCGCCGACTGGCACAACTGCAACCGGCCCGGGGCATGCGGAGTCACCGGTCACCGCCGCATGGCCGCCGGCTTCGCGCGAGGATTTCGTGCGACAGCTCAAGCCCTACGCTGAGATGGCGGGGCGCGACCTGGGGGTCGATCCCGAGACGTTGCTCGCCCATGCCGCACTCGAAACGGGCTGGGGCAAGAGCATCCCGAACAGCGCGAACGGTGAGTGCAGTTTCAACCTGTTCGGTATCAAGGCAGGGTCCCGCTGGCCGGGCGCAACCGTGGGCGTCAGCACGATTGAATTCGAGGCCGGCATGGCAACGCGCAAAGTGGAGCGCTTTCGTTCCTACGATTCGCCTGCGGACTGCTTCAAGGACTATGCGGCGTTGCTGGGCAACAGCGACCGCTATTCCGATGCCAAGGGCGCGGGGAACGATGCCGCTGCCTTTGGCAAGGCGCTGCACAAAGGCGGGTATGCCACTGATCCGGATTATGCCCAGAAGCTGACAGCTGTCGCCGACAGCCTGAAGAACCTGCTCAAGAAAGGCGCAGCGGCGCCGCTAACTGCTGTAGCCGGAAAGGACTGATGCTGTCCGTGAACACACCGACCGCATTCGATCGCGCCTGTGATCTTGCCATGTGCGGTGCTGGACGCGCAGCACTTGGCTACCTAGAGGACATGTCCCATGGCTGATTTCATGGCTACAGGCGTATCCGGCCTGCTCGCATTTCAGCGCGCACTCGATACGACCAGCCACAACATTGCCAATGTCAACACACCGGGCTATAGCCGGCAGGTTGCAGAGCTGACGACCAGGCAGGCCGAGCAGCATGGCAGCGGCTGGCTCGGCAATGGCGTCGAGGTCAACACCGTCAAGAGAATGTATGACGACTTCATGGCGAGCCAGGCCCGGTCGTCTTCGAGTACCTTCAGCCAGCTAGACACCTTCGCTACGCAGGTGCAGCGGGTGAATAACCTGTTCGGGGACTCCAGCACCGGACTCACCGCGTCGTTGCAGAATTTCTCGAACGCTTTGCAGAGCGTTGCCAGCAGCCCGACCTCAATTCCGGCGAGACAGACGCTGCTGAGCCAGGGACAGGCGCTGGTCAACCGGCTGCAAGGCTATGACAGCAGCCTGGACAGCCTTGACGCACAGGTCAACGTCCAGCTCGAGGCAGAAGCGAGCACGATCTCCACGCTGGCAACGGGTATTGCCAAACTCAATCAGGAAATCAGCGCCGGGTATGCGCGCTCGGGCCAACCGCCGAATGACCTTCTCGATCAACGGGATCGAATGCTGGACGAGTTGTCCACGCACGTAAACGTCAGCACGGTCAAACAAGGCGACAATTCGGTCAACGTATTCATTGGCAATGGACAGCCCCTTGTAGTCGGCCAGACTGCATCGCGCCTCGTGGCTGTTCAGGATTCCTTTGATGCTACTCGCAGGGTCATTGCACTGCAGAGTCCGACCTCGTCGATTGACTTGACGGATAGCCTCACGGGCGGGACGCTGGGCGGCACCATCGATTTTCGCCAGCAGGTGCTCGAGCCGGCGCGCAACTCCTTGGGCAAGTTCAGCGTCGGTCTGGCGCAGGTCATGAATGACCAGCACGCTGCCGGTATGGACTTGCAGGGGAACCTGGGCGGGGATTTCTTCGCCGTCGGCCCCGTGGCCGTCCAGGCCAGCGGGCTGAATGCGGGAACGGCTTCGCTTGCGGTTACGCGGACCGGTGCCGGTGCACTGACGAACGCCGACTATCAGATGACGTATACCGCGTCCGGATGGACTCTCCAGCGGTCCGACACGGGCGCCGCCGTCACTCTGTCTGGCGCAGGCACGCTCGCCAGTCCGTACGTCGGGGATGGCCTCTCGATTGTCGTAAGTGGAACCCCGCAAGTAGGAGATCGACTGAAGATCCTGCCTACCGCCAACGCAGTCAGTGGCCTGTCCGTGCTTGTTACGGACCCCTCCGAGGTCGCAGCAGCGGCTCCTGTTGTCGCGTCGTCTGCAGGGACCAATGCCGGCGGCGGCACGATTACGCAGGGTGAAGTGCTCGATGCCAGCAATGCCCAGCTTCGGTCGACTGTCACGATCCGCTTCCTGACATCGACAACCTACTCCGTCAACGGAGCGGGGAGCTTCGCCTACACCAGCGGGGGAAACATCGACATCAACGGTTGGCGTGTCCAGGTGTCGGGTGCACCTGCCGTCGGGGATACGTTTACGGTAGCAGACAACACCGCCGGCGCGGGTGACAACCGCAATGCCTTGCGGCTGACGGCCGTCCTGAACCAGCCCGTCTTCAGCAATGGCACGACTTCCTTGAACGCCGCGATCGGACAGTTCATGGGCGACATCGGCGTCAAGACCAACCAGGCGCAGGTGGGGCGCGACGCGCAGAAGGTCGTGCGAGACGAGAACTCGGCCGCGCTGCAGTCCCTTTCGGGCGTGAACCTGGATGAAGAGGCCGCCAATCTGGTCCGTTTCCAGCAGGCTTACCAGGCAATGGCGCAAATCATCGGCGTCGCCGACAAGATGTTCCAGACGTTGCTGGCTGCGACTCGAGGTTGATCATGAGACTCTCCACGCAGTCCTTCTACGGTAGCGCCCTGTCGGCCATGCTTGACCAGCAAGCGGTGCTATCGAGGACGCAAGTGCAGGTGGCGACGGGCAAGCGTGTCAATACGCCGGCAGATGATCCCATTGCGGCGGTACATATCCTCGAGCTCGAGCGGACGCAGCTCGAATCAGACCAGTTCGGCAAGAACAGCGAGATCGCCAGGTCACGTCTCAATCTCGAAGAGCAGGCGCTCGCGGACGCCGGTACGGTCCTGCAGCGCGTCAGGGAACTGACTTTGCAGGCCGCGAACACGGCAACCATGAGCGACACGGACCGACGCTCGGTCGCTACAGAGCTCGTGCAGCGTCGGCAGGAACTCGCGGATATCGCGAATCGGCAGGATGCCGTTGGCGAGTATCTCTTCGCGGGCTTCTCGGGCCTGACCAAGCCGTTTACCGTCTCGTCGACCGGCAGCGCCGTCTACAGTGGAGACCAAGGCAGCCGCATGCTGCAAGTAGGCCAGTCGCAGCGCGTTGCCGACGGTCATTCCGGCTTCGACGTCTTCATGCAGGTGCCGCGCGGCAATGGCACGTTCGCCACGGCCGCAACCTCGACTAATACCGGGACCGGGGTCATCGATATCGGCTCCGTCATCAACAAGGCCGCTTGGGTCGCTGGTGACTACTCGCTGAACTTCGTCAGCGCATCCAACTGGCAGATTGTCGACGCGGCAAGCACCGTGGTCGCCAGCGGGGCATACACAGCCGGCACGAGCATTTCATTCAATGGTGTTCAGGTGACGGTTTCCGGCAGCCCCGCTTCCGGGGACAGCTTCACGATCACCGAGAGTGGCTCGGAAGACATGTTCACGACGCTGGACACGCTGGTCTCCAGCCTGCAGCAGACTGCCGCGATGCCGGCGGACAAGGCGAAATTGCAGACAGCTCTCGGTGGAGTCCTGCAGCAACTCGACCAGGGCGCCGACCACCTGCTTGGCATTCGCGCGGAGGTCGGCTCCCGCCTGTCCATGCTGGATGGCGCGGAGTCGATACGTGACAACCTGAAGGTGGATATCGCCGGGTCACTGGCTGACCTGCGCGATCTGGACTATGCAGAGGCGATGACTCGCATGAACCAGCAGCTGGTTGGGCTTCAGGCTGCACAGCAATCCTATATCAAGATTGCGCAGCTCTCGCTGTTCAATTACCTCTGAAGCTTCGCCCGCAGCGCAGTCTTTGCCTAACCAGGAACCGTGATCGAATGCGCACTTTGGACGATTCCCGAATCTTCCGCTCAAGTTGCTTCCAGGTCCTCCGATACATGGCACATACAGCAATCCGGCGAACATCACGCCGCCAGTGCTGAAATCAGTCCCCGAACGGGTGTTCGGGGAGAAAGGTAACAACAGGAGTTGATTCCATGGCACTAGTCATTAACACGAACGTGATGTCGCTGAACGCCCAGCGCAACCTGTCTACATCAGGCAATGGGCTGGCGACGTCTTTGCAGCGTCTCTCGTCCGGTCTGCGCATCAACAGCGCCAAGGACGACGCTGCCGGCCTCGCCATCTCGGAGCGCTTCACTTCGCAGATTCGCGGTTTGAACCAGGCTGCCCGCAACGCGTCGGACGGCATCTCGCTGACGCAGACGGCGGAAGGCGCGATGGGTGAGACGAGCAACCTGCTGCAGCGTATGCGCGAGCTGGCAGTGCAGTCGGCAAACTCGACGAACAGCACCAGCGATCGCCAGGCTCTGCAGGGCGAAGTGACGCAGCTCGTTGCTGAAATCAACCGTATTGCGAGCAGCACGGAATTCAACGGCCAGCGCATCATCGACGGTTCGTTCAGCAGCGCTTCCTTCCAGGTCGGTGCGAACGCCAACCAGACCATCAGCTTTGCAATCGGCAGCCTGAAGGCTTCCAGCATCGGCGGCATCGCGACTGCGACCGGCACCGAAGTGACGGCTGCGGCTTCCACGGACCTCACGATCGCCGTCGGCGGTGGTGCGGCGACCAGTATCGCGTCGAGCGCGGGTTTCGCCGGCAGCGCGAACGGTCAGGATGCTACCTCGGCTTACGCCAAGGCTGCGGCGATCAATGATGCTGGCATCGGTGGTCTGTCGGTCACGGCTTCTACCACTGGTTCGCAGGCTGTAGGTGCAATCGGTGGTACCGCTGCCGATACTTACAACCTGACGATCAACGGCGTAGCCATCTACACCAACCAGGACGTGGCGACGGCCCTCACCAATTCGCAGTTGCGCGATGCCATCAACGGCGTCTCCAACCAGACCGGTGTGATCGCCAGCCTGAACGGCGGTACCATGACGTTGGCGGCTGCCGATGGCCGCAATATCACGGTTACGGAATCGGGTACGGGTTTCACGGCCGGTACGGACGGTCTCTCCGTGACGGGCGGCGACTTTGCCACGGTTCAGCGCGGCACGCTGTCGGTCTCGGCCCTCAGCACCATCGACATCGGTGGCACGGTGGCCACTGTTGGCCTGAATGCTGCGATCGCCCGCGACGCGCTCGGCGTGGACAGCATCAGCATTTCCACGGCAGCTGGCGCCCAGGCGGCGATCCTGCGCCTCGACGCGGCCCTCGGTTCGGTCAGCACCAATCGCGCGTCGATGGGTGCCTTGCAGAGCCGGTTCACGTCGGCGATCACGAGCTTGCAGACGACTTCCGAGAACCTCTCGGCTGCGCGTTCGCGAATCATGGACACGGACTTCGCGGCAGAAACGGCCAACCTCACCAAGTCGCAGATCCTGCAGCAGGCAGGTACGGCGATGGTGGCGCAGGCCAACTCGATCCCGCAGAACGTGCTGTCACTGCTCCGTGGCTAAGGTGATGTAGCATGACCGGACTCTTCCGAGTCGGGTCCTGGCAGGTAGCGAGCATCGCGAGGTGCTCGCTGCCTGCTTTTGTGTTGAGCGGTTCCGCCTCGGGCCGCATTCCAGGTCATTGAGAGACACATCATGTCGACAATACCGCCGATCTACTCCTCTCCCGTCGTGCCTGGCGCCGCGGCGCTCGGTGCAGCGGATCAGAGGCTGCTGCCCGCAGCGGAGGTCAATCGGGACAAGGCGGAGCAACGAAGCGCGGCTGCCGTTGATCCGGCCGATGCCACTGCGAAATCGATCAAGGCGGCTGCTGAGCAGATCGAGTCGTATCTCCGTCACGTGAATACCGATCTCGAGTTTCGAGTTGACGAGGCGGCAGGCAAGGTGGTCGTCAGTGTCCGTGAGCGGGCGACGGGTGAGTTGATCCGCCAGATTCCCAGCAAGGAAGCGCTCGCCCTGGCAGCGCAGCTCGATGCGTGTTGCACGAGTGGATTGGTCGACAAGAAGTCCTAGGAAGATCCGGGAACAATGGCTACTTCTACAGCAGTGGGCGGTTCGCAGATCGACGTGGCCAGTCTTGCGAAACAGCTGGTTGCGGCGGAGCGCGCCCCGCTTGACCAGCAGATCGCGCGTGATACCGGACGCGTGACGACGAGGCTCTCCGCCCTCGGCACGCTGAAGGGCTCCTTGTCGAACTTCCAGAAGGCGTTGACTTCGCTCAAGACAACGGACGCGTTCGCCGCGCGCAAGGCGATCTCCAGCAATCCAGATGTCTTCACTGCGTCCACCACAGCCAGCGCCGTGCCCGGCAGGTACGACATAGAGGTTGTCCAGCTGGCCAAAGCACAGCAGCTCGCGTCCGCGCCATTCCCAGCCGGCAGTATGGCGGTTGTTGGAACTGGAACTCTGACGCTCGGCATCGGTAGCTCGAGCTTCACAGTGACCATCGACTCCACCAATTCAACATTGGCGGGAATTCGCGATGCCATCAATGGAGCGGCTGACAACGTTGGTGTTTCGGCTACGCTCGTGCAGACGGCCGCGGGCAGCCGGCTGGTGCTGTCATCGGATACGACCGGGGCCGGAAACGGTATCGTGGTGTCACAGGCCGGTGGCGACGGTGGGCTTGCGCAGCTGACGTATAGCGCTTCCGCGACAGCGAACTACACCCAGCTGTCTCCGGCGCAGGATGCGATCGTCAATATCGCGACGTTCGAAACCCGCAGTTCCACCAACACCCTGGAAGGAGCCATCGACGGCGTGACGCTTTCGCTTCTCGACCAGGCGCCGGGCAGTACGTTGGCGCTTACGGTAAGCCACGACACCAGCACCGCCATGACCCGGGTACGGACCTTTGTCACTGAATACAATGCGCTGCAGGCACAGGTCATCAAGCTGCGGGCGTTCGACCCGACTACCAAGGTGGCGGGACCGATGATCGGCGACGCGTTGCTGAACGGCGTCGAAAGCCAATTGCGCCGGACCATGACGGCGCCCGTTGTTGGCGCGGCCGAGGCGTACAACAGCTTGGCGAGCATCGGCATCAAGACCAAGTCCGACGGAACCTTGTCGCTGGACGAGACGCGACTGCAGCGAGCAGTGGATGCCAATTTCGATGCCGTGGGGGCGCTGTTCGGGTCCGAGAACGGCATCGCGGCAACGCTGTCGACCCAGGTGGAGGGGCGGTTGGCCAGCGATGGCGCCCTCGAGATACGCAACAAGAACCTGGTAAAGGAGAAGCTGGCGATTGACAAGCGTCAGAGCGACACCAACGCGCGGATGGAGATGGTGTTGCAACGATACATCAAGCAGTTCTCGGCGCTTGATACGCTGCTTTCGCGGCTCTCCAGTACTTCGTCCTATCTCGGCCAGCAGTTCGACGCTCTCGCCAACTTGAACAAGTGATCGATTCGCCACTGATCGGGCAATGCTGGTCGGGTAGTCCTCAAGTCGTTGCGATCCCCGCCGTTATTCTCCGTAACAACGCTTACGGAGTGAATCGAGATGTCAGCCTACCCGCGTGGCGGCAACCTGGCCGCCTATCAGACCGTCGCTACCCATGGCGGTGTTGCTGCATCCGACCCGCATGGCCTGATCATCATGTTGCTCGATGGCGCGATGGAGCGGATAGCAGCCGCCCGCGGGTACATGGCCAACGGCGTCCATGCCGAAAAGGGGCGGTTGCTGGGGCGTGCCATGGCCATCGTCGACGAGCTGCGCATCAGTCTGGATCGCTCACGTGGCGGTGAGCTCGCGCAGAACCTCGAGGCCCTGTATGACTACATCAGCCGCCAACTCATGCGAGCGAACGCCGAGAACAGGCCAGATCTGCTCGACGAAGTGACCGGGCTCATGCACGAGATCCGGACTGCGTGGATTGCGATCCCCGTGGAAGCGCGTTCAGGGCAAGCCGGCGGCAGATGAGTCTTCGCCCAATGATCGGATCTCCCTCGTCCAGTCGTCTGCTTGTGAGCGGAATCCTCGGCCAGACCTCGCAACTTGTCCGGTACGCGTTGGGCGGCAACTGGAGCGGAGTCGTGGCAGCGGCCGAGCGGCGCCGCGAGCTGCTTCGCCGACTGGAGAACCACTGCTCTTCGCAGGAAGAGGCGGTTGTTACGGCTCTGCGCCAGGCGGTAGCAGAATCTGATCGAGCGCTGGCAACCATGGGATCCGCTTCAATGGTTTCCCGGTCAGGGTTCGTGTTACGGTGACTGCGCCCATTTACACCCGGGGAGCCGCCATGTACGAGGGAACGGACACAATCGTCCTCTACGAAGAGCTCGCCTACGAGGACGTCCTGCCATTGGCGTGGCGTCCACATCGCCAGCCCCTGGATCCTGCGGTCGTCACCAGCTTCAGCGAGCGGAACCTCCACGTGCTGCAGGCCTGTGCGGCCATCGAAGAGCATGGCCAGCAGGAAAAGAAGGACGACACGTCGCCCGTGGCGGGCGAACTATTGCGCCTTGACCTGAAGGTCAATCTCTTGCTCGACCTGCTCGGGCAACTGGTCGTTGCCAATCAGCCGCGTCCCCCAGCCACGCCCGTCCGCTTCAACGCGCTCGGCGCCACCTGGAAGTCATCGGGCACCGAGCCGCTGCCGGCCGGGGAAGGCGTTTTGGAGATCTACCTGCGCGACAGCTTGCCGCAACCGTTGCGTCTGCTGGGGCGAATCACCGCGTCCGATCCGGACGGGCGAGTGAAGGCGCGGTTCATTCCCCCGAGCGACACGATCGCAGACCTCATCGAGAAGCTGGCTTTCCGCCGCCACAGGCGCCAGGTGGCAGGCGCGAGACAGTCCCGACGCGGGTAGCGTCGGAAGCGTGCTCCAGGTCTCTTGAGGGTCGGGATCAGGGGCGGACTCATGGTTCTGCTGGTGCGAGGGCGCTATTTTTGCGTCTAGTCGCAGCGCTGCCCTGAACACCAGCAAGAAATGCCGTCACCCTGTCGACCTTCTCGTCCATCGAAATCGCCCGGCTTCGATAGCGCGTCGATCCCATGTCAGCCGATGCCTTCGCGGGTCAGGTTGCTACCCGTGAACGTTTTTCATAATGCAATCCATGCTGTTAATCCGTATGCTGCTAACCCCAAGGAAGGCATGGAAGCGTTCCGGGCCACAAGAAACAGGATTTTCGCCACCAGACCAATGAACGATCAGTCGCTCGGGCCCGATCTCGAATCTGCCGTTGCGCACGCCGGGCGTTCGGCGGACCGTTGTGAAAGCGAGGCGCCATGGGTGCACTAGAACGTGCCGTGGTCGTCTACGACTGCGATATCGACCGCGCAGCGGCCGTCGCCGACGCGCTCAGGCTCCTTGATCTCGAGCCGCTGCTGATCGACCACGCAGCGCTCATGCGGACGATGATCCAGTCTCCCAGTTCGCGTCAGGCGCTGTTGATCGGCGACGTTGCAGACGCGCCCGATTGGCGGGAACTAGGCCATGCCCTGAGGGGGTACCTCAGCGATGTAAGGGTTGTTGCGTACGGCCCCAGAGATGTTGCGGACCAGGTGATCGCTGCGGCGGGTAGCGCCCGGGTCACCCGGTTGCCATTCCCCTTCAAGAACTCCGCGTTGGCCGCCGCACTCCGCGGCCCCGCGACCAGCCTCGCTGCAACTTCCGATGTCCGTATGCCTACGGGCTCGTCCGTCGCCATTCGCGACGTATCGCGGCTGATCCGCCAGGTCGCCGCCCACGATTCCAGCGTGCTGGTCCTCGGCGAGTCGGGAACCGGCAAGGAGCTCGTGGCACGGGCCATCCATGATTCGAGTCCGAGGCGGCAGCGTCCGTTCGTCGCAATCAACTGCGGTGCCATCCCCGCTGAATTGCTCGAGAGCGAGCTGTTCGGTCACGAGAAGGGTTCGTTCACCGGGGCGGTGACTGCACGCAAGGGCCGGTTCGAGATTGCCGAGGGCGGCACCCTGTTCCTGGACGAGATCGGCGACATGAGCCTGCCGATGCAGGTCAAGCTGCTGCGGGTACTGCAGGAACGCATCTTCGAACGGGTCGGCAACCATGTGCCGATTCGCTGCAACGTCAGGATCATCGCGGCCACCCATCGCAACCTGGAGGACTCCATCCGCCGGGGCACCTTCCGCGAGGATCTTTTCTACCGACTGAACGTGTTCCCGATCGAGCTGCCCAGCCTGCGCGCGCGCATCGAGGATCTCGGCGCCTTGCTGACCGACTTCGTCGAACACAACCAGGCGGAGGGCCGGGGCAGAGTGCAGCTGTCGGCGCCAGCGCTCAAGGCCCTGCAGGAGTATTCCTGGCCGGGCAACGTGCGGGAGCTCGGCAATCTGGTCGAGCGACTTTCCATCCTTTCGCCGGACCGGGTCGTGGGGGTGCGGGATCTTCCGCTCAAGTACCAGCCCACCGGATGGCTGCCTGAAGACGAGATCGAGGCCGAGGCGGTCGCAGCAAATGAAGTCCCGGTCGCTGCAGGGTCGCTTCCCGAGCTGAAGCCGAGCGCCGTCGAGGCGCTGATCGCGGCCGATGACGACTGGAGCGGGCTCCGCACCGCCTCCTTATCACAGCTGCCACCGGACGGGCTGGACCTCAAGGAGCACATGTACAACATCGAGCGCGCGCTGATCCAGCAAGCACTTGACCGTGCCGGCGGCACCGTAGCCCACGCCGCCCGTCTTCTAAACCTGCGCCGGACGACGCTGGTCGAAAAGCTCCGCAAGTTCGACCTGGCCGTGGGCGAGGAAGCGACGGAACTTTGACGGCAAGGCCTTGCCGCCTCGCGCTGTGCGTGTTGGCGGCCGTACAAAAGTCCCCGTCCTGACGCCCGAGCCGTTCTCCCGGCTACCCCCGATTGTGATTCGCCGCACATCCGCGACATCCGGATGGCCGCGCAGGCGGCAACAGACTGCCTCCCGGCAAATCGCGGCATAGAACTTGCTATCTGACTTCCCGGGCACCTCCATCTCGCCCACCGGGAGTCTGAATGAGCGTCGATCAGTCGGGAGTCATCCCGGAGTTCCAAGCGGACACGCCGGCCGTCACGGCCAGCATGCGGCGCGCCGAAGCCGACCTCGTCGCGTGCGCGCAGAGCTCGCGGGACCTTGTCGAACTGGCCCGACGGGTTGCCGCCAGCGACTGCACGGTACTCATCGCCGGAGAGTCGGGAACCGGCAAGGAAGTCCTGTCCCGCTTCATCCATACCCAATCGCCCAGGCGCAATGGACCGTTCATCGCCGTCAATTGCGCGGCCATCCCGGAAAACATGCTGGAGGCAATGCTCTTCGGCTACGAACGCGGCGCGTTTACCGGCGCGCATGCAACGCATGCCGGCAAGTTCGAACAGGCGCAGGGCGGCACGTTGCTGCTCGACGAAATCACCGAGATGCCACTTGGGCTGCAGGCCAAGCTGCTGCGGGTGATCCAGGAGCGTGAGGTCGAGCGCCTGGGTGGCCGCAACACGGTGGCGCTCGACGTGCGCATCCTCGCCACCACGAACCGCAATCTCCGGACCGAAGTCGCCGCGGGGCGGTTCCGGGAGGACCTTTTCTATCGGTTGAACGTATTTCCCCTGTGCGTCAGCCCGTTGCGGGAGCGCCGGGACGACATCCTGCCGCTCGCGATGCGCTTGCTGACGCAGCGGTGCCGACCCGGTGAACGCATTCCTGCGCTCAGCGCGGACGCCGCACATGTGCTGCTGACCTATCCGTGGCCGGGCAACGTGCGAGAACTGGACAACCTGGTCCAGCGGGCACTGATCCTCGTGAATGGACCGATCATCGAGATCGAGCATATCCACTTCGAGATGTTCGACAGTCCGCGCGCCCTCCAGAAGCCCGCCAAGCCGGTGTCTGCCGACGCGCACATCGAAGACCAGCCGGACCTTGCAGGTTCGATCGAAAGTGTGGAGCGCGAACTGATCCTGCAGGCGCTGCGTGCCGGCAGGGGCAGTCGCCAGGCCGCTGCCGAACGTCTTGGCATCAGCCCGCGCACGCTGAGATACAAACTGGCGCGGCTCAGGAACTCCGGAATCGAGGTCCCTGCGGCATGAGCACCATGGAAATCGACCGGGTTCTCTCGCAAATCCGTTCGCTGTCGGCACAGGCGAGTGCGGGCGCCGCGAAGCCGGCGATGGCAGACGCCGCTCAAGGCGCGGGTTCGGTCGCGAACTCCGGCTTCGCACAGTTGATGCGCCAGGGCATCGAGCAGGTCAACTCGGCGCAGCAAAGCGCAAGCCGCATGGCGACAGCCTTCGAACGCGGTACCCCGGGCATCGAGCTGCCGCAGGTGATGCTCGAGATGCAGAAGGCCAGCGTGTCGTTCCGCGCCTTGACCGAGGTGCGCAATCGCATGGTCAGCGCATACCAGGAAATCATGAACATGCCTATCTAGGCCAGACGGCCCGGATAGACAGTCGTACGCAGACTTGAGGATGGATGATGATCAGTAACCGTGAAGATCCCGTGACCGTTGGTGAGCCGAGGCAGGGCGCGCCGCGACGCTCCATTGGCAGCCCGCAAGCGCTGTTGCAGTTGCAGGGAGTGCGCGCATGAGTGCTGAAGCCGCAACGTTGCCGATGGCCTATCGCGTCGGGACGGGAATGAAGCCCATCATGCTGCTGATCGGGGTTGCTGCGGCCATCGCAGCCGGCGTCGGCGTAGCCATCTGGACCAAGGGCCCGACGTACGGCCTGCTGTTTGCCGGATTGACGAACCAGGATTCTTCGCAGGTCGTCCAAGCCCTGGATGCCGCCAAAGTGCCCTACAAGCTGGATCCCGGCTCGGGTGCCATTTCCGTTCCTGCCGACCAGATTCAAAGCGTGCGCCTGCAGCTTGCGGGACAGGGCCTGCCTGAAGGCGACAATGCGGGCTTCGCCGTCATGTCCAAGGATCCGGGGTTCGGGGTCAGCCAGTTCATGGAGAACGCCCGTTACCAGCATGCCCTTGAAACCGAACTCGCAAAGACCATCACGAGCCTACAGGCGGTGGGGGGCGCGCGCGTCCATCTCGCGCTCCCGCGGCAATCTGCCTTTGTCAGGGACCGACAGGCCCCGAGTGCGTCGGTCTTCCTGCAGCTGAAGCCGGGGCGTCGACTGGAATCAGAGCAGGTGACCGCCATCATCAACCTGGTGGCCTCGAGTGTTCCGGAGCTCGAAGCGGGGCAGGTAACCGTCGTTGACCAGCAGGGCCGACTGCTATCATCACCCAACAGCGACGAAGCGCTTGGTGGACTTCCCACCAAGCAGTTTGAGTTCGCACGCCGCCTTGAGGAGGACTACGTCCAGCGCATCGAGCAACTCCTGACGCCGCTGGTCGGTGCCGGGCGAGTACGCGCTCAGGTCGCGGTCGACGTCGAGATGGGCGTCACCGAGGAGGCGCGCGAGAAGTACACGCCCGAGAGCGCGGTGGTTCGCAGCGAGAACCTCGCGGAGCAGTCATCGACCAACGGCTCGGGTCCTCAGGGCGTGCCCGGTGCGCTGTCCAACCAGCCTCCTGCGCCGGGTGTGGTACTGCCGCCGGGCCAGGCAGCTGGCGCGCAGGATGCGGCGAATGCAACCAGCACGGAGCCGCAGAGCCAGTCGAAGCAGACCACTCGCAACTACGAAATCGACCGCACGGTGAGCCACACGCGACTGCCCGCCGGTCGTCTGAAGCGGCTCTCGGTCGCCGTGATCGTGGACAATCCACCAGCGGCCGCGGTGCCCGCACAGGCACCCGGTGCGCCGGCTGATCCCGCCGCACCGCCTGCCGCTGCACCGGCTGCGACGCCACTCTCCGCCGAGGAAGTCGAGAACCTGACGCGACTGGTGAAGGACGCGGTGGGCTTCGACCAGACCCGCGGCGACAGCGTGAACGTCATGAATGCGCCGTTCCATCCGGATCTCATCGAGCCGGTCGAACCGCTTGAAGCGGCGCCGATCTGGGAGAAGCCGTGGGTCCAGGACCTCATCAAGCTGGCTGCCGGATTGATCGTTCTCCTGGTCCTCGTATTCGTCGTGCTCAAGCCGTTGACGCGTGGCCTGTTGGCCTCGGCCAAGGTGCCCGTCAGGACGCAGTTGCAGGCGGCCCAGGGTGATGCTGCTGCAGCTGGAGGAGCCGCTGGAGCCGCGCAGGGTGGAGCCCAACAGGGCGCTGCCGGCGGCAAGCCGCTCGCCTACGAACAGCAAGTGGCGCAGGCCCGCACGCTGGTACAGCAGGATCCCAGGCGCGTAGCGCAGGTTGTAAAGACGTGGGTAGCCGAAGATGAGTGAGAAAGAAACGGCCAAGGGCGGCAGGAGCGGCACCGAACGCGCCGCGATGCTGCTGCTGACGTTGGGCGAGCAGGAAGCGGCCGAAGTACTCAAGCACATGGGTGCGAAGGACGTGCAGAAAGTTGGTTCCGCGATGGCCCAGATGGCCAACGTATCCCGTGACGAGGTCAGCGGCGTGCTGACCAGGTTCAGTACCGTGCTTGAGAACCAGACCTCTCTGGGCGTTGGCTCGGATGACTACATCCGCAGGGTGATGATCAATGCGCTTGGCGAAGACAAGGCATCGGGCGTCATCGACCGAATCCTGGTCGGACGCTCGAGCAAGGGCCTCGAGGCCCTCAAGTGGATGGAACCCAAGGCAGTCGCGGAAATCGTCCGCTTCGAACATCCCCAGATCGTTGCCATCGTGCTGTCGTACCTCGATCCCGACCAGTCTGCGGGGGTGCTGTCGTTGCTGCCAGACAGCGTTCGCGCCGACGTGGTGATGCGCATCGCGACCCTGGACGGCATCCAGCCTTCCGCCCTGTCGGAACTCAACGAAATCATGGAAAAGCAGTTCGCCGGCAACGGCGGTGGCACGTCGTCCGGGCTGGGTGGGGTCAAGGTGGCGGCCAACATCGTCAACCTGATGGACATGACGGCAGGCACGACGCTGATGGAGCAGATCCAGAAGTCGGACGAAGCACTGAGCACCCGCATCCAGGACCTGATGTTCGTCTTCGACAACCTGCTCGAAATCGACGACCGCGGCATGCAGGAGCTGCTGCGCCAGGTCCAGAGCGATCGCCTGCTGCTCGCCTTGAAGGGCGCCGAGGAGGAGCTCAAGGAAAAGATCTTCAAGAACATGTCCCAGCGTGCCGCGGAAATGCTCAAGGACGACCTGGAAGCAAAGGGGCCCGTGAAGCTGAGTGAAGTGGAAGCCGCGCAAAAGGAAGTGCTGGCCGTGGCCCGCAAGATGGCCGAGGCCGGAACCCTGGCGCTGGGCGGCAAGGGTGGCGAAGCGTATGTCTGAAGTGCAGGCCCGGGCAGGCTCCGTGGGTGTCGAGCGCTGGTCGCTGCCGACAGTCGAAGGGCCCTCCATCCACCGCCGCAACCGACTCAGCGTCGGCGAACTCGAGGAGCTCGAACGCGCGGCATGGGAAGAAGCCTTTGCCGAGGGCAAGGAAGCCGGCCTCGCGGCTGCCAGGATGGATATCGAGACTCGGCGCGCCGAGCTCGAGCGGCAGGCCAGTCGACTGAATTCGATCCTCGACCTGCTCGCGCAGCCGCTCAAGCAGCTCGATTCGGAGATGGAACGGCAGCTCGTGATGCTGGCATTCACGCTCGCCAAGCAGCTGGTGCGACGCGAACTCAAGGCCGACCCCTCGCAGGTGATCGGCATCGTCCGCGACACCGTGGCGTTGCTGCCGATCGCGGCGCGGAACGTTCGCGTCCATCTCCATCCGGAGGACGCCGGCCTGCTGCGCGAGAAGCTTGCCGAGACGACTGCCGATCGGGCCTGGAGCATCGTCGAGGATCCCGTGCAGAGCCGCGGCGGGTGCCGCGTAACGACCGAGAATTCGCAGATCGATGCAAGGCTCGAGACGCGGCTGGGCGCTGCGCTCAGTTCCTTGCTCGGTGACGAGCGCAACACGGAAGGCCGGGAGGCGCAGACTTGAACGCCAAGGGAACCGCCCAGGAGCGCATTGCAGACCGCCATGTACAGTGGTCGGCGAATCTCGCGCGTTACCAGCGCCGTGTCGATACCCTCGAACCACCCCCGGTCGAGGGCTATCTCACGCGCATGGTGGGGCTGACCCTGGAGGCAACAGGCTGCCAGGCAGCCATCGGCGACTACTGCGACGTGCTGGCCAGCAACGGCGCGCGCATCGAGGCCGAAGTCGTGGGCTTCGGCGGCGAGCATCTCTACCTCATGCCGACGGGGGACAGCCATGGCTTGCGTCCCAACGCGCGGGTCATCCCGAGGTCCTCGTCGGGCAACGTGAAGATCGGTCCGCAGATGCTGGGCCGGATCATCGACGGTGCGGCACAGCCGCTCGACGGGCTTGGGCCACTGATCTGCGAAGATCCCATGCGCCTAACCGGAATCCCGATCAACCCCCTCGCGCGCCAGCCCATTACCGAGCCCCTCGACGTCGGCGTCCGCGCGATCAACTCGCTGTTGACCGTCGGACGGGGGCAGCGCATCGGCCTGTTCGCGGGCAGCGGCGTCGGCAAGAGCGTGCTGCTCGGCATGATGGCCCGCTACACCAGCGCAGACGTCATCGTCGTCGGCCTGATCGGCGAGCGCGGCCGTGAAGTGAAGGAGTTCGTCGAAGGCATCCTGGGTCCCGCCGACCGGCAGCGCGCCGTCGTCGTGGCAACGCCTGCAGACACGCCGCCGCTCATGCGGCTGCACGGGAGTTGGCTCGCGACGTCCGTGGCCGAGTATTTTCGCGACCAGGGTGCGAGCGTCCTGCTCATCATGGATTCGTTGACGCGGTTCGCCCAGGCGCAGCGCGAGATCGGCCTTGCGATCGGCGAGGCGCCCGCGACCAAGGGCTATCCGCCGTCGGTCTTCGCAAAGCTGCCGCAGCTCGTGGAGCGGGCAGGCAACGGTTCGGCGGGCAGCGGCTCGATCACGGCGTTCTATACGGTGCTCGTGGAAGGCGACGACCAGAACGACCCGATCGCCGATGCAGCCCGCGCCATTCTCGACGGCCACATCGTGCTGTCGAGAAAGATCGCGGAGTCAGGGCTCTATCCTGCCATCGACATCGAGGCGTCGGTGAGTCGCGTGATGCATGACATCGCCGATGACGACCACCGCCGCCTGGCACAACGTTTCCGCCAGGTGCTGGCGACCTACCATCACCATCGTGATCTCATCGCAATCGGCGCCTACCAGCGTGGCAGCGATCCCCGAGTCGATGCGGCCATTGCCCTCTGGCCGCGCCTGCAGCGGTTCCTGCAGCAGGACATGTTCGAACAGGTGGATTTCGCCACCAGCTTGCGCGAGCTGGCCGCGGTGCTGGCGGAGGACCCGGAAGCCGCCCCTCGCAGTGAGGCCCGGAAATGACCCGCAGCAAGCGCCTTGCGCCTGCGGGCCGCGTCATCGACGAGCGCGAACGCCAACAGGCAGAGCAGCTCGCGGCGATCGAGAAGCGCGTGGCCGAGCACGAGGCGAAGCTGGGTGAGCTCGAGCGCTACCACGCGGACTACGCGAGGGATTTCGCTGCGCGTGCCGGACAGGGCACCGGCGCCGCCAGCCTGCGCGACTACCAGATCTTTCTCGCCCGCCTGACCCAGGCCATCCAGCAGCAGACCCAGCTTCTCCTGCAGGTCCGTCTCGAGCGCGACGCCGTCGAACAGAGGTGGCAGCAGGCCGCGCAACATGCCAAGGCGGTCGGCAACGTCATGGATCGGTGGCGCGCGGAAGAACACTACGCTGAAGAGCGTCGAGACCAGCGCGATTCCGATGAGCGGGCCCAGCGCTCGCCGGGCTCACGCGGCTCGAATGGATCCTGACCACTCCCTGCGAACACGAAGAGACTTCATGATGGTTGCGACTGGCCTTCCGATCACACCTCCGGCAGCGGCTCCGACCGCGCAGCCTGCCACCGACGCGTCCGCGGACAAGGCTGCCCCCGAGGGAGGATTCCTGGGTACGCTGATGCAGCTGCTGACGCCGCAGGATCCCGCCGAAGTGGCGGCCACGGGTGGAGCGGGCGTGGTGTCGCAACTGCTCGATGACGCCGCGGGTGATGTGCCTGACGACGTACCCTTGCCCGATGGGGCGGCCGCATTGGTTGCGCCCATCCTGTTCCCGGCCGTTCAACCCGCAGACATCCGCGCAGCCCAGCAGCTGGCTCGTCAGCCGGGCGACAGTGGCGATGCGTTGGCTGCACTGACTGATGCTGCGGCAGGCGCATTGGGAGGATCGGTCGACACCGAAACGACCTTGCTGGATCGGCTGGGCGGTGGGTCGGGTATGGCACTGCAGGGGCCGGCCGCTGATGCGTCGGCAGTCGGTCTCCAGGGCGCGTTGTCGCAGCCATCGGCGACAGACGCGAGCGCTGCCGCCCGGACGGTGCCGGCCGACACACCAGCCTCACGCCAGATCCACACACCCGTCGGCGCGCCCGGCTGGTCGGACGAGCTCGGGGCGCAATTGCATCTCATGGCCGACAAGGGTCATTCCGTCGCGTCGCTGCGCCTGTCTCCTGAGCACCTCGGGCCGCTCGAGGTCCAGATCTCGGTCCAGGACAGCCAGGCCAGCGTGTGGTTCGGATCGACGAACAGTGACACCCGGGCTGCGCTCGAGCAGGCGCTGCCCAGGCTGCGCGAGATGTTTGCGGCGCAGGGTATGTCGCTCTCCCAGTCCGGCGTATTCAACCAGTCCCCGCGGGAGCCAGGGCGCCAGGCCGCCGGCACGGTGACTCACGGCACCGGCGCGGAAGGCATCGCCAGCACCGATCCGGGCATGCAGCTCGCCTCAAGGCGCGGCCTTGTCGATGCGTATGCCTGATCTCCTGTTTCGAGGCGGCTGACCGCCTCGAAATCACAGCGCCAATTTTCCGTCGCTGCCCTGCGAGTGTGTCCCAGATCACACTCCGAATTTCCAACAAAAGCCATTAAATACATCGTCTTGGAGTCGCGTTCAGGTTGCTGGCACGCAGCTTGCTTTTCTTGCTTCCGTTCAACAGGCCCACGCTTGAAAAGGAAGTACCGAGATGTCCGAAGCCGAACCCGCAGAGGCCGCACCCGCGGCCAAGAAGAAAAGCAAACTGCCCCTGATCCTTGCGGCAGTGGTGGTGCTGGCTGGTGCCGGTGGCGGTGCCTGGTTCTTCCTGGGCAAGGGCAAGGAAGGCGAAGAGGGCAAGGAAGCGAAGAAGGCAGTGGTTGCTCCGGCGGTCTATGTCGCCTTCGAGCCGCCCTTCGTCGTGAATTTCGACTCCGGTGGCAAGGCCCGCTTCCTGCAAGTGGCCATCGAGGTCATGACCCGCGATCCCAAGATTGCCGAAGAACTGGAAACCCACAAGCCCGTCATCCGCAACGACGTGTTGCTGCTGCTCAGCAACCAGGAATACGCGACGCTCTCTTCGCGCGAGGGCAAGGAGAAGCTGCAGCATGAGGCCCTTGAGGCGGTCCGCCATGTGATCCAGACGAACGGCGGCGAAGGCGAAGCCGTCGAGTCCGTGCTCTTCACCAGCTTCGTGATGCAGTAGGACCCGCCATGGCCGACCAGGACATCCTGAACCAGGACGAGATCGACGCGCTGCTCCACGGGGTGGACAGCGGCGCGGTCAGCACCGAGCCGTCGGCAGCGCCGGGCGAGGCGCGAGGCTACGACTTCGCCACGCAGATGCGGATCGTGCGTGGCCGGATGCCCACCCTCGAGATGATCAACGAGCGTTTCGCGCGCCTGTTCCGCATCAGCCTGTTCAACATGCTGCGTCGCTCGCCGGAAATTTCCGTCGCCCCCATCCAGATGAGCAAGTTCGGCGAGTACGTGCATACGCTGCATGTGCCGACCAGCCTGAACCTGATCAAGTTCAACCCTTTCCGCGGGACAGCGCTGGCGGTCATCGACCCGAAGCTGGTATTCGCAGTCGTCGACAATTTCTTTGGTGGCACCGGTCGCCACGCGAAGATCGAGGGCCGTGAGTTCACGGCCACCGAGACCCGCATCATCCACATGATGCTGAAGCTCGCGTTCACGGATCTCCGTGAGGCCTGGACCCACGTTTCGCCGATCGAGATCGAGTACCTCAATTCCGAGATCAACCCGCACTTCGCGAACATCGTCAGCCCGACGGAGATCGTCGTGATCACCAAGTTCCACATCGAGCTCGACGGCGGTGGCGGCGACCTGCATGTCACGATGCCGTATTCGATGCTGGAGCCGCTGCGCGAGCTGCTCGACGCCGGTGTCCAGAGCGACCGCGCCGACCACGACGACCGCTGGGGCAGCGCGTTGCGCGAGGAAGTGGAAGACGCCGAAGTGCAGCTCTCGACGCTGCTCGGTCGCTCGACCTTGAAGCTGGCCGATCTCCTGAACCTGAAGCCCGGGGACGTCATCCCCTGTGATTTCGAAGGCAAGGTCACGCTGCTCGCAGAGGAAGTACCGATCTTCCGCGGCGGCTTCGGCATGTCCCGCAACCAGCAGGCGGTGAAGCTCGACGAGCGCATCCGCCGCCACAAGCCGACCGCGTTCGGCAACCACAAAGCATCCTGATCGTACGGAGACTCCATGAACGCCAACACTGCTGAAGCGCCTGCGCGCGCTGAATTCGAAACGCTCAAGGCGGACGGCGGCCAGGCCGGCGGCCAGGACGTCAACCTTGAAGTCATCCTGGATGTGCCGGTCACGCTCTCGCTCGAAGTAGGGCGGTCGCGCATCAGCATCCGCAACCTGCTGCAGCTGAACCAGGGCTCGGTCGTCGAGCTGGACCGTGCGGCCGGCGAACCGCTCGATGTCTTCGTGAACGGCACGCTCGTGGCCCACGGCGAGGTCGTCGTCGTCAACGAGAAGTTCGGTATCCGCCTGACGGATGTCATCAGTCCCGCCGAGCGCATCCGCAAACTGAAGTAATCCCGTTGAGCACCAAATCAACAATCTTCGCGATTGCCGCCTCCGCACTGTCCCTGCAGTCGGTCGCCGCCGAGAGCCCGCTGTTCGCGGCTCCCAAGGCAACGGCTGTGCCTGCGACGGGCGCGGGCAGCTTCGTGCAGGTGACGATCGCGCTCGCCATCGTGCTGGCGGCCGTCTTTGCCGCAGCGTGGCTCATGCAGCGCCTGCGCAGTTTCGGCGGCGGCCAGGCCGGCTCGATCAAGGTCATCACGAGCGTCGCGCTCGGTGCAAAGGAAAGGGCCGTGGTCGTCCAGGTCGGCCGGCAGCAACTGCTGCTCGGCGTGGCGCCAGGCAGGGTGACGACGCTGCACGTGCTGGCCGAGCCCCTGAACGGTCAGGAGTCTGTCACGTCGACCGCTGTCCCTTCGGGCCAGCCGGATGCCCCGAACTTCAAGTCCCTGCTGCGCAAGAGCCTGGGGCTGTCATGAGCCGATTGAAGAGCTTCCTGCTGCTCCTGCTGCTGTTGCCCATCGGCGCGCTCGCGCAAGGCATCCCCGCAGTCACCGTGCAGACAGCCGCCTCAGGCGGACAGACGTACTCGCTGACGCTGCAGGTACTGGCGTTGATGACGGCAGTGACGCTGCTGCCGGCCATCCTGCTGATGACGACGGCCTTTACCCGCATCGTGATCGTGCTCGCCATCCTGAGGCAGGCCCTGGGTGCCGGGCAGGCGCCGCCGAACCAGGTTCTCATCGGCCTGTCGCTGTTCCTCACGCTGTTTGTCATGTCGCCGGTGGTGGACAAGATCAATGCCGACGCGGTGCAGCCGTACATGGCGGGCACGCTCGACGCCATGGGGGCCTTCGACAAGGGCATCGTGCCGCTGCGGAAGTTCATGCTCGACCAGACGCGCGAGAGCGATATCGCCACGTTCGTGAAGATCTCGGGTGGAACCGGCTACGCCACGCCTGACGACGTGCCGCTGCGAATCCTCGTTCCCGCGTTTGCGACGAGCGAATTGAAGACGGCTTTCCAGATCGGCTTCCTGATCTTCATTCCGTTCGTGATCCTCGATCTCGTCGTCGCGAGCGTGCTGATGTCGATGGGCATGATGATGCTCTCGCCGGTGCTGATCTCGCTGCCCTTCAAGATCATGTTGTTCGTCCTCGTGGATGGCTGGTCCCTGATCATGGGAACCCTGGCCGGGAGCTTCTACTCGTGACACCTGAAACCGTGATGACCATCGGCCAGCGTGCCCTCGAGATCACGTTGATGCTGTCTGCGCCGCTGCTGCTGACTGCACTCGTCGTGGGCCTCCTCGTGGGCGTGATCCAGGCGGCCACGCAAATCAACGAGATGACCCTGTCGTTCATCCCGAAGCTGATCGCGATGGCCGTTGCGCTGGTGGTGGCCGGCCCGTGGATGCTGAAGCTGATGATCAGCTACACGCGCGAGCTGTTCGAGAGCATTCCGGGGCTGGTCGGCTGAGTGCCAACGGCAAACACCGGAACATCAAGATGATCACGCTCACCACAGCACAACTCGAAACCTGGATCGGCCAGCTGTTCTGGCCGTTCCTGCGGATCGGTGCGTGCCTGATGGTGGCCCCGATCTTCGGCGCACGATTCGTGCCGCCACAGACCCGCCTGATCCTGGCGGGTGCGATCGCCTTGCTGATCGCCCCGATGATCACGGTGCCTGCGGGAGTGACTGCACTGTCGGGCGCGGGCGTCGTGGTCACGGCCAACGAGGTCCTCATCGGCCTCGCCATGGGTTTCATCCTCCAGGTCATCTTCGACTCGCTCGCCATGGGCGGCCAGTTGCTGTCGAACAGCATGGGATTGTCGTTCGCCTTCAACGTCGACCCCATGCGTGGCGCCAGCACGCCGGTGCTCGGCCAGTTCTACATGCTGCTCGTCACCCTGACTTTCCTCGCGCTGAATGGCCACCTTGCCCTGATCCGCACGCTGGTGGACGGGTTCGGTACGCTGCCGGTCGGTGGCGAGGGACTCGGTCGCGACGGACTGTGGATGGTCGTGACCTGGGGACGCCAGCTGTTCTCCGGCGCGCTCGCGGTCGCATTGCCTGGCATGACGGCGCTGATGGTCGTGAACCTCGGCTTCGGCGTCATGAGCCGTGCCGCACCGACCCTGAACCTGTTCGCGGTCGGCTTCCCGATCACGTTGATTTTCGGCCTCGTGATCCTGCTGGCGGGACTCCCGTCCGTGCAGACCAGCTTCATCGATCTGATCGGCGAAGCACTGGACCTGGTCCGGTCACTCCTGCGGTTGCCTGCATAGGAGCGCACCGTGGCAGAACAGGAAAACGAAGACCGTACCGAACGCGCCAGTCCGAAGCGTCTTGAAGACGCCCGGAAGAAAGGCCAGGTACCCCGCTCGCGCGAGCTCAACGCAGCGGCGGTCACGCTTGCCGGCGGCACGGCGCTCTACATGATGGGCGGCGCGCTGGCGTCGCGGATGCATTCGTTGATGGGTTCTACGCTCGCGATCTCCCGTGACGCGGCCATGGACGAGTCGGTGATGGTCCCCGCGCTGGAAGGCGCATTTCTGGACGCGTTGCAGGCGTGCGCGCCGATTCTTGGCGTCATCGTGCTCGCTGCGATCCTCGCTCCGCTCGCGATGGGCAGCATGACTTTCAGCACATCTGCACTGATGCCTGACTTCAGTCGCCTCAATCCGCTGACCGGCATCGGCCGGATGTTCTCCGTCAACAGCGTCATGGAGCTGACGAAGGCCATCGCCAAGTTCGGCGTCGTCGGACTCGTCGCGGTGCTCGTGCTCTGGAATGACACGTCAATGCTCATCGGGCTGGGCCGCGAGCCAATCCCGCTCGCGATCAGCCACGCGTTCACGCTGAGTGGCAAGGCGCTGCTCCTGATGTCGGCCTCGCTCATCCTGATCGCCGGGGTGGATGTGCCGTTCCAGCTGTGGAGCCACGCCAAACAATTGCGCATGTCCAAGCAGGAACTGCGCGACGAGCACAAGGAGCAGGAAGGCTCACCGGAGCTCAAGAACCGGATCCGCTCGATGCAGCAGGAGGTGGCCCGCGGCCGGATGATGCACGAAGTCCCGAAAGCCAGCGTCGTCATCACGAACCCGACCCACTTCGCCGTGGCGTTGCGCTATGACGAGGATCGCATGCGTGCTCCCGTCGTTGTCGCCAAGGGCGCGGATCATGTGGCGGCGAAGATTCGCGAGCTGGCTGCAGAGCACGGCGTCCCGTTGTTCGAGGCGCCGCCGCTCGCAAGAACCCTGTTCCGCCATGTCGATATCGGCGGCGAGATCCCGGCCAAGCTGTATGCCGCCGTGGCGCAGGTCCTGACCTATGTCTACCAGCTTCAGGATGCTCGTCGCGCCGGCGCCAAGCCGCCTGTGCCGCCTGCCGTCGAAGCCGTCATGCCGGAAGGTGAATACTGATGGCCGCGAATCCGCAAGCCATGCCTTCGATGCGCGATGTCATTCGCGCCGGCCTGGGCGTGCCCCTCGGCTTGCTTGCCGTCCTCGCGATGGTGGTGTTGCCGTTGCCGCCCATGGCGCTCGACGTTCTTTTCACTTTCAACATCGCGTTGTCGCTCGTCATCGTGATGGCAGTGTTTTACGTCGCGCGGCCGCTGGAGTTCGGTGCGTTCCCCTCGGTCCTGCTGCTCGCAACGCTGCTGCGGCTCGCGCTGAACGTGGCATCGACCCGTGTCGTGCTCCTGCATGGCCACACGGGCACCGGCGCGGCCGGACAGGTCATCGAATCTTTCGGCGAGTTCGTCATCGGCGGCAACTACATCGTCGGCGTCATCGTCTTCGCGATCCTGACCATCATCAACTTCGTCGTGGTCACCAAGGGTTCCGGGCGCATCTCCGAGGTGACGGCCCGCTTTACCCTCGACGCCATGCCGGGCAAGCAGATGGCAATCGACGCCGACCTGAATGCGGGCGTCATTACCCAGGAACAGGCGAGCAAGCGCCGGGTGGAGGTCCGCGAGGAAGCGGACTTCTACGGCTCCATGGATGGCGCAAGCAAGTTCGTGAGGGGCGACGCCACGGCGGGCATCCTCATTGTGCTGATCAACATTGTCGGTGGCATCGCCATCGGCACGATGGGTCACGACCTGCCGTTTTCGCAGGCGGCCAGGACCTATACGTTGCTGACGATCGGCGACGGCCTGGTCGCCCAGATCCCTGCGCTGTTGCTGTCGACCGCTGTGGCCATCATCGTCACGCGCATGTCCAAGGCCCAGGACATGGGCGGCGAGCTCGCGCGCCAGTTGTTCGGGCAGCCTCGTGCCCTGGCCGTGGCCGCGGGATTGCTGGCTGTCATGGGCATCATCCCCGGCATGCCGAATATGGCCTTCCTCATGATGGCGGCGTTGTGCGGTGGCGGTGCATGGATGCTCCATCGCCGCAACCAGGCCGAGCCGGTCGTCGAGGAGATCGCGCCGCCGCCCGCTCCGGTGAACGATTCCAAGGACCTCTCGTGGGAAGACGTGCCGCCCGTCGACATCATCGGACTCGAAGTGGGCTACCGCCTCGTGCCGCTGGTCGATCGTGCCCAGGGCGGAGATCTGCTCGCTCGCATCCGCGGGGTTCGTCGCAAGCTGTCGCAGGACCTGGGATTCCTCGTGCAGGTCGTCCACATCCGCGACAACCTGGAGCTGGCGCCCAACACCTATCGCATCAATCTCGCCGGCGTTCCGGTGGGCGAAGGCGTCGCTTATCCGGAGCGCGACCTCGCGATCAATCCGGGCCGCGTCTTCGGCAAGTTGAACGGCATCGAGACCCGTGATCCGGCTTTCGGGATGGAGGCGGTCTGGATCGAGCCGTCCCAGCGCGATCACGCGCAGACGCTGGGCTACACCGTGGTCGATACCAGTACCGTGATTGCGACGCACCTGAGTCATGTCGTGCAGTCGCATGCCCACGAGCTGCTCGGGCATGAGGAAGTCCAGCACTTGCTCGATACGCTCGCAAAGACGGCGCCGAAACTGGTCGAGGATCTTGTTCCGCGCCTGCTGCCGCTCGGTTCGGTCGTCCGCGTCCTGCAGGGCCTGCTCGGGGAGCGGGTGCCGATTCGCAACATGCGCACGATCGTCGAGACGCTCGCCGAGCACGCCGGCAAGACGCAGGACACCGCCACCCTCCAGTCGCAGGTGCGCATCGCACTCGGTCGCCAGATCGTGCAGGACATCGTCGGGCTCAACGACGAATTGCCCGTGATCACGCTGGAGCCGGAGCTTGAGCAGCTCCTGCAGGGTTCGCTGGCCAGTGGCGGCGTGAGTCCCGGACTTGAACCCGGCCTCGCCGAACGCTTGCAGCGCCGCCTGGCAGAGTCGGCACAGCGTCAGGAGCTGAGCGGCGAGCCCGCCGTGCTGCTGGTGCAGCCGCAGCTCCGGCAGACGCTGGCCCGCTTCATGCGGTCGAGCGTGCCGTCGATGCATGTGCTTGCGTGGAACGAAATTCCGGACAGCCGCAAGGTACGGCTGGTGACGGCGGTGGGCCGGTAGCGGTAGCGCGTCCGGCATAGGGAAGCAGAAAGATGAAAGACACAGTGCACACACAGGTTCATTTCACTTTGGCCTCGCGCGGGATGGTCCCCGCCGACAGCGGCCGTAGCGGAGCAGCGCGCCCATGAGAATCAAGAGATACCTCGCAAAGGATATGCGCCAGGCATTGCGCCTGGTGCGTGAAGAGCAGGGGCCCGATGCGGTCATCCTGTCTTCCCAGCGAACCGAGGACGGCGTCGAGGTCACTGCAGCGGTCGACTACGAGGCTACCGTAACCACACAGTCGCTCACCTTCGGAAGCCCCGCGGCCGCAGCGCCGGGACGCACGGTTGTGCCGACTGCCGTCGCAGCCTCCGAGAGCGCAGAGGTCGAGGCGTCGTTCGCAGCGCAGATGCAACGGGCGACAGTGGCCGCCGAGCAGTCGAACGAGATGAATTCGGAACTCAAGCGTCTGCGGCAGATGCTCGAGACCCAGGTTGCAACGCTTGCATGGAACGATCTGACCCGTCGCGCGCCGGTCCACGCCGAACTGCTTCGCGAACTGACCCATCTCGGCCTGGGCCAGGAACTCGTGGCAGAAATCACCGCGCAAGCCCCACGGCATTTCGAGTTTGCAGAGGCTCATCGACAGGCACTGGCACAGATTGCCAAGCGGATTGACGTCGTCGGCGACCGTTACCTCGAGACCGGCGGCATGCTTGCCCTCGTCGGTCCGACGGGTGCAGGCAAGACTACGACGCTCGCCAAGCTGGCTGCGCGCTGGGTGCTGCGCCATGGTCCGCGCGATATCGCGTTGGTCGCGGCAGATTCGGTGCGCATTGGCGCACAGGACCAGATTCATACGCTCGGGCGTCTCCTCGGCGTGACGACCTATTCCGTGGATGGGGCCGGCGAACTCGCCGGCGTGCTGACGAAGCTGTCCGATCGCCGACTCGTCCTCGTCGATACCGCCGGTCTCAGTCCCAAGGACGTGAGGCATCTGGAGGAAATCACCGCGCTGGCATCTGCGCATCCCCGGCTCGAGTCGATTCTCGTGCTGAGTGCCAGCGTGCAGGCCGGTGCCATTGAAGAGGCGATTGCGCGCTACGGCGCCGCGCGCCCGCGGACCTGCGTCCTGACGAAACTCGATGAGGCGACGAGCCTGGGCGGGTTGCTCTCGGCCCTGATCCGCTCGCGGATCGCAGTGGCCTATGTCAGTGAAGGCCAGCGTGTGCCGGAGGATCTCGCGCCCGCCCGGGCGCACCAGCTCATTGTCCGGGCGGTAGAGCTATCGCGTCGCTCGGGCGCCACGGCGGATGAGGAACTCCTGCATCGCAGGTTCGGGGGAGTCGCGCATGCACTTGCTTGATGGAAGAAACATGAAATCAATCCAGATCGAAGGCTTGAAACGATCCGTCGCGCCGGGACCCGTGCAGGTGATTGCCGTCACCGGTGGCAAGGGCGGCGTCGGCAAGACCAGCGTCGCTGTCAATCTCGCGACGGCACTCACTACGGCCGGTCGACGCGTCTTGCTGCTGGATGGCGACCTCGGGCTCGCTAACGTCGACGTACTGCTTGGCATGACCCCGCGTTACACGCTGGCGAATGTCCTGAGCGGCGAGCGCACGCTCGAGGAAATCATTGTGAAAACCCCCGAGGGCTTGCAGATCGTGCCGGCGGCGTCCGGCGTTGCCGAGATGGCCAGCCTCGATACTGCCCAGCACCTGGGGCTCGTGCAGGCCTTCAGTTCACTGTCGCAGCAGATTGACGTGCTGGTGGTCGATACCGCTGCAGGAATCGCGGACGGCGTACTCCGCTTCACACAGGCGGCACAGCAAGTCCTGCTGGTGATCTGCGACGAGCCCACCTCGTTCACCGACGCGTATGCGCTGGTGAAAGTCCTGAGTCGCCAGCACGGGGTTTCCCGCTTCCGCGTGCTTGCCAACCGTACCAAGGCTCCCGGGCAGGGTGAGGCGCTGTTTGCCAGGTTCGAACGCGTCACGACCCGCTTCCTGGACGTAACCCTCGAATATGCCGGCGAAATTCCGGAAGACCCGTTCCTGCAGCGCTCGATCAGGGAGCAGAAGCCGGTGGCGCTCGCCTACCCGTCGAGTCCTGCGGCGCTTGGATTCAAGAAACTGGCGGCCCGGGCCGATAAATGGCCTGTGCCGGACGGTCCACGCGGGAACCTGGAGTTCTTCATGGAGCGTCTTGTGCGCCGGGCTGCGCCCCGACTGGAAGTCGTACAGTGAGCGTCAGTGCCTACGAAGCGGGGCGAAAGGGTAAGGATGCGGGCAGCTTGGTTACGCGTCATGCGGAACTGGTGAAGCGCATTGCCTACCATCTCGCGGGGCGACTCCCACCGTCGGTGGAAGTCGATGATCTGATACAGGCCGGCATGTTGGGGTTGCTGGAGGCGGCAGCGAATTTCACGGCAGACCGTGGCGCGAGCTTCGAGACGTACGCCGGCATCCGGATCCGGGGCGCGATGCTGGATGCACTGCGCAAGCTGGACTGGGCACCGCGTTCCGTGCACCGCAAGGCGCGCGCAGCGGCGGCCGCAATGCGCGAAGTGGAATGCGAGACGGGACGTGAAGCGCGGGACGGCGATGTGGCGCAACGCATGGGGGTCTCGGTTGCCGAGTACCACCACATCATGCAGGACGCGGCGAGCTGTCGGCTGACCAGTCTCGATGCCACTGTCGGCGATGAGGAGTCGCCGCTCGTGCGCACGGTGGATCTGAAGGCGAACCCGTTTGCCGACACGGTCGACGAGGGGTTCAAGAGGGCGCTGGCACATGCGGTCACGGAGCTGCCCGAGCGCGAACGGCTGGTGATGTCCCTCTACTACGATGAGGAACTGAACCTGAAGGAAATCGGGGCTGTGCTGAAGGTAACGGAGTCCCGCGTCTGCCAATTGCATGGACAGGCACTGACCCGGCTTAAGGCGAGGCTCTCGTCGTGGCGCGAGGATGCGGTCGATACGACGGCGTGAGCGGACGGTGCTGCGGCAGTCAAACGGATTGAAGTCACCGGATCCCCTGGCGGGGTCCGGAGGGAGTGAGGACGGTGAGCAAAGACATGAAGTTCCTGGTGGTCGATGACTTCTCGACGATGCGCCGCATCATCAAGAACCTGCTGCACGACCTCGGCTATGCCAACGTCACCGAGGCCGATGACGGCCAGACGGCGCTGCCGATGCTGCAAGGAGGCAGCTTCGACTTCCTCATCACGGACTGGAACATGCCCGGCATGCCTGGCCTGGACCTGCTGAAGGCCGTGCGCGCCGACGCCAAGCTCAAGCAGATGCCGGTGCTGATGCTCACCGCCGAATCCAAGCGCGAGCAGATCGTCGAAGCCGCGCAGGCCGGCGTCAACGGCTACGTGATCAAGCCGTTCACCGCCGGGACACTCAAGGAGAAGATCGACAAGATCCTCGAGAGCCGCGCGGGCGCAAAGTGAGTCTTTGCCATGCCTGCCAACAGTGACCTCAAGGAAAGATACGGCCACGCGGTCGCCGCATTGACGGAGTCGATGCATGCGGGCAATGAAGCCGGCTTTGCGGCCGCGCTCGGCAAGCTGACGATCGCCGGAGAGAGCTCGCTACGGTCGGACTTGCGGGAGCTCACCGAGAACCTGCGCTTCGCGCTCGACCGCTTCAGCGTGGATTCGAGGCTGGCGGACCTCGCTGAAAAGGAAGTCCCGGATGCGCGGCACCGCCTCGAGCACGTGCTGAAATTGACCGACGAGGCGGCGCATACAACCCTGGATCTTGTCGAACGTTCTGGCCCGCTGGCCGAACGAACAGGTAACCGCGCCGCCGAGATCCTCCCTTTGTGGCAGCAGTTCCGCGACCGGAGCGTCGAGCACAAGGACTTCCAGATCCTGCTCGTTGCCATGGATGCATTCCTGCCTGGCGCACGGGCCGACAGCGAGCAGGTTCGCAACAACCTTGCAGAGGTGCTCTTGGCCCAGGGTTACCAGGACATCAGCGGCCAGATCATTCGTGGCGTCATGCAGCTCGTAACGGAAATCGAGTCCGTACTCGTCGGGCTGATGGGCCTGTCGACTGCTGATCCCGCGCGGGTGACGGCTGCTGCCGCGCCATCGTCCCGGGGCCATGGCCCCGTCGTTCCCGGCGTCGAACATGGCAAGGTCGTTTCGGGACAGCAGGATGTCGATGCCTTGCTTTCCGGCCTCGGCATGTAGACGGGCATCAACTTGACGCGTAGCGCCGCGAGATGGGCCTCGGGCGCAGGAGACCGCATAGCGAGAGTGGAGAAGGGTCGTTGGACATCCTGAGTCTGGTCGGAGTCGCGCTGGCACTGGTAGCCGTGCTGGTCGGTGCCGTGCTGAAGGGCGCGGGGCTGTCCGCATTGCTGTCGTCGGCCGCCTTCATGATCGTGATCGTGGGAACGGTCGCGGCCATCTGCCTGCAGACGCCGCTCAACGTGATGAAGCAGGCGCTCCGGATCCTTCCCTGGGTATTCAGGCCGCCGATGCTGCGCAAGGACGAACTGATCGCGAAGATGGTCGAGTGGAGCAACGTCGCGCGCAAGCAGGGACTGCTCGGGCTCGAGCCGCTGCTCGAGGCCGAGCCGGACGACTTTGTCCGCAAGGGCATGCAGCTGGTGGTGGACGGCAGCGAGCCCGAGACCATTCGCGGGATCATGGAAGTCGAGCTCACGATCCGCGAGCACGCGGATATCAGGGCAGCCAAGGTATTCGAGGGCATGGGCGTGTATGCACCGACGCTCGGCATCATCGGCGCGGTGCTCGGCCTGATGGCAGTCATGCAGAACCTTGCCGATCCCAGCAAGCTCGGGCACGGCATCGCGGCGGCGTTTACGGCGACCATCTACGGCATTGGTTTCGCCAACCTGTTCTTCCTGCCCATGGCGAGCAAGCTGAAGGGTGCCATCCATGCGCAGACGCAGGCACGCGAGATGGTAATCGAGGGCTTGATCTCGATCGCGCAAGGCGAGAACCCCCGCAGCATCGAATCCAAGCTGCAAGGCTATCTTCACTGACACGTGACGTGGCGCGCGGCGCGACGGTCGCAAGTCCACAGCATGAAACCAGTCCATGGCGAGAAAGCGGCACGAGGAAGAGCACGAGAATCACGAGGCCTGGGCCATCCCCTACGGCGATCTCGTGACGTTGCTGCTCGCGTTCTTCGTGGTGATGTATGCGATCTCCAACGTGAACGAGGGCAAGTACCGGGTGCTGTCGGATTCGATGGTGGCAGCCTTCCAGGGGAGCCCGAGGACGCTCGAGCCGGTCCAGGCCGGCGAGAAGCAGGTGGGGTCGGGTGCCGATATCGCGATGAGCGTGGTCCAGCAGGGCATGCTTGAAGGGCAGCCGCGCTCGTTGCTGGTCGTCAACCAGGACACGAATACCGAGACGCGGCAGTTCGGCGTCGACGGCGATGCAGCGCAGCCCGCACCGGAGCATCTACCCAGTGTCGAGACGACGCGCCAGCTGCAGAAGGTCGCCGACCAGGTCGAAAACGCCATGGCGGACCTCGTGGACAAGGACCTCGTGGTCGTCCGGCGGCACGACTTCTGGGTGGAAGTGGAGATCCGCACGGATATCCTGTTTCCAAGCGGCTCGGCCACGTTGTCGCCCGCAGCCATCAAGGCGCTCGAGCAACTCGCGGCGACGCTGGTGACGTTTCCGAATCCCATGCGGGTCGAGGGCCATACCGACAATCGGCCGATCAGCACCGCGGCATTCCCGTCGAACTGGGAGTTGTCGGCCGCGCGTGCCGCCAGCGTCGTCCATCTGTTCACGAAGCAGGGAGTCGATCCCAATCGCCTGGCGGTGATCGGACTCGGAGAGAACCGGCCGACAGGGGGCAACGACACGCCTGAAGGTCGCAACGCGAATCGCCGGGTCGTGCTGGTCATCCTGAGTGGCGACGGCAATCCAGAGGGCGCTTACGCGACCGAACGAGGACGCAGCGAAGTCAATTCGACTCAAGCCCTGTCCTCGCTCACGGCCACCGATCCGGCGCGTCCGCCTGACAGCAGCGCACTTCCCGCGAACTAGACTCGGACGCGGTCACGAATTCCACCAGCAAACGGGATTCGATCTTGCTGCTGGCATGCTTCCTGCTTGGTTACTCGGGTAGATGACAGTCCGCCGGAAATCCGGCGGCGACCTGTCGGTGGATGTGATTGGGTTCACATCTCATGTACCGCTACTGCCGAGGAACGCTGGGATGCCGAGCTGGATACCCGTCTTGTCCATTGACCACCTGCCATTTCCGGTTTCCCTGGAACTGCTTCTGATCGCCTGTCGCGCCGTGGCGCTGGTCGGCGCGCTCTGTGTCCTCGGCTGGTCCTTCTCGCGTTGGCGCCGTTCGATGGCCCGCGACACGCAACGCGTATTCGAGCAGCTCGATCTCATCCAGGGCGAGCTGCATGGCCTCGCGGAATCCGTCTCGGTGATTGCAGGGCGCCTGGAGGCGCTCAACGACAAGATCACGACAACTGCCCAGATGGCGCCTGTCCAGGGCACGTCAGGCCAGCGCGCCTATGAGGGTGCCATCCGCCTCGCGCAGCGAGGCCTTCCCAGCGAGGACCTCATCGCGCAATGCGGCCTCTCGCGCCACGAGGCCGACCTGCTCGTCAGACTGCACGGGCGCAACGAGGAAAACTCACGCACTCAAGCGGACGGGATGGCTGTTGGCGAGGTGACGGACGTCGCGCCCCTGCGCACGCGATTGGCTGTCGTCGGCTGATCAACGAGCCGTCGGCGACGGGTTCCGGGTCCGTGCCGGTTCCACTTCGCGTTCGAGGCTCCAGACGTAGCGCAGTACCTCCGCGACCGCAACATACAGCTCGCGGGGGATCTCCCGGTTCAAATCAAGCCTCGACAGGGCGGCTGCGAGCGCCGGGTCCTGCTGGAGCGGTACCCCATGTTCCTTTGCGATGGCCAGGATTCTCGCGGCGGTTTCGCCGCCACCCTTGGCGACGACACGCGGTGCCCGCTCGCGCTCCGGATGGTAGTGGAGCGCGACGGCAACGGGCGAACGAGGCAATTCCCTGCTCATGCGTGTGTATCCACCAATTGCGCCCGTGAGTGGCCCGGGTCCGCAGCCGGGAGCCCATGCAGGCACACGACCTGCTCAACATCAAGGCCTGCCGCCAGCAGCGCCCCGGTCAGGGCGTCGCGCGAGAGTTTCAATCGATCGACGACCGCTGCGGAGTCGGATCGCAAGTGAACGGCAATGCGCCCTGACTGGAAGACAACGCGGGCGTGCACTGCCTCCCCGTGGCGCAGGGTCAGGACGGCCTCTACAGACCAGCCCCGCGGCTGTCCGGGAAGCGGGTCCTGCTGTTGTTCGAAGCGGAATCGGAGCATGCGAGCGTCGTTGTCATGCCGGACTGGAACCTCGATGAGATACGCCATGCCCTGTGCCGACGCATTGATCAACTGCGTTGCCGTCAGTCTTGCCAATGCCCCTTCCGTCTGTCGCAGCAGTTCGTCAACCTGGTCGGCAGGGACGGACAGCGAGGCCAGCGACGGCGCGGAATCGGCGAGCGGCACGAGTGAACCGCGAAGCATCGGGAGGGGTGCGGTGCCTGTCAGAGGAAGCGCATTGGTACCTGAGCGTGTGCCGGGTTGTTCGGCTGCCATCGATCGGATGGACAACAGGAGCGCTTTCAAGTCATGCGCCGGGATCCTGGCGAGCGACGCAGGCGACAGGTTCTGCCCAAGCTGTGATTCAAGGAAAAGTCCGGACCGCCTGATCGCCGCTTCGAGGCCTTGGGCCGAGGCCAGCTGCGCGGGGGTCGGCAATCCTTCCCACAATGCAGCAAGGGCCATGAGCAGCCGCGGCGGCAGCGCACGAGCCGCGTCGCCCTGGCTCGCGAGCCATCCTGCGTTGGCCAGCAAGGCGGCTGGACTTGCCTGTCGTGGCAATGCGCGACGCAGTGATTCACCCGCGAGTTCCGGGTTGCTTGTGGCTTCGGTTTCGAGCGTCTCGAAGGCAATCACGGGACTGTTGCGCAGCACTCGAAGCTTGAGCACCTCTCCCTCGGCGGGACCGAGGGGATCGCCGGACGCCACCCGCGCCGGCACGCGCGCCTGGCCGATATTCAGCCACAGCTGCCCGGAGGCCGAGTCGCGAACCGCGGTGGCCTCGACGACAGAGCCCACCCGCCACTCGGGAATGAATCCCGGGGCGCGAGCCAGCAGGCCGAGGCTGGTGGATGACGGTACGTCGATACGCATTTGTGACCTCTGTCACCGTTATCGGCTGCGAAGCCCAACCCCTTGAGGCCTTCCCCTGAACGTGCCCGTGCCTGTCTCAAGACGCTGACCCCAATGCCGATAGCGCTACTCACAACCCCCGCCCGCTTGCCGCAAGTGTGGCAGGTGCCAGGACCGCATGCGCAAGCATGTCACGTTGATCAAGTGGAAGACGGATGCCATGAAAGCCGGGAAATCACCGAAGCGAGTCCGTGCCAACGCCCCGCCTGCAGTGGAGGTCGCAGCCGTGACGGAGAGCAGCCCTCCGCCGGCCGCCGCCGCGGACACAGCGGTGAGGAGCCCGGAACAGGATGTCGTCGCACTGATGCCTGAATGCACGGCGCGAAATGCTGAAGGCTTGCGGGCAGCCCTGCTCGAGCGTCTGGATGAACCGGGAGAGGTGAACGTGGAGGTGGGTGCGGTGGAGCGCGTGGACACGGTTTGTGTGCAGTTGCTCGTCGCATTCATACGTGAAAGGACAAAACACGGCAGGACGACGGCATGGCGAGGACGCAGCGACCCGCTCGTACAAGCGGTAGCCCTGCTCGGCTTGGGCAGGACGCTGGCCATCAGCGACGCGGTTTGAGGTCAACATGGCACTAGACCTGGAACAATTCCACGACGCCTTCTTCGAGGAAGCCTTCGAAGCGCTCGACACGATGGAGTCGGCGCTCCTCAAACTCAACATCGGCAACCCCGAGCCGGAGCTCGTCAATACGATCTTCCGTGTTGCCCATTCAATCAAGGGTGGGAGTGCGACGTTCGGGTTCACGGAAGTGGCGTCGTTCACCCATACGCTTGAGACCCTGCTGGACGAATTGCGCGGCGGACGCATGCAGGTGACGCGGGCGTTGTCGGACCTGCTGCTGAAGTCCGTCGATGTCATGCGGGAGATGCTGCGGTCCGTACAACACAAGACCCCGATCGACACGCAGCGCGTGGCCGATCTGCAGTTCGACCTTGAACTGGCCATCCTGCAGAAGAACCAGGCGCCGGCCGCGGCAGCCGAACCGGCTACTGCTCCCCCTGTCGCTCCGAACGAGGGAAGCCATGCGGCTTCCAGAACGGTGATGCCTGGCCAGCGCCGCTGGCAGATCGGCTTCCGTCCATATCCGCAACTCCTCCTCAGGGGCAATGATCCCTTGAGGCTGCTGCGCGAACTGCAGGAACTCGGCTCCCTTGAAGTCGAAGTCGACATGACCGGACTGCCCGGGCTTGCCGAAATGAATACTGAAGACTGTTACCTCGCATGGAACCTCGTCTTGACGAGCGAGGTAACGCAAGACGTGATCGCGCAGGTTTTCGATTGGGCAGAGGGTGACTGCAAGCTCGAGATCTCCGAGATCAAGTCGACGCCACCCGAGCAGAAGGCGACCGCTGCAGCGATCGTCGTCCCGCTCAAGCCCGTCGCATCCCGGGATGCCAAGGCTGAAGCGATCCCTGCGAAAGCGGCCGAGCCGGCCACCGACCAGAACCGCCCGCAGGGTGCGAGCCCGGCGGCGCCCGGCCCGGCGCAGGCCGGTTCCGATTCCGGCTCCATCCGCGTCAGCACCGAGAAGATCGACGAGATCATGAACACGGTCGGCGAGATCGTCATCACCCAGTCCATGCTGAGCCAGCTTGGCTCCAACATGGAGGGGCCGCTGGCGGAACGGCTTCGCTCCGGCCTCGCCCAGCTCGAACGCAACGTACGCGAACTGCAGGAGGGCGTCATGCGCGTACGCATGTTGCCCATCAGCTTCGTCTTCAGCCGCTTCCCGCGGATGGTGCGCGATCTCAGCCACCGGCTCGGGAAGGAGATCGAGCTCAAGCTCACGGGTGAGAACACCGAGCTCGACAAGACGGTCCTGGAGAAGATCGGCGATCCGCTGGTCCATCTCGTGCGCAACAGCATCGATCATGGCATCGAGAAGCCGGATATCCGCCGTGCCGCCGGCAAGTCACCCGCAGGCACCGTGCATCTCGATGCGTACCACAAGGGCGGCAACATCACGGTTGAAGTGCGCGACGACGGCGCTGGCCTTGATCGCGACCGGATCCTCAAGAAGGCCCGTGAGCGCGGGCTCGTGGGGCCCAACGAGACTCCGGACGACCCAGTCATCCATGACCTGATCTTTGCCGCCGGCTTCTCGACCGCGGAACAGACCACCGATGTTTCAGGGCGCGGCGTTGGCATGGACGTCGTGCGTCGGAATGTCCAGGAGCTGGGCGGCACCATCGAGATCCGGACAGAGCGGGGCAAGGGCAGCTGCTTCACGATCACGCTGCCCCTCACCCTCGCCATCGTCGACGGCCAGTCGGTGGCCGTCGGTTCCGAAACTTACATCGTCCCGCTGACGACCATCATCGAGTCGATGCAGCTCAAGCCTTCGATGGTCAACCGCATTGCCGGTCAGGGCGAGGTATTCCTCTTCCGCGACGGCTATGTGCCCGTCGTCCGGTTGCATCAGGTCTTCGGCGTCAAGCCTCGCACCCGGGAGCTGCATGAGGGCCTGCTCATGATCGTGGAAGGCGAAGGCAGGCGCGTCGGGCTCTTCGTGGATGACCTTCTCGGACAGCAGCAGGTCGTCATCAAGTCACTGGAGACCAACTACCGCCGGGTGGACGGCGTCTCCGGGGCAACCATCCTCGGGGATGGATCGGTCGCACTGATCCTCGACGTGCCGGGGCTGATCCGTGTTGCGACAGAGCGGCTCGCCGCGTGACGGATGCTTGACGCGCGACCGGCCGCCGGCCGAGTCGACAGGAATCTGGATTGCAGGCACATGGCAGTTACAAGGACGGAAGCGACGACATGAAATTCTTCGATATGACCATCAAGGCAAAGCTGTCGGGAACACTGCTGCTGATGGCTGCCCTGCTGATTGGCGTGGGTGCCATGGGCTACATGGAGACACGCACCGCGACTGGCGAACTGGAAGCCATGTTCAACGGCAGGCTGCTGCCCGCTTCCTGGGTGGACGACATCGTGTCCCTGGAGCGCAGCGCGATCGAGGCCGTCGAGATGGCGACCATCAAGCAGGACGCGGAATCCACGGCGGCCGCCACTGCCGTTATTGAGGATAACGGCACCAGGATTCGCGCTCTCTGGCAGCAGCTGAGCGGCGTCAAGGTGACTGACGAGGAACGGCAGTTCATTGCCCAGTTGGGTGACATCAACACCAAGCTTCTGCAGACCAACGAGGAGGCGGTGGGCGCGCTGTTGGCGAAAGACTACGCCAAGACGGAGAAGTCACTGCTTGAGCAGGGCCGACCCGCTTACGAAAAACTCGTGGACACTGTCGACCAGTTGCAGGATGCGCAGATCCGTGCAGCCGAGGTGACGTGGGCTGACGTGCAAGAGGCCTCGAAACGGACCAATGCCCTCATGCTGGGGGTCATCGCAGCAGGTATCGCGGTCGCCAGCATCCTCGGGATGATGCTCGTGCGCTCGATCGTCGGTGCCCTTCATTCAGCGGTCGATGTCGCCAACCGCATTGCAAGCGGCCATGTGGGCAACCGGATTCGCTCCGAGAGCCACGACGAGCTCGGCAAGTTGCTGACCTCGCTCGGCGTGATGGACGCAAAACTGGTGGAGATCGTCAGCGGGGTCCGCTCGGCTGCTGAATCGGTTGGCAGTGCTGCTGGGCAGCTCTCGCAGGGCAACGACGACCTTTCGAATCGCACGCAGGAGCAGGCGTCCGCGCTTGAAGAAACAGCTTCCAGCATGGAAGAGATGACCGCGACGGTGAAGCAGAATGCCGACAACGCGCGCCAGGCCAACCAGTTGGCGGCAGGTGCGCGCGAGCAGGCCGAGCGCGGCGGTACCGTCGTGCACAGGGCGATCAGCGCGATGGGCGAGATCAACGAATCGAGCCGCAAGATCGCCGACATCATCGGCGTCATCGACGCCATCGCCTTCCAGACCAATCTCCTCGCGCTCAACGCGGCAGTGGAAGCGGCGCGTGCCGGCGAGCAGGGCCGCGGCTTTGCGGTCGTCGCGAGCGAGGTGAGGAATCTCGCCCAGCGCAGCGCGGCAGCGGCAAAGGAGATCAAGGCACTCATCAGCGACTCCGTCGACAAGGTCAAGGCGGGCTCGGAGCTCGTCGATGAGTCCGGGAACACGTTGAACGAAATCATGGAAAGCATCAAGAAGGTGACCGACATCGTCGCCGAAATTGCGGCGGCGAGCGAGGAGCAGTCTTCCGGCATCGAGCAGGTCAACAACGCCGTGACGCAGATGGACGGCGTGACCCAGCAGAACGCTGCCCTGGTGGAGCAGGCGTCCGCAGCGAGCAAGTCGATGCAGCAGCAGTCGGCTGATCTGGTCCGGCAGATCGGGTTCTTCAAGATGTCTTCCGATGCCCTGGCCGAACCGGTGATCCGCGAGGTCCCGGCGGCCAGGTCGAAGCCCACACTGGTCAAGTCATCGCGGCCAACGCGACAGGCTGCCCCCCCGGTGAGAGCGGCCCAGAAGGTTCCTGTCTCCATGGCGCCGAAGCCGATGGCCAAGGCAAGCGGTGACGATTCTGCCTGGCAGGAGTTCTAACAATGATAGGCGCAAACGGTTCGAATCAGGTCCTGACGTTCACCCTGGGCATGGAGACCTATGGGGTAGACATCCTCCGCGTGCAGGAGATCAGGGGCTGGGCACAGGTCACTCGCATACCCCAGTCGCCGCCCCATGTCCTCGGCGTGCTTAACCTGCGCGGTTCCATCGTGCCTATCGTGGACCTGCGCATGCGGTTCCGCCTCGAACACGCGGAATATACGGCCGTGACCGTCATCATCGTCCTCTCGGTGGAGACGGCGTCTGGAAGGCGGGACCTGGGCGTGGTGGTTGACGGCGTCTCCGACGTCATTGACATCAAGTCGGCGGATCTCAAGCCTGCGCCTGACCTCGGCAGCCAGGTCAGCACGGAGTTCATCCAGGGATTGATGACCGTCGGGGAGCATATGGTCATGCTCCTTGATATTGACCGCCTCGTGGGCGGGGATATCGGCGACGTGGCGATCTTGCCGAAAGTGGCCAACGGCTGATGCCGACCTTCGAGCGGATCCACTAAGCCATGTCGGCATCGTCCAGCCAGCTGCTCTCACGCGCTTCTCCCGGACTCGATCTTGAGATCAAGGACGCGGAATTCGCATTCATCAGCCATGTCATTGGCGAAAACGCCGGCATCGTGCTCGGGCCGAGCAAGCGGCAACTGGTGCAGGGACGGCTCGCGCGCCGCATCCGTGAGCTCGGTTTGCCGTCGTTCGCGGCCTACTGCGAAGTGTTGCGGGACTCGGGGCCCGAAGAGCTGGTCGCGCTGATCAATGCGATCACGACCAACGTCACTGCGTTCTTCCGCGAGAATCACCACTTCGAAGCGATGGCGGAATGGATGCTGCCCGAAGCATTGGCGCGCAACGCCGGGACGCGTCGCATCCGGATCTGGTCGGCGGGCTGCTCGAGCGGCGAGGAACCGTATTCGATTGCAATGACCGTGGCGGAAAAGCTGCCGCAAGGCGAAAGATGGGACCTGAAGATCCTCGCAACCGACATTGACAGCGAGGTGCTGGCGTCGGCGTCCCAAGGCCTCTATCCCGTCGATCGACTGAGCGGCATTTCCGATGCCAGGCGCCACCGCTGGCTGGTGAAGGGAACGGGCCAGAATGCCGGGTGGGCGAAAGTCCGCGACGAACTCAAGGCGATGGTCACGTTCAGGCCGCTGAACCTGATGGGCGAGTGGCCGATGCGGGGCGGGTTCGACATCATCTTCTGCCGCAACGTCATGATCTACTTCGACCAGCCTGCTCGCGACAAGCTGGTCCACCGCTTCTCCAGCCTGCTGCCAGAAGGTGGATGCCTGTGTGTCGGCCACTCCGAATCGATCCACGCGGGCACGGCGCCGGTACGCCTCGTGTCGCGCACCATCTATCGCAAGACCTAGGGACAGGCTGGTGCACGCTCACGCCAATCTGAATCATGCTCGACCGCTCTCGAGGCCGCCTGCCGGCTTCGAGCACATCCGCCGCTACCAGGATCCGCGGGGAGCGGTGATCGCCAAGCTGCTCCCCGGCGATTACTACGTCACCACGGAAGACGAGATCCTGGACACCGTGCTCGGATCCTGCGTGTCGGCCTGTATCCGCAGCCCCAGGCTCAACATCGGCGGCATGAACCACTTCATGCTGCCTCAGCCCCGAAACGATGGAAGCGATTCCTGGACGGACAAGGCGGGCAACGCAACCCGTTACGGCACCGCCTCGATGGAGTATCTGATCAACCGGATCCTCAAGGGCGGCGCGCAACGCGCCGAGCTCGAGGTCAAGATCTTCGGGGGCGCCCGCGTTCTCGCGGCACTGACGGATGTCGGCGAAAACAACGTCGCTTTCGTACGGCATTTCCTGCGCAATGAAGGCCTGCGGATCCTGGCCGAGGACGTCGGGGACACCTGCCCGCGGCACATCCAGTATTCACCCATGACCGGCAAGGTCCGGGTCAAGCAACTGAAGCGTTCGGACGGCGTTGCTTCGCGCGAACTGCAGTACCAGAGCGGCCTGGCAGTGGCGCCGGCTGCGGGCTCCATCGACCTGTTCTGACAGCGGACTAGAAGCCCATGAAGAAAGTCAGAGTCCTGATCGTCGACGATTCAGCGCTGGTGCGCCGGCTGCTGACCGAGATCTTTGCCACCGACGGAGATATCGAGGTCGTCGGTGCGGCCAACGACCCTTTCATGGCCAGAGAGAAGATCAAGCAGCTTAATCCCGACGTCATCACGCTCGATGTCGAGATGCCGAGAATGGACGGCGTGACCTTCCTCGAGAACCTGATGCGGCTCAGGCCCATGCCCGTGGTCATGGTCTCGTCGCTCACGCAGGCCGGTGCGGACGTCACGCTGCGCGCACTCGAACTCGGTGCGGTGGACTTCGTGACCAAGCCCAAGGTGGACCTCGCCGGCAGCCTGACGAACTACGCCGACGAAATCACATCGAAGGTCAAGGCCGCAGCGGGGGCGAGACCGCGGGCTCGGCCCGCTTCGCCCTTGACGTCAGGGCCGGCGCCAAAGCTGTCGGCTGATGCCATCCTGCCGGGCGTCGCGCGCCGTGCGCCTGTCCTGCGCACGACGGAAAAGATCATCGCGATCGGAGCGTCTACGGGTGGCACCGAGGCCTTGCGGGAGTTGCTGAGCGCCTTGCCGCCGGATGCCCCCGCCATCGTCATCTCGCAGCACATTCCCGCCGCCTTCAGCGGCCCCTTTGCCCAGCGGCTCGACAAGGCGTCCGCCATGGCCGTGTCCGAAGCGCAGGATGGGCAGTACCTGCTTCCCGGTCACGCGTACGTGGCGCCTGGCGATCGGCACCTGATCGTCGAGCGAGACGGGGCACGTTACCGCTGCCGCCTCAACGACGGGCCGCACGTGAATCGCCACCGCCCGAGTGTCGACGTGATGTTCCGCTCGGTGGCCCACAGCGTCGGACCGAATGCCGTCGGCATCATCCTGACCGGCATGGGCGACGACGGCGCGCGCGGGCTCAAGGAGATGCTTGAAGCGGGAGCGCGCACCGTGGCGCAGGACGAGCAATCGAGCGTGGTCTGGGGAATGCCGGGCAGCGCGGTCAAGCTCGGTGCGGCAGAGATCGTGATGCCGCTGTCACGTATTCCACAGGCTCTCCTAGACCTGGCGGGTCAGGCCGGCGGAGTTGCAGTAGCCGCTGCCCACGGTTGAGCTCAACGATTTGTACTTTCGAGGAAGAGACTCATGATCCCAGCATCCAGGTTGAAGGCGGGTGAATTGCAGTTTGCCGGTCAAGGGAGCGCGCAACAGACCACCATTGCGGACGATGGCGCGCCTACCGCAATTGCCTTCCAGTTCGTGACGGAACTTGCACAGGAGGTTTCGGCCGGCCACGTCGACTTGCCCGCGTTCCCCGATGTCGCGATGCGCGTGCGCAAGGCACTGTCAGACGAGAATGTCGGGGCCGAGCAGATTGCCCGCATCGTCGGTTCAGAACCCGGGCTCGCGGCTCGCGTGCTGGCGCTCGCGAATTCCGCGGCGCTGAATCGCAGCGGCAAGGCCATCACCGAGTTGCGCACGGCCGTGAGCCGCATCGGGCACAACAATGTGCGCACGGCGGCCGTCTCGTTCGCGATCTCCCAATTGCGGCGCGCAGGCGAACTACGGCAGATCATCAAGCAGCTGGAAGCGGTCTGGAAGGAAGCAACGATGGTGGCCGCCCTCGCGCATGCCATCGGTACGCGCAGCCCGGGGGTCAACTCCGATGAGGCGATGCTGGGCGGTCTCATGCACAACGTCGGCAAGATCTACATCCTGGCGCGGGCGCACAAGCACCCGACGCTGTTTGCGGATGCCAAGGCAATGCATTCGATCATGCGCTCGTGGCACTCGAATATCGGCAAGGCGATCATCGAGAACTGGGGCTTCCCGGAGCAGATCGCCGAGGCGGTGGGCGAGCACGAGAATATCGACAGGCGCGGCGGCAATCCGGACGTCACCGACGTGCTGACGGTGGCAACGATGATGGCCGCCTTCTTTGGTCAGGAAGCCGACCTCGAACTCAATATGCAGGGCGTCCGGGCATTCACCCGTCTTGGACTCGACAACGCAAAGTGCGCGCACATCATGCGCGACTGCGTCGAGGAGATCGCCGCACTGCGCACGGCGCTCGGCGACTGAACGCAAGCGCGCTTCCGCACCGAATCACCACTCCCCTGACCAACCGAGGTATACCGATGAGCAAGACCTTCCTGAAGGCGACGATTCTCTCCGTAGCCGGCGGCCTGTCGCTGTTGTGTGCCGCCGCCCAGGCCGATTGCACCTACCCGAAGGCGCCTTCTGCCCTGCCGAATGGCAGCACGGCTTCGGAGGGAGAGATGACTGCCGCCGCTGCAGCGTTCAAGCAGTACAACAGCGATGTCACGGCGTATCTGGCCTGCCTGCAGGACGAAACCGCAGCCAAGTCGGCGAGCGCGGGCGCTTCCCAGGCGATGCAGATCAAGACCATGCAGTCGAGGAAGCACAATGCTGCCGTCGAGGAACTCGAGGCCAACGTGGCCAAGTTCAACGCACAGTTGCGCGCTTACAAGTCCAGAAAGGCCTGAACCGCCGGGTTTGACCCGCGCGCTGCAGAAGCCGCCTCCAGGCTACGGCCGGTGGCCCGCAAGGGGCGCCGGCCGTGTTCATTTGCGGGCCATCGAATCCACGTGAAGCGCGGTCCGGGTGCGGAGCTGAAGGCCCGGAGGGCTCAAGGCCTGTCGTTGCCGGGTTCCGGCGGTCGAGACGTTGCGGTTCCGCTCCGGTATCCTTGGGGAGATCCTCATCTACTCCTCCAATTCGCTGCACCATGCAAGAACGCTACGAACCCGCCAGTATCGAATCGGCTGCCCAGGCATGGTGGGACGGCCACCGCGCCTTTGCCGCCGTGGAAGATCCGTCCCGCCCGAAGTATTACTGCCTCAGCATGTTCCCTTATCCGAGCGGTCGCCTGCATATGGGGCACGTCCGGAACTACACGATCGGCGACGTGCTCGCGCGCTTCATGCGCATGCAGGGCAGGAATGTGCTGCAGCCGATGGGCTGGGACGCCTTCGGCCTTCCGGCGGAGAACGCCGCCATGGCCAACGGGGTGCCGCCTGCCCGCTGGACTTACGACAACATCGCGTACATGAAGCGGCAGCTCAAGTCGCTCGGCCTCGCCATCGACTGGGATCGCGAAGTTGCAACCTGCAGTCCGGACTACTACCGCTGGAACCAATGGCTGTTCCTGCGAATGCTCGAGCTCGGCGTGGCCTACAAGAAGACCGGCGTCGTGAACTGGGATCCGGTCGACCAGACAGTGCTCGCAAACGAGCAGGTGATCGACGGCCGGGGATGGCGTACCGGCGCGCTCGTCGAGAAGCGCGAGATCCCGATGTATTGCCTCCGGATCACGCAGTACGCGGACGACCTCCTCGGCGCGCTCGATACGCTGCCCGGCTGGCCGGAGCGGGTCCGCACGATGCAGGCGAACTGGATCGGCAAGAGCTCGGGAGTGCGCTTCGGTTTTCCGTATGAGCTGGGTGGCGAGCGCCGCGTGCTCAACGTCTTCACGACGCGTGCGGACACCATCATGGGCGTCACTTTCTGTGCTGTCGCGGCAGAGCATCCCCTCGCGGCGCACGCTGCCCTGTCCAATCCGGCATTGGCCGCCTTCATCGAGGAATGCAAGCAGGGGACGGCCATGGAAGCCGAGCTCGCGCAGCAGGAAAAGAAGGGCATGCCGACAGGCCTGTTCGTGACCCATCCGCTGACGCAGCAGGCCGTCCCGGTGTGGGTGGGCAACTACGTGCTGATGGGCTACGGCGAGGGCGCGGTCATGGGGGTTCCGGCCCACGATGAGCGCGACTTCCATTTCGCGAAGGCCTACGGGTTGCCGATCCGCCAGGTCATCCAGAAGGCAGGCCAGTCGTTTGGCGTCGACGCATGGCAGTCGTGGTATGGCGATGTCGAGGGTACGACCTGCATTCATTCCGGCAAATATGATGATCTCGCGTACCGGCAAGCCGTCGCCGCGATTGCCGCCGACCTGAAGGCGATGGGACTCGGCGATACCCAGATTCAATGGCGCTTGCGGGACTGGGGAATCTCGCGGCAGCGCTATTGGGGTTGCCCAATCCCGATCGTCCACTGCGCGACGTGCGGTGATGTGCCCGTTCCGGACGACCAGTTGCCGGTGGTGTTGCCGGACAACCTGGTGCCGGACGGCAGTGGCAACCCGTTGGGGAAGACGGCCGCCTTCGTCGAGTGCGCCTGCCCGAAGTGCGGCAAGCCTGCGCGGCGCGAGACCGATACCATGGACACCTTCGTCGATTCGTCCTGGTACTTCCTGCGCTATGCCTCGGCAGACAACAGTCGGGCCGCTGTCGACGAACGCGTCAACTACTGGCTGCCCGTGGACCAGTACATTGGCGGCATCGAGCATGCGATCCTGCATCTGCTCTACTCGAGGTTCTGGACGCGCGTGATGCGCGATCTCGGCCTGGTCAAGGTCGATGAGCCGTTCCAGAACCTGCTGACGCAGGGCATGGTCCTCAACGACATCTATTTCCGCAAACCCGCGACCGGGCGGATCGTCTACTTCAATCCCACTGAAGTGGAGGTCAGGACGGATATGGCAGGGCAGCAGTCCGCCTTCCTGAAGGCCGACGGTGCGCCGGTGGAATCAGGCGGCATCGGCACGATGTCCAAGTCGAAGAACAACGGCGTCGATCCGCAGCTGCTCGTGGAGCAATTCGGTGCCGACACTGCACGGCTCTTCATGATGTTCGCGGCGCCGCCCGAGCAGTCGCTCGAATGGTCCGACCAGGGCGTCCAGGGTGCCTATCGCTTCATTCGCAGGCTGTGGAAGGCAGTGTACGAGCATGTCGCTCCAGGAGTAGCGCCCAGGTCATTCGATGTCGGCGCGTTGACCAGCGAACAGCGTGACGTCCGGCGGCAAGTCCACCAGACGCTGGTGAAGGTCACGGACGACATCGGTCGTCGGCGCGTGTTCAACACGGCCGTGGCGGCGGTCATGGAACTCATGAATTCGCTCGACAAATTCACGGACAGTACGGATACGGGCAGGGCGTTGCGCCAGGAAGCACTGGAGAAGGTCGTACTGCTGCTGTCGCCGATCGTGCCGCACATCTGCCACGCGTTGTGGCAGGAACTGGGTCATGAAGGCGCGATCATCGACGTCCGCTGGCCGGAGCCCGATACCGCGGCGCTGGCGCAGGATTCGGTCGAAATCGTGCTCCAGGTCAACGGCAAGCTGCGGGGACGCATCGTCGTGCCTGCGGGCGCGTCGGAATCGGACGTCAGGGAGGCAGCTCTGGCCGACGCAGCGGTATTGCGTTGGGTGGAAGGCAAGCCCATCCGCAAGGTGATCGTGGTGCCCGGGAAGCTCGTGAACGTGGTGGCGTAATCCGTGCCCGCGATTCCGCGAGCGGGCGATTGATGGCATTATCCGCAGCGACCATTCCGGGTGGCGCTGCCGAGGCTGCACAAGGACCCCGCTTACCTGTGAACATCCATGTCCCTACGCCGACGGCCTGATCCGACCACCGTTCCGTTCCTTAATCCGAGGCCTGCGCCGTGGCGGCTGGCGGCTGTGTCGCTGGTTCCGATCATTTTGCTGTTGTCCGGCTGCGGGTGGCACCTGCGAGGCTCCGAGCCACTGCCTGCGTCGATGTCTGCGACCTATCTCGAGTCCGCTGATTTGCACAGCGACTTCGATCGGGCGTTGCGACGGACCCTCGGCGCCGCGGGCGCCAGGCTCGTCAGCGGCAAGGCGGACGCGGGAGTTGTGCTGCGCATCCGCAAGGATACGAGCGGCCGTCGGGTCCTGGCCGTGTCCGCGCGCAATACCCCCCAGGAGTACGAGGTCTACTATGCGATCGAATACTCGGTTGAAGTGGGCGGCAAGGAAGTGATCCCCGTGCAAACGCTCGAACTCGTCAACGACTTCAGCTACAACGAGGCGGCACTGCTTGCGAAGGAACGCGAGGAAGCCGGCCTGAGGGCGGCATTGGCCAGGGATCTGGCAGGACTTGTTCTGAGACGGCTCGCTTCGCTGTGACCGCGAAGCGACTCGACTGAGCTTTGCGCCAGGCCACGAGAAAGCCATGCTGACACGGCCGCCCGATGGGTCGGGTACGGCTCACACAGCGGAGGCGCGAGCCGCGATCGGGTTTTCCCTGGGCCGCTACGCCGCTGGCGGGTTCGTCGTGATCCTGCTGATCGCCGCTGTTGCCGTACTGCTGGTGGGCCGTGTCCTGGATGCGGAGCGCCAGTCCCGCGATGCCGTCAACACCAGTCACGATTCGATCGAACTCCTGCAGAATGTATTTTCCTCCTTGCAGGACGCCGAAACCGGCGCGCGCGGGTTCGTCATCACGAATGATCCCGCGTTCCTTGCACCTTACGAGAACGCGGAGTCCCGGTTTGGAGACCAGCTGACCGCACTTGAAGGCAATCTGCAGGATGCCGAGGCACTCGAGTTGCTCCGTAGCCTGGTGCCTTTGATCGACGAGCAGCGCGACTACTACCGCGGGTTGATTGCGCTCCGGCAGCAGTCCGGATTTGCCGCGGCCGCCGATGTGATCGGCCAGCAGGTGAGCAAGCGGCGCATGGATTCCATTCGTGCCCAGGTGGAAAGCCTGGATACCCGTCTCGATGCCATCCTGCAGCAGCGGCTTGCCGCGAACATTGCGGGCGCCGAGCGCAGCGAGAGGGTCGTCCGCGTCCTGATCATCGTCGGGGTCCTGCTCGTCCTGCTGATCGGCTGGCGTCTCCTCAGCGACATTCGCCGGCGGAACGAAGCCGAGCTGGACCTGCGGGTCTCCAACGCCGTCATTGCCGCCACCATGAACAGTATCCCCCAGGGGATCAGTGTCTTCGACGGCGACCTGAAGCTCATTGCGTGGAATCCCCAGTTTGCAGCGCTGCGTGGCATCGACGCGCAGGAAGTCAGGCTCGGGATGTCCTTCAGCGATGTCGTGCGTCTTGGCGCGCAGTTGGAGGATGTGTCCGTGGCGGCCGGGACCGTGCCGATCGCCATCGATCGTCGCGAGGTCTTCGATCGCGTGCCGCACGTCAAGGAGCTGAAGCGCGCGGACGGCCTGATGCTCGAGGTCAGGGGGCAGTTGCGGGAAGACGGTCACTACATCCTGACCTATACCGATATCACCCAGCTGAAGCGCTCCGAGCTGGCCTATCGCGACCAGGCCACGCGGCTGGCGTCCATCCTCGACGCGGCCGTCGATGCGATCATCACGATCAACGAGAGCGGCAGCATCGAATCGTGGAGCAAGGGAGCCGAGCGGCTGTTTGGTTATCGGGCCGAGGAAGTGATCCGCAGGAACGTGAGCATCCTCATGCCGGCGCCTCACGCGGCGGGTCACGACGGGTACCTGAGCCATTACATGACAACGGGCGTCAAGCGCATCATCGGTATCCGGCGCGAGATGGAAGGGCTCCATCAGGACGGCCATGTCATTCCGATCGACCTTGGCGTCAGCGAAATGAGCATTGGCGGGCGGCGGCTGTTCATCGGTGTCGTGCGGGACATCACCGAACGCCGCGCGGTCGAGCGGCTGAAGAACGAGTTCGTCTCGACGGTGAGCCACGAATTGCGTACACCGCTGACATCAATTTCCGGTGCCCTCGGGCTGCTCGCGGGAAACGTCGCCGGCGCCATGACGCCCAAAGCAAAGCGGCTGGTGGATATCGCGCAAGCCAACAGCGCCCGCCTGATCCGTCTCATCAATGACATCCTGGACCTCGAGAAGGCGGAGGCGGGACGGCTCGACCTCGTGCTCGAGAACCAGTTGCTGCTACCGGTGGTCATGTCGGCCCTCGAGGCCGCCAGGGGATTTGCCGACAGTCGCGGCGTCGTCCTGCAGATGGCCCCGGAAAGCGTAGACGGCCTGGTGCAGATCGACCGTGACCGCCTGATCCAGGTGTTGTCCAACCTGATGTCGAATGCCATCAAGTTCTCTCCCGACAAGGGCGTCGTCAAGGTTCGCGTGGAGCGCGATGCGAGGATGCTCAGGATCCTGGTCATCGACCAGGGGCCCGGCATTCCCGACTCGTTCCGCGCGCGGATCTTCCAGAAGTTCGCCCAGGCCGACAGTTCCGACTCCCGCGCGCGCGGCGGCACCGGGCTCGGCCTGTCGATCGCGCAGACGTTGACGGAGAGGCTCGGAGGCGTGATCGGCTACACGAGCACCGAAGGGGCTGGCGCAACGTTCCATGTTTCGCTGCCGGAAAGCGTTGACGCCGGCCAAGCTCAGCTGGACGCACCCGTTCCAGCGCCGGGCTCCCGGATCCTTGTCTGCGAGGACGATCCCGACATCGCCGCGGTCCTGGTCGAATTGCTCGGCAGCGCTGGCCTGCAACCGGTCGTGGCCCCCAGCGCGCAGGCTGCGCGCCAGTTGCTCCGGGAGCATGCATTCGACGTCGCATTGATCGACCTCAACCTGCCTGACGCAGACGGTCTCGAGCTGATTGCCAGTTTGCGGAGCGATTCCGCCGCGCAATCCTTGCCCATGATCGTGATGACTGCGCGCCACGAGCAGGGCAGCGCGGCGTTGCTGCAGTCCCTGCAACTGGTGGACTGGCTGGCGAAACCGATCGACTCCGTGCGCCTGCTGAGTTCGATCCAGGTCGCGCTGCGCGGGACGGATTCGAATCGTTACAGTGTCCTGCACGTCGAGGACGACGATTCCCTCGTGGAGATGTTGCAGACCAAGCTGGCCTCCGAGGCCGACGTGACCGTCGCCCGCAGCCTTGCCGAAGCCCGGGGCTGCCTGACCGGTGGCGGGTTCGATCTCGTGATCCTCGACATGGGACTCAAGGATGGCTCCGGGCTGGAGCTGTTGCCCTTGCTGCGCGGGGAGAATGCATCGGCGCCGCCCGTCGTACTCTACAGCGCAACGCAAGCGAGTCGCGATGTCGCAGCCCAGGTCGAAGCGGCTCTGGTAAAGTCGCGCGATTCGATCGAGCAGCTGTTGTTCACCGTGCGCCGTTTGGCGCGCCGCCATGCCAACAAGAACCGCGCAGGGGGGGGGTAACTTGAGCCGACGTCCCCTGCAGAGCGTGTTGTATGTCGACGACGAGCCGGACATCCGCGAGGTCGTCGAGCTGAGTCTCGCGCTGGCAGCGGACCTCAAGGTCGAATCGTGCGGCTCCGGGGAGCAGGCACTCAAAGTCCTGCCCATCCTGCGTCCGGACATGGTATTGCTCGATGTCATGATGCCGGGGCTCGATGGGCCCGGCACGCTTGCCCGCATGAAGGCCGATCCACTGCTCGCGGCCGTTCCGGTCGTGTTCCTGACGGCCAAGGCCCTGCCTGCGGAGATCAGGCGATTCCTGGCCCTCGGCGCCGTCGCGATCATCCCGAAGCCGTTCGACGCCCTCAAGCTGGCCGAGCAGGTACAGACGATCTGGAACGGGCTGTCCGATGCAGGATAAGGACTCGCACAAGCCCGAGTACCAGCGGTCGGCAGAGCTGCAGAGCCAGATGGAGAAAATCGGCGGCCGCTTCCTCGATCGCGTGCTCGCGGAGTTCGACGCGATGGAGAGTGCGCTGGCGGTGCTCGGCACCGGCGACGCTGCGGCGCTGAGTGCGTTGGAAATGTTCGCGCACCGAATCCACGGCAGCAGCGCCATTTTCGGGTTTTCCGCGCTGAGTGAAGCTGCAGGCGCACTCGAAGCGCTGCTGGCATCCGGTCAAGTACAGGGCAGCCCAGTCAACGCGATTCCGGATATTGCCTTGGGGTTGGCTGCCGTTCGTGCAGCTGCGCAGGCCGCACATGCGGGAACTGCTTCGCGCTGATGGGAAGCGCGAGGGTGTCCACGGCAGAATCCGCGTCCGGCGTTGGCTCGCCGCCATCGGTCGTGGTGGTTGCGGATGTCGGGCTGGGTGTTTGCAGCGACCTGCTGGCTCCCTACGGGATCGAGGTCGTGCAGATCGAATCCGCGGTCCGGATTCCCGGCTCCTACTGGGGCGAAAGCGAAGCGGGGTTGATCGGGTCCCGCGTGTATTGCCGCGCCGATACGCCGGTTCACTCGCTGCTGCACGAGGCATGTCACTTCATCTGCATGGACAGCGCGAGGCGGGCCGTGCTCGAGCGCGATGCAGGCGGCGATTTCGACGAGGAGAATGCCGTCTGCTGGCTGCAGATCGCGCTGGCCGCCCACTTAGGCGGCATGGGCGCGGACCGGATGATGGCGGACATGGATGCCTGGGGTTACACCTTCCGGCTGGGTTCGGCGCGGGCCTGGGTCGAGCGGGACTCGGCGGATACGCGCAAGTGGCTCGAGGCAAAGGGACTGATTGATGCAGGTGGACGCCTTACCTGGCGCCCGCGGATCGATTGACTGGGAACCTCTGATCAACCTATACGCACTCGCGTTGCGTCTCCAATCCTCTGCTGCGAGGCATCGGGCCGCAGGCAATATCGGGAATATTGACAAGGTCCGTAACGACGCAGCAGAGGATTAGAGGCGCAACCCATTTTATGACTATTTATACTTTGATCGGGACGGGAGCCATTTCGTGCATGGCAGCGTTGCTCCTCCCTTGTGTACATTCAGTACACGGCGGTCGATCGCGCCTCGCCCTGCACGAAATGGCTCGCCGTCGCGAGTGCGTATAGGTTAATCAGAGGTTCCCTGGGAGGAGCGACTTGGATATCTCGATCATCGTGGCGGCGGACGAGAATGGCGTCATCGGCCTGGGTAACCGGCTGCCGTGGCGCCTCTCCGCCGACATGAAGCACTTCCGTGAATTGACGATGGGCAAACCGGTGCTGATGGGCCGCAAGACGCAGGAGTCCATCGGCAAGCCGCTTGCCGGAAGGCACAACATCGTCATCACGCGCAATCCGGGCCTCGCGATCGAGGGCTGCACGGTGGTGACGTCACTCGACGACGCACTGGACGCAGCGGGCGACGTCGGGGAAGTCATGATCATCGGCGGTGCCGAGATCTATCGCGAAAGCCTCGGGCTCGCGAATCGGATCTACCTCACGCGCGTGCACACCGCCGTGCAAGGCGATGCCGTCTTTCCCGAGATCGACTACGACGAATGGTTCGAAACGTCGATCGAATCGCACGCGCCCGACGAGCGCAACGAGTATCCCTACAGCTTCGAAGTGCTGGAAAGGCGCTAGCGCCCGACGTCGCGTCGTCCTAGGCGAGGAGTGGCAGACTAGCCTCGATCAGCGCCTGGGCCATTTCGTAGTCCACCTCGCTCAGGTCCGTCGCGGTCTGCGTCAGTTCGCTGAGGATCGCGCTTTGCACCTGGCCTCTCTCCATCGCCACACGGTACGGGATCTCGTGGTGGAACATCACCATGGAATAGCGGGGAATGAAGCGCTCCGGGAACCGCCGCTCCAGTTCGAGCGACAAAGCCTTTTGCAGCTGGAACCGGGGCGCCCGCACCGTGTCGCGCATCTCCAGGTAGTTCTCGATCGCCATCCCTGCGATGGCATCCGTGTCCGGCTTGCGACGGCTCGCGAAGACATCGCAGGCCTCAGGCCACGGCAACACGGCCAGCAAGTCATCGAGGATCGCGCAGTCCTCGAAGGCGCAGTTCATCCCTTGTCCGTGGAACGGCACGATGGCATGCGCGGCATCTCCGAGCAGCACGAGGCGACTGTCCGCAGACCATTGATCGCAGTAGACCGTGCCCATGTGGCCTGTAGGGTGCGAGGCGAATTCCTCTGCCAGGTCAGGCATCAGCTCGAGTGCGTCGGCAAAATGCTGCTCGAAAAATGCAATGAGGCTCCGCTCGTCCTTGAGGCTCGCGAAGCTGGCCGGGCCGGCATGCGGCAGGAACAACGTCACCGTGAACGTGCCGTCAAGGTTCGGCAGGGCGATCAGCATGAAGTTGCCCCGGGGCCAGATGTGCAAGGCGTGCGGGTCGAACTGGTGGTTGCCGCTGGCATCGGCGGGCAACGTCAATTCCTTGTAGCCGTGCGCGAGCATTTCCTCCTTGACGTCGATGGAGTACGCGGCAGCCATCGCGTGCCGGCATGGCGAGCCTGCGCCATCCGCGGCAATCACTCGCTCGAGGGGCAGCCGATAAGCGTTTCCGGAAGGGGTATCCCGCATGCGGATCATGTGGTGCCCGAAATCCGGGCCCTGGCATTCCTGCGAGAAGCCGATCACGGCATTGGGCAGGCGGGCGAGTTCATCGAGCAATGTGCAATTGAGCAGGGAGCGCGACACGGAGTAGATGGACTCGCTTTCGTTCTGCCCGTACCGGATGAATTGGGGCGCACCCGCGGTGTCGTGCAGCATGCGCCCCGGCATCGGAATCAGCAGGGGCTCGACGGCAGCGAACACGCCCGCGGCCTTCAGCGCCGCGATGCCTCGATCCGCAAGGGCGAGGTTGATCGAGCGACCGCCGGTGGTCGTGTCAATGCGTGGATCCGGGCGTCGCTCCAGCAGCAGCACCGGTACGTCGCGTCGCGCAAGCAGGATCGCCATCAGCGTGCCCGCTAGGCCGGCGCCGACGATCGTGACGACCGGGCGCGTCGCGGTATCTGATGAAGTTGAAGCGGCTGCCATCGCTACGTCCTGTCTCTATGCCGTCAGCAGGGCTTCGAGGCCAGCGACGAACTCCCACACTTCAATATAGGAGTTGTACAGCGGCACCGGTGTCGCACGGAGGACGTCCGGCTCCCGCAAGTCCGTGTAGAAGCCGCGGGCATGCAGCCCGCCATGCAGTGACTTGAGGACGCCGGAAGGGGCCCGGACCCTGAACGACACCTGCGAGCCGCGCGTAGCGGGCGTCAGGATGTCGAGTCTCTGTTCAAGCTTTGCACGCAACAGGAGTTCCAGGTAGCCCGTGAGCTGCGTTGCCTTGGTCGCGCGACGTTCGCTTCCCGCCGCATCGAAGATCTCGAGCGACGCGAGGAGCGGTGCCATGGCCAGAATGGGCGGATTCGAGAGCTGCCAGCCCTCGGCGCCGGGCAGGGCCACGAAGTCCGGACCCATGCGGAAGCGCGTCTCCTTGTCGTGACCCCACCAACCCGCGAAGCGCGGCAACGTCTCGTCCCGTGCATGGCGCTCGTGCACGAACGCACCTCCGATCGCACCGGGGCCGCCGTTCAGGTACTTGTAGCTGCACCACACGGCGAAGTCGACGTTCCAGTCGTGCAGCGACAGCGGCACATTGCCGATCGCGTGCGCGAGGTCAAACCCGACCATGCAGCCTTTCGCGCGCGCAGTGCGTGTGATTGCCTCCATGTCGAAGCGCTGGCCCGTCAGGTACTGCACGCCCGGCAGCAGGACGGTGGCGATCGACTCGCCTTCGCAGTCAAGGAGCGCGAGCACGTCTTCGTCGCGAATGCTTTCCTCTCCGTCTCGCGGAGCGATCTCGAGCAGCGCATCCGCCGGATCGAGGCCGTGTGCCAGGATCTGCGAGACCGCCGCGTAGCGGTCCGATGGAAAGGCGGGGCGCTCGATCAGCAGCTTGCGGCGGTTACCCGACGGTCGATAGAAGCTCACCAGCAACAGGTGCAGATTGACGGTCAGCGAATTCATCGCCACGACTTCAATCGGCAGCGCGCCCGCCAGTCGGGCGAGCGGCGGCGTCAGCCGTTCGTGATAGGAGAGCCACGGGCGACGGCCGCCAAAGTGACCCTCTACAGCGAGGCGCTGCCATTCCTCGAGTTCCTCGTTGACGTAGGTGACGGCGCGTCGTGGTTCGAGTCCCAGCGAGTGTCCGCAGAGATAGGCGACATCCGAGCCATCGGCCCGTTTAGGTCGCAGGAACTCGTGGCGAATCGTCTTGAGCGGGTCCGCGTCGTCGAGGGCGAGCGCGTCTGCACGAAGCGTCGAGTAGGGTGCGTTCACGATGTGGCTGGCTCGATCGGATAGAGGATCGGACGGCTGGGTGCGGCATCGCTTTCGAAGGCGGGCACCTGCAGGTTGAGCAGGTACGGGCCGTCCGCGATCGCGTTGTCGATGTATGCGAGTTCGGTGATCGTGGCGTGCGGCCGGGTCGCGTGGGCGAGCTGGGTGCTGCCCTCGGGCAAGCCCCAGAAAATGCGATGGCCGCGGAGCAGTCCGCCATCGACGGCACGATCGATCGACGGCAGGTCCACGACGAGATGGTCAACCCCTTGCGCCACGATCCAGCGCAGGGCATCGGTGCTGAAGTAGGGCGGCATGCCGGCGTCCAGCGCGTAGGTTCGCGTTGTCTTGTCCGCCGCATTCGGTAGCGTGCGGACGACAAGGGCACGGCAGCCCACGGTTGCGTCACTCTTCAGTGCGCTTTGCAGCTGGGCTGCAGTGATGATGCGGTCGCCCGGCACGGCAGGTTCGGCGGTGCCCTCTTCAACAGCGGAAGGTGCGACGCTCACCACGCGCGCGACGAGAAAGGCTTCACTGGCCGTGGCGTGGATGCTGACGGGCTCATGCACGACATGACCGACGCTTTCAGTGTGGGTGCCGTTGCAGTGGGGGGTGAGGGTATAGGTCGAGCAGCGGCAACTGCCGCCCTTGAGGACGTCGCCCACGAAGGATCCGCTGTGCAAGGGTACGGCGGTGGCCGGCTGCGCTCCGTAGAACGAGGGTTGTGCACCGTCAAACGCGAGCGCGATGGCAATGTTCAGTGGACGGGAGAGATCGGCGCACCAGCGCCGTCCGCCGGCCACGAATTCAATGTGCTTGAGGCTGCTCACCGCGGGGGCATGACCTGTCCGCAGTGCTTGCAGGTGCGATGCTGCAGCGAGCTGTAGAAGCGGTCGAACACCGGCGGCAACTGCGTGACGATGTCGCTGATGTGCAGGTACTCCGAATGCAACAGGTGCTGGCAGTGTTCGCAGTACCACAGGAATCCGTCCTGCTCCTCCGGACGACGCATGCGTTCGACCACAAGGCCGATGGAATTGGCGCGACGCTGCGGCGAGTGCGGCACATGCGCGGGCAGCAGCAGGATGTCGCCGGCCTGCATCGGGATGTCCACGATGCGGGCGTCCTGTACCGTCCGCAGCACCATCTCGCCTTCCAGCTGGTAGAAGAACTCCTCGCCCGGGTCATCATGGAAATCGGTGCGGGCATTGGGGCCGCCCACCACCATGATGACGAACTCCGATTCGCGGAACACGAGGCGGTTGCCGACCGGCGGCTTCAAGTCCTCGCGATGCCGGTCGATCCAGTCCGCAAAGTTGAACGCTTTCAGTGCTTGCATAGGGCTTTCAGTGCTTGCATAAGGCCTGAGTATAAGCGAGCCTCCTGACCTGACGAAGTCACTTCGGCAGGGCTGCGTCCAGGCGGCCTGGTCAGGTCAAGGCAAATGGGGGGCGTATGCAGTTCCAGAAAGCGCTTGCGGTGGTGACGGGCTTTGCCGCATTGCTGGGCGCGGGCGGTCTCGCCGCAATGGAGCCGGACCCGGAGCCCGTCGTGGCCACGTGGAAGGAAGCGCAGATCGACTTTACGTATATCGGGCGCACGAGCTTCTACACCTGCGAGTCCCTGCGCGAGAAGGTGGCCCGGATCCTGATGGCGGTGGGCGCACGCGATGACCTCAGCGTCCGCAGCTCCGGCTGTTTCGGGTCGTCGGACATCGACACCTTCACGCGGGTACGGATCAAGGCGGCCGTCCCGGTCGTCGCCGAAAAGGGGGGTCTTGCGCCCGACGAGCGAAGCCGGCGAGAACTCGTCTCCCGCGTTCGGGGCGAGCAGCCGTCGGAGGAGGAACTGCTGGGGCAATTCCCGGCGACCTGGCAAACGATCAGGTTCACGTCCCGCAATCGGGACCGCGTCGTGGACGACGGCGACTGCGAACTGCTCGAGCAGATGTCCTACAGTGTGTTCAAGCCGCTCGGCATCGAAGTCTTGCGCGGCAACAACCGCTGCATTCCGGGCGAGGTTCGCTACGGCCAGCTCGATTACCAGCTCAAGGTCTTGAAGGCTGCACCCAGGCCCGACGACGCGAAGTAGCGAGGCGATGCAAGCGCTAGTGCCTCAATCCACGAGCAGTGTCAGTCTCCAGGCGTGAGCCCCGACGAACTGCAGGGCACGAACACCGGCGCCTGATCTGCGTCGAGCCGCACGGCGCACAGCCGTCCGCCCCACACGCACCCCGTATCGATGCCGAGCACGTTATCGAAGGCGTAGTAGCCGAGGGCGGACCAATGGCCGAACAGGATTCTTGATCCTGCCGAGGGCCGCTTCGGTATCCGGAACCAAGGGACGAGATCGGCAGGCGCATCGACAAGCGTACCCTTGTACTTGAGGTCAAGGCGTCCGTCGGTGTGGCAGAACCTCAGGCGAGTGAAGCAGTTCGTGATGAAGCGCAGCCGCTCGGTGCCGACCAGATCGTCCGACCAGCGATCGGGACGGTTGCCATACATCGCCGCGAACAGCTGTCTGGCCGATGCGCCATCGCGCAGGGCAGCTTCGAGTTCGCGTGCACACGCCGTTGCCGTGGCGAGGTCCCACTGTGGCGCGAGTCCCGCGTGCACCATTGTCCAGCCGAGCGTGCTGTCGGTGTGCAGCAGCGGTTGATGGCGCAGCCAGTCGAGCAACTCATCGCGATCCGGCGCAGCGAGCACGGCATCGAGCGTGTCGTCCCTTCTCAATGCGGCGCGGTCGTGCGCAGCGGCGAGCAAGTGCAGGTCGTGGTTGCCGAGTACCATCGTCACGGCGTCGCCCAAGTTGCGCACCCTTCTCAGCACATCGAGCGAGCGCGGACCGCGGTTGACGAGGTCACCCGTCAGCCAGAGCTTGTCCGTGCGTGGATCGAATGCAATGCGCTCGAGCAGTTGCCCGAATTCCTGGTCGCACCCCTGGATGTCGCCGATGGCGTAGATCGTCATGGAATACAGGCTAGCGGCAGGTTTGCGGGGAGCCAAGCACGAACGACCTCACCCACCGCGCTTCCCGCTCATTGCTGAAACAGAGGGCATGAGTGCCGCTCCTTGAGCAGAGGTCACACCCGGTGCGGGTGAGGTGGGGTCAGTGCAGCAGTCCGGGAATGGCGAGCCTGAAAGGCGCGATCGGCGCCTCGAACTCATGGCCGTCATCCGCCACCATCTGGTAGCTGCCCTGCATTGCGCCGACAGGTGTCTCGAGGATTGCGCCACTCGAATAGCGGAAACCCTGGCCCGGCAGCAGATAGGGCTGCTCGCCGACGACACCGTCGCCCCGTACTTCCTGCACCTTGCCGTTCGCGTCGGTGATGACCCAATGCCGAGTCAGCAGTCGCGCGGGCACCTGGCCTTCGTTGCGGATGGTGATCGTGTACGAGAAGACGTACCGGCTCTCGTCCGGCTTCGACTGGTCGTCGACGTAGGCAGTGGCGACATCCACTTCGATGCGGTGGCGGGTCGTACGGGGTTTGGCAGCGGATTCGACGGTATTCATCGCCTGCCATTCTATCCGTAAATGGCTATCCGGAAACGCCTGCCGTGTTCGCGAGCGCCGCGAACTGCGCAGGCGACAGCACCTCCGCCCGCAGCCCGGGGTCGATGCCGGCTTGCACAAAGCCGGCTTCGCCCACCAGAGCCTTGAGCGAGTTGCGCAACGTCTTGCGCCGCTGCCCGAAAGCGGCAGCCACGATGGCGGCGAACCGGGCAGGCTCCCCGAGGGCAAACGCCGGTTGCGCCCGCGGCAGCAGGCGCACGTAGGTCGACATCACCTTGGGAGGCGGCTTGAACGCGCCGGGGCCGATATCGAACAGCGGCTGCACCTCCACCCACGGCGCCAGCATGACCGACAGCCGTCCGTAGGCGTCGTCGCCGGCGCCGGCAGCCATGCGGTCCACGACTTCCTTCTGCAGCATGAAGTGCATGTCCTCGATGTGCTCGCGCACCTCGATCAACTTGAAGAGCAGCGGCGTCGAGATGTTGTAGGGCAGGTTGCCGACGATCCGCAGCCGCCTGGGGTCCTGGCCGCGGAGCGTGGCGAAATCGAACTGCAGCACATCGCCGCCGTGGATGCGCAGCTCCCCGGCCGTGCGCGGCGTCGCTTCCAGGGTCGCGATGGCGTCGCGATCGATTTCAATCACGTCGAGCGTGCCGTGACGTGCGAGCAGGGGCCAGGTCAGCGCACCGAGTCCCGGGCCGATCTCGACCAGGCGGTCGCCGGGCTTGGGATCGATGGCGTCCACGATGCGCGCAATGATGTCGCGATCGTGCAGGAAGTGCTGCCCGAACCGCTTGCGGGGAACGTGTTTCGCGCCGGACATTGGCCCTACCCGGCGGCCCGCGCCAGGGAAGCGAGTCGCTTCTTCGCGAGCTCCAGCCCCAGTTCCAGTGCGGCCGCGAGGCTGCCGGCATCCGCCTTGCCGCTGCCTGCGAGGTCCAGCGCGGTGCCGTGATCGACGGAGGTTCGCACCAGCGGCAGTCCGAGCGTCACGTTCACCGCCTGGCCAAAGCCCGCGTGCTTGAGCACGGGCAACCCTTGGTCGTGGTACATCGCGAGCACGGCATCCGCCTGCGCCAGCATGGCAGGGATGAATGCGGTATCGGCGGGCACCGGCCCGGCCAGCACGAGCCCCCGTGACTTGAGCGCCTCGACGACGGGCGTGATGACCTCGATCTCCTCGCGGCCGAGATGGCCCGACTCGCCGGCATGCGGGTTGAGTCCGCACACGAGGATGCGAGGCTGCGCGATGCCGAACTGCTCCTTGAGACTCTTGTCCAGGATGGTGATCACCTGTTCAAGCGATGCCCGGGTGATGGCCGCACTGACTTCCGACAAGGGCAGGTGGGTCGTGGCCAATGCCACGCGGAGCGACCCTGCCGTCAGCATCATCACCGGATGATGGCCGCCGGTCCGCTCGGCGAGATATTCGGTGTGGCCGGAGAAGGCGATGCCGGCGTCATTGATGATGCCCTTATGGACCGGTGCCGTGACCATCGCTGCGAATTCGCCTCGCACGCAGCCGTCCGCCGCCTTGTCGAGCAGGTCGAGAACGTAACGCGCATTCCTCTTGTCGAGCACGCCTGCCTGCACGGGTACGCCCGTTGCGACGGGCAGGACGGTCAGGGTGCCGGGAACATGGGGCATGGCGGGGCGGTCCGGCGCGTACGGCCTGATGCGCACGTCGCGCCCGAGCTGCTTTGCCCTGGCGGCCAGCAGCGCGGGATCGCCGGCAACGACGAGCTCGCAACCCCACGGCTTGCCAGCGATGTCGATGCAGAGATCCGGACCGATGCCGGCCGGTTCTCCCGAGGTGAGGATGACGCGCGGAACCATGCAGAGCGCGGCCGGGCGCGCCCTCACATCTTGTATTCGACGAAAGCCTCGTCACGCAGCCGGCGCAGCCACAGCTCCGTTTCTTCCTCCGCCTTCGATTCGCGCAGGGCGGCGAACGCCTTGTTGCGGCGGACATCGTCGGTGGTGTCATGCATGCGGCGGCCGAGCAGCTGCACGATGTGCCAGCCGAACTGCGTCTTGAACGGCTGGCTGATCTCGTTTTCCTTGAGGGACTGGACGGTCTTCTCGAACTCGGGGACGAAAGTGCCAGGGCCGGTCCAGCCGAGGTCGCCACCGTCCACCGCCGACCCCTTGTCCGACGAGGTGACGGCTGCGATCGCGGCGAAGTCCTCTTTCTGATCGACGATGCGGGTGCGGATCGCCTTCAGCTTCTGGTCCACGGTGCTGTCGTCTTCGAGCTCGTTGGTCTGGACCAGGATATGGCGCGCATGGACCTGCGACTCCACGGCCTGCTGCACACCGCCGCGCACTTCCAGCAGCTTGAAGATATGGAAGCCGCTCGGAGTCCGCAGCGGTTCCGTCACGTCGCCTGCCTTCATGCCGGGAATCGCATCCACGACAACGGACGGCAGCTGGTTTCCCGGCCGCCATCCGAGCGCGCCGCCCTGTACATTGGTACCGCTGTCGGAATACGTCACCGCGAGTTGCGCGAAGTCCTCGCCGCTCTGGGCCTTGGCGAACACTTCCTTCGCGCGCGCTTCGCGGGCGGCGAGTTCTTCAGTCGTGGCGGAGACCGGCACGGACACGAGGATGTGCGCGAGGTTGTACTCGGAGGCCTGGTCGACGCCGTTCTTCTGCTTCGCCAAGAACTGTTCGAGTTCCCGCGGGGAGACGTTGATCCGCTGCAGCACGTCGCGCTGGCGCAGGATCTGCAGTTGCAGCTCGCGGCGGATCGTGTCGCGGTAGTCGCGATAGTCGAGGCCCTGGGCCTCGAGGGCACGGGGCAGGTCGGCGAACGCAATGTTGTTGCGCGTGGCGACGTCGTTCAGTGCGTTGTTCACCATCTCGTCCGGGACGTTGACGCCGAGGCGAGCGGCGCGCTGGATCTGGATCTCCTCCATGATCAGCCGTTCGAGTACCTGCTTGCGCAGCACCGCCGCGGGCGGCAGCTCGGTCTTCTGCTCGCGCAGCCGGCGCGTGATGGTCACGGTCTCGTTCTCGAGCTGGCTGACCAGGACCACGCCTTCGTTGACGACAGCCGCGATGCCGTCGAGCAGATCACCGCTACCCTGGGGCGAGGGCGTTACCGGCTTCGCGGGGGCGGTCGTGGCCGACTGGGCCTGGCTGCCGTGGGCGGCAAGCAGGACTGTGGCAATGGCGGCGAGGATCGGGTGTTTCATGGCAGGAGACCATCAACAAATAGCGAAAGCCCGTCAACGGGGCGTTGCGGGAGGCAGGACCGAGTATCCCCGAATGGATCGTTCGAGGAAAGCATCGACACCGGGTACGAGGCTTGCCAGCCCATTAAGTTCCAGCTGGAGCTGAACGTCGGAGTCGGTTTCGCCGGTCCGGCTGCTGACGTACTTCCGTGCCACGATCCGGGCCTTCCAGCAGCAGGACCGGTACTCGAGGCCGGCGAACTGGTTGATCGCGGCCGAATCCTTGACCGAGTACGTCAAGCCGCCGTAGGTCGTCCAGGTGTCCGTGACCGGCCAGGCCAAAGAGGCGTCCCATTGCTCGAGGCTGTCCTTGCGGAACCGGTAACCGAGGTTGGCCACCTTGTTGTAGGCGGGGGCGTACTGCAGCCGCGCCTCGCCTTTCTCGCTGCGGTTCTCGTGGGGATCCCACTGCACGCCCATGCGGGCATTCCAGTTCTTGAAGGCGGAGACCTCCATCTGCGCCAGCATGTTGGAAGACTTGAGCCCAAGCACCGGCTCGTTGGGCAGCACCACCCTCGGCGAGTCGAAGTAGTACGCCTGGCCGGCCGTTGCACTCAGGAACTGCCGGCCGCTCTCGCGGTCGAGCAGGCGGGTCGTGAAGCCGACGCTGAGCTGGTTGGCATCGCCGAGGCGGTCCGGTCCGACATAGCGGTTGTCGCGATACAGCTGGACCAGGTTGAGGTCAGGCTCGCCGGTATCGAACACCGGCAGCGCAGACTGATCCCTGTACGGCACATATAAATAGAGGATCCGCGGCTCGAAAGTCTGCACGCGCTGCTGCCGGGATCCTGCCAGCCGTTCGAAGGTCAGCCCGGCATCGAGGCTCGCGATGGGCGCGGAGCGTGATGGCGAGGTGTCCGCACCCGGTGCCGTGCGGTTCAGGTCGTAGGTGGTGTAGCGCCAGCTGATCGACGGCTCGATGAAGGCGCCGGTACCCTGCAGCGGCAACTTGAGGCCCGGGTGGAAATCGAACCGCGAGCCGGTGACGCTGCTGCTGTCGCGCTGGAAGTAGGTGTATTCCGATTCGAGCCCGACGTCGAAGCCGAACAGCGCGGAAGGAAACTGGCCGGCGACGCTGATTTGCGGCAACAAGGTATAGGGCCTGTCGACGCCGTCGACGGGCTGGATCGTCTGGAAGTTCTCTACGCGACCCGTCATCGCCCAGTGGCGGTCGAGGTAGCTGAGTTCGGCGGAGCGGCCGAGGTACACGACGCTGGTGCCTTCGGGGCCCTCGCCGAAATCCTCGAACCAGTCGCGGTCGCTCGCGTTGGCGGCCGACGCGGTGAAGCGCAGCCGCGAGTTGAAGTCCGTCTGGTCGAACAGCCGCACGAGGTTGCGGTCGCTGCCGTATGCCGTGTCATGCGGCAAGTATTCGGCCGTCACGCTTCCTTTACTCCGCTCTGTAAGGAAGCGCAGTTCGGTGAGCACGTCGAGGCCGCGCTGCGTGTACCAGGTGCCGGTAAACGTGGCGTCGTAGTTGGGCGCGATGTTCCAGTACCAGGGCACCTGCAGCCCGAGGCCGCTGCGCGAGGAGTTCGCCAGCGTCGGAAACAGGAAGCCGCTCTTGCGCTGGTTTCCCACCGGAAACGAAATGAACGGCGTGTAGAGGATCGGGATGCCCTTGAAATCGAGCCGTACGTTCCGGCCGATGCCGAGCCCCGCGCCGGGATTGATGTTGATGTCGGCGGCCCGGAGCACCCAGTCCTCGTTGCCCGTGGGGCACGTCGTGTAGACGACGCCCGCGAGTTCCAGTGACTTTGCGCGAGTGACCTTGATCTGGTCGGCCGAACCGCGGGCGGGGCGGGTCGGCAAGTCGAACTCGGCACCCTCGAAGCTCGCTTCACCGGCAGTGGCCACGTTCGCGCTCTTGCCCTTGATCGTCATCTCGGGATCGCGATAGGTCACCGTGCCCGATACGGAGAAGGTCTGGTCTTCGGCGTTGAAGGTGGCGTTTTCCGCGTTCAACGTGCGGTCACCCTGGCGGATGCGGACCTTGCCCTTCAGGACGGCATCGCCCGTGCGACTGACCTCCGCGCCTTCGCTCGTGATCTGGATGCTTTCGTCCTTGGCCGCGTCAGCAGGGGTTGCGGTGAGGTCCGCGGGGTCGGGCAAGACG
>JBEBIT010000058.1:0-19397 GCA_040080215.1 Steroidobacteraceae bacterium
GTGCCGATTGCCCCCACCGGCAAGGCATAATCGGGGAAAGGGCGCGGCCAATTGCACCGCGGAGAGACCATGACGCCAGCGGACAAACGGATGTTGGAACTGCTCGACAGGTGGCTGACGAGCCTCGAGCTGCACCTCAAATACGTCGACCTGCCGGACGCCGACTATTTTGCCGTGCAGCCGTGGCCAAAGCACGACCGGCCGACGCGTTGGATCCTCGAACTGGCGAGGCAGAAGACCCAGGAGCTGCGCGCCCATCAGGAATCAAGGGTGGCCATGGGCGACCGCAAGTTCGCGGATTCGCTTGAATTGATGGGGTTTTTGTCCAATCTCGTGGGGTCCCAGCATGTCCAGCGGTTCATCCCGCTGGCGGAACCGGACAAGGAACAGGAGATCTCCCGCCCGGCTGCCAAACCGCAGCCCAGCGCCGCGTCAAAGGCGAACGGCCATGCGAAACCCGCGGCGCCAGCGAACCATGACCTGGATGCCACACGGGAAATGCCAAGAGTCGTCGCCCCCCAAGCCGCCCCCAGCAGAACGCTGACCGAGCCGGCGCCGGTCGCCAAGCCCGTCGCACCGAAACCCGCTCCCAAGGTTGCCAGGAAGGCGCCTGCCACCGCCGCCGCCGCAGCCAAGACAACGGCGTCACCCGATGCTGTCCAGAAGAAGGTCATGGCCGACGCCGTCCGCCTGCTCAAATGGGGCAAGGAATGGCACGAACTGGTCGACCTGGTCGCCCGGATCGCGGACCGTCCGCCTGCCGCCGAAATCAGGCGCATCCTACGCAGCCACAAGGCCGAGATCGAAATGCAGGCCGAGGGCGACGAGTAGCGCCGCCCCGGCAGCTGGCCGTCCCTGCCCGCCCGTTTACTTCTTCTTGCGGGCAACTTTCCGTGCCGCCTTTGCGACTTTCCGCTTCACGCTCTTCGCCTTGGCGGCCACCGTCTTGCCGACCGCCTTGCCGCGAGCCTTCACTCTGCTACCGAACGCCTTGGCCTGCTTGACGACCTTCTTGCGAACAGCTGCCACCTTGGCCTTTACGCCAACTGACTTCTTCTTGCCGGCAGGAGCCTTCTTCCTGGCAACTGGCTTCTTTTTCGCCTTGGGCGCCGGCTTGCGTGCAACCGGCTTCTTCTTGCGGGCGGGCTTGCGAGGGGACTTCTCGCGAAGCTTCTCCTGCACTTGCCCGGCCAGCGCAGCCGCGGCGGACTGCAGGGTTCCCCAGGCCTGTTCGGCGCTGGTTCCGATTTCATGCCACGCTTCCTCCGTGGAGGCGCTGACGCGATTGAACTGTTCCCGCCCCTGCTCGATGAGCTCGCCGACCTGTTTTGCGCGGTGCTGGTATGTCACCTGCGCATCCCCGCGCATCTGTGCGGCACTTGCGAGCGCCTGTTCTTCCAGTTGCTTCGCCCACTGCGCCCATGTATTCAGCTGATCCTGGAGCTGGCGCAGATAGTCACTACGATCGGCCATGAGCATCTCCTTGAAATTGTGTTTCGTCGGGTCGACGGATCCACTATAGCCGCGGCGCGCTTGACAACACAGCACTGCTTAAAAAAAATCCCCGCCCGGCTGATCACTCAGACGACAATGGCGGTCATCCGGATGGGCAGCAAACACAAAGACGGCCGGCGGTCCGCCGTGCACGTACGCGGAACCCATCGCACCGGGTCACGGTCATACCGCCGGTTGCAACGCAGCGGCAAGTCGAGGTCACGATGATCGAGGTCAATCAGCTCACCAAGCGCTACGGTTCGCTGACCGCTGTCGACGGCGTCTCTTTCAAGGTCGACGCGGGTGAAGTCCTCGGCTTTCTGGGGCCGAATGGCGCCGGCAAGTCCACCACCATGAAGATGATCGCGGGGTTCCTGGCGCCCACGAGCGGCAGGGTTTCCGTCTGCGGCCACGATGTGGTCGACGAGCCCATCGCCGCCAAGTCCGTCATGGGGTACTTGCCCGAGGGTGCTCCAAGCTATGCCGAGATGACGGTGGCGGCGTTCCTCGAGTTCATCGCCGATGTGAGGGGGCTCACCGGCGCCGATCGTCGGGGCCGTTTCGACGATGTCGTCGGCCGGCTGGCACTCGGGCGCGTCCTGGACCAGCCCATAGAGACCCTCTCCAAGGGCTACAAGCGCCGTGTCGGTCTCGCGCAGGCGATCCTGCATGATCCCAAGGTGCTCATCCTCGATGAGCCGACGGATGGACTCGATCCCAACCAGAAACACGAGGTCCGCTCGCTCATCGACGCCATGGCCAGGGACAAGATCATCATCATTTCCACGCACATTCTGGAAGAGGTAGACGCGGTGTGCACCCGCGCCATCATCATCGCCAACGGGAAAATCCTGGCGGACGATACCCCCGAGCATCTCGAGGCCCGTACGCCTTCCGGGCGCCTGGAAGACGTGTTCCGCTCCATCACGTTGGGGACGGCCGCCCATGCGTAATGTCGCCATCGTGTTCCGCCGCGAACTGGCCAGCTACTTTGCTACGCCGCTGGCATTCGTGTTCATCGTCATCTTCCTGGTGCTGGCGGGCGCGTTCGCGTTCTACCTTGGCAACTTCTTTGAACGAGGCCAGGCAGATCTGACGCCGTTCTTCACGTTCCATCCGTGGCTGTACCTGTTCCTGATCCCGGCGCTGTCGATGCGCTTGTGGGCGGAGGAGCGCAAGTCAGGCAGCCTCGAACTCCTGATGACATTGCCGATCACGCTCTGGCAGGCCGTGCTTGGCAAGTTTGCAGCCGCCTGGGCTTTTGCGGGCCTGGCATTGTTGCTCACTTTCCCCATCTGGATCACGGTGAACTACTTGGGCGATCCGGACAACGGCGCCATTCTCGCGGCCTATATCGGCAGCTTCCTGATGGCCGGCGGCTTTCTCGCCGTTGGCGCTTGCCTCTCGGCCACGACGCGGAATCAGGTCATCGCATTCATCGTGACGGTCGTTGTGTGCTTCGCCTTCCTGCTGTCCGGCCTGCCGATGGTGCTTGGCCTGTTCCAGGGCTGGGCGCCGCAGGTGCTGGTCGATGCCATTGCCTCGTTCTCGTTCCTCACCCATTTCAATGCCATCGCCAAGGGGGTCATCGACCTCAAGGACCTGGTGTTCTTCGCAGCCTTGATTGCAGCTTGGCTCAGCGCCAACGCAATCGTGCTCGACATGAAGAAAGCGGACTGACAGTCGATCATGAGTAACGACACCCCCACCCCGTCCCGCAGATCCGGTACTCGTCGTGCCCTGGGCGCTTCCGCGCTGGTCGGACTGGCGGCGGCTTTCATCGCGGTGACGATCCTGAGCAGCTTTGCGCTCCGCGGCATTCGTCTCGACCTGACGGAGAACCGGCTGTATTCGATCGCGCCTGGCACCGAGAGGATCCTCGCGGGAATCAACGAACCCATCACGCTGTATTTCTTTTTCTCGGAGCAGCCGAGCCGCGATATCCCGGACCTGCGCGCCTACTCAGAGCGGGTGCGCGAACTGCTGGAAGAAATGGCGCAGCGTTCGTCGGGCAAGGTCCGCCTCACTGTCGTCGATCCGCAGCCCTTCTCCGAAGAAGAGGACCGCGCCACCGGCTTCGGCTTGTCTCCGGTGCCGGTCGGCACTCGCGGCGAGTCGCTGTTCTTCGGCCTGGCCGGCACCAATTCCACCGACGGCCGCGAAACCATCGGCTTCTTCCAGCCGGACAAAGAGGAGTTCCTGGAATACGACGTCGCAAGCCTGATCTATCGCTTGGCCCATCCACGACGTCCCGTAATCGGCCTCGTATCAAGCCTGCCGCTGGAGGGAACGCCAGCATCTGCAACCGGGCCGGGGCAGCCCGCCTGGGCAGGTGTCGCGCAACTGGCCGGCCTGTTCGACATCAAGCCGCTTGGGCAAGGCTTCACGAGCATCGCGAAGGACATCGATGTGCTGCTGCTCGTGCATCCGAAGCAGCTCCCTGCGCCTTCGCTGTATGCCATCGACCAGTTCGTCCTCGGAGGCGGCAAGGTCGTGACGATGGTCGATCCGCAGGCCGAGCAGGACGCCACGAGATCACCGGAAGGACAACCGGGTGCCGGGCGCTCGTCAGATCTCGCGCCACTACTTGCTTCGTGGGGCGTCGAGTACAACAGCAGTGAGGTGCTTGGCGATGCCCGCAAGGCGCTGAGCGTGACGTTGCGGCCCAACCAGCCTCCCGTTCGCCATCTAGGCGTCCAGGCTTTCACGCGCGAGGACTTCAATGCGGGCGACGTGGTCACCGCCGGGCTCGATGCGATCAACTTCATGACGTCCGGTGTGCTCAAGCCCAAGGCAGACTCGGGCCTGACCTTCGAGTCGCTCATCCAGTCGAGCAACCAGGCAGCGCTGTTGCCGTCGGATCGCTTTTCCGTCCTGGATGACCCCACGACGCTGCTAGATGGGTTCCAGGCGACCGGCGAGCGCTATGTCGTCGCCGCGCGCGTGCAGGGTGACGTCAAGACCGCGTTCCCGGACGGGCCGCCGCCGGGCGCCAAACCGGGTGCGTCCCTGAAGGCAAGCACCACGCCTGCCAACCTCATCGTCATCGCCGATACGGACATGCTGTCGGACCTGCTGTGGGTGCGGACGCAGAACATGTTCGGCCAGCGTGCGGTCGTTGCATGGGCCAACAACGGCGACTTCATCGCCAACGTGCTCGACAACCTCACAGGCAGCGCAGACCTTATCAGCATCCGTGGCCGGCAAAGCTTCTTCCGGCCGTTCATCCGTGTTGATGAAATCCGGCAACAGGCAGACGTGCGGCTGCGCTCCAAGGAACAGGAGCTCGACATGCAGCTGCAGGAGACCGAACGCAACTTGCAGGAACTGGATGCCGCGAAGAATGACCGGACGTCGCTCGTCATGACGCCGGAGCAGGAAGCGGAGGTAAGGCACTTCCAGGAAGAGCGCACCCGCATCCGCAAGGAACTGCGAGATGTGCGGCGGAGCCTGGACGTCGACATCAACACGCTTGGCACCACGCTGAAGGTCGTCAACATCATGCTGGTACCCTTGTTGCTGACCGTGGTCGTGCTGCTGGCCGCGCTGCTGCGCCGGCGCCGGCGAGCCGCCCGAGTCACGGTGTTGCAGCCGGGAGCCGGACACTGATGACGGGAGGGAAAGCAAAGCAGGTCATCGCAGCGGCGGTGGTGCTCGCTGTCCTCGTTGCAGCGGCGCTTTGGGTCGGGATGCGCGACCGTGCGGACAAGGTCGTTTCCTCGCTGCTGTATCCGGGCCTCGCGGAACAGATCAAGAACGCGGAGCGCGTGCAGGTCTTTACCGCAGGCGATCAGCTCGCTCTCGATCTCACGCGCAGCGGGGATCGTTGGTCCGTAGCGCAGCGCGACGGCTATGCGGCGGACGTAGGCAAGATCGGCGTTCTCCTGCAGAACATCGCCGAACTCAAGGTCCTCGAGGCCAAGACCTCGGATCCGGCGAACTACGCGACTGTCGGTGTCGAGGACCCGGCCTCGCCGAACGCGCAGGGTGCACGCGTCCTCATCACCGGTCCCGGTAACACCGCACTCGTCAATCTCGTCGTTGGGAAGTCCGCATCGGGCCTCGAGGCCACGTATGTGCGCAAGGCCGGGGAAGCCGGCAGCTGGCTCGTGAATCGGCTGCCCCTGACGCGCACGCCGGGTGCGTGGATATCGCCGCTGGTCTTCCATGTCGATACCGATCGGGTCCATCAGGCCACGATCAGGATCGCCGGCAAGCCTGACGTTACCGTGACAAGAGCGGAGCGCGCGACCCCTGACTTCGCGGCCACGGGAAAGCCCCTCTCCACTCCGTCGGCTGCCAATGGCGTGGCCGCCGGGCTGATCGCGGTAGAAGCCGACGACGTCCGGAAGTCTGCTGCGCTCACAGCCCTACCCGTGGCCGCCCGAGCGACGTACAAGATGTTCGACGGCCTTGAACTGGAACTGACCGGCTGGAACATCGACGGGAACGACTGGATCGCGGTCGCCCCGTCATTCAATGCAGAGCTGGCAGCTCGCTATGCGAACGACAAGCCGCCCGAGAACAACAACACTGCGTTCTGGCGCACCCCGGAGCAGGCAAGACAGGAAGCCGAACGCCTGGGCGAGCGCGTCAACGGCTGGGCTTTCCGGATTCCTTCCTACCGGTATGACGGGATCTTCCCGAATGCAGAGAACTGGCGGCGCTAGTGTAGGCGCGTGCGGAAGCGTTTCCGCCCGCGTTATTTCTGCTTAGGCTCGAGGACCACGCGGGTGTGCGTGAGCCGGTCATGCCACGCAAGTCGGTTGTCATCGACCAGCATCCACAGGAACCCCAGCCCCACCGGCAACCAGGACAAGCACGCGGCAGCCAGACGCTTCAAGGCGTCGGCCCACGTGAACTTGCGACCATCGTCCCGCACCAGCCTGAGCCGCCACGCCGCCATGCCGAGGGTCTGGCCGCGACGCGTCCAGAACAGGCCGAAGAAGCCGACGATGAGCACGACCAGCCAGACCCGGTAGAAGTAAAACAACACGGGCCCCGCCACCTCGAGCGAGACGGCCTCGCCTCCCGTAAACGGCAGGAACAACACCGTCGCAACCATCAAGATGGCAATGACCAGCAACGCGTCGTACACCATCGCTCCGAGGCGACGCAGCAGGCCCGCGGCCGGGGCAGCAATCGACGTCGACTCGCTCATCGGGTCCGGGCAATCGCAATGCCCGCCGTCAACGCGAGCAGCACGGTGGGACCCCAAGCGATGACGAGGGGATCAAGGGCGAAGACCTGTCCCCCGTTCTCCAGCAACTGTGCTAGCAAGAAGAAGACCGCACCCAGCAGAATGCCCAGCACCATCCTGGCGCCGGCTCCGGATGCCCGCAGCGAGCCGAACGAGAACGGCACCGCCAGCATTACCACGACAATCAGCGACGCCGTGCGTGCAATCCGCGCCCAGAACGCAGTTTCAAACACCGAGGACTCAAGGCCGTTCTGCTTCAGGTGACTGACATAGGCGTATAGATCGCGGCTCGTCAGCTGGCTCGGCCGGACGGAGGCCAAACCAAGGAACTCCGGCGCAAGCCGGGTATTCAGCACTTCTGCTGCTTCCTTGCGCACCTTGACGCCTTCAGGCGTGAAGGCCGATTCAGCATAGTTCTCGAGTACCCATTGATTGTCGGCACCCACCTTCGCGGTGCTTGCGCGGCCCAGCCTTTGCAGGCGGCGCTCGCCATCGAAGTGGAAGACGTAAATCCCGGAGAACTGGTTTTCGGTCGATTGCTGCTGCACGGAGATGAAGGTATCGCCGTCCTTCGCCCACGCGCCACTGGCGCCAGACCGGTCGAACTGCTGGAAGCGCTTCATCGTCTTCATTTCGTGCGCATAGGTTTCGAGTTGCGGAGCGACGTACTCGCCGAGGACCCAGGTCCCGGCCGCCAGCAGGATGCCCGCGAGACCCACCCAAGCGGCGATCCGCACCACTGACACGCCTGCTACGCGCATCACGATCAGCTCGCTCGACCGCGCCAGGTTGCCGAGGCCGAGCAAGGCACCGATGAGCGCCCCGATCGGCAGCAGTTCGAATGCGTTCTGCGGCAGATTGAGAGCAACGAAAAGGAATGCATCCGCGACGTGGTAGTCCCCGGTGCCGATCTCGTCCTGCTGGGTGATGAAGAGGTACAGCCCCGTCAGGATCATCAGCACAAGCATCACCAGCAGCGTGTACCTGAGCACCGCGCCAATGACGTAGCGGCCCATGACCGGCAGGAGCGTCATGCCGCAGCTCTCCGCGAGGGCAGCCACCGCATGCCCGGATACTCGCGCCACAACAGGAACACCACGACTGCGAGCATGCCCGCATGGACCCACCACATGCCGAGAACACTCGGGATCGTCTCCTTCTCGATCCACACGCGCCCGGCGGCCAGCAGATTCGCATAGGCGAAATAGACCAGTATCCCAAGGCCCATCCGGCCGTAACGACCTTGCCTGGGACGGAGTCTCGCGAGCGGCACCGCCAGCAACATGAGCACGAAGGTCATGAGCGGTATGGACAACCGCCAGTGCAGCTCTGCCTGGTCACCCAGGTCCGCAGACCGCCAGAGGTCCGACGTCGAATGCTGCTCCCTGCGGCTCGCGCCGGCTGCCTGGCCCGGCAGACGGATGGGAATGCCGTGCTCGGCAAAATGGATCATGCGGAACTCGCCGCCGCCCGGGATGCCCTCATACCGTTCGCCGTCGTACAGGATGAACGTCTGCTCCGCCTCGCCCACCCCGCGCTGCTCGGCCCGCGCCGCCGTGACGATTTCGGATTTCTCGCTGGTGTGCCGCTCGACGAAGACGTTGTGGAGCATGCCGTCCGCATCGACCCGCTCGGCGTAGAAGACGATCTGGCCGCCGGCAAAGCTGCGGAACCGCCCCGGCTCGAGGCTGCCGAACTGCGCCTGGCGCACGGCATCGGTGCGGATCTCCTGCACCCGGGCGGCTGCGGTGGGCGCCCCCAGGAACGCGAGCCACCCGAGGAAGGCGACGATACCCAGCGCGAACAGGCCAATCGGCAAGTAGAGCCGGACAATCCCTATACCGCAGGCCTGCATCGCCGCCATTTCGCTCTCCTGGTAGAGGCGGCCGAGCGACAGCATGATGGCGAGGAACAGCCCGATGGGGATCAGGACAGAGAGGTTCTGCAGGGCCGTCAGGGCCAGCAGCGACAGGATCGTGCTGCGCGGGAATCCGCCGGCGGCCGCCTGGCCCAGCACCTGCGCGAGCTGGCTGAACATCAGGATGACGAGCAGCACGCCGGTGACCGCCACCCAGGTCACGGCGACTTCACGCAGGACGTAACGATCAAGTATTCGTAGCAATCAGGATCCTCGTTGCTCCGCCCCGGACAGCTCCGCCAGGCCCGCGAACGACGCGCTAGTCGTGGGGTGAATCGGTTAAACTGCGCCGCAATCAAACGCTTCGCCGACAAGCCAGCCCGTGCTGGTGAGAGGGGTTGACGGGTGGGCCGCCCAAGTTTAGCGACCCCCGGGCATCCGTGAACACATTTTTCCGCAGCGTCGCCCGCCGGTTGAGACCAGACCCGGCCGGCACGAGGCTCATCGTTTCGCGTGCAGGTTAATCAGAGGTTCCCAAGATGGAATTGTTTGCAGTCAGCGGTTCTGCAGTCACCCAGCGCACGGAGTGTGCAATTGTCGGCGTATTCGAGAAGGGAGAGCTCTCGCACGCGGGCCAGGAATTCGATGGCAAGCTCGGCGGCAAGCTGTCCCGGCTGGCCAAGCACGGCGATCTGCCGACCAAGCTCGGCGACGTTCTCCTGCTGCCCGAACAGAAAGGCATCGGCGCAGAGCGATTGCTGCTGGTCGGACTCGGGTCGAAGTCCGGTCTCGGCCGCAAGCAGTACCGGCGCGCCCTGACGTCAGCACTCGCAGCCGTCGGCCGCACCGGCGCCAAGAGCGTAGTCAGCTTCCTGTCGCAGGAAGACGTCTCGGGCACCGATGACTACTACCTCGGCCGTGCCGCCGCGGAAGTGGTGGGTGCAGCCCACTACCGCATTCCCGACCTCAAGACCTCGAGAAAGCCACCGAAGCCTGCGCTGCAGAAGTTCAGCCTTGCCGTGCTCGATCGGTCGGGCAAGACCGCCGCCCAGAAAGGCCTCGACCATGGCCAGGGCATCTTTTCCGGCATGACGCTGACGCGCGACCTCGCCAACCTGCCGGGCAATGTCTGCACGCCGACCTACCTCGCGAATGCCGCGAAGGACCTCGGCCGCAAGTACCGCTCGCTCAAGGTCCAGGTGTTCGGCGAGCCGGAAATCAAGAAGCTGAAGATGGGTTCGTTCCTGTCGGTCACCGCGGGATCCGACGAACCCGCGAAGCTGATTGTCATCGAGTACCGCGGCGCCAGTCGCGACAAGGCGCCCGTGGCACTGGTCGGCAAGGGCGTCACGTTCGACACGGGCGGCATCTCGCTGAAGCAGCCTCCTGCCATGGACGAGATGAAGTTCGACATGACGGGCGCCGCCAGCGTGCTCGGCGCGCTCAAGGCCGTGGCTGAGCTCAAGCTGCCGATCAACCTCGTCGTCGTCGTGCCCACCTGCGAGAACATGCCGAGCGGCAGTGCAACCAAGCCGGGCGACGTCGTGACGAGCATGTCCGGCCAGACCATCGAAGTGCTCAACACGGACGCCGAAGGCCGGCTGATCCTGTGCGACGCCCTCACCTACGTGCGTCGCTTCAAGCCGGCAACCGTCATCGACGTCGCGACGCTGACCGGCGCCTGCGTCATCGCGCTCGGGTCGCACCTGAGCGGCCTGTTCAGCAATGATGACGAACTCGCTGTCGCGCTCAATGCGGCGGGCATGCGCGCGGACGATCGCGCCTGGCACATGCCCATCGGCGAGGAATATGCGGAGCAGCTCAAGAGCAACTTTGCCGACATGGCCAACGTCGCAGGCAGGGAAGGCGGTGCCGTCACGGCCGCGTCGTTCCTGTCGAGGTTCACGCAGGGCCTCAAGTGGGCCCATCTCGACATCGCCGGCACCGCCTGGCTGTCGGGCGCACAGAAGGGCTGCACGGGTCGTCCGGTCCCGCTGCTGGTCGACTACCTGTTGAACTACCGCTGATCGCCGCCATGCCACGGGTCGATTTCTACGTGCTCGGCGAGGTGGGCACCCAGGCGCAGCATCGTTACGCCTGCAAACTGGCGGAACAGGCTTTCGCAGCGGGGACGCGGATGTACCTGCGCACGTCGTCACCAGCCGAGTCCGTGGCGCTCGACGAGCTGCTGTGGACCTACAGCGATCGCGCCTTCCTGCCGCATGAAATCGCCGGCAGCGCCGAACCCTCGCACGCGCGGGTCGCCGCCGTGATCGGCACCGACAACGCGCCCGCCGGTTACCGCGCGCTGCTCATCAACACCGCCGCGGACATGCCGCCCGATGCCGCCGAGTTCGAGCAGATCGCCGAAGTGGTCGACGCCGACCCCGGCCGCAAGCAGCTCGCACGCGAACGATTTCGACAGTATCGCGAGCGCGGCTGGACGCTGGAATCGCACAATGTCACCTGAGCACAGGGAGCGCGGAAGCCGAGCCCTATTGGGTCGCCTTTCAGGTCTCTGACTTCCTGACTTCCTGACTTCCTGACTTCCTGACTTCCCGACTTCCGTCACTTCCGATAAGCAACGCTCCAAGGTCTGGCTTGATTCGCAATGGACAAAACGTACGCCCCAAGCAGCATCGAACAGCGCCTGTACCAGCAATGGGAGGCCGCTGGCTGGTTCGCGCCATCGGGCCAGGGCCAGCCCTACTGCATCATGATCCCGCCACCGAACGTCACCGGCACCCTGCACATGGGCCACGCGTTCCAGCACACGCTGATGGACGCCCTCACCCGCTTCCATCGCATGGAAGGCGACAACTCGCTGTGGCAGCCCGGCACCGATCACGCGGGCATTGCGACGCAGATGGTCGTCGAACGGCAGCTCAATGCCGCCGGCACGAGTCGCCGTGACATCGGGCGCGAAGAGTTCCTGAAGCGCGTATGGGAATGGAAGGAGCAGTCCGGCGACACGATATCGCGCCAGATGCGCCGCCTCGGCAACTCGGTGGACTGGAGCCGCGATCGCTTCACGATGGATGCCGGGCTCTCCGAAGCCGTCACCGAGGTCTTCGTCAGTCTGTTTGAACAGGGGCTGATCTACCGCGGCAAGCGACTGGTGAACTGGGATCCGGTATTGCACACCGCACTGTCGGACCTCGAAGTGCTCGCCGAGCCCGAGAAGGGCAGCATGTGGCACTTCCGCTATCCCCTCGAAGACGGCACTGGACACCTCATCGTGGCCACCACCCGCCCGGAAACCATGTTTGGCGACACGGCCGTCGCCGTCCATCCGGAAGACGAGCGCTACCGCCACCTGATCGGAAGGCAGCTGCGGCTGCCGCTCACCGAGCGCCTGATCCCGATCATCGGCGACGACTACGTCGATCGCGAGTTCGGCACCGGCTGCGTGAAGATCACGCCCGGACACGACTTCAACGACTACGAGATCGGCAAGCGTCACAAACTGCCTTTGATCAACATCCTCGATGCGAGCGCCGTGCTCAACGATGAAGTCCCGGCGCCCTATCGCGGCCTCGATCGCGTCGCGGCCCGCAAGCGCGTCGTGGCAGACCTCGAAGCACTCGACCTTGTCGACAAGATCGAGCCGCACGTGCTGCCCGTCCCGCGCGGGGACCGCAGCGGCGCCGTGCTCGAACCCTGGCTCACGGACCAGTGGTACGTCCGCATTGCACCGCTGGCCGAACCTGCCATCAAGGCCGTGGAGGACGGCCGCATCCGCTTCGTGCCTGACAACTGGAGCAAGACGTACTTCCAGTGGATGCACAACATCCAGGACTGGTGCATCAGCCGCCAGCTCTGGTGGGGCCACCGCGTACCCGCGTGGTACGACGGCGAAGGCAACGCGTATGTCGCGCGCACGCTGGCCGACGCACAGGGCCAGGCTCGACAGAAGCACGGCAAGGACATGACGCTCACTCAGGACGACGACGTCCTCGACACCTGGTTCTCGTCGGCGCTGTGGCCGTTCTCTACGCTGGGATGGCCCAGGCAGACGCCGGAGCTCAATACCTTCTATCCGACCAACGTGCTGGTGACCGGGTTCGACATCATCTTCTTCTGGGTAGCCAGGATGATCATGATGGGCCTCAAGTTCACGGGCGAAGTTCCGTTCCGTGAGGTGTACATCACCGGCCTCATCCGCGACGAGAACGGCGACAAGATGTCGAAGTCGAAAGGCAACATCATCGACCCGCTCGACCTCATCGACGGCATCGACCTCGAGGCATTGGTCGCGAAGCGGACCAGCGGCATGATGCAGCCGCATCTGAAGGACCGCATCGAGAAGGCGACCCGCAAGCAGTTCCCGCAAGGCATCCCGGCCTACGGCACCGATGCCGTGCGGTTCACATTCGCCGCACTCGCGACGATGGGCCGCGATATTCGCTTCGATCTCGGGCGTGTGGAGGGCTACCGCAACTTCTGCAACAAGCTGTGGAACGCCGCGCGCTTCGTGCTCATGAACACCGAAGGCCAGGATTGTGGCACCGGGGGGGCGGTCGAACTGTCCATCGCAGATCGCTGGATCCGCGCGAAGCTCGGCGCTACGACCGAGGAAGTGCGCGGCCGCCTTGCGGAATATCGCTTCGACCTCGCGGCGCAATCGCTCTACGAATTCGCCTGGTACGAGTATTGCGACTGGTACCTCGAGCTCACGAAGCCCGTGATGACATCGGACGGCTACTCCGCAGCGCAGAAGCGCGGCGCGAGGCAAACGCTGGTCCAGGTCCTGGAAGCGTACTTGCGCTTGCTGCATCCGCTGATGCCGTTTGTTACCGAGGAAATCTGGCAGGCGGTCGCCCCCCTTGCAGGTCGCAGCGGTCCCACGATCATGCTGCAGCCCTACCCGGCTCGCGCAGACCTGCCTGCAGACGCCGAGGCCGAACTCGCGATCGGGCCCATCAAGGCCGCCGTGCTGGCGCCGCGACAGATCCGCGGCCAGCTCGATGTGCCACAGTCCCGCAAGGTGCCGCTGTTCATGAAGGCGGCGAATGCGGCCGACCGCGCCGTAATCGAAGCGAACGCGGAACTGATCCGGTCCGTGGCCGGCGTCAGCGAGATCACGTTGATCACCGATGAAGGTGCCTTGCCGCCTGCCTCGATGACCATCGTGGAAGGCCGGACGTTCTACGTCCCGCTGGCCAGCCTGATCGACGATGTCGACGCCGAGCTCACCCGGATTGCCAAGCGCAAGGCCAAGACCGCCCAGGAACTTGCCAAGTGCGAAGCCAAACTCGCCAACCCCAGCTTCGCGGCCAACGCACCTGCAGACGTCGTTGCCCAGGAGCGCGGGAGGATTGCCGACTTCAGCAGCGAGCTTGCGCAACTGGAGGAACAGGCGATCAGGGTGGCGTCGCTGCGCAAGTAGGCAGGATGCCTTATCTGTGACCCGGTTGCGGACCGGGCCACGAGGGACGGTTAAGGTTCGGTTGTTCAACTACTGAAGAAACGCCATGGATTCCCCGACACCCGTAGCCACCGCCGACGCTGCTCCGCTTGCCGCCAACACGGTCAAGCAGCTGAGCCGGATCATCCTGGGCAAGGAACACCAGATCCGCCTGGGGCTGGCCTGCCTGTTCGCCCGTGGCCACTTGCTGATCGAAGACATCCCGGGCGTGGGCAAGACCACGCTGGCCCACGCGCTGTCGCAGGCGCTCGGACTCAGCTACCAGCGCATCCAGTTCACGAGCGACCTGCTGCCCGCAGACATCATCGGCGTGTCGATCTTCGACCGGAACACCAGTTCGTTCCGCTTCCACAAGGGACCCATCTTCTCGCAGCTCGTGCTGGCCGATGAAGTGAATCGCGCCACGCCAAAGGCGCAGAGTGCCTTGCTCGAGGCCATGGAGGAACACCAGGTGACGGCCGACGGACAGACCTATCCGCTCGCCGCCCCGTTCTTCGTGATTGCCACCCAGAACCCCGCGTACCAGATCGGCACGTACCCCTTGCCCGAATCGCAGCTCGATCGCTTCCTGATGCGCATCGAGCTCGGGTTCCCCGACGCAGCCCTGGAACGACAGTTGCTGCTCGGGCAGGACCGCCGGGACATGCTTGCGAACTTCACGGCAACCATCACGCCGCAGCAGCTCCTGATCCTGCAGAACGCGGTACCGCGCGTGCATGTCTCCGAGGCCCTGCTCGACTACGTCCAGGCACTCGTCCGCTATACGCGTGAGGCTCCTGCATTCGAGTCCGGCTTGTCGCCCCGCGCGGCCATCGGCTTGCTGCGGGCGGCGCAGGCGTGGGCACTGATTCATGACCATGCAGGCGTGGTTCCCGAGGACCTGCAAGCCGTGTTGCCGGCCGTGGTCGGACACCGCATCAAGTTCAAGGACGATAGTGCCGCGCGCACCCCGGCCGAGATCGGCCGTCTCGTCCTCGAGGCCGTGCCCGTACCGTAAGGTAGGGAACCTCTGATTAACCTATACGCGCTCGCGTTGCGTCTCCAATCCTCTGCTGCGAGGCATCGGACCGCAGGCAATATCGGGAATATTGACAAGGTCCGTAACGACGCAGCAGAGGATTAGAGGCGCAACCCGTTGAATGAATATTCATACCTATCGGGACGGGATCCCCACTTCTTTAAGATTTGGGTGCAGGGCAGTGTTGCTCCTCCCTTGAGTACATTGAGTACACTGCGGTCGTCGCGCCTCGCCCTGCACGAAATGGCTCGCCGTCGCGAGCGCGTATAGGTTAATCAAAGGTTCCCTAGACCATGGCATTCCTGCGTCGCCTCGTGGAGCCGCTTCGCCGACGCATGCGCGGCTGGATGCGCAAGCGACAAGGCGACGATGCCGATCCCGTCATCCTCACCGGGCGTCGCATCTATATCCTGCCGACCGCGCTCGGCGCCGGGTTCGGCGGCATGTTGTTCCTGATGATGATCGGCGCGATGAACTACGCGAACAACCTGGCGCTGGGGCTCGCGTTCCTGCTCGGCTCCCTGGGGCTCGTGGCCATGCATCACTGCCACCGCACGCTCGCCGGACTCAAGCTCGCGCTCGCCACCACTCACCCTGTGTTCGCGGGGCAGCGTGCCCGATTTGCCATTGCGCTGGTCAATGAGTCCCGACAGCCGCGTCCGGAACTGGAACTCACCGATGACAGCCTCACAACCGAACCCGTTCGCCTCGACGCCGCCGTGCGCGAGCCGGCCCGCGCGGTGATCGAAATCGGCCACCCCGCCGAGCGACGCGGCAAGGTCCGGCTCGACCGCTTCGAGGTCAGTACGCGGCACCCCTTCGGCCTGTTCCGGGCGTGGGCGGTGTTGCACATGGACCTCGAGTGCATCGTGTATCCCCGTCCGAGCGACCGCGGTTTGAGCCCCCCGCCCCATGAAACGGATGTCGGCGGCGCACAGGATGGCCCTCGGGGTGACGAGGAGTTCGCCGGGCTCCGACCGTTTCATGTGGGTGACTCGCCGCGCCGCATCGCGTGGAAGGCCTACGCCCGTGGCCAAGGCCTGCAAACCAAGCAGTACGCAGGCACCACGGTGATCTCGCATGTCTTCGACTGGGACAGCCTCGAAGGCCTGGGTGTAGAAGCGCGTCTGTCGCAACTGTGTCGCTGGATCCTCGATGCCCATGCCGCCGAGCGTGCCTACGGGCTGAAACTGCCTGGCGTGGACGTGCCGCCGAATGTGGGCGATGCCCACCGGCAGCATTGCCTCACCGCCCTTGCCCTGTTTGCCGGCTAGCATGAATGCCTTCCTCAAGCAGTTGGACGACCAGACGCAACGCCTGTTGTGGGTGGTGAGCGCGCTGGCACTGTCGATGCTGCCCCACGTGTCGAACGTGCCGATCTGGATCGTGCTGTTCGCCGCCGCAACCGCCGTTTGGCGTATCGCCGCACAAGTGCGGGGCTGGCGCCTGCCACCGAAATGGCTGCGCATCGTCGTTGTCGTGCTTGCGGTCGCCAGTGTGCTGGCCGGCTATCGCACGCTCAACGGACTTGAAGCCGGGACAGCGCTGCTGGTGCTGATGGCTGCCAGCAAGCTGCTTGAAACGAAGGACCGGCGCGACCTCACGGTGCTGCTCTTCATCTCGTTCGTATTGCTGTTTGCGGCGCTGTTGTACGAGCAAGGATTGATGCAGCTGCCCTACATGCTGGTGGCAGTGTGGCTGCTGACGGCAACGCTGATGCGTGTCCACCAGACCACCTCGCGTATGCCGATGCGGGAAGCCATGCGCATGACAGCGAACATGCTGTTGCTGTCGGTGCCGGTCGCAGTGGCGTTCTTCCTGCTGTTTCCCCGCCTGCCAGGTCAATTCTGGGCACTGCCCGCGCGAGCCGGTGCCCAGTCCGGCATCAGCGACGAAATCTCGCCCGGAGACGTCTCGGAACTCAGCTTGTCTTCCGGCATCGCGTTTCGCGTCACGTTCACCGGGTCCACCCCGCCCCCGCCGGCGGAGCGTTACTGGCGCGGAATCGTGCTGCACGACTTCGATGGGCGCACCTGGCGCCGTGCCCGTGGCCGCTTTTCGACGACTCCGCTGGTCGAGCCGTCCGGCCAGGAATACGACTATCGCATCACGCTCGAGCCCAACAACCGCAATTGGCTCTTCTCGCTTGACCTCCCGACTCGCTGGCCAGCGACACGCGCCTTGCAAACCTACGATTTCCAGTTGCTGTCACCGGAAGCGATCAGCTCACCGACTTCGTACCGCGTGCGCTCACATACGCAGTACACGATGACCGGTGAGCTGCCGTTGGTGCAGCGGAACACGGACACGGCCTTGCCCGGCGACCGCAATCCGCGTACGCGCGAGTTTGCGAGGGCACTGAGAGCAGAGCATCCTGACACGCTCGGGTTCGTGCAAGCGGTCCTGGCCAAGTTCAGGAACGAGGAGTATTTCTACACGCTCGAACCCCCCCGCCTAGAAGCGGACTCGGTGGACGACTTCCTCTTCAATACACGTCGCGGCTTCTGTGAGCACTTCGCGTCCGCGTTTACCGCCCTCATGCGTGCCGGCGGCGTGCCCGCGCGCGTTGTCGCCGGCTACCAGGGTGGTCAGTACAACCCCATGGGCGACTACCTGATCGTGCGGCAATCCGATGCGCACGCCTGGGCGGAGGTCTGGATGGAGGGACGCGGCTGGGTGCGGGTGGATCCGACTGCTGCCGTGGCGCCAGAACGAATCTTGCAAGGACTGGATGCGGCGGTCCCCGAGAACGAGCCCGTGCCGGGCCGATTCTTCGGCGGCAACGGCCTGGTGCTCAATCTGCAGCTTGCGTGGGATGCGCTCAATTCCGCGTGGCAGAACAACGTGGTCGAGTACAACGACACGCTGCAACGCTCGCTGTTCTCGAATCTCGGGTTCGACGACGTCGACTGGCGTTCGCTGGGGCTGATGCTGACCGCAAGCCTGGCTGTCTTCTTCGTCTCGTTGTCGGGCTGGCTGGCCTGGCGATTCAAGCCGCGCGCCCAGGACCCGGCCGCGCAAGCGTACGCGCAGCTCTGTCGCAAGCTTGGTAGTGGAAATCTGGCCCGACGTCCCCATGAAGGTCCAGTCGACTACCTGACCAGGGTCGGCACCGCGCGGCCGGAATTGCGTGCGGACCTGGAAGAACTCCGCGCCCTCTACGTCAGCCTGCGCTACGGCCCGCTGCCGATGCCGGCGCAGCTCAGTCGTTTCCGGTTCCTGGTCAACCGCCTGAGACCCTAGTTCGCAAGGGAAGTCGCGATGATCGTGTTCATTGTCCTGATCATCGCATCCCTCGCCACGGCGGCGTGGCTCGCGATGGAGCCATCGCTGATCCGTCGTCGGCGCAGACGGCTCATGAGTGCCCGCACTCCTGCGCAGTGGCCGGAATGGATTGCAGTGCACGTGCCGGTATTCAGCCGATTGCCGGCCGAGCTGCGCGAACGCGTCCTGGCCCTTACCCGGATCTTCGTCAACGACAAGCGCTTCGTCGGCTGCAATGGCCTCGCCGTCACCGACGAGATGCGCGTCGTCATCGGCTTCGAGGCGAGCTTGCTGGTCGTGAATCGCCCCGGTGTGCCATTCGATGACTTCTACGACGAACTCGAATCGGTCCTCGTCTACCCGGCCGCATTCCTGGTGGAGGAAACCCACCACCTGGGCCACGGCCTGGTGGCCACAGGCCGCCGTGCGCTATCGGGCCAGGCATGGGAAGCCCGTCGCATGATCCTGTCGTGGGACGACATCGAACACCCGCATGCCGCGGGAAACGTCGTTTTGCACGAATTCGCGCACTACCTCGACATGGAGAACGACTCGATGGATGGCGCACCTGCGCTGCAGAATGCGCCGGCGTACGCGCGCTGGTCGCAGGCGTTCTGGGAAGAATATCGACGGCTGCACGACGATCTACAGGCGGGCCGCCCGACGGTCCTTGATCCCTATGCCGCAACGGAACCTGCGGAGTTCTTTGCCGTCGTGACGGAAGTGTTCTTCGAACGTCCGGGGCAGCTCCTGGCGGAGCACCCCGGACTCTACGAACAACTGAAAGGCTATTACCGGCTCGATCCGGCCACCTGGACCTGAATCAAGGTCCCAGGCAGACAGCTCAGCTCAGGCTGCGGGCGCGCCCGGCTTCAACGCCCACACCTTGCACCAGCCACCGGACGCGACAGACTTGCCTGGGAACAGGTTGCAGCCGCCCCGCGCGTCACCGGCTTTGCCCTGGAACTGCACGCAGGTTGCGCACTTCTGTTCCGCCTTGTGCGTGGGCGCAGCCTTGGCATCGACCTTGGTCGTGTCTGCCGAATACCCAAGCGCTTTCGCGGTGGCATCCGCAGGATCCAGTGGGACCAGGGCAGGCGGCGCACCAGCCACGGCCTCACCGATGATCGCACCA
>JBEBIT010000128.1:0-4613 GCA_040080215.1 Steroidobacteraceae bacterium
CACTTACAGCCTCGACTACAGCAACAGCAAGGAAAACGACTACACGGCCAACACGGCCAGCTTCGGCATCAGCCAGGACATGTTCGGCGATCTCACCACCTTGAGCCTCGGCTTCTCCCGCGGTTGGGACGAAGTACGGAAGAGAGGCGACGCCGTGTTCGCGGAGAAGACGGATCGGCGCAGCTACCGCGCAGGCTTGAGCCAGATCATCACGAAGAGCCTGATCATGTCCGCCGGGCTCGAAGTGATCACTGACGAGGGTTTCCTGAACAACCCGTATCGGTCCGTACGCTATGTCGACCTCGCAAGCGGCAATGGCTTCAGCTATCAGGCCGAACTCTATCCAAGAACGCGCACGAGCAATGCCATCTCGCTGGATGCCAGGTACTACTTGCCCTACCGCGCCGCCGTGCACGGTGGCGTGAGGTATTTTACGGACACTTGGGGCATTACGTCCGAAACGGGCGAGATCGGCTATGTCCATCCCACCAAGGGCGCGTGGACCTTTGAAACGAGCCTCCGCTACTACGGGCAGACCAAGGCCGACTTCTATTCGGACCTGTTCCCGCGGCGCAACTTCCAGAACTTCCTCGCGCGAGACAAGGAATTGTCGACGTTCACCAGCGGCTCTCTACGGGTCGGCGCCAGTTACGACTTCGCCCGCTCCGGCTGGCGATGGGTAAAGAAAGGCAGCGTGAACTTCTACTATGACCGGATGGAGTTCAACTACGACGATTTCCGGAACCTTTATAACCAGTCGGCTGCGCCGGGAACCGAGCCGCTCTACAGCTTTGGCGCGAACGTCTTCCAGGTATTCATGTCGGTCTGGTTCTGACGTCGCGTGAACTGCCGTACAGCGGTCTCAGCGACCTGGCCCATGCATTCTGCCCGTCTGCTCGGCTGCGCTGCCCTGCTTGCATCCGCCATGGCATCCGCGGAGCCTTTCCTGACACGTGACCAGAATCTTCTGCTCGGAGGAAGTGGATTGCCACTTCCCGTGCCCGCCGACCTCGCCACCAGGGACACTACACGGATCGATATCGCAGCCAACTGGAGCAGCGCGGCAAGCTCTGGACTGACTGCCGATGAGGCGCTGCTCATCGATGTGGAAAGTCGGGAGGTGCGCGTCTTTTTGGAGCGTGGCCTATCCGAGCGCTTCGCTATCCGCGTGCAGGTGCCATACCGCCAGCTTGCGCCCGGGGTCCTCGATGGCTTTATCGACGGACGGCACGGAGCGCTCGGCTTGCCCGAGGGTGCACGAAAATTCCCGGAGCGCGATCAGTTCCAGATCGGCTACCTTCGCGGCTCGCAGACAGTGTTGAATCGAAGGGACCCGACCCGGGGACTGGGCGACGTCGTCCTGGAGGGCGGATACCAGCTATGGAGAGCCCGGCACGGCTCGGCGGCACTCTGGGTCAGCATGGAAGCCCCGACTGGCAGCGAGCACAAGTTGCTTGGCAACGGAGCCTGGGGAGCGGGACCGGCCTCGCTCAGTGCCAAAATGAATGGGCCTTTTCCGGGACAGGCGCGTACGAGTTTGCGGCGACTTCGTCGCTGCACCTGAAGGCACAACTTGATGTCCACAGTGCGCTCTACAAGAGCGGAGTCGACTTCCTGGGCGAGGCAGCGATCCTGACGGTCGGAGGCGATGTCCGTTTCTCGTCCGGCCTGGTTCTTGACATCGGCATCAGCGAAGACATCAAGGTGGGCGCCTCGCCCGACGTCGATTTCTGCTTCGCACTTCGCCGGTCCTTCTAGCTAGTCGATCGCTTCTTCGAGCGCGCCCACGACTGCCGCCAGCACCTCGATCCTGGCGCCGTGCTTGTCATCGGCATTCACTGTCGTCCACGGGGCCTGTGGCAAGTGGGTCAAGGTGATCATCTCGCTGGCCGCCCTGCGGTAAGCGGCGAAATAATTGCGATTGATCCAGTCTTCCGGATCGACCTTGAACCGCTTCAGCGGATTCGCATCCCGCTCCAGAAAGCGCGACAGCTGGACCTTGCTGCTGACATCGAGCCAGAACTTGCAGACCACCAGGCCTTGTTCGACAAGCTGCCGCTCGAACTCGTTGATCTCCTCGTAGGCACGCTCCCAGTCACGATCGGCTGCGAAGCCACGAACGCGCTCGACCAGCACCCGTCCGTACCAGGAGCGGTCGAAGACCGCGAAGTCGCCTCGCTCGGGAACATGCCTCCAGAATCGCCACAGATAGGGGTAGAGCCGCTCCTCCGGTGTCGGTGCGGATACCGGGACGATCTCGTATTGGCGCGGGTCCAGTGCATGCACCAGCCGACGGATCGTCCCACCCTTTCCGGCCGCATCCATCCCTTCGAATACCAGCACCGCCCCGCGCTCGAGAAATCTTCTCTTGCGCGATAGGCGCGCCAGTTGACCCTGCAGCACCAGCAGTGTCTGCTCGTACTCCGCATCGGCCGCTTGCAGGCTGACTCTCTGGATTCGCAGCGGCGGTACCTTGGGGCGCGATCCGGATTGCCGCGAGCCGGACTTTGCGACCGGGCCCTTGGCTGCTTGCTCAAGCGCAGACAGAACCAGACGCCCAACCCCGATCGACCGACTCTCCATATCGGAACCGTCAAGGCGGTGCCAAGGTGCAGCTGCTGTCGAAGTAGCCTTGATGCAACTGGAAAAAGCGGCGTCGACCCTGCGAGCATGCGCGGCCATCCAGCGGTCTTCCCGCGTGACCCGCCAACGCGTCAACGCCCTGGAGGTCAGCTTGTGCAATCGCTTTCGCTGGACCGCCTTGGGAACATGCAGGTGGATCTTGAGAACATGCACCCCATCCCGGACGAGCATTCCTTCCAGCTGCTTGATCCGAGCCGCCATACGTCGCCTGGCGCCACTCTGCCCGAGCTTCCGGCGACTCTGGCCATACACCCACTCTTCATACCAAGCGCCGAAGAACAGACCGACCTTGCCCCTTGCGGGCAAGTCCTGCCAGAAGCGCCACATCGGTGGCCGTGCCGCAGCACCTGAGGCCTTGCGCGCATAGGCGCGGACCTCGATGAACTTGGGGTCCATCCACTCGAGCAAGTCAGCGACTGACTCACTGCGACCGGCAGCGGGCACGCCTGTGAGGATGATGGCCAGCGCCGACGCCTTGGACTTGAGCAGCTCGAACTGGGCATCGAGGAGCTGGTCGCGCAACGGCCCCAGCAAGCGTTCGTAAGCAGATTTGGAAAGGGCGGAGGACGAGACCATGGCCAGAAGGACTACTTGCGGGGACTGCGGCCCGCCGGGACCTGCTGCGTAATGCAGTGGATGTTGCCACCCCCCAGCAGGATCTCGCGAGCCGGTACGCCGACAACGTGGCGGCCAGGAAAGACGCGCCGCAACGTCGTCAGCGCATCACGATCATGGCGGGCGTCCAGCAGCGGCATCACGACGACTTCGTTGCCGACATAGAAATTCACGTAGGAGGCGGCCAGGCGATCTCCTCCACGACGGGCTTGCGTGCCCTCCAGCGAATCGACACCCGCTGCTTCTGCCGCCGTCCTCTTCAAAGGGCCCGGCTGGACCAGCTTGTGAACCTTGAGCCGCCGCCCCCGGGCATCCCTGGCTTCGGCCAGACGCGCGAACGCGTCACGTGAGATTGCATACTGCGGATCGCGCCGATTGTCGCTCCACGCGAGGACCACCTCTCCGGGACGGGCGAAGCAACACAGATTGTCGACGTGCCCGTCCGTCTCGTCGTTGTGCACGCCTTTGCCGAGCCAGATGACAGAGGTAATGCCAAGGTACTCGTGCAGCAGGATCTCGATGGCACCCTTGTCGAGGTGGGGGTTCCGGTTCGGGTTCAGAAGGCATTCCTCGGTCGTGATCAACGTGCCTTGGCCGTCGACATGAATGGAGCCGCCCTCGAGCACGAACGGCGCCCGATAGCGATCCCGCCCCTCGATTTCCAGCACTTTCTGCGCAATCAGGTCGTCCTGGTCCCACGGAAAGTACAACCCGCCGCCCAATCCTCCCCATGCGTTGAAGATCCAGTCGACACCTCGAACGCCCCCCTTGGCGTCAACGACGAAGGTCGGTCCGACATCCCGCATCCAGGCATCGTTGCTCGACAGCTCGACGACCCTGACCTTGGTCGGCAACCGGGCGCGGGCTGACTGATAGTGCCCGCGTGAAACGCCCACCGTGACCGGTTCGCTCATCGCGATGGCAGCGGCGACGGCAACAAACGCCGTCTGCGCCGGCCGTGCGCCCAGACGCCACGTATCGGTTCGCTCGGGCCAAAGCATCCAGCAGCCTGAGTGCCGCTCGAACTCGCCTGGCATGAGAAAGCCGTCGGCGGCGGGTGTTGTCTGCAGCGTGCTGGGCATGGTGTTGCAGGGACTAGTGTTGCTGGGTCTCACGGAACGCGGGGTGGTAGCTCACCGTCCCGGCGAGCCCGGCCAGTGCGCCAGGATCCAGCTCGCAGGCCATGAACACGTCATCCGGAACGTTGTATTCGCTCTTCAGTCCGAACGAAGACCCCGGGGCGAAGCCAAAGCGCGGGTAATAGCTCGGGTGTCCAATCACGACCACGGCGGACATTCCAAGGAGCCTCAAGTGCTCGAATCCAGTGAGTACCAGCGCGGCGCCCACCCCGCGAA
>JBEBIT010000129.1:0-4613 GCA_040080215.1 Steroidobacteraceae bacterium
TCGTTGTAGCCGCCCATCGCCATGGCGCCGACGATCGTGAAAATCGCCACGGCAATGAGGATCTCGAGCAGGGTGAAGCCGCGCTGCCGGTCGATCTGGACTGGGTAGCGCTGCTTGGTCACGGAGTGGCACCGGGAGCAGGCGCGGTGATGGGCGGCTGGGTGCCGGTAGTAGGCGGATTGGCCCCGGCGGAACCCGGTGGCGGCTGCGCACCGGCGGTCCCGTCTTGCGGGGGACCGTTCGGCACCGGGTCCCAATTGACCGAAACGGTACCGGGCTTCGCGATGGCGTCCCCATAGAAGCCGGTCAGCATCGCCAGCGCGGACCCGTCGTCGCCGGACTCCGCGAGGGATACCCGCACGTCGACCCGACGCATGCTTTCGACAGCGGTTTCCTGCACGTCCAGGGACCAGCGCCAGCGTCGGCCTGCATAGTCGAGTTCATCCGAGGTCTTTGCGATCGCGGGCGCAGCCTGCGCCAAGCGGACTTCAGTAAGGCGATTCATCGCGATCCAGTGGGCGAGCGTCTTGTCGCGCAGGTAGACGCTGTTGCTGGCCGTCTGGCTGACGGCCTGGATGACGCCGAGCATGCCGAGCGACACGATGACGAGCGCCGCGAGCACCTCGATCAGCGTGAAGCCTCTGTCGGGACCCGAGGGTCTAGCGAGCGGCATCGGCTGCCTCGACGACAATCGTGTTGTCGGGCTGCGATTGCACGCGCCAACTCGCATCGCTGCCCTCTCGGGCGATCTCGAGTCGGTACGGCATGACCTCGCCACTCGCCAGCATGACGATCTGCGGCGCCCGTTTCTTCAATTCGTCCTTGGTCGGCGCCCGTGTCTGCTTGAGCACCACTTCCCGCGATTCGAGCCAAAGCCGCATCTTCAGTCCTTCCGGCAATTCGCGACGTGCCAGCAGGTCGTCGTCTTCAACGACCACCCAGCCGCTGCGCTTCGGATCGAACATCATGAACTCGTAGGAGGTGTCGTCGAGGAAGACACCGAGGTCGCGGCCCTGCAACTCGGCTTCCTCGCGCCCTTGTGTCATGACGGCCCACAGGCGTCTTGCCTGGTCCTCCACCTCGCGGTCACGCCCGAGCACGCCGACGGAAACCGTCGCGACGGCGATCACGACACCGAGGATGACGATGACGACCAGGATTTCAATCAGCGTGAAGCCCGCTGGGAGACGCACTGCGCCCAGGGAGGGGAGACGGTTCGGGGGAGTGCCAGTCACTTGCCTTGCCATGTACGGAAGCGGGCTGACTGGCAGCGAGCCGGACGTTGCGCCTATTCGGCGTTCCAGTTGCCGACGTCGGCGTTGATGCCTTCGCCGCCTTCCTGACCGTCGGCACCGAGGGTATACAGGTCGTACTCTTTGCCCTTGCTGCCCGGATTCAGGTAGAGGTAGTCGTTGCCCCACGGATCCTTGCGCAGGCCATCGATGTAGCCGCCGGGCTTCCAGTTGCGGATGGTCGTGTCGCCGGGTTGCTGGACAAGTGCCTGCAGGCCCTGGTCCGTTGTCGGATACTTGAAGTTGTCGAGACGGAAAAGGTTGAGCGCCGTCTCGTACGCGCGGATGTCCTGGCGAGCCTTGGCGATCTGGGCATCGTCGATGCGGCGAATGACGTTCGGCGCCACCAGCGCGGCGAGAATGCCGAGGATGACGACGACCACCATGATTTCGATGAGCGTGAAACCGCGCAGGCCCAGGGGGGCGCGCGTCGTCGAGCCCGGAGTCACGATTCGGTGCGGTTGGAGTGTCATGCTGCCTCAGAGTACGTTCGGGGGACCAGATGCCGCGCGTGGGCTTTGCCAAGCCGACGCGCCAATGATAACAAAGCCCTCTATGCGAAATGGTGACACGGTTGGTGAGCAATGACCGCTGACGGCGCGCCGCGACGCTCCTTTGTCCGTTTGTGGCGACAGGGAGCGGCGTTTCCTTTGGCCATCGCGGTCGTCCTGGTGCTGCTCTGGGCCGGGGGCGGCCCGATCCTGGACGGGCTCCGCTACGAGCGCACCGCCATCGCTGCTGGAGAGTTCTGGCGGGTCCTTTCAGGCAGCCTGGTGCATGCGAGTGGGCAGCATCTGCTCCTGAATCTCGCAGGCCTCGCTCTCGTGTCTCTGCTTTTTCCCGGGGAGTACTCGCGCCGCGAGTGGTTGCTCATCGGACTCGCGAGCTCGATCGCCATTGCTGCAGGCTTGTGGTGGGGGAATCCTGAAGTCGAGTGGTATGTTGGCCTCTCCGGGGTGCTGCACGGCATCCTTGCGGCGGGTGCGATTGCCTGGTGGCAAAGCCGCCTGCGCTCGCTTGCGATCCTGCTGGCTGCAATCCTGGTTGCAAAACTGGCTGGCGAGCAGTGGTTCGGCGCGATCGGCTGGTCAGGCGATCTCAATGTCATCGTTGATGCCCATCTGTACGGGACGGTGGGCGGCGCAGCGGCCGGGGCGATTCTGTCCGGCTTGCGCAAGCCTGCTCTCGCAGTCGGGGTGCCGCCCGGTCCCTCGGGACCCGTATAATCCGCCGCCGACAAGGCCGGACTTCACTCAAAGAGAGGCATTCATGACGGTGGCATTCGTGTTCCCGGGTCAGGGTTCGCAGTCGGTGGGCATGCTCGCCGGGCTCGCAGCGTCAGATGCGCTGGTCATCGAGACCTTTGCAGAGGCCTCAGCCGTCCTCGGCTATGACCTGTGGCAGCTCTGCCAGCAGGGACCGGAAGAGGCGCTAGGCGTCACCGAGAAGACACAGCCGGCGATGCTGGCGGCCGGTGTCGCAACGTGGCGCGTATGGCGCAGCCGGGGCGGCGCACTTCCCGCGGCGATGTCGGGGCACAGCCTTGGTGAGTATTCGGCACTGGTCGCGGCCGGATGCCTCGATTTCCGTACCGCCATCGATCTCGTCCGTTTCCGGGGTGCCGCGATGCAGGCCGCCGTTCCGGCAGGGCAAGGCGCCATGGCGGCGATCCTGGGGCTTGAAGATGCCGATGTGGAAGCCGCCTGCCGGGCCGCCGCCCAAGGCGACATCGTCGAAGCCGCCAATTTCAACTCGCCGGGCCAGGTCGTGATTGCCGGCCAGGCTGCAGCCGTTGATCGAGCCATTGAGGTTGCAAAGGAAAAGGGCGCCAAGCGCGCCATCAAGCTGGGGGTCAGCGTGCCGTCGCACAGTTCGCTGATGCGGCCGGCCGCGGAGCAGCTCGCTGCACGGCTGAAGCAGACAGCGTTGCGAGCGCCGCAGGGCATCGAAATCTACTCGGTGGACCTGCGCAGGCACACCGATCCAGATGGAATTCGTGCGGCGCTGGTCGACCAGCTCGTCAAGCCCGTGCGCTGGGCCGACACAGTCCGCGCGATGCTGGGCAGCGGCGTGCGCACCATCGTTGAATGCGGCCCCGGTAAAGTGCTGACCGGCCTGAACCGACGCATCGAACGCGACAAGGCCGTCCGCATGATCGCACTTGAAGATGCGGCGTCCGTGGCAGAAGCCCTGGACGCATCGACCCAAGCCTGAACCTGCAAGACGAGACACGAGACCATGACTGAAGTGACTGCTTCGAACGCACCGACCGCGCCGACCGCGACCACGGAGCTCACGAACGATATTGCCCTGGTGACGGGTGCCTCGCGCGGAATCGGGCGTGCGATTGCGCACGAACTGGCACGCCGCGGCGCAACCGTCATCGGTACGGCCACGAGCGACGCGGGCGCGGAGGCGATCAGCCAGCGGTTTGCGGCAGGCGGACTGAAGGGGCGGGGCCTCGTGTTGAACGTCGCAGACGCCGCGTCGATTGAAGCCGCTTACAAGGACATCGAAGGCCAGGAAGGCAGTCCCTCGATTCTCGTCAACAACGCTGGCATCACCCGCGACAACCTGCTCATGCGCATGAAGCAGGACGAGTGGGATGCCATCATCGAGACCAATCTCTCGTCGGTGTTCCGCATGAGCAAGGCCGCCATCCGCGGCATGATGAAGGCCCGCCGTGGCCGCATCATCACGGTGGCGTCGGTGGTCGGCGTCATGGGCAACGCGGGCCAGACGAATTATGCCGCCGCGAAGGCCGGCATCATCGGTTTCTCCAAGTCGCTGGCCCGCGAGATCGGCTCCCGCGGCATTACGGTGAACGTGGTGGCGCCCGGGTTCATCGCGACCGACATGACCGCCCAATTGTCGGCCGACCAGCAGGAGCAACTGGCCAAGCAGATCCCGCTAGGCCGCTTGGGGGGTGTCGAGGACATTGCCCACGCAGTGGCCTTCCTGGCATCACCGGCAGCGGGTTACATCACGGGCGAGACGCTGCACGTCAATGGCGGCATGTACATGATCTGAAGGAGGCGCTGCCGCCAGACCGGGAAGGGCACCCCCCCTCGGAACGCGTGGCAGAGCCCGCCGGGACTGTCAAGGTTTTTCCTGTTTCTTCAACTGCTTGTTGCGCCGCAAGCCTGAAGAGGTTGGACGAGTCCGGCGGTTAACATAGAATACGCCCCCCATGCGGCATCCGGCTCGACCGACCGGCTGCCGTTACGCTTACGCCTTGAGGTCTCACAGAGGACTCGTACACCAATGAGCAGTATCGAACAGCAGGTTAAAGCGATCGTCGCCGAGCAGCTTGGCGTCAAA
>JBEBIT010000130.1:0-4558 GCA_040080215.1 Steroidobacteraceae bacterium
AGCAGGTGGAGCACCGCGTTCGTCGAGCCGCCGAGCGCAATGACCACGGTGATCGCGTTCTCGAAGGCCTTGCGGCTCAGGATGTCGGACGGCTTGATGCCCGCTTTGACCAGTTCGACCACGGCCTTGCCCGCCTCCCGGCAATCCTTGAGCTTGTTGCGCGACACGGCTTCCTGTGCAGAGCTGTTGGGCAGGCTCATGCCGAGGGCTTCGATCGCCGAGGCCATCGAGTTGGCCGTGTACATGCCGCCGCAGCTGCCTGGGCCGGGAATGGCCGTCTTCTCGACGTGCTTGAGCTGTTTCGCGCTGATGGTGCCGTTGGCGAACTGGCCGACGGCTTCGAACACGGAGATCACGTCAGTGTGGTTCGCACCCGGCTTGATCGTGCCGCCGTAGACGAACACGGCCGGCCGGTTGAGGCGCGCGAGCGCCATCATGCAGCCGGGGATGTTCTTGTCGCAGCCGCCGATGGCAACGACGCCGTCGAAACCCTGCGCACCCGTGACCGTTTCGATCGAGTCGGCGATGACTTCGCGCGACACCAGCGAGAACCGCATGCCGGGCGAGCCCATCGAGATGCCGTCCGATACCGTGATGGTGCCGAACGTGGTGCTCTTGCCACCCGACGAATCGACCCCCGCAGCAGCCGCCACGGCCAGCTTGTCGATGTGCATGTTGCAGGGAGTCAGGTTGCTCCATGTCGACGCGACACCGACCGAGGGCTTGGTGAAATCCTTGTCCGTGTAACCGACCGCGCGAAGCATGGCCCGGCTGGCCGACTGCTTGAGGCCATCGACCACAAGGCTGGAATACGGGCGCTGGGCGGTGGAAGCAGGTTTGGCGGAAGTCTTCTTGCGTGTGGCCATGGCGATGTTCGGGACCGTGATCGTAAGGAAAGGGACAGGCTCGAGACGAGCAAATTGAAACCGGGATTGTACTATCCCGACCCCGCGCGCCCTATCCCCTTTCCCGGTTTTTTCTTCAGGAGCCGGTATCGACCATCCGCCGGTCGCGCAGCGCGACGATCAGGATGCCGAGAAGCGTGATTGCGCCGCCCAGCACCATGCGGGGGCTCAGCTGGTCGTCGAGCAGCGTCACGCCGAACAGGATGCTGAAAAGCGGGGACAGCAGGGTCAACGGGGCGACGCTCGTCACCGGATAGCGCTGGATCAAGTAGAACATGGCGGTGTGCGCGAACAGGCTGTTGATCAGCGACGTGAACAGCAGCGCGCCCCAGGCGGTGAAGCTCGCCGCCTGCAGCGAGGCCCACTGGCCGTCCTCCAACATGAAGGAAAGCCCCAGCAACAAGGGCCAGGCCGTCATGGCCAGCCAGGCCTGCAGCTCCAGCGGCCCGATTCCGTCCAGCCGCTTGATGTACGTGAGCCCAAGCGACCCCGCGAGGCACGACGCGATGATCAGGCCGAGTCCGTGCGAATAGACCAGCACGCCGGGGTCGAAGGCAATGACCGCGACGCCACCGAAGGCCAGCACGATCCCGAGGATGCGCCGCCAGCGGATCGTTTCCTTGAGCAGCCACACCGACAGCAGCGTCGTCATCGGAATGCCGAGCTGGGACGCGATGGCGACGGTCGACACATCGTGGGCGACCGCGAGCCCCGCGAACAGCAGTGAAAACTGCAGTGCCCCGCTCAAGGCGGCCGCGAGCAGCAGGGTCCGCATCTGGCCCGGGAAGACCTTGAGGAACGGAAGCGTGACCAGGGTCAGCAGCCCGAAGCGCAGGGCCGTGAACAGGATCGGCGGGATCTCGGTGACGCCTACCTTCGCGGCGATCAGGTTGAACCCCCAGATGCCGCTGATGCCGACCAGCAGCGTCAGATCGCGCCGGGCCAGCATGGACTTACGCGGGATACCGGGCTTGCAGGTAAGCGTAGAGCGCCCGCACACCCTGGGCCTCGCCGCCGACGGGACGACCCGGCCGTTCGCGGGAGTTCCAGCCGTACAGGTCGATATGGACCCAGTGCTTCGCATGGGCGACAAAGCGCTTCAGGAACAGCGCCCCGATGATGGCGCCGGAAAACCCTGAACTCGACACGTTGTTGAGGTCGGCGATCTTGCTGGACAGTTCGTCGTCGTAGCCCGCCCACAGAGGCAGCTGCCACAGCGGATCCGCAACCGCCGAGCCGTGACGAACCAGGCTCGCGGCCACCTCGTCGTCGCTGGCAAACAGCGCCGGGAGCTCCGGGCCGAGGGCGATTCGCGCTGCGCCCGTCAGTGTCGCGAGGTCGATGAGCAGGTCCGGCTTGGCCGTGTCCGCGAGCGCGAGTCCATCCGCCAGCACCAGACGCCCTTCGGCATCCGTATTTCCCACTTCAACCTGCAGTCCCTTGCGGGTTGCCAGCACGTCACCGGGACGGAACGCATTGCCGGCCACGGCGTTTTCGACGGCGGGAATGATCACGTGCAGGCGCACCGGCAAGCGAGCGTCCATGACGAGCTGGGCCAGCGCGAGCACACAGGCTGCGCCGCCCATGTCCTTCTTCATCATCAGCATCGATGCAGGTGGCTTGAGGTCGAGACCGCCCGAGTCGAAGCAGACGCCCTTGCCGACGAGTGCCACGAGCGGATGCGCGGGATTGCCCCAATGGAATTCGATCAGCCTCGGGCCTGCGAGGCTCGCGCGCCCCACGGCGTGGACGGCCGGGAACCCCCGCAGCAGATCATCGCCGGAGTGCTGCGTGACGGTGGCGCCATAACGCCCGGCAACCTCGACGACGGCCGCGGCGAGTTCCGCCGGCAACAGATGGCTGGCAGGCGTATTGATGAGGTCGCGCGCCAGCGTGCAAGCCGCATTCAGGCGGGCGACTTCATTCGAATCGACGCCCGTCGGCAGCGCGAGCTGCACCGACTTCGCCGGCTGGCTTGTCCCTTCGCGCTTGAAGCGATCGAAGCGGTATTGCCCATACGCCCACCCGAGCGCGAACTGCCGGGCAGCGTCGGTATCCAGGTTCGTGGCGAGGTGATAGTTGCCCTGTGGCAGTCGCTCGGGAATGCCCGCCGAGTGCCACAACGTCAGGACGTCCCCGCCCTGCCGCTTGCCAGCGCCGCAAGCGCCCGCGACGAGGCCGCCAGCGGCATCGGGGATCAGCAAAACCCTGCTTTTCTCAGCCTTGAAGCCGCTGGCTCTCGCCCACGCGCGTGCACTTTCCGGCTGTTCGTTCAGCCACGACTCGAGCTGATCCTCGTACACGATGTGGAGGGGAATCGAACCCGGCATGGGGGCGGTATTGAACATCGGTGTTGCCTGATCGGATGAAGCTGGACTGGGCGACCGAAGGATAGCAGCCGCAAGCCTTGGGGAACCTGGTCGCGTGGTACGAGCGCCACAGCGGCACGACACGCAATGCAGTGATGCCAACAGGCAACGCTCCTATGTTAAGATCCGACCTCCGATTTTTCCGCTTCGCATGTGCCGTGATCGCGCTGTCGCAATCACGCGCAGGCCACGGCCTGTCCCTTGAGGTCCCGGCGTGCGATCAGACGGCAGGGCGGGGTTCGCATTCGGGCCAGGCACGAAAGCTTCGATTGACGGTTTTGAGAGCTCGCGTAACGGGGCATCGCCCCACGGGCATCGGCAGATACAAAAAGTTCCAGGAGTTCGCAAATGCAGATTTTTTCCCAGAAGGACGTCAACAAGAAAGCGCTGAAGGGCGCCCGCATCGTCATCCTCGGCTACGGCAGCCAGGGTCGTGCGCACGCACTCAACCTCAAGGAGAGCGGTTACGACGTCGTCGTGGGCGTACGCAAGGACGGCGCAAGCTGGGTCAAGGCGAAGAAGGACGGCCTGCAGGTCGCCGAACCCGCCGCTGCGGTGAAGGGCGCGAAGCTCGTCGCAATGCTGGTCCCCGACCTCGCGCAGAAGGAACTCTACGGCCAGGTCATCGCCAACATCCCGAAGGGCGCCACCCTGCTCTTCGCGCACGGCTTCAACGTGCACTTCAAGCAGATCAAGCCCCGCAAGGACCTCGATGTCGTGCTGATCGCACCGAAGGGCCCCGGTGACCTCGTGCGCCGCCAGTACCAGCAGGGTCGTGGCGTGCCAGCCCTCATCGCCGTCCACCAGGACGCCACCAAGAGCGCGCGAGCCAATGCGCTAGCCTATGCCGACGGCATCGGCAGCACCCGCGGCGGCGTGCTCACGACGACGTTTGCCGAGGAAACGGAGACGGATCTGTTCGGCGAGCAGGTCGTCCTGTGCGGTGGCACGACGCACCTCGTGATGAAGGGCTTCGAGACGCTGGTGGAAGCCGGCTACCAGCCCGAAGTGGCGTACTACGAAGTGCTCCATGAACTGAAGCTCATCGTCGACCTGCTGCACGAAGGCGGCCTGGCCAAGATGCACCAGTTCATCAGCGACACGGCCAAGTACGGCGACCTGACCCGCGGCCCGCGCATCGTCAACAAGACGACCAAGAAGGAAATGAAGAAGGTCCTGAAGGAAATCCAGGACGGCAAGTTCGCGCGCCAGTGGATGAAGGAAGCCAAGGGCGGCATGAAGAAGTACAAGAAGCTGATGAACCAGGACCTGAAGCACCCGATC
>JBEBIT010000131.1:0-4513 GCA_040080215.1 Steroidobacteraceae bacterium
TCCCGCTCGTACTTGCCGGCGGCGTAGTCGATCGGCGTGAGCCCCTTCTCGTCGCGGGTCTCGAGCGCCGCGCCGTTCGCCACCAGGTACCTGATCGTCTCATTCCATCCATGGGAAGCGGCGGCGTGCAAGGCCGTGGTGCCATTGCCGCTTTGGAGGTCGATCTTTCCACCCGCTTCCTTCAGCAGGCGGACGGCCACGAGCGCCTGCGCATCGGTCTTGAATCGACCGCGCGTCGGATTGAAGCTGTGGCCCATGCCTGCTGCGGCCATCAAGGGCGTCACGCCAGTAGCCGTCGGCAGTTCGAGCAGGGCCCCGGCCTTGATCAGCATCGTGATGGCCTCCGCATCGCCCACCTTGGCCGCGAGCAAGAGCGGGGTTGCACCCGTCGACAACAGGTTGTCACCGCCGCGATCGTTCACCACATTGCGGTACGGTGGCCGCAGCTTGAGCTGGGCGTTGCGATTGGCGCCCCGCTGCAACAGCATCTCTGCAATCGCGAGCGCCGGTGTGTCATCAACGGGCGGCAGATCGGCCCGGCCTCCGCGCGGCAAGGCGTTCATGTCGATGGCCACGTAGAGCGGCGTACGTCCGAAGAAATCCCAGCGATTCACGTCCGCACCGGACTCGATCAGGACCCGGGCGAAATCGAAATGCAGGTTCAAGAGCGCGATCACGAGCGGAGTCGTGCCATCGGGATCGGGCATGTCTATATCGGCACCCGCCGCAAGCAGATGCCGCGCACACTTGATGCAGCCTTCGCGGGCGGCATACAGCAGCGGCGTCAGCCCGGCTCGCAGAAGGTCCTTGGGACGACCTTCAGCCGTGATGCGCCGTGGCCATTCGCGAACGGTCGCGCGCGCATTCACCTTCGCACCGGACTTGATCAGCAATTCCACCATGTCGGGATGCTGCTGCGCGGTGGCCCACATCAGGGCTGTCTGGCCGCCCCACTGCTCTGCCGCGTTGACGTTGGCATGCCGCCGCAACAGGAGACGGGCTGCCTCCACATTGCCGGTCCTGGCGACGACCATGAGCGCCGTCTCGCCCTCGGCATTGGCGGACTCCACGTTCGCACCGGCCTTGAGCAGCAGCGACAGAATGACGGGGTCGGCATCGACAGCCGCTACCGCGAGCGGCGTCGAGCCATAGTCGTTCGCGGCATTGGCGTCCGCTCCCGCACGCAACAGGCGATCGACCAGGTCGGCGTCGCGATTGAAGGCAGCCCAGTGCAGTGCGGTCGTGCCGTCGGGCTCCGTCGCGCGGACATCGGCATGCTGCTCGATGAGGGCGAGCGCAGCCTGACGATTCGCCGCCTTGACGGCCTCGACGACCTGCGCCTCGGAGGCAGCGGCTGCCGTACCGTACGCGCCGATCAGGATGACGGCACACAACGCCCTCATGGCCTCACACCTCGGCAAACTGGCCGGTGCTGTTGCCGAGCGACTCGACCGGTACCCCCGACCGATCGAGCATCGTAACGAGCAGGTTGGCCAGCGGCGTGTCCTGCGCGAACCTGAGGTGCTGCCCGCCCTTGACCCGCCCATAGGCGCGACCGACAAGCACAGAAGGCAGCGGATCGTTGTTGTGCAGGTCGCTGTTGCTCATGTTGCTGCCAAACAGGATCAGCGAATGGTCGAGCATCGTGCCGTCGCCGTCCTGCATCCCGCCCAGCTTCTTCACGAACTTCGCGAATGCAGTGGTGTGATAGGTCTGGATCTTCGCGAGCCGGTCCAGCTTCGACGAATCGTTCTGGTGATGCGACAACGGGTGGAATGCGTCGGGCACGCCGATCTGGTTGTACGTGCGCATGCTGACTTCCTTGGCCATCATGAACGTCACGACGCGAGTGAGGTTCGCCTGATAGGCCAGCGCCATCAGGTCGAACATCGTGTCGAGCTGCTTGCCGAAGTCTTCCTGCACGCCGGTGGGCGCGCTCGGCAGGTCCAGGTTGCCAGCAGACTGGCCTTGCATCTTCTGCAGCCGCCGCTCCACTTCGCGCACGGAGTCGAGGTAGTCCGTCACCATCGCCCGGTCCGCAGCTCCGAGCTTGCGCTGCAGATCGGAGGCACTGCCCTTGATCAGGTCGAGGAGGCTGCCGGTTTCGTCCATGACGGCCTGGCGCTCCGCGGCGTTGTCGCCTTCACCGAAGAGTCGGTAGAACACCTTGCGCGGATTGCTCTCCATCGGCAGCGGCTGCGTGGCCGTGCGGAACGAGATCGTATTACCGAAGCCGCAGCCATACCCCGGATCACAGGGGCCCGCCCCCGGCTCGCCGGACAACTCGAGCGATGGCAGCGGCGAATCCTGGCCCAGGTGCTGGACCGCGATCTGGTCCGCACTGACGCCGCCCTTCGGCGCGTTGCTCACGGCCGGGGGCACGCAACCAAGCCACGTGCCGGCCATGATCGCGTGGGGCGCGGGACTCTCGCCCGCCTTGTTGCGCAGACCGCTGACAACGGTGAGATGCTGACGGAAATCCGCGAGCGGCGACAGGATCTGCGGCAACTCGAAGTCCTTGCCGACAGCGGCTGGCGACCACCGGTCAATGATCGCGCCATGCGGGAAGTAGATGAACCCGAGTCGCGGCGTGGGCTTCGCTGCCGTGGCCGCAAGCGCCGTGCTTGCCGGAATCATGGCGTCGAGCAGCGGCAACGCCACCGTGGCGCCCAGGCCTCGCAGAACAGTCCTGCGGGAAAGATGCTTCTTCGTGATGAACATCGGGCTATCTCGTGTTCTGGCTCTGCGTGATCTGACCCGCCGGCCTTGCGGCCTCGTCGGGCACCCGTCTCTGGCTGAAAGCATCGCTCTTGACGATATTGAGCACGAGTGACTCGAATCGATACTCGTCCTTCGCGGAGGCACGGACGATCGCGCGTACCGCCGGCATGTCGTAGTACTCGACTGACCGCCCGAGCGCGTAGGTCATCAGGTTCTGCGTCAGCGTCTGCACGAACTGGTCCGGATTCGCGACCAGGGCATTGCGCAAATCGTCCGGACTCGCGATGTTCCTGCCATCAGGCAGCACGCCGGATGAGTCGATCCTGGTCCCCGCATAACGGTCCTTCGCCCGCCACTTGCCCACGCCGTCGAAATTCTCGAGCGCGAAGCCGAGCGGGTCCATGACGCCGTGGCAGGAGAAGCAGGTCGGCTGGCTGCGATGCTTCGCCATCAGCTCACGAACCGTCAGCGCCTTGGCGCCCGCCTGGTTTTCCTTCAGGGCCTCGACGTTCGGCGGCGGGGGCGCAGGCGGCGTGCCCATGATCCGTTCCAGAATCCATGCGCCGCGCAGGACGGGGGCGGTCCGGTTCGGGTACGACGTCACCATCAGAACCGCGCCCTTGCCAAGCAGCCCCCAGCGGGCGGAGTTGTCGAGCTCGACGCGGCGGAACCGGTCACCCTTGATGGTGTTGATGTCGTAGTGGAGTGCCAGCCGTTCATTGAGGTACGTGTACTTCGCCGTGAGCAGCTCCAGCACACTGCGGTTCTCGCGGAAGATGCTGTCGATGAAGAGGCCAAGCTCGGTGCGGAAGTCATCCCTCGGATCGCCGGCATACGGAAACACGGTGGGATCGGGATCGATTTCCGCGAGCTTCGCCATGTTGAGCCACTGGAAGGCAAAGTTGCTGGCGAGCGTCTCCGAACGGCGATCCGCCAGCAGGCGACGCACCTGCGCTTCGAGCACGGCCGGATCGCTCAAGCGATGCTCCTTCGCGAGCCCCAGCAACTCCGCGTCGGGAACGCTGCTCCACAGGAAAAATGCGAGCCGCGTGGCGAGTTCGAGATCGTTGATCCGGTAGATGTCGCCGGCAGCAACATTGCCGGGTGGCAGCTCGGCACGGTACAGAAAATAGGGACTGGCAAGGATGGCGGTCAGCGCGCGCCGCAAACCCCCTTCGAAATCGCCATTGGCCCGGCCCGCCTCGTAGAACTTCACGATGGGTGCCAACTCGGCTGCCGCGACCGGCCGCCTGAAGGCCCGCTCGGCCAGCGATGCGAGGATGCGTTCCGCGCAGGGCCGCTCTTCCGCCGGTGTTGCCGGATAGCAGCTGAAGACGGCCTTGCGACCCGGTGTTTCGCTCAAGCCTTCGGGGTCGAACGGCCCGCGAACCTCGAACGAGCTCAATCGCAGCACCCGTTCCTGGCCAATCCCCGGCATCAGGCTCTGCAGCTTGTCCTCGGACTCCGCGTGCGTGCGCTGCAGGAACGTGACGGCCACCTTGTGCGGCCCCGCAGTGGCCTTGAACCGGATCTTCTTGAGGCGCGCATTGATGGCATCGACCGCCGGGTCCTGCTGCTGGTCGATGGCCTTGATATCCGCCTCGCCGCCGATCTTTGTTGCAAAGATGCGTTTGCCATCGAGCGTGGCGATGACCGTGTTGTCGAACTCCATGTTGTAGACCCAGAGCGCCACGGCCAGGTTGGCGATGTTGAGCTCGTATTCACCGTCGACCGGGAAATCGTGCTCGACCAGCAACCCGCCCCGCGTGCCGAGCGGCAAGCCCGCCACGTG
>JBEBIT010000059.1:0-18658 GCA_040080215.1 Steroidobacteraceae bacterium
GGTCACGATGGAAGAATTCGAGAAGGCGAAGGACAAGATCATGATGGGCGCCGAGCGGCGTTCCATGGTCATGGACGACCAGGAGAAGAAGCTCACGGCCTACCACGAGGCAGGCCACGCCATCGTCGGCCTGTCGGTTCCCGAGCACGATCCTGTGTACAAGGTGACGATCATCCCGCGCGGTCGTGCACTCGGTGTCACGATGTTCCTGCCGGAGATGGACCGCTACAGCACCAGCAAGCGCCGACTTGAAAGCCGCATCGCGACGCTGTTCGGCGGCCGCGTTGCCGAGGAAGTGATCTTCGGATCCGATTCCGTCACCACGGGCGCCTCGAACGACATCGAACGGGCCACGGAAATCGCCCGCAACATGGTCACGAAGTGGGGCTTGTCCGACAAGCTCGGGCCGCTGTCGTACAGCGAGGAAGAGGGCGAGGTGTTCCTCGGCCGCTCCGTCACGCAGCACAAGAAGACGTCCGACGTCACCGAACGGACGATCGACGAGGAAGTGCGTCGCCTGATCGACACGAACTACCGCCATGCCCGCCAGATTCTCGAGACGAACCTCGACAACCTGCACAAGATGGCCGGCGCGCTGATCAAGTACGAGACGATCGACGAGCACCAGATCCGCGACATCATGGAAGGACGGGAGCCGCGTCCGCCCGCCGATTGGGACGACTCCCTGCCGCCTGCCGGCGGCGGCAAGGCCCGCGAGCGCGACGCGACCGATGCGCCGCTCGGTCGGCCTGCCAGCCAGCACTGAGGCTTGAGGCACGGCCTAACCCCCCGTGTCGTGAGCGGAACGAGCGAAGGGGCGATGCGGGATCCTGCATCGCCCTTTTCTTTTGCGCGCGAGATTCTCCCCGGCACAATACCCGCCATGCAGTTGCGACTTGCCCGTAGCGTGCTCGATCTCACGCAGCCTATCGTGATGGGTGTCCTCAATGTGACGCCCGATTCGTTCTCAGACGGGGGGCGCTTTACGGCCGTGGATGCTGCCGTGGAGCAGGCGCTCAGGATGGCCGATCAGGGGGCCTTGCTGCTGGATATCGGCGGCGAGTCGACCCGGCCAGGAGCGCCGCCCGTCAGTGTCCAGGCTGAACTCGAACGGGTGATTCCGGTGATCGAGGCACTCGCACGCCGGACTGCCGTCCCCCTGTCGATCGATACCCGCAAGCCTGAGGTCATGGAGGCAGCGGTCGCCGCCGGCGCGTCAATGATCAACGACGTAGGCGCTTTGCGGGCGCCGGGCGCGTTGGCTGCGGCGGCCCGGACCGGCGCGGCGGTCTGCCTGATGCATATGCAGGGGGAGCCCGGGTCCATGCAGGCCGATCCCCGTTACGGGGACGTCGTCGCAGAAGTGCGCCAGTTCCTCGCGGAGCGGGTGGCAGCCTGCAATGCTCAAGGTATTGCGACGGACCGGCTGGTGCTGGATCCCGGGATCGGCTTCGGCAAACGCCTCGAGCACAATCTGGCGCTGCTGGCCCACCTTCCGGATCTGCAAGTGGCGGGCTGTCCGATCATGGTGGGGGTGTCCCGGAAATCGATGTTCGCTGCCTTGCTGGGCCGAGATATGGACCAGCGGCTCGCGGGTGGGGTAGCTGTGGCTGCGGCGGCCGTGCTCGCGGGCGCCAGCATCATCAGGACCCACGATGTCGCGGCGACGATCGATGCCGTCAGGGTGGCGATGGCCTTGAGGCAAGCAGGCTACAAGCGCCTTTGAATTCGACAGATCATTGCGGAGTGTGACTGTGACGCGGAAATATTTTGGCACTGATGGCGTACGCGGCACCGTGGGTGAGCCGCCTCTGACCGTGGATTTCGCGTTGCGGCTCGCGAGCGCCGCGGCCCAGGTGCTCGCCCCGAAGGGCGGCACCGTGCTGGTCGGCAAGGACACGCGGCTGTCGGGTTACATGTTCGAGGCGGCCCTCGAAGCGGGGTTCGTGGCCGCGGGCGTCGACGTGATGCTGATCGGTCCGCTGCCTACGCCGGGCATCGCCTACCTCACCCAGAAGTTCGGTTGCGTGGCCGGCGTCGTCATCAGCGCATCCCACAATCTTTACGAAGACAACGGCATCAAGTTCTTCGACGGCAATGGCTCCAAGTTGTCGGATGAGGTTGAACGGGAGATCGAGCGGCATCTCGACGAGTTGCCCGTGACCCGGACATCGCAGGCGCTCGGTCGGGCCCGGCGCGTCGACAAGTCCAGGACGAAGTACCAGGAGTTCTGCGCCTCGACGATCCCGGAGGGCATGACGCTCGACGGCTTCAAGATCGTGATCGATTGCGCCAACGGTGCAGGCTACAAGGTCGGGCCACGCATCCTGGCGGACCTCGGCGCGGAGATCGTGCCGATCGGGTGCTCGCCGAATGGCAAGAACATCAACCTCGGGTGCGGTTCGACTTGCCCCGAGTTACTGCAGCTCACCGTCCCCGGCGTGAAAGCCCACGTGGGCGTAGCGCTCGATGGTGACGGCGACCGCCTGGTGATGGTCGATCATCTCGGCCGGATCGTGGACGGCGACCAGTTGCTCTATGTGATCGCGTCAGGACGCCACGGCGAAAAGCCGCTCACTGCGCCGGTGATCGGGACGGTCATGAGCAACCTCGGGCTGGAGCATGCGCTGCAGAAGCAGGGGATCGCATTCCAGCGAGCAAAGGTCGGCGACCGGTATGTCCTCGAAATGATGCGCGAGACCGGCGGCGTGCTGGGCGGGGAGTCGTCCGGACACCTCCTGTGCCTCGATCGCACGACGACGGGTGATGCCTTGGTCAGCGCGTTGCAGGTGCTTGCCATCATGAAGCAGACTGGCAAGAGCCTCGCCGAGCTGGCGGCGCCCATGGCCAAGTACCCCCAGATCCTCAAGAACGTGCGCGTCGCCCGCAAGATCGACGTCAATGCGAGCGCTGCCATCCAGGAGGCTGTCACCAGGGTGGAGTCCCGGCTGGCCGGCGAGGGCAGGGTGGTGCTGCGGCCGTCCGGAACCGAGCCCGTCATCCGGGTGATGGTGGAAGGTCGGGATGGCGCCCTGGTGCAGGAGCTGGTCACCGAACTGGCGGGTGTCGTGGAGAAGGCGGCGGCCTGAAGTCCGGGGCACCTCGTCCCGCGCGGAAATGGCTTGCGGTTCAGGGGGTTCGTTTACGGGGCAAGGGTTCCGGCTCCGTTGCATTCCCCGCGGTTGGCCGTTACTCTTGCGCGCCTTTTTGGGGTTCAGGTTCTCAGGCCTTAGGGAATGACCAAAGCTTCACAACACAATCGTCGGCCCCTCGTGGCAGGCAACTGGAAGATGCATGGCTCGCGTGCCGAGAACACGGCGCTGGTCGGTGCGTTGCTCCATGACCTGCCGCAGCCCGGCGTGGCCGAGGTGTTGCTGTGCGCCCCGTTCGTGTACCTGTCCGAGGTAGGGCGGCAGCTCAAGGACTCCGATATCCAGCTGGGTGCCCAGTCGGTCTGTGCGGAGCCGGTGGGCGCCTTCACTGGCGAGATTTCAGCGGGAATGCTCAAGGACCTCGGCTGCACCTACGTCATCGTGGGGCATTCCGAGCGTCGGGCGATCTTCAAGGAAAGTGATGCCCTGGTCGCGCGCAAGTTCGTTGCGGCGCAGGCGCAGGGCCTGACACCGATCCTGTGCGTCGGCGAAACGCTGGATGAGCGCGATGCCGGGCAGACCTTCGCCGTCGTGGACAGGCAGCTTGCCGCCGTGGTCGATCTCGCGGGCATCGCCGCTTTCGAGCGGGCAGTGGTCGCCTACGAACCGGTCTGGGCAATCGGCACGGGCAAGAATGCATCGCCCGAGCAGGCTCAGGACGTGCACCGGCATATCCGTGCCGCATTGGCCGGGCGGGATGCTAGAATCGCGGGCCTTGTCCGGGTGCTCTACGGCGGCAGCGTCAAAGCGGTCAATGCCGCCGAGCTGTTTGCGATGGCAGATGTGGATGGTGGCCTGGTGGGCGGCGCGTCGCTGAATGCCCGCGAGTTCGTCGGGATCTGCAAAGCCGTGCAAGGCTGATCGAATTACTGGAACTGACATGAGCTGGTTACATACCGCCACGATCGTTTTTCACACGTTGCTTGGAATAGGCATCGTGCTGCTCGTGCTGCTGCAGCGTGGCAAGGGTGCGGACGCCGGTGCGGGCTTCGGCTCGGGTGCGTCCGGTACGGTGTTCGGCGCGCGCGGCGCGGCTTCTTTCCTGTCGCGCTCGACCGCGACGCTGGCAGCCCTGTTCTTCGTGACGAGCCTCGGGCTCGCCTACATGGGGGGTCGCACGTCGGCCCCGACCAGCGTGATCGACCGGGTCACTCTCCCGGCGACCACTGCGCCGGCGCTGCCCGAGCTTCCGGCATCGGCGCCAGCCGAGGCGCCCGCTGCTCCGGCTGCGACAGAGTCGGCTCCGGCAGCCCCTGCGCCCGCGCAGCCCTGAGGCTGATCCGACGCAAGATTTGATTTGAAGTGAGGCCGCAGCGCGTGCGGCCGAACACCTGGCTTCAAGGGTCACGGTGCGGATGTGGTGGAACTGGTAGACACGCTACCTTGAGGTGGTAGTGGAGCAATCCGTGGAGGTTCGAGTCCTCTCATCCGCACCAATTTTTCTTTCTTGCTACTTCTTTCTTTGAATTGGCAAAGAAAGAAGTAGAGGAGCACCCCGGCTTCCAGCCGGTCCAACCTATCTTTCTCTTTGAATTGGCAAAGAGAAAAGAAGAATAAGGCCATCGGGTTCCTCCCGATACTTCCCCAATCCCGGTTTGATTGGAAAAGAGAGAAGTAGAAAGGCAGAAATGGGCTCCAGCCCATACATACCCGGCTTTGCCTTTCTTTGAATTGGCAAAGAAAGAAGTAGAGAAGCACCCCGGCTTCCAGCCGGTCCAACCCATCTTTCTCTTTGAATTGGCAAAGAGAAAAGAAGAATAGGGCCATCGGGTTCCTCCCGATAATTGCCCAATCCCGCTTTTGATTGAAAAAGAAAGAAGTAGATGAGCAGTATCGGGTCTTCCCGATTCCCACCCTGATTCCTGCCTTCTCTTGGGGTTGTCCAAGAGAAAAGCAGAGCAAAAGGGTCGGGTTGCTTACCGACACGAACCTAATTCTTAGGTGCGGCAAAGAGAAAAGAAGAGTAAGGCCAGCGGGCTCCTCCCGATACCAACCCCTCTTTTCTCATCGGCTTGTCCAAGGGAAAAGCAGGAGAGAGCGGGTTGCTCTTCCAGCGCTGACCCAATCCCCTTCGTCTGATTGACGCTGCACATCAGTCTTTAGTTGGCCGCTTCGCACCACTTCCAGTCATTGGGTTGTGCACTCAACACCAAGATGGAGCGCTCGCTCCCACGTCGCTGCTTCTTGCCGGCGCGCGTGATGTCATCGAGCATGGGCACTGTTCGTCGAGCGTTGATTTTTCGTCAATTACGGGGTTACTCGCCGCGACCTCCCTGCTACAATCCCGGCCCGTTCAGGACCGGAGTCGAATGAGCGGGACGTGATGCTAGAAAACTATCTCCCGATATTGATCTTCCTAGGGGTTGCCAGCGTCCTCGGCGTACTGCTGCTGGGCCTCGGCTTCCTGCTCGGTCCGCGCCGCCCTGATGATGCGAAGCTCTCGTCCTACGAGTGCGGCTTCGAAGCCTTCGAAGACTCGCGGATGAAGTTCGACGTCAGGTACTACCTCGTCGCCATCCTGTTCATCGTGTTCGACCTGGAGATTGCGTTCCTGTTTCCATGGGCGGTCTCGCTCGATTCAATTGGCGGGCTCGGCCTCGCAGCCATGGGGATCTTCCTCCTGGTCCTCGTGGTCGGCTTCATCTACGAATGGAAGAAAGGGGCGCTCGAATGGGATTAGCAGCCCCGACAGAGGTCGAGGCAACGGCCGAACAAGTCGCCCAGCGCGGCTTTGTCGTCACGACCGTCGACTCCGTCCTCAATTGGGCCCGCACGGGTTCCATGTGGCCGATGACGTTCGGCCTGGCCTGTTGCGCCGTCGAAATGATGCAGGCGGGCGCGGCCCGCTACGACCTCGACCGTTTCGGCATCGTGTTCCGTCCGAGTCCGCGCCAGTCCGACGTCATGATCGTGGCCGGCACGCTGGTCAACAAGATGGCCCCGGCACTGCGCAAGGTCTATGACCAGATGCCCGAGCCCCGGTGGGTCATCTCCATGGGGTCCTGCGCCAACGGTGGCGGGTACTACCATTATTCCTACGCGGTCGTGCGCGGTTGCGACCGGATCGTGCCGGTGGACGTTTACGTCCCTGGTTGCCCGCCCACGGCGGAAGCCTTGATCTACGGCATCATCCAGCTGCAGAACAAGATCCGCCGCACGAACACCATCGCGCGTTAGGAGACAAGAACCCCATGTCCCGGATCGAGACATTGGCCTCGAAGGTGGAAGCGCGCTGTGCCGGCCAGGTCACGCGGATCCCCTCCAGCTGTGGCGAACTCACGTACGAAGTTGCTGCGGAGAACCTGCTCACCGTAGCCCGGCTGCTGCGCGACGATGCCGAGTTCAAATTCGAGCAATTGGTCGACCTGTCACCCGTTGACTATCTGGCCTTTGGCCAGACCGAGTGGGAAACGTTCGAATCGACCGGCACCGGCTTCAGCCGCAGCGTCGAGCGCGAGCAGCCGTCGGCTGACGAAGCTGCGCCGCGCCGTTTCGCCGTGGCGTACCACCTGCTGTCGATCACCCACAATATCCGCCTCCGCCTGCGAAGTTACTGCGTGGAAGGGGAGCCGCCTGTCATCGATTCCGTCGTCGATATCTGGGCGTCGGCGAACTGGTACGAGCGTGAAGCCTTCGATCTGTTCGGCATCTTCTTCAACGGTCACCCGGACCTCCGCCGCATCCTCACGGACTACGGCTTCATCGGCCATCCGTTCCGCAAGGATTTCCCGCTGATCGGCAACGTGGAAGTGCGTTACGACGAAGCGAAGGGACGAGTGGTCTACCAGCCGGTCAGCATCGAGCCCAGGACGCTCGTGCCGCGCGTGATCCGCGAAGACAACCGTTATGAGCCCGGTTTGACTGCTGCCCGTCCTGTGCCGCCCCCGGCGCCAGTCCCGGCCCCGGCGGCAGCCGCTCCCAAGGCCTGAAGAAACAGATGAGCGAGATTCGCAACTTCACGATGAACTTCGGTCCGCAGCATCCTGCGGCCCACGGCGTGCTGCGCCTCGTGCTCGAGATGGAAGGCGAGGTCATCCAGAAGGCCGACCCGCACATCGGCCTGCTGCACCGGGGCACCGAGAAGCTCGCCGAGTCGAAGCCGTTCAACCAGTCGATCGGCTACATGGACCGCCTCGACTACGTCTCGATGATGTGCAACGAGCACGCCTATGTGAATGCCATCGAGAAGCTGCTCGGCATTGCTCCGCCGGAGCGTGCGCAGTACATCCGAGTGATGTTCGACGAGATCACCCGCATCCTGAACCACCTGATGTGGCTCGGTGCCCACGGCCTCGACATCGGCGCGATGACGATGTTCCTGTACTGCTTCCGCGAGCGTGAAGACCTGATGGACTGCTACGAAGCGGTGTCCGGCACGCGCATGCATGCCACGTACTACCGTCCGGGCGGCGTGTATCGCGACCTGCCGGATTCGATGCCGAAGTACCAGCAATCCAAGTGGCGCACCGCGAAGCAGGCCGATCGCTTCAATGACCGCCGTTCCGGCACGCTGCTCGATTTCATCGAGGACTTCACGCAACGCTTCCCCGCCTGCGTCGACGAATACGAAACGCTGCTCACCGACAACCGCATCTGGAAGCAGCGGACCGTCAACATCGGTGTCGTGGCGCCGGAACGCGCGCTGCAGCTCGGGTTTACCGGCCCCATGATCCGTGGCTCGGGCATTGCTTGGGATTTACGCAAGAAGCAGCCGTATGAAGTGTACGACCGCATGGATTTCGACATCCCGGTCGGTGTCAACGGCGACTGCTACGACCGTTACCTCGTCCGCGTCGAGGAAATGCGCCAGTCGAACCGCATCATCAAGCAGTGCGTCGACTGGCTGAAGAAGAACCCCGGTCCGGTCATGCTTGCCGACCACAAGGTGGTGCCGCCGAGCCGCGAAGAAATGAAGGGCGACATGGAATCGCTGATCCATCACTTCAAGCTGTTCACCGAGGGCTACTGCATCCCGGCAGGGGAGGCCTATGCCGCCGTGGAAGCGCCCAAGGGCGAGTTCGGCATCTACCTCGTTTCCGACGGTGCCAACAAGCCGTATCGCCTCAAGTGCCGCGCGCCTGGCTTCCCGCACCTCGCGTCGCTCGAGGAGATGGTCACGGGCCACATGCTGGCCGACGTCGTCGCGGTGATCGGCACGCAGGACATCGTATTCGGAGAAATCGACCGGTGAGCCATTCCGAGACCCCGCACGGCAGCGCCGGAGTGATCTCCGGCCATTTGAAGGAAGACATCGACCACTGGCTGGCGAAGTTTCCGCCGGACCGTCGTCGCTCTGCGGTGCTTGCCGCGTTGCGCGCCGCCCAGCACGAGAACAACGGCTTCCTGACGAAGGAGCTGATGGACGGCATCGCCGAGTACATCGGCCTGCCGCCGATCCAGGTATACGAAGTCGCCACGTTCTACTCGATGTTCGAGACCAAGCCGGTTGGCCGCCATCACGTGTCCGTCTGCACGAACATCTCGTGCATGCTCTGCGGCGGTGAGGAAATCCTCGCGCACGTCGAGCAGCGCCTCGGCATCAAGGTGGGCGATAGCACGCCCGATGGCCGCTTCTTCCTGAAGCAGGAAGAGGAATGCCTCGCAGCCTGCACTGGCGCGCCGATGATGATGGTCGATCACGTGTTCTTTGAGCATCTCACGCCCGCCAAGGTCGACGAGATCCTGGATCAGCACAAATGACCGATACCTTGCCCAAGTACCCCAAGAACCTCGTGTGCTTCGAGCCGCTCGGAATGGAGCGCTCGTGGGACATCGATACCTACCGCAAGATCGGTGGGTACCAGGCCTGGGAAAAGATGTTGCGCGAGAAGACTCCGCGCGAAGCCGTCATTGAAGAAGTGAAGGCGTCCGGCCTGCGTGGCCGCGGCGGTGCGGGCTTCCCGACCGGCGTGAAGTGGAGCTTCATGCCCCGCCAGTCACCGATCCAGAAGTACGTGGTGTGCAACTCGGACGAGAGCGAGCCCGGCACCTGCCACGACCGCGATATCCTGCGCTACAACCCGCATGCGCTGATCGAAGGCATGGCCATCGGTGGCTACGCGATGAACGCGACGGTGGGCTACAACTACATCCGCGGCGAGTTCCTCGGCGAGCCGATTCCGCGCTTCGAAGAAGCCCTGAAGCAGGCGTATGCGGCGGGACTCCTCGGCAAGAACATCCTGGGCTCGGGCGTCGATTTCGACCTGCACGCGTATGTCGGTGCCGGTGCGTATATCTGCGGCGAAGAAACCGCGTTGCTCGAATCGCTGGAAGGCAAGCAGGGTCGGCCCCGCTTCAAGCCGCCGTTCCCCGCGAACTTCGGCCTGTACGGCAAGCCCACGACGATCAACAACACGCAGAGCTATGCCTCGGTGCCCACCATAATGCGCAAGGGCGCAAAGTGGTTCTCCGAGCTCGGCGTTGCGAATTCCGGCGGCACGATGATCTTCTCGATGTCGGGCCACGTGAACAAGCCCGGCAACTTCGAGCTGCCGCTCGGCATTCCGTTCAAGGACCTCCTCGAACTCGCCGGCGGTGTACGCGAGGGCCGAACGCTCAAGGCCGTCATCCCGGGCGGCGTGTCCGTGCCGGTCGTGCCGGGCGCCATCATGATGGACGCCACCATGGACTACGACGGCTTGCGCAAGGCCGGTTCGTCACTCGGTACCGGGTCGGCGATCATCATGGACGACAGCACCTGCATGGTGAAGGCGCTGGAGCGCATCTCGCGCTTCTACCACGCCGAATCGTGCGGACAGTGCACGCCGTGCCGCGAAGGTACCGGCTGGATGAACCGGTTGCTGAAGCGCGTGCTGGCAGGACAGGGCAAGTCGTCCGACCTCGACATGCTGCTGGATGTCGCCGGCAAGATCGAAGGCCACACGATCTGCGCGTTCGGCGATGCCTCTGCATGGCCCATCCAGAGCTTCATGAAGCATTTCCGGCACGAGTTCGAGTACTACATCGAACACGGCCACAGCATTGTCGACGCCGCCAAGCGCCGCGCCGCCTGATTGCGCCGTAGCCCAACTTAAGAGTCGCGCAGCGAAACATGAGTGACGATCTGGTCAACATTGAAGTCAACGGCGTAGCCCTGCAGGCGCGCAAGGGACAGATGATCATTCATGCGACCGACAAGCATGATGTCTATGTCCCGCGCTTCTGCTATCACGAGAAGCTGCCCGTCGCGGCCAATTGCCGCATGTGCCTCGTCGAAGTGGAGAAGGCGCCGAAGCCGATGCCCGCCTGCGCGACGCCGGTCGCCGAAGGCATGAAGATCTTCACGAAGTCGCCCAAGGCTATTGCCGCCCAGAAGGCGGTGATGGAGTTCCTGCTGATCAACCATCCGCTCGACTGCCCGATCTGCGACCAGGGCGGCGAGTGCGAACTGCAGGATCTCGCCATGGGCTTCGGTCGCGACATTTCGCGTTACTCCGAGCGCAAGCGCGTCGTGAAGGACAAGAGCCTGGGGCCGCTGATTTCCACGGACATGACCCGCTGCATCCACTGCACGCGCTGCGTCCGCTTCACGCAGGAGATCGCGGGCTTCCAGGAGCTCGGCACGATCGGCCGCGGCGAAATGACCGAGATCGGTACCTTCATCGAGCAGAGCGTGGACCACGAACTGTCCGCGAACATCATCGACCTGTGCCCGGTCGGTGCGCTCAACAACAAGCCTTACCGCTACCGCGCCCGTGCGTGGGAAATGCAGCAGCAGCCGCTGGTATCGCCTCATGACAGCGTCGGCACGAATATCTTCGCTCACGTGTTGCGTGGCACCGTCATGCGCGTCGTACCGCGTCCGAATGAAGCCATCAACGAGACGTGGATCGCCGACCGCGACCGGTTCGGCTTTCAGGGCATGTACAGCACCGATCGTGTCCAGCAGCCGCAGGTCCGCGAAGGGGATACGTGGCGCTCGGTCGATTGGGATACCGCGCTGACGCTGGTTGCCGAGCGGCTCGCCACCTTCGGACGGGGCCGCAGCGAACAGCTCGGTGTGCTCGCTTCGCCGTCGTCCACGCTGGAAGAGCTGCACTTGCTTGCGCGCATCACGCGCGGCTTGGGCAGCGCAAACCTCGATCATCGGCTGCGTCGGATCGATTTCCGCGACCAGTCCCGCGATCCGGTGTTCCCTTGGCTCGGTGCCGACATTGCCGCGATCGAGCAGGCCGATGCACTGCTGGTCATTGGATCCAACCTGCGTGCCGAAGCGCCGTTGCTGGCCCATCGCGTGCGCAAGGCTGCGGCAAAGAAGGGTGCGAAGGTGTCCTTCGTCAACAACCAGGCTTACGAGTACCTGTTCCCGGTCGCGCAGCACCTCACAACCAACGGTCTCGGCATGGTTGACCATCTGGCCGCCGTCCTGTCTGCCGCAGCGCACAGCTCCGGTCGACCGGTGCCTGCCGCGCTCCAGGCGCAGGTTGGCAAGGCACAGCCGACGGCAGCCCATGCCGCGGTGGCGAGCCAGTTGAGCCAGGGTGAGCGGAAGCACGTGTTGCTCGGCGCAATCGCCCAGCGCAGCGCCGCCTACGCGGAATTGCGCGCGTTTGCGGCTGCGATTGCCGACCTCACGGGCGCGCAGCTCGGCTATGTCCCCGAAGGCGGCAACGAGGTGGGCGCCGCGCTCGCCGGCGTATTGCCGCACCGGGGTGCGGGCGGCGGGTCGCTGAACAAGGATGGCCTGAACCTCTCCGAGATGTTCAAGGCCAAGCTGAAAGCCTATGTATTGTTCGGCGCTATCGAGCCCGAGCATGACATCGCCGACAGCGACGCAGCGAAGGCGCTCGCAGACGCTGAGTTCGTCGTGTCCGTGTCGCCTTACGACAGCGCGAAGTCTTACGCCGACGTGATCCTGCCGATTGGCAGCTATGCGGAAACGTCGGGCACTTACGTGAACCTGGAGGGCCGCTGGCAGAGCGTGCCCGGCGCCGCCAAGCCGGTGGGCGAATCCCGCCCGGGCTGGAAGGTGCTTCGTGTTCTCGGCAACCTGCTCAACCTGAGCGGGTTCGATTACGTCAGCTCCGAACAGGTGCGTGACGAGCTCGCCGCCCAGGTGGCCGGCATCAAGCCGGACAACTCGTACTACGGCGGGGAAGTGAAGGGCGCAGTGACGGGCACTGAGCGCGATGTCGGCATCTATGCCGGCGACGCGATGGTTCGGCGGTCGTCAGCACTGCAGCAGACGCACGCGGCGGAAGGCGGTTCCAAGTGAGCGGCCTCATTGATTTCTGGATGGGCTTGCCCGAGCAGCTGCGCTACCTCGTGGTGACGCTGCTGCAGATCGTCGCGATCCTGCTGCCGCTCATCATCTGCGTCGCGCTGCTGACGCTCGTCGAGCGCAAGGTCATCGGCTACATGCAGGCCCGAATCGGCCCGAACCGCGTGAACCTGTTCGGCATCAAGGGCCTCGGCCAGCCGTTCGCCGACGTCGTGAAGCTGCTCATCAAGGAAGTGGTAGTGCCCGCGCGCTCCAACCAGTTCCTGTTCGTCGTGGCACCCATCCTCGCGCTGGTACCGGCTTTTGCCACGTGGGCGGTCATTCCGCTGTGGCCGGGCTTCACGCTCGCGAACGTCGACGCGGGACTCCTATATGTACTCGCCCTCACGTCCGCGGGCGTGTACGGCATCATCCTCGCCGGCTGGGCCACCAACTCCAAGTACGCCTTCCTGGGTGCCATGCGCTCGGCTGCGCAGATCGTCGCGTATGAAATTGCGATGGGTTTCGCGCTCGTTGGCGTGCTGATGGCGGGCGGCAGCCTCAACCTCGGCGACATCATCGAGTCGCAGCGCGGCGGTCCCGGCAGCTGGCTTTGGCTGTGGCTGTTCCCGCTGTTCATCGTCTACTTCATTTCGGGCGTCGCGGAAACGAACCGTGCGCCGTTCGACGTCGCGGAAGGCGAGTCGGAAATTGTCGCCGGCTTCCACGTGGAGTACTCGGGCATGGCGTTCGCGCTGTTCTTCCTCGCCGAGTACGCCAACATGATCCTGGTGGCGGCGCTGACGTCGGTGTTCTTCTTCGGTGGCTGGTTGTCGCCGTTTGAAGGGTATCCGTTCATGCCGGCGATCCTGCAGGCGCCGGGCTTCCACTGGTTCGCCCTGAAGCTGTCGTTCTTCCTGTTCTGCTTCCTGTGGTTCCGTGCCACGTTCCCCCGGTATCGCTACGACCAGATCATGCGACTAGGGTGGAAGGTGTTCATCCCGATCACGATCGTCTGGATCGTCGTCGAGGGTGTGATGGTGTACTTCAAGGTCGGACCCTGGGCAGTTTAAGCAGCCATGAGCACACAGAGCTTTTTCAAGACGCTGTTTCTGACCGAGCTGGTCCAGGGCCTCGGCGTGACGCTGCGGCAGTTACTGTTCCGCCCCAGCATCACGGTGATGTACCCGGAAGAGAAGACGCCGCAAAGCCCTCGCTTCCGTGGCCTGCACGCGCAGCGCCGCTATGCCAATGGGCAGGAGCGCTGCATCGCGTGCAAGCTCTGCGAGGCCGTGTGCCCGGCGCTTGCCATCACGATCGAGTCCGACGTGGCGCCTGACGGCACGCGCCGCACGACGCGTTACGACATCGACCTGTTCAAGTGCATCTACTGCGGATTCTGCGAGGAAGCCTGCCCCGTGGATGCGATCGTCGAAACCCGTATCCACGAGTACCACATGGAACACCGTGGCGAGAACATCATGACCAAGGACAAGCTGCTGGCCGTCGGCGAGCGCTACGAGGCCATGATCGCGGCAGACAAGGCGGCCGACGCCCGGTATCGCTGACATGACCATCGTCAACATCCTGTTCTACCTGTTCTCGGCGATCCTGATCGGGTCGGCGATCGGCGTGATCACTGCGCGCAATCCAGTGCACGCCGCCCTGTGGCTGGTGTTCTCGTTCTTCAATAGCGCCGTGCTGTGGCTGCTGCTGGAGGCCGAGTTCCTCGCGATCGTGCTGGTGCTGGTCTACGTCGGTGCCGTGATGGTGCTGTTCCTGTTCGTGGTCATGATGCTCGACATCAACCTTGTCCAGATGCGGCAGGGGTTCACGAAGTACGCGCCGATCGGCTTGGTCGTGGCCGCCATCGTCATTGCCGAAATCGGCAGCGTCGTGTGGGTCAAGAAGCTGGGCCTGACCAATATCGGCGACGTCGCGCCTCTGCCCGCGGAGTACAGCAACACCAAGGCGCTCGGCCAGTTGCTTTACTCCGACTACATCTATCCGTTCGAGCTGGCTGCCGTCATCCTGCTGGTGGCCATCGTGGCGGCCATCATCCTGACGATGCGCAAGCGTTCGGGCCTCAAGCCCCAGGACATCTCTGCGCAGGTGGCAGTGCGGGCTAAAGACCGCGTCCGTATCGTCAAGATGAAAGCCGAGGGCAAGGAACCATGATCACGCTCCCGAGCGTCCTGCTGCTGTCCGGCGTCCTGTTCGCGCTCAGCGTGGCGGGCATCTTCCTCAACCGGAAGAACGTCATCATCCTGCTCATGTGCATCGAGCTCATGCTGCTAGCGGTCAACTTCAATTTCATCGCGTTTGCCCGGCAGCTGGGCGACATCGACGGCCAGGTGTTCGTGTTCTTCATTCTCACGGTCGCCGCGGCAGAGTCCGCCATCGGCCTCGCCATTCTCGTCGTGTTGTTCCGCGAGCGCCGGAGCATCAATGTCTCCGAACTCGATTCGATGAAGGGCTAGAGCTGGAACCCGTGTCGCCGCTACTACATGTGCAAGCTCAAATGACGCCACTGATCGCAATACACAGCCCGGTGCAGCCTGTCGGTAACGGCGTGGCCTAGGTCCAAGAAGTAATTCCGTGCAACAGACACTACTCATCATCGTTCTGGCACCGCTCTTCGCGGCGATCATTGCCGGCCTTGCCGGGCGCGTGATCGGCCGGGCAGGGGCCCACACCGTCACCATCGCCGGCGTCGCGCTGTCCTGCGCCCTGTCGCTGTACGTCCTCAAGCAGATCCTCGTGGATGGCATCCCCGTCTACAACCAGGCGCTGTATACGTGGCTGATCAGCGATGGCATCCGCATGGAAATCGGTTTCCTGATCGACCAGCTGTCGGCCTTGATGATGTGCGTCGTGACATTCGTGTCGCTGTGCGTGCACGTCTACACGATCGGTTACATGAAGGACGATCCCGGCTACCAGCGGTTCTTCGCATACATCTCGTTGTTCACGTTCTCGATGCTGATGCTCGTGATGTCGAACAACTTCCTGCAGCTGTTCTTCGGCTGGGAAGCAGTGGGCCTCGTCTCGTACCTGCTGATCGGCTTCTGGTTCACGCGCCCCTCTGCCATTTTCGCGAACATGAAGGCGTTCCTGGTGAACCGCGTGGGCGACTTCGGTTTCGTGCTCGGCATCGCCGGTGTCGTGTACCTCACCAACTCGCTCGACTACGTCACCGTGTTCGAGCAGGCGAACGTCATCACAACGAAGACGTTCGAGATCATTCCCGGTGCGCAGTGGGAAGCGATCACGGTCATCTGCATCTGCCTGTTCATCGGCGCGATGGGCAAGTCGGCCCAGGTGCCGTTGCACGTGTGGCTGCCGGACTCGATGGAAGGCCCGACGCCGATCTCGGCGCTGATCCATGCCGCGACCATGGTCACGGCCGGTATTTTCATGGTGGCGCGCATGTCGCCGCTGTTCGAGCTGTCCGAGACCGCCCTGTCGTTCGTGCTCGTCATCGGTGCGACCACGGCCTTCTTCATGGGCCTGCTGGGCCTGGTCAACAACGACATCAAGCGCGTGGTGGCGTACTCGACGCTGTCCCAGCTCGGCTACATGACAGTCGCACTGGGCGCATCGGCCTACGGCGCGGCGATCTTTCACCTGATGACGCACGCGTTCTTCAAGGCCCTCCTGTTCCTCGCGGCAGGCTCGGTGATCATGGCCATGCATCACGAGCAGGACATGCGGAAGATGGGCGGCCTCAGGAAGTACCTGCCCATCACGTACTGGACGTCGCTGATCGGCTCCCTCGCACTCATCGGCTTCCCGGGCTTCTCGGGCTTCTTCTCGAAGGACGCCCTGATCGAAGCGGTGCACGAGTCGCACACATGGGGACACACGTATGCCTACTGGTGCGTGCTGCTCGGCGTGTTCGTGACCGCGTTCTACAGCTTCCGGCTGGTGTTCATGACTTTCCACGGTCCGGAGCGGTTCTCGACCGGCGGGCACGACCACGGCCATGACGATCACTCGGAGGCCGCCAAAGACGCCCATGGCCACGACGATCACGCCCATGATGCCCATGGTCACGATGCGCACGGCCATGACGCTCACGCCGACGAAGATGCCCATGACGACCACGGTCACGGCGGTCACAGTGGTCCGCCGCATGAAAGCCCCTGGGTCGTGACGCTGCCACTGATCCTGCTCGCGATCCCATCGATCTTCATCGGCTGGTTCACGATCGGGCCTGTGCTGTTCGGCGGCTATTTCGGCGACGCCATCTTCGTTTCGGAGCATCACGACGTGCTGGCCGAGATCGCGCACGAGTTCCACGGTCCAGCCGAGTTCGTGCTGCACGGATTCCTGGGAGCGCCGCTCTATCTGGCCTTTGCCGGCGTGGCCTTGTCCTGGTTTCTGTATATCAGGCGTCCCGACCTGCCGCCGGTGATCGCAGGCAAGTTCTCCGCGATCTACAAGGTGCTCTCGAACAAGTTCTATTTCGACGAGTTCAACCAGAAGGTGTTTGCCGGTGGCAGCCGCGCGCTCGGCAGCCTGCTGTGGCACATCGGTGACGAGAAGGTCATCGACGGGTTGCTGGTGAACGGCTCGGCGCGCCTCGTGGGCTGGTTCTCGGGCAAGGTCCGCCAGGTGCAGACCGGCTATCTCTATACCTATGCCTTCACGATGATCATTGGCCTGGCCGTGTTCCTGCTGTGGTTCGTCCTGGCGCGGTAGTCAATCCGGAACCTTAAGAAGAATTTCCATGCAGTTCGACTGGTCAATCCTGAGCGTTCTCATCTGGCTGCCGATCGCAGGCGGTGTGGCGCTGCTTGCGCTTGGCGACCGGGCCGCCAATCTCGGCCGTTGGCTCGCGCTGATCGTCACGGTGCTGACGTTTGTCCTGTCGATCCAGCTCTACACGGGTTTCGTTGCGACGACGGCGGACATGCAGTTTGTCGAGCGGCTGCCCTGGATCCCGTCGTTCAACGCCTGGTACTACCTCGGCCTCGACGGCATCTCGATGCCGCTCGTGATCCTGACGACGTTCATCACGCCGCTGATCGTTATTGCCGGCTGGACAGTGATCGAGAAGAAGCCTTCCCAGTACTTCGCTGCTTTCCTCGTGCTCGAAGGCCTGATGGTCGGCGTGTTTGCGGCGCTCGACGGCCTGCTGTTCTACGTGTTCTGGGAAGCGATGCTGATCCCGATGTTCATCATCATCGGCATCTGGGGCGGTCCGCGCCGGGTGTACGCGACCCTCAAGTTCTTCCTGTACACGTTCCTGGGCTCGGTGTTCATGCTGGTCTCGCTGATCTACATGTATCTCAAGACCGGCAGCTACGAGATCGCGGTGTTCCAGAACCTGCCGCTGTCGCTGCACGAGCAGACGCTGATCTTCATCGCCTTCGCGCTGGCCTTCGCCGTGAAGGTGCCGATGTGGCCGGTGCACACATGGTTGCCTGACGCGCACGTGGAGGCCCCGACCGGCGGTTCCGTGGTGCTGGCGGCAATCATGTTGAAGATGGGCGGCTATGGTTTCCTGCGTTTCAGCCTGCCCATCGCTCCGGACGCCAGCAACGAGCTGTCATGGCTGATCATCGGCGCATCGCTTGTCGCGGTGGTCTACATCGGCTTCGTCGCGCTGGTGCAGCAGGACATGAAGAAGCTGATCGCCTATTCGTCCATCGCGCACATGGGCTTCGTGACGCTGGGTTCGTTCCTCGTGTTCGACATCATGGCGAAGACGGGCGGACTGCGCGGCGCGGCGATGGGTCTCGACGGCGCGATGGTGCAGATGATTTCGCACGGTCTGGTGTCGGGCGCGATGTTCCTGTGCGTGGGCGTCATGTACGACCGCGTGCATAGTCGCGAGATCAGTGCCTACGGCGGCGTGGTCAACACGATGCCGATCTTCGCGGCGTTCATGGTGCTGTTTGCGATGGCGAATGCCGGCTTGCCGGGTACCTCCGGGTTCGTCGGCGAGTTCCTGGTCATCCTCGCGGCCTTCCGGGCGGACTTCTGGTATGCATTCCTTGCGGCGATGACGCTGATCCTCGGCGCGGCGTATACGCTGTGGCTCGTCAAGCGCGTGATCTTCGGCAAGGTGGCGAATCACCACGTCGCCGAGCTCGAAGACGTCAATTCCCGCGAGTTCCTCGTACTCGCGATCCTGGCAGTGGCCGTGCTCGCCTTGGGGCTCTGGCCCGCACCGCTGCTCGACGTCATGCAGCCGACGGTAGAGAACCTCGTGCAGCACATCATGACCAGCAAGCTGTAAGCGCCGGTACAAGTAGAACCGTATGGCAACCGACATCACTTCCATCGCCGATCTCGCTCC
>JBEBIT010000132.1:0-4457 GCA_040080215.1 Steroidobacteraceae bacterium
CACGAAGATGAAGGGCACGTCCGGATGATGCTCGCGCAGGATGGCCAGGGCCTTGAAGCCGTCGAATCCCGGCAGGCTGTAGTCCGCGAGCACCAGGTCTGGAGGGTCCGCAAGCGCGGCGCGAAACGCCGCCTCCGAGGTGACGTGTTGCCAGGCGATGCCCGGTATCTCGCGGGCGAGCTCAAGCTGCACGAGCTCCGCATCGTTCGGGTCGTCTTCCAGCAGGACGATCTTGAGCACTGTGTCTGACTCGCGAGACGTAAGGTAGAAGCATTCCCCGGCGGTTTTGCTGCTGATTTTCGTTGCGCCCCCGCCGGAGCATTGCCTTCGCTGACGTTACCACGGAAGGCCGCGATTCATCTGTACGCAACTGCCACGTGCGGAAGGCTTTGCTTGCTTCTCACCGAGCGGGTGGTACAAGATCACGCGCAGCAATGGAATGGCACCGGGGAAAGGCTTCGCCGCAACAATGGCCGAGCAGGCAAAAAGGCTCCTGGTCGTCGACGATCATCCCTTCGTCCGTGAAGGGCTGAAGCAGCTGCTTGCCACCCAACCTGAATTCATCGTCGTCGCCGAGGCGTCCGGCATCGCGGACGCCCAGGCTGCCGTCGCCACCGCCTCCCCGGAGATTGCCGTCGTCGACCTGACGCTGGCCACGGAGGACGGCACCGAACTCATCCGCTGGCTGCGGGCACACCATCCCGGCATCGCCATCCTCGTGCTCTCGATGCAGGACGAGGCGCTGTTCGCCGAGAAGATGCTGCGGCTCGGAGTGCAGGGTTACGTCATGAAGAGCGCCGCGGCTGCCGACTTCCTCACCGCCTTGCGCCGCGTAGCGCGGGGGCAGAAACATGTCAGCGCGGCGATCAGCGAACGTCTCCTCGCCCAGGTGGTGCGGGGTCGTGCGCGCGACGGCGACGATCCGGTCGCGGCGCTGACTGCGCGCGAACTCGGCATCTTCCGGTTGATCGGCTCCGGCATCAGTACCCGCGAGATCGCCGGGCAGCTCACGCTGTCGATGAAGACAGTCGACGCCCACCGGCGCCACATGCGCGAGAAACTCAATCTCCGCTCGACCAGTGAACTGATTCGCTATGCCACCCAATGGGTGGCTGATGAGAGCGATCCCGGAAACACGGACGACGCACCATCGTCACACGTGCAGGACAACGCCTGATGGGCCGTGACTGATAAGGCATAGCCTGATTCTGGCTCTGGCGCCTACCCGTCAGGCGGCGGACTACCGCACACTCTGTCAGGAGGACGGAAGATGAACACGGGCTCTCTAATACCAAAGGTCGGGCACAAAACCTCAGGCGGCGAGGCGGGCACGCGTCGTGTGCTGATCGTCGACGACCATCCGATCGTGCGCCAGGGCCTGCGTCGCCTTCTCGAGGGCGAGCCCGATCTCGAGGTCTGCGGCGAGGCCGAGGCGGTGCGCGACGCCAAGGCACTCGTGCGCGAGCTGCGTCCCGATATCGTGATCGCCGATATCTCCCTGAAACAGGGCGATGGCCTCGAACTTCTCAAGGACATCCGCGCCCACTACCCCTCGATGCCGGTGCTGGTGCTGTCGATGCACGACGAAGCCGTCTACGCCGAGCGCATGCTGTCCGCCGGCGCGAGCGGCTACATCATGAAGCACGCCGCCAGCGACCAGTTCCTAATTGCCCTGCGGCGCGTGCTCGACGGCGGCATCTACGTGAGCGAGACTGTCGGCAACAGCATGATCGAGAAGTTCGCCGCAGGCACGGCTTACGTTTCCGCGAACCCGGTGGACAGCCTCACGAACCGCGAGCTGCAGGTGCTGCACATGATCGGCAAGGGATTGTCGACGCGCCAGACCGCCGATGCGCTCAACCTCAGCATCAAGACCGTCGAATCCCATCGCCAGCGCATCAAGCGCAAACTGTCGCTGACCAACTCCGCGCAGCTCATGCAGTACGCCGTCAACTGGTACGCCGGAAGAGACCCGACGCAGCGTTGACCGGGATGGATCCGCCCCCAGCATGGACGCCCTCCAGGATGCATTTGCCGGCAGCGTGATTGGCGGCCTGGTGGTCGGTGTCCTGGCGTCTGCCCGCCGTCAGAACCTGGATCCGTTCGTGCTCGACCTGTCCGACAACGACGACGCCCGCGTCATGGTCGAGACCATGGTGCTGCTCGCGCACAAGCTGCACCTGACCGTCTGCGCCGAGGGCGTGGAGACGCAGGCGGCACTCGACTTCCTGGACGATTGCGGCTGTGACCGCGCGCAGGGATACTTCATCGGGCGCCCGATGCCGGGCGAGGCGATCCCGGAGTGCGTGAGGACATGGAATGCTGCACAAGGCGATGAGGGCTGAAAGACTGCACCCGGGGGGCTGCCGTGCCGCCTGACCTCGAGCCCCTGGTCGACCGGACGGCGCCGCTGCACCTGCTGCTCGTCGAGGACGAACCCACCCAGTTGCTGATCCTGGCCCATAAGCTGCGCCAGGCCGGCTATGTGGTCGACACGGCCATCAACGGCCGCGAAGCGCTCGACAAGCTGCAGGTGGGCAGCTATTCGCTGCTGCTCACCGATTGGGACATGCCGCTCATGGACGGCGTCGAGCTGTGCCGCGCATTGCGGGCGGCCCAGTTGCCGAACTACGTCTACACGCTGCTGCTGACCGGCCGCGACGGGCTCGACCACGTCGTTGCCGGCCTCGATGCAGGCGCGGACGACTACCTGGTCAAGCCCGTGGAGGACATCGAGCTCAAGGCACGCCTTGCAACGGGACGTCGCATCGTCATGCTCGAACAGTCGCTGCGCGCCGCCAACGAGGAAAACCGCCGCCTGTCGGTCATGGATCCGCTGACCGGCGCGTGCAACCGCCGTTACCTGATGGACCTGCTGCCGCGGGAAATCGAGCGAGCGGTCCGCTACGGGAGGCCCTTGTCGCTGGTCATGTGCGACCTCGATCATTTCAAGCGGGTGAACGACACCTACGGGCACATGGTGGGCGACGAGGTCCTCCGTGCCGCCGTGCGCATCCTGCTTGAAGGCATTCGCAAGACGGATTGGGTGGCGCGCTATGGCGGGGAGGAATTCATCATCGTGCTGCCGGAGACGTCGCTGCGCGATGCCCATGCCCTCGCCGACCAGTTACGGAGGCAGCTCGAGGGGGCCACCTTCGGCACGGGCGGCATGACGCTACCGGTTACGGCGAGCTTTGGCGTGGTCGGCTCTGAAGGCCCGGTCGCCTCCGGTTCCACCATGGACGACCTCATCGCCCAGTGCGACCAGTGCCTATATGTGAGCAAGACCGCCGGCCGCAATCGCACGACATCCATGCCACTGCGCTAATCGGGATCGTCATCCCTGCCCGAGTTCGCGGCTCAGGAACGCAGACACCTTTTCGAGTTCGCCTTCGAGCTTCGCGAGCAGTTCTTCGAGGTCCGCTTCTGCGGCATTTCCGCTGCGGTTCTCGATCGACGTGGCGATATCCTTGAGGCGTGCCGCGTGGATGTTCGCGCTCGCTCCCTTCAGCTGGTGTGCAGCCCGCTGCAGCCGGATCCGGTCGCCCTTCATCAGCGCGCTGCGCATTTCGTCGCGTGCGTGGGCACCGCTTTGCGCGAAGGTCTCCACGATCTGCAGTGCGAAGGCCTTGTCGCCAGCGGTCAGCTCGAGCAGCCGCGCAACCTCCACCGGCTCGCCTGCCGCGGCGCCCGCACCCGGTGTCGACGAGGGCATCGATCCCTGCCTGGCCAGGCCGAACCGGTCCAGCGTTTCGCGCAGCCGGCCAATCTCGAGGGGCTTGGTCAGATAGGCGTTCATGCCGGCAGCCAGACACAGCTCGAGCTGGCCCGGCATGGCATTGGCCGTCAGCGCCACGATGGGGACGCGCGCCGACTTGTTCTCGAGCTTGCGGATATGGCGCGTGGCGGTAAGGCCGTCCATCACCGGCATCTGCATGTCCATGAACACGAGGTCGTAGGACGCGTCGTTGCACGCGATGACTGCGGCGGCGCCATCGCCCACCGTGGTGACGCGGCAGCCGAGGCGCTCCAGGAAGCGCTCCGCGACTTTCTGGTTGACGATATTGTCTTCCACCAGCAGGACATGGCCCGCGTACCGCTCCGACTGCGTGGCTTCCACGAGCGACGTGCGGGTCAGCATCGGCTGGCTGCGCATATGCCATTCGCGCGCCTCGCGGGCCAGCACCTGGCCCAGGCATTCGAACAGTTCCGATGCGCGCACCGGCTTCGTCAGGTAGGCGGCAAAGCCGAGGCGTGCAAAACGGCTGATGTCGCCGTGACGGTCCACCGAAGTCAGCATGACGAGGCGGGTGTCGGACAACGTGCGATCGCCGTTGATGGATGCCGCGAGCGCAGCCCCGTCCATGTCCGGCATCTGGTAGTCGGCGAGCACGACTTCGAAGCGCCGGTTGGCCGCGCGCGCCTGCTGCAACAGCGTGAGGGCTTCGGCACCGCTC
>JBEBIT010000007.1:0-79542 GCA_040080215.1 Steroidobacteraceae bacterium
TCTTGCGACCCGGCTGGCCAGACCAGAGAAACAACGGCAAAGGCAACGAACGGCAGCAGGTTACGCCAAAGAAATAGCCAAAGCAATTCAAGGGCGGGCGCGAATTGCCGCCAGAACGCGGGAAAAACGCCCTTTTTCTTGTCCGGACCCGAGGTGCAAAAGCGGACCTCAGCGTTGACGCACCGCGGCAAGCCCTCTTTCCAGATCCGCTTCGAGATCGCGCGGATCCTCGAGCCCGATGGACAGCCTGAGCAGGCCCTCGGTGATGCCGGCCCGCTCCCGCTCGGCGAGCGTGATCCGGGCGTGGGTCGTCGTTGCCGGATGGGTCAGCGTTGTCTTGACGTCCCCGAGGTTCGCCGTGATCGAGACCATCCGGGTGGCATCGACGAACGCCCAAGCCGCGGCCCGTCCCCCGTCGACTTCGAAGGCGATGATGCCGCCAAACCCAGACTGCTGCCGCTTCGCGAGTTCATGCTGGGGATGCGAGCCCAGCCCGGAGTAGTGCACCCGGCGCACGCCCGGTTGCCGCTCAAGCCATCGCGCGAGCCCGAGCGCCGCCGCCGAGTGGGCCCGCATGCGCAGCTCGAGGGTCTCGAGGCCCTTCAGGAATACCCACGCATTGAACGGACTCATGCTGGGGCCTGCGGTTCGGAGGAATGCAAAGGCCTCCTTGCCGACCAGGTCCTTCGAGCCGACGATCGCACCGCCAACGCAGCGTCCTTGCCCGTCGAGATACTTGGTCGCCGAATGGATGACGAGATCCGCGCCGAGCTCGATGGGACGCTGCAAGGCAGGCGTGCAGAAGCAGTTATCGACCGCCAGCAGGATGCCATGCGCATGGGCGACGCGGGCGATGCCGGCAATATCGGCGATCACGGCGAGCGGATTCGACGGCGTCTCGAGGAAGAACAGCTTCGTGTTCGGCTTCACGGCGCGTTCCCACGCTCCGACTTCGTCGGGCCTCACGTACGTGACCTCCACGCCGAACTTCACGAAGTAGCGATTGAACAGCGTGATGATCGAGCCGAAGACGCTCTCGGAACAGACCATGTGATCGCCGGCCTTGAGGAACGCCATGCCCATCGTGAGGATCGCGGCCATGCCGGAGGACGTGGCGACACAGGACTCGCCGCCTTCCATTGCCGCAAGCCGCTCTTCGAAGCAACGCACTGTCGGATTGGTGAAGCGCGAATAGATGTTGCCGGTCGCACCGTCGGCGAAGCGTGCCGCCGCCTCCGCCGCGCTCTTGAACACGAAACTCGATGTCGTGAAGATGGGTTCCGAGTGTTCGCCTTCGTGCGTGCGGGACTGTCCCGCGCGGATGGCAAGGGTCGCAAGGTGAAATTCTTCTTCGCTCATGGGGTGGAACTATAGCCGAAGCCGTCGCAGGTGGCAGTGCCCGATGATTCCGCGTAGCCTTTTCCAATGCCAACCTCGACATCACGCAGTCAGCTCACCCTGGTCCTCGGCGACCTGCAGCTGTCGTCGTGGTCCTTGCGCCCGTGGATCCTCCTCAAGCACCTCGGCCTCGCCTTCGAGGAAATCCGGTTGCGCCTCGATACGCCGGAATTCGAACAGCGCATCGGTGCGTACTCGCCGACGCGGCGGGTTCCCGTACTGCTCGATGGTTCGCTTGCGATCTGGGACTCGCTCGCCATCTGCGAATATGCGAACGAACTCGCGGACGGCAATGGCTGGCCCGCCGCGCCCGCTGAACGCGCCCACGCCCGTGCCATCAGTGCAGAAATGCACTCGGGCTTTGCGGCACTCCGTACGCAATGGCCGATGCAGGCAGCGAGCACCCTGCAGGTCGAACTCACCCCGCCAGGCCGCACCGACGTTGCCCGTATCGATGCCCTGTGGCAGGCGGCACTAGGCCAGCACGCTGCTCCAGGACCCTGGCTCTTCGGCCGCTACTCCATCGCCGACGCGATGTACGCGCCCGTGGTCCTGCGCTTCAACACCTATGGCGCCGACCTGTCTCCACCGGCGCGCGAGTACGTTGCAACCGCGCTCAGGGATCCTTGTCTCAAGGAGTGGGTAGCGGGCGCACAAGCGGAACGGGCTGCGTCTCGTTGAGCATGTCAGGAAGCGCGCCATGAAGTGGACATCGACCGTAGTCTCCCATCCGAATCTCACGACGGCCGTCCAGCAGGCGGCGGCACAGGTGTTCGAAGGCCTGGGCCGCCAGGAGCCCGACCTGGTCATTGCGTTCGTCAGCGCGGAACACTTGCCCGGGTTCGCCACGCTCGGCGCCCTGCTGGCTCGCGAGTTCGAATCCGCTTATCTGTTCGGCTGCTGCGCCGGCGGCGTCATCGGCGGCGGGCGCGAACTGGAAGACCGCCCCGCGTTGTCGCTGACGGCAGCCGTATTGCCTGGCGTAAAGCTGCACGGCACCCATTTCGAAACGGTGGACGTACCGCCCGTCTTCGCGGAACGTCGCATGTGGGAAGACACGCTGCAGGTCAGCGCCAGCGACGATCCTGCATTCCTGTTGCTCGCCGACCCTTTCAGCTTCGAGGCGGACGGGTTCCTGAAGGGGCTGGATCGCGCATTTCCGGGCAGCCCGAAGATCGGCGGTCTCGCGAGCGGCGCGAGGCAGCCCGGCGGCACGGCGCTCTACCTTGGAGATCGCGTCTATCCATCGGGACTGATTGCCCTGTCGATGACGGGCAACATCGAAGTACAGACGACACTGGCGCAAGGAAGCCGGCCGATCGGTGATCCGATGTTCGTGACGGGCGTGCACGACAACCTGATCCGCGAGCTCGATGGGCGGATTCCACGTGAAGTACTGGGCTCGGTGTTCGAACGCTTGCCTGCCAACGATCGCAAGCTGTTCAGCGAAGCGCTCTATATCGGCATTGGTGCCGCCCGCGACCGCAGCGAATATCGCGGTGGCGATTTCCTCATTCGCAGCATCCTGGGTCTGGATCCGAAGAGCGGCGCGCTGTGGATCGGCGACCAGGTCGCTGCCAACGCCGTCGTGCAACTGCACCTGCGGGATGCGGTGTCGGCGGCGCAGGACATCGAGCGGAGCCTCAAGGCACATCGGCAGGCGCTGTCGGGACACGAACCGGCCGCGGCACTGCTGTTCTCGTGCGTGAGCCGCGGCGCCGGGTTCTATGGACAACCGGACCACGACAGCAATGCCTACAGGCGCATCGTTGCCGACGTGCCCGTAGGCGGCTTCTTCTGCGGCGGCGAGATCGGCCCGATCCAGGGCACGACGTATATCCACGGGCACACGAGCGTCTTTGGTACGGTGGGCCCGCGCAAGAGCAAATAGGCGGGGCCGCGTCGAGTCAGAGGTCCTGCAGTCGCCACGGGGACTGGTAGTTCATGCCGAGACGCATGATCCTCCCGAGCAGGTCGCCGTAGTCGACCCCTGTCGCCTTGGCAGACTGCGCGAAATCCTCGCCCAGGCTCAGGTTCGGATTTGCATTGGCTTCAAGCACGAATACGCTGCCGTCCGGGCGCATGCGGAAATCGATGCGTGCATAGCCGCTCAGGCTCAACGCGCGATAGATCCGCTTGGTAAGCTTGTCGAAGTAGCCCGCCATTCCATCCGGCAGCACATGGGCAGCGGCGGTGCGGATGCCGTGCTTCTTCTGGTAGGCGCGATCCCACTTCACCTTGCGTGTCGCAATGCCGGCAAGTTCGGGCAACGTACCGAAGTCCAGCTCCCAGACCGGATAGGTCTGCAGCCTCTGGTTGCCCATGACGCCGACATAGAACTCCCGGCCTTCGATGTATTCCTCGACAAGCGCATCGGAGCGGGTCTGGTCATGGATGAACTGGATGCGGTCCTTGAGGTGATCCACGTCGTGTACGACGGACGCCTGGGAAATCCCGAGCGACGCGTCCTCGGAGACGGATTTGACGAACAGCGGGAACTTCAGCTTCGCCGGCACGCGATACCGTTGGCCGCGCCGCAGTACCGCGAAGCGCGGTGTCGGGATGCGGTGGTACGCGAGGATCTGCTTCGAAAGCGCCTTGTCGCGGGAGATCATCAGGCCGCGCGGGTTGCAGCCGGTGTACGGCTGGCGCATGAGCTCAAGGAACGCCACGACGTGCTGGTCGTAGCTGACAATGCCCTGGAATTCCTCCAGCAGGTTGAAGGCCACGTCGGGCTTCCACTCCATGATCGCGCTGCGCAAGTCCGTGAGGTTGTCCCCGAGCCCGAGCGCACGGACCTCATGCCCGGACTTGCGCAGGTACTCGACGACGTCGTACTCCGTCTTGAACTCGTCGATCTCCCGCTCGGAATACCCCTTCAGGGTGTCGGGCGGCACGAGGCTCTCATGCATCAGGACCAGGACCCGGAGTGGCTTCATAGCGCGTACTTCTCACGATCGCGGCGCAGGACGTCCAGCATGATCCGCTCGATGAGTCCGAGGGCGGCACGCTTGGCGTCGCGCTGGGGGGTTGTCACGACGAGCTGCAGCAGCCTGCAGCGGCGAATGACGAGGCGCATGACGTGGTACACCACGTAAGGATGCAGGTCGTTGCGCCGTGCCAGCAACCGGATGAACTGCGGCCGCACCTGGCGCAGGAAACCGCTGGCCGACTGCCTGCGCGGCTGGTCGGCGCGCTTGCCGAAGACCCGCTTGAGCCGGAGGTCGTAGGCATCTACGGAATCGAAGGCATAACGCTTCAGCCGCTGCTCGTAGTGTTGGCGCAAGGTCCTGCGGTTGCTGTCGATGGGCTCGATGACTTCGCGGGTGCGCACGAGCGGGCGCGAGCCTTTCAACTCGTCCATCAGGGCGTCCACATACTCGAGCTTGCGGCTGACGGGCCAGTCGGCGTAATCGGTACGCCAGCGCGAGCGGGGCTTCAACCACACTGCGAAGGTCTCGGCGAAGTCCTCCGTCGGATGGCTCTGCGCATACCAGTGGCTCAGGTGCAGCACGAAATTGCGGCTGGTCGGCCTCGGCTTGTAGATGTCGGGATAGGGCCGCGATGCCGGCCCGAAGATACGGCGCCACTCCTTGCGACGGCGCAACCGGAATGCGGTATCCACCGCGTGCCCGGCTTCATGCCGGAGGATGCGCATCAGCCAGTTGACGTTACCGCCCTCCACTTCATGCATGAAACGCCGCTCGAGCTGCATCAGCCGCGGATGGGCAAGGTAGAACGGAATCGCAATGCCCGGAATGCCATCGGGTGAAAACCACTCGTCCGCCAGCCACGCGTGCGGCTGGAAACGCAGTCCGCGCTGTTCGAGTTCGTCGCGCAGCCGGTTGAGGTGCGGCTCGACGAATGACCCGCTGATCTTGAGGTGCAGATCGCAGAAACGCAGGTCGAGCAGTTCTTCGTCCTTGAGCGACAGCCACGCCTGGCGGGCACGCTTGTGGCGATCCAGGCTCCTTGCAGCGTGACCGCGCGCGGGCATCACGCGCTCCCTTGGGGGGTTGTCAGGATTCGCACGGCGGATTCGATCAATGCGGCATCCACGAGCCGCCCGCCAGCGTCGGCCTCCCGGCCACGGAAACCGTAGTGCGCACCGGCCAGCGCACCGTAGATCGCCGCGACGCTCGCACGATCACCCGTGGTGCGGAGCGCGAGATCGAGGCCGGCATCGAAATCCCGGGACTGGGCGAAAGCGGCGAGCGCAGCTGACAGCACGGCCGTTGCAGTTCGTGCGGTCGCAGGTTGCGAAGCAGACTGCCACGACGTTTTCCTCAACAAGTCGACTTCGGGCTTCAGCGCGCGCCCTTGCAGCAGCGCACCGACGCTTGACAGCGCAAGAATCTCGGGCTTCGTCGCACCCGCCACGGCCTCCAGCATCAGCGCGGCAAAGTACCGGCAGCAATCGAGCACGACGGGCGCCTGCTGAGTGGTACGCGACGCCTCGGTCGCAATTTCAAGCGCATGTTCCGGGCGGTCACGCAGGTAGAGCGCCACCGCAGTTGTACGGGCCAGCGTGTGGGGATCGAGGTTGGCGGGATCGTGGGGTCCCGCAAAAGATTTGCGCGACCACTGCCAGGTCGCGACGGCGCGGCTCACGGGAGGCGGCACTTCCACTGCCACGGTGGCACCGGGAATGCGGCCTTCCTTGCGCCAGAGCTGGTAACGCCGCATCTGGTCGTCGGGGTCATTGCCAGTGCGCATGACCAGGCTCTCGGCCAGCAGGAGGGTCATGGCGGTATGCGGACCCAAGGAAGCGCCCTGGCCTGCAGCGACGGCTTCACCGAGCGCCAGCCCGAGGAGTGCGCCCCGTACTCGCTCGGACTGCTTGCCCCGCACGTGAGCAGGTGCTGCAACCTCGGGTTCATGCCAGTAACGCACGTACGTTGCCTGGGCCTCTGTCTCCGGGATCTGTGGAATCCTATTCGAGCGTTCCGACTGCTGCCACAGTTCGGCCAGCCGGTCGAGGGCCTCCTCGTTCTGCGCACCGTGGCGAACGAGATAGCAGCCGAGGACGGTACCTGTCCTGCCCACGCCGGCCCTGCAGTGGAGGTACACCTTGTGGCCGGCCGCGAGCGCTTCGTCGACGCAATCGAGTGCTGCGGCGACCACGGCGGCGTCTTCCGGCAAGCCATGATCTTCGATGGCAAAGCGACGATAGCTTGCGCCCGGTCCCAGCACGGCAAGCAACGACTCGTACTCGGGCAGCTCGTCCGCCTCGGTCAAGTCGATGAAATAGTCGATGCCGGCATTCAGCAGTTTCTGCAGACGGACTTCGGCATCACGCGACCGCCCTGCGCCGGGGTATTCACCGGCCAGCAGCCTGCCTGTCTCCACCCAGTAGGTATTCGCGAGCGGCCGGTCTGCATCGCCGGAAGCGCGGGCGCCTGCGTGGTGGGGATCCTTCGCGTCCATCGTCAGGGAAGATCGCCAGCAGCCTGATCGAGCCAGTCGTCTGGACTTCCAGCGACGTGGCTGCCGGACAATCCCGCAAAATCAAATGCGGCCGGATCGGCGAGGTGCGAGGGCACGACGTTCCGCAGGCTGGAAAAAATGGTCTCGATCCGCCCCGGGTTGTCGCGCTCCCACTCCTGCAACATGCGCTTGATCGCCACGCGCTGCATGTTGTCCTGGGATCCGCAGAGCTGGCACGGAATGATGGGGAAGTTGCGTGTACGCGCGTATCGCTCGATGTCGCGCTCGGCAACGTAGGCGAGCGGCCGGATGACGATATGACGCCCGTCCTCGGACTTCAGCTTGGGCGGCATCGCCTTCAGCTTGCCGCCGAAGAACATGTTGAGGAACAGCGTTTCGACGATGTCGTCGCGATGATGACCGAGGGCGATCTTCGTGATGCCGTTCTCCGCGGCATACCGGTAGAGCGCACCTCGCCGCATGCGAGAACACAAACCGCACATCGTCCGGCCTTCCGGGATCACGCGCTTGACGACGCTGTAGGTATCCTGCTCGATGACATGGAAAGACACGCCGAGTGCAGTAAGGTAACCGGGCAGCACATGCTCGGGAAATCCCGGCTGCTTCTGGTCGAGATTGACCGCGAGCAGGTCGAAGTCGACGGGTGCGCTGCGCTTCAGCGACAGCAGGATATCGAGCAGCGTGTAGGAATCCTTGCCGCCCGAGACGCAGACCATCACGCGGTCGCCGGCTTCGATCATCCCGAAGTCCGCGATGGCCTTGCCCACGAGGCCGCGCAAGCGCGATTGCAGCCTTCGCGCGTTGTTTGACGGCGACTGCGCGAGCACATCCGCTACCTGGACTGTTGTTTCCACTGCCATGTTCAATCCAGGTACTTGGCTTCGACGTAGCGCAGCCATGGCGCCGCCGACAGCGTCTTGCCAGTCGCGTTCTTGATGAGTTCCGGCGTACTGACGCTGGCTGCGAGCCCATGGACGTTATCCTTGAGCCAGCCGAACAGGCCCTCGAATTGTCCCGCAGAGAGTTCGTCATCGAGCTGCGGGCGGTCGTTGCGCAGGCTTTCGTGCAGTTGCCCGGCCATCACTGCGCCGAGCGCATACGACGGGAAGTAGCCGAACGACCCGACGGCCCAGTGCACATCCTGCAAACAGCCTTCCGCATCGTTGGTGGGCTTGAGACCGAGCCGTCGTTCCATGCCGGCATTCCACGCATCAGGCAGGTCCTTGACCTTGAGCTCATCGCTCAGGATGGCCTTCTCCAGTTCGAACCGGAGCATGATGTGGAGCGGATACGTGAGCTCGTCCGCATCGATGCGGATGAAGCCACGCTGCACGCGATTGAGGTGACGGTAGAGGTTGTCGGCTTCCCACTCCGGACCGGCGACGCCGAAAATCCTCTCCATCACCGGCTTCAGGTACCGCATGAACGGCCGGCTGCGGCCAATCACCATCTCGAGCAGCAACGACTGGCTCTCCTGCATCGCCATGCCGCGATCGTGGCCGACCGGCTGGCCGAGCCACGCCTCGGGCAGGCCGAAGTCGTACATCGCATGGCCCGTCTCGTGAAGGATGCCCATGAGTCCGGGGAACGGATCGTTGACGTCGAAGCGCGTGGTGACCCGGATGTCGCCCGGGACACCGCCCGTAAACGGATGCTCGCTCTCGTCGAGACGCCCGCGGTCGAAGGGGAAGCCCAGCGCTTTCATCACTTCGAGCGCAAGTTGCCGCTGCTTCGCAGCCGTGAAGCGGCCGTTGATCGGCAATGTCGGCGTCGCGGACTGGGACGCGATGGCCTTCTGGATCAGCCCGGGCAGCCTCCGCCCAAGCGCGGTAAAAATCTGGTCGATCTCCGCGCAGGTGAGTCCCGGACTGAATTCGTCGATCAGCGCGTCGTAGGGAGCCAGTCCCAATGCCTGCCCCAGCAGGTTTGCCTTGTCCCGCGTCAGGCTGACGACCTCCTCAAGATGCGGCGCGAAGGAACTGAAGTCGCTCTGCTGCCGCGCCTCGGCCCATTTCGCTTCGGCGCGGGACGTCGCGCGCGCGAGCCTCGACACGAGTGATTGGGGTGTGGCGAGCGCATGGTCCTGCGCCCGACGCATTTCCTTCAGGTTGGCGAGCTGCCAGGGCTCAAGCCCCTGGGCGTTGGCCTGCGCCCGCTCCAGCAGCCGGGACAGCTTCGGGGTAATCAGGAGCGCGTGGCACTCGGTCTCAAGGGCCGCGAGTTGCTCCCCCCTGACCTCCGCGCTGCCCTTGGGCATCATCACGGCAGCATCCCAGTGCAGCACGCTGGCGGCACCCTGCAGGGCGTGCAGCCTGCGAAACTCCTGCTCCAGCTGATGGTAGGGCGTCAACGCCATGGTGTTGCTTCGATCTCGTGACGGGGGTGCCCGGCCTCCCTGGACGCGCGGTACCGGCAAACCCCAACAAGGGCGTCGATTCTAGCAAGGGGCCACCCCGGTGACCCCGGGAAGGTTACAAAAACTTAAACAGGATGCGGGGTTAAGGGACGCGGGAAATGTGTTTTTATAGGGCTACTTTCGAGTGGGCGCGCTAAATCCCCCTGCAACTGCTGCACCCCCTGGCCGGTGACACCTGTCCCCGGCCATTTTTTTAACCTTGAGGCTCCACCGGAGCACCCGGGTGCCTCTCCCTCCGGGGGCCGACGACATACCCCTCGCCCCGCACCGTGTGGATCAGCGGCTCGGCGAACCCCTTGTCCACCACTTTGCGCAGCCGGCTCATGTGGACCTCCACCAGGTTGGTCTCCGGATCGAAATGCATTCCCCAGATGCTCTCCAGCAGCATCTTGCGGCTCACGACCTGCCCGGAATGGCGCATCAGGTATTCGAGCAGGCGAAACTCCAGGCCGGTGAGATCAATGGCCTGCGCGCCGCGCTCGGCACGGCGACCGACGAGATCGAGCTTGAGATCCGCGACTTCGAGACGCGTGGGGGTATCGGCACCCCGGGCACCCCTTCGCAGCAATGCCTCAACCCGAGCGAGCAACTCGACGAAGGCATAAGGCTTGGGCAGGTAGTCGTCGCCGCCGGCCTGCAAACCATCGACCCGGTCGACCACCTCTCCGAGTGCGCTCAGGACCAGAATGGGGGTGGCGTCGCCGCTCGCCCGCAGTGTCTTGACGATCGACAGCCCTTCCATGCCGGGGAGGGTGCGGTCCGCGATGATGACGTCCCATGTCTCGCTCATCGCCCGCCGCAAGCCTTCGCGGCCATCTGCCTCGTGGGCTATGTCGTAGCCGTGCTCCCTGAACTCACTGCAGACGATCTCGGCAGTGTCGGCATCGTCTTCGATCATCAGGATGCGCATGCTGCATCACTGCCATCGTGACCGACTCAGCCGTGCGCTGCCGGCGCGGCTGCTTCGCCGACCGCTACCGGCTTTGCTCCGCGCAGACGTTCGATCATGCGAGTGACGTACTGCGGCGACTTGGAGTTGCGCGCAATCAGCAAGTACATCGAGGGCACGACGTACAGCGTCATCAGCATGGAGAACACCACGCCATAGATCACCACGGCGCCCAGCGACTTGCGGGCCTCGGCGCCCGCACCGGCTGCCAGCAGCAGCGGCATCGCGCCAAAGACCATGCACAAGCTCGTCATCAACACCGGACGCAGGCGGATGATGGCCGCGCCGATGATGGACTCTGCGAACTCCGTCCCGCGGTCACGCAGCTGGTTGGCGAACTCCACGATAAGGATGCCGTTCTTCGCCGCGAGGCCGATGAGCATCACCGCGCCGATCTGGCTGAACACGTTGATGGAACTCCCCTGGAACCAGAGTCCGAGCAATGCACCCGTCACCGCGAGCGGCACCGTGGAGATGATGATGGAGGCATGCTTGAAGCTCTCGAACTGCGCGGCGAGCACCAGGAACACGATGACGAGGGCGAGCAGGAACGTGGTGTACAGCGCGCCACCCGAGAGGCGGAATTCGCGCGACTCGCCGTCATAGTTGATCTGCGCTTCCGGAGGCAGCTCGGTGCGCACCATCTTCTCGAGGTCGTTGAGCGCCTGGCCCAGCGAATAGCCGGGCGCAAGGCCTGCCTGGATGGTGATCGAACGCAGCCGGTCGAAGCGCTTTAGCTCGAGCGGTCCGGCCACTTCCTCCAGCTTCACGAGATTGGACAACGGAATCAGGCCGCCGCCCGACGTCGACCGCACATAGATGTTGTCGAGGTCGGAGGGTGTCGCACGATCACTCTCGCGCGCCTGCAGGACGACGTTGTACTCCTCGCCGTTCATCAGGAACGTGGTTACCCGACGCGAACCCATCATGGTCTCGAGCGTACGACCCACGGTCGTCAGCGAAATGCCGAGGTCCGCGGCGCGGTCGCGATCCACGGAAATCTTGATCTGAGGCGAGCGCTCGGAGTAGTCGGAGTCGACATTCTGCAGGCCGGGGTTCTCGGCGGCCTTGGCAAGCACGATATCGCGCCACTTCACGAGCTCTTCATACGTGCCGCCGCCGAGGACGAGCTGCACCGGCCGTCCGCCACCGCCCACACCGAGGCTGGCGGGCGAGATGACGTTCACGCGAACGCCCGGGATATCGTTCAGCTGCAGCCTGAGCCGCTGCGCGATGACTGGCGCAGCATCCTTGCGGTCACCCCATGACTTGAGCGGCAGGAAGATCATGCCCGACGTCACGTCGCTGTTGCCGCGTCCACCGAAGCCGCCCGTCCGCGCGATCATGCGCTCGGCGTTGCCCAGCTCGATTTCGGACTGGACGATCTTTTCCACTTGCTGCAGGTAGCGGTCCATGTACGCGAGGCTTGCGCCTTCCGGCGCCTGCACGCGAATGATCAGCTGCGACCGGTCTTCCTGCGGTGCGTACTCGCTGGGCAGCGAGGTGAAGAGCGCATACGCAAGCGGAATGGTGGCTGCAGCGATGCCGACGATCATCCAGGGAGTCCGGGTCGCGGCGCGCAGCGAGCGCTCGTAGGCACCGGACAGTCGCTGATAGCCGGCGTCGATGACCTTCGACACCTTGCCGTGCTGGATGCCGTTGGCGAACAGCTTGGAACTCATCATCGGCACCAGCGACAACGCGATGATCGCGGAGAACGCAATGCCCGCGGCGATCGTGACGCCGAATTCGCTGAACAACCTGCCGATGTTGCCTTCCATGAACGAGATCGGCAGGAACACGGCGCAGAGCACCAGCGTCGTCGCGATGACCGCAAACCCGATCTCGCGCGATCCATCGACGGCCGCGAGCAGTGCGGGCTCGCCGGCCTCGATGCGTCGCACGATGTTCTCGAGCACCACGATGGCATCGTCGACGACGATCGCGACGGCGAGCACTGCACCGAGCAGCGTCAGCGTGTTGATGGAATACCCGAACCACGACATGACGAGGCAAGCGGAAATGATCGAGATCGGAATCGTGACGGCCGGGATGATCGTGGCCCGCGCCGAGCCGAGGAACCCGTAAATCACGACCAGCACGAGTCCCAGGGTGATGAAGATCGTGTGCTCGACCTCGCTCAGGGACTCGGAGACGAACACGGTGTTGTCGATCGACACGAAGAGGTCCATGCCCGGGGGCAGGTTCGGCTTCATGCGCTCGATTTCCGCGCGGATGCCGCGGGAGATATCCACGACGTTGGCCGTGGAAGTCGGGGTGATGCTGACGCCGACGGCATTTTGTCCGGTTGCGCGATAGATGGACCGGAAGTCTTCGGCTTCGACCTTGATCTCGGCCACTTCGCCGAGCCGGACCAGGTAGCCATCGGCTCCACGACCCACCACCAGGTTGCGGAACGACGATTCGCTCGCCATCCCGGCATCCGTATTGAGGATGAACTCCCGCTGCTGGGATTCAAGCCGTCCGGCTGGCAGCTCTACATTCTCTGCGCGCAAGGCGGCTTCGACGTCCTGTACCGTCAGCCGGCGAGCGGCCAGCGCAGAACGGTTGAGCCAGACGCGCATGGCAAAGCGACGCTCGCCGATGACGCTTGCGATCGCAACGCCCGGGACGATCGAGAAGCGATCCACGACATTGCGATCTGCGTAGTCGCTGAGTTCGAGCTGCGACATGCCCTCGCCCACGACGTTGACGAACATCGTGATGCCGGCGTTGGAATCTGCCTTTGCAATGCGGGGCGTGTCGGCTTCGGTCGGAAGCTGCGAGGCGACGCGGGACACGCGGTCGCGAACATCGTTGGCCGCGGACTCAAGGTCGCGGTCCTGGGTGAACTCGAGATTGATCTGCGCGCGCTCGTCCTGGCTCGACGACGTGAGCTTGGTGATGCCTTCCACGCCTGCGAGCTGGTTCTCGAGCAGCTGCGTGACCTTCGACTCGACGACGGTCGCCGAAGCGCCGCGGTACGTGACGGAAACGTTGACCACCGGGCGGCTGATGTCGGGATACTCGCGGATGGCGAGCTTCTGCGCTGCCATGATGCCGGTGAGCAGCAACAGCATGCTGATCACCATCGCGAAGACGGGACGGCGAACCGAAACCTCGGAAAGAATCATGACTTGGCCTCCGGTCGTTGCCGCTTCTCGCCGGCCGGTCCCGGCCGACCCTGGCCTTCGGCTCCCGGGGCTTGCCCCGCCAGCCGGACTTTCGTGCCGTCGACGAGCTTCTGCGTACCTTCGGTGACGACGATGTCACCCATCTGCAGTCCCTTCAGCACTTCGACTTCACCGGGGCGACGACGGCCGACGGTGATCTCGGTCTTCTTGACCTGGCCATCGGTGACGACGAAAACGAACTGCCGATCAGCCTCGGGCACCAGCGCCTGCTCCGGCAACGTGAGTACCATGTCCTGCGCGCGCAGCAGCCGCACGGTCATGAACATGCCGGGCTTGAGGCGCCCGTCCCGATTGTCGATGTTGCCGCGAACGATGACGGAACGGCTCACGGGATCGATGCGGCTGTCGATGCTCGCGACTTTGCCCTTGAACTGCACGCCGGGATAGGCAGTGCTGGTGGCCTGGACTTCGAGGCCGTTGGCCAGCATCGTGAGGTAGGTTTCCGGCACCGAGAAGTCGAGTTTGATGACACTGGTGTCATCGAGCGTCGTGATGACGTTGGCAGGCGTCACATAGCTGCCGACGCTGACGTTGCGCAGGCCGACACGGCCACTGAAGGGGGCACGCACGATGGTCTCGTTCATGCGTCCCTGTGCCGCGGAAACCCGCGCTTCGTTCTGCCGCAGCGTCGACTGGATCTGGTCCATCTGCGCCTGCGACAGGGCCTTGGTTGCAAACAGCTCGGTGCTGCGCTTGTACTGGCTGCGCGTGTCGGCGAGCGCTGCCTCGGCCACCGCAAGATCCGCAGAGGCTTCGACGCCGTCGAGCTCGAGCAGCACGTCGCCCTTCCTGACTTGCTGCCCTTCGGTGAAACGGATCGAGACGATTCGATTTGCAGTCTTCGCCGTGATGTTCACGGACTCGTTGGCCTTGGCGGTACCGAGCGCCTCCACGGCATCGGCGAACGACGACTCTTCAAGCTTGACCGTGACAACGACGGGCAGCGCGCCACCGGGTCCTCCTCCTGGCCGACCGGCACCGCCATTGCGCGGTCCTGCTCCACTTGCTCCAACTGCTCCCGGCGCACCCCCACCGCCGCCTTCAGGACGGCGAGCTCCGCCATTCGGCGCACCACCACCCTGAGGAGGCCCGCCCTGCGGCCGCTGTCCGCCCGCAGTCGCGCCGGCCGGAGGCCCGCCGGCACCGCCACCGGGACCTGAAGCCTGCTTGTGCGTAGTGACGTACCAAGCCAGCCCCAGAAAGGCAGCAATAGCGACGGCTCCGGCAATGATCGTAGGGCGTGAACTGGGAAGCATGAAAATCCTGCTGGTGCTGCCCAACCTGGGCAATCTGACGTCGGTCGCGAACTCGCAAGTTTACCCCGGAGGCTGGCTGGCTGCATCGCACAATGGCTAGCGGATTCTCCCTAGGGGGACCAGAACTTAGGAGACTATGAACCCAGTTGATTCAAAGGATAACGACATGCCCCGCGGGGCGGTGTAAAGAAACGCGAAGATTCGCAAAGACAAGCGGCCACGGCCGGGCAGCGGGTCCCGGGTGGCCGCAGGCTGGCGGAGCGCTTTCCCGCCTAGATTTCCGCGTCGGAACCTTCTGATATTCCTTCGAAAAGTGCAGTGGTGAGGTAGCGCTCACCGGTATCTGGAAGCATGGCCAGGATGACCGATCCCGCGGGCGCCTGTTGTGCAACTTTGAGGGCCGCTGCCACTGTACCGCCCGAGGAGATGCCACAGAAGATCCCTTCAAGCCGCGCCATATCCTTGGCGGTGCCGATAGCCTCTTCGTCGGTGACCGGGACGATTTCGTCGGCGATGGTCCGATCGAGTACGGCCGGCACGAAGTCGGGCGTCCAGCCCTGGATCTTGTGGGGCTTGAACTCGTTGCCCGCGAGCAAAGAAGCGTTCGCAGGCTCGGTCGCGACTATGCGGACGCCGGGACGGGCCTTCTTGATGATGTCACCCGCGCCGCTCAGCGTGCCGCCGGTACCCCAGCCGGTTACCCAGAAGTCGAGCCGGTGGCCGGCAAAGTCACTCAGGATCTCGGGGCCGGTGGTATTGCGGTGATATTCGGGATTGGCGGGATTCTCGAATTGCCGTGCGGGGAACCAGCCATTCTTGGCAGCCAGTTCCGCCGCCTTGCGGACCATGCCCGAACCCCGCTCGGCTGCCGGCGTCAGGATGACCTTGGCGCCAAGTGCCCGCATGATCTTGCGGCGCTCCATGGAAAAGGTTTCGACCATCACGGCAACGAAGGGATAGCCTTTGGCTGCGCACACCATCGCGAGCGCGATGCCGGTATTGCCCGACGTTGCCTCGACGACCGTCTGGCCGGGCTGCAATGTCCCGCGCCGCTCGGCGTCCTCGATGATGGCGATCGCGAGGCGGTCCTTCACCGAACTCAATGGATTGAAGAACTCGCACTTCGCGTACAGCGTGACGTGCTTGGGTGCGAGTCGATTGATGCGCACGACAGGCGTCCGTCCAATGGTGCCGAGAATGCTGTCGTAGATCATGGGTCTGGTCTCCGGGATTGTCTGGATATGTTCTTGGTCTCAGGAGCGCGATCTTAGCCAGTCGCTGATCGTGGCCGGCAAGTCCTTCTGGGCCCGGCTACTCACGTAGATGCCAATGTGCCCCCCGCTGAAAGCATAAGGCGTGTAGTCCGCCGTGCCTACCAGATCCTTGAGCACCGTGGAGGATGCGGGCGGCACCAGATGGTCCTGCGTGGCGTACACGTTCAGTACCGGCATGGTGATGTTCGCCAGGTGCACGGGCTTCGAGCCCAGCCTCAAAGTGTCCGCAACCAGCCTGTTCTCGCGGTAGAACCACCTGATGAACTGCCGGAACGCCTCGCCCGCCTGGTCCGGGCTGTCGAAGATCCATTTCTCCATGCGCAGGAAATTCCGCAACTGCACGGGGTCCCGCGCGATGTCGGCGATTCCCGCATATTTCTGGCTCATCAGCCGGAAGGGCATCAATGACAGGAACATGTAGTTGAGCAGCTCGCCCGGGATGTTGCCTGAAACCCTGACCAGCGCGTCGACATCCACGCCCTGGACCCATTTCGACAGCAGGTTGTCGCTCGTCTTGAAATCGACCGGAGTGACCATCGTGACGAGGTTCCTGATGCGCTCCGGGTGCATCGCTGCGTAGCACAAACTGAAAGTCCCGCCCTGGCACACGCCAAGCAGGTTGATGCTCGCGGTGCCGCTGGCCGCTGCCACATGCGCGACGCAGTGATGCAGGTAGCGATTGATGTAGTCGTCGAGTTCGAGGTAGCGGTCCGCTCCGTCCGGCGTACCCCAGTCGATGAGATAGACGTCAATGCCGCGCCTGAGCAACCCGCGGATCAGCGAGCGATCCTCCTGCAAGTCCAGCATGTAGGGTCGATTGACGAGCGCGTAGCAGATCAAGAGCGGAATGCGCTGCGAACCTGGGATCTGCGAGGCCTGGCCCTCGAGTGGTCGGTAACGGTACAGGACGAGCTTGTCTTCGCGGTAGACCGCGTCCTTCGGCGTAGGAGCGATGTCGACGTCGCCGAGCCCTCGCAATGCGTCCAGGCCTGCCGCGATGTCTTCACCGAGCGCCGCTGCTCCGGCAGAGGCTGGGTCGGTTCCTGTGGGTTGCGCTGCCATGCCGGTCAGGACTTCTTGCGCGGTTTGCGCTTGGTCAAAGCGCGACCAGCCGGGGGCTTCGGCACTTTCCGCCCACGCGCGGCATTGCGAGCCGGAGTTCGAGTCGCCGTGGGTATGTTTGAGGCGGCGGATTCCAGTTGCCGCTGCAGCTCCCGGATTCGAAGGTTGAGCGAATTGACCTCGGAACGCGTCGGGAGATCGAGGAGCTTGAGCCAGCGTTCCATCTGCTGTCGCTCCACGGACTGGAAGCGGATCCCTGCATTGCAAAGGTCCGCCTGCAAGCGACAGAACGCATCGCCGTGCGCGACCCTCGCGTAGGTTGCCTCGCCGCACTCGATCCAGAGGTCGTACAACGCTTTGGCGTCGGCCACCGGCTTGCCCTCATTGGCCCGCTCGGCGCTCCGGCGCGCCAGCAGGTCCAGCGTGTCGGCGTGGACCTTGGCCATGACACGCGCCATCTCCAGCGTCAGCCGCTCGACGTCGGCCAGCGCAGCGGCCATTTCCTGCGCAGCCGCCTGTTGCTCGCGCAAAGGCCCGATGCCCGGCAGGTCCCGGATCCCGCCCATACCGTCGAAAATCGCGGCCTTGGGCCCGGCCCAGGGAAAGGTAAAGGCGTCCGTGACTCCCTTTGACGAAGTGGCCCCGAAAGCGGATTGTGCGGCTGCGAGGACGGGGGAGAAAAGATCGGCAAAGGACCGTGCGCCGGCTGAGGTCGGCTGCGGCCGCTCGGCATTCCATTGTGCGAGCGCCGCCTTCTGCGCCTCTATCCAGGCCTGGATCCAGTCAGCGGCCCGTCCGCCTGGGCCGCTCATGGACGCCGGCACCTTGGGTCTCGCGGTGCAAAATCCTGCGCACTCGGGCACCCGGCGCCCGCGCCTCGCAATGTTGTCCCGCCCCTCTTCCTCGAGCTGACCATATATTTAACGTGTTGATCTGTATGAAATAAAAAGCACTCTGGCGATGCAGGAACGGGGCTAAGGCGAGCCACGAATAATGCACTGCAAAATTTTATTGCACTGCAGGATAAACTTGGGATAGAGTTTAGCCGTACCCGGTAATTCCTCCCTTGAGGCGCGAGTTACCAGACCCGACTCCCAACTCGAGAGGAATTCACATGACCACGCCATTTGCAGTTACCGATTATGTCGATTTTTCCAAGCGCATGCTGACTCCCGCGATCAAGTTCAACGAGATGGCGGTCAAGACGCTCGAGCAGATGGCTCGTTACCAGTACACGCTCGCCGGCGACTACCTCAACTTCGGCATCGAACAGCTGCAAAGCGTCTCGCAGACCAAGGACGTCGGCGAACTGGTGTCGAAGCAGAGCGAACTGGCCTCGAGCCTCGTCGAAAAGCTGACGAAGCGTTCGCAGGACCTCTCGAAGATCGCCGCTGACGCACAAGCCGGCTTCACGAAGTGGGTTGATGAAACGGCTGCCTTGAAGGTCGCGTAAGCCACCCCACTTAGTTTCTGTTCAAGTTTATTGCTGTCCTCTGTATCGAATCCCCCTCTGAAGGACGGCGGCCCACCGGTCGCTGTCCTTTTTTTTGACCCGCATCCCGCAAGGCACTTTTGCGCTGCGGCAGGGTCTCTCCTATCCTAGGGCGACCAGGCATGATTTCCGACCCTGGGGATCGTCCTTAAAAGGGTCGCACGAGTTCGCCTGACCACAGAGTGCCCAATGACCGAAGAACGCCTGATCAAGAAGTACGCGAACCGTCGGCTGTACGACGCCTCGCAGAGCCGCCACATCACGCTGGACGACATCCGCACGCTGATCATCAGCGGCGAGAAGATCAAGGTCGTCGACGACAAGACCGGCGAGGACATTACGCGCCACATCCTGCTGCAGGTGATCGCGGACCAGGAACAGTTCGGCCGCCCCATCCTGTCCACACAGGTGCTCGAGTCGCTGATCCGTTACTACGGCAATGCGATGCAGGGCTTCCTGAGCGGCTATCTCGAGAAGAGCATCGAGACGTTCATGCAACAGCAGGACGTCATGCAGGCCCAGATGAGCAAGATCATGACGGCTGCACCGCTCAATACGATGGCCGAGTTGACGCGGCAGAATCTCGAGGCGTGGAACAAGCTGCAAGGCAGCATGTTCTCCGCGTTCAAGCCACCGCGCGACGACGACGGCACAGTCGACACGGACAAGAGCCACTCCTAGCTCTGTTCGTGGCACCGGCAGCGACAGCTGGCGCGGCGCAGCGCTCTGCTAAACTGCGCGTTCATGTCGCGAAAGATCTGCTTTGTTGCTTCAGAGATAACGCCGCTCGCCAAGACGGGCGGGCTTGCCGACGTTGCGGGCGCGCTTGGTTGCTACTTGCACACCCAAGGGCACGACGTGCGGCTCTTCATGCCGTACTACTCGACGATCGACCTGCGCGGCCAGGTCCCGACCGCAATGGCGGACGTCCAGCAAGTCGTGGTCCAGCTGGGTTCGCAGCAGATGGCGTTCTCCTTGTACGAAACGACGCTGCCCGGCTCGGCCGTACCCGTCTATCTCGTCGACTGCCCGCAGCTCTATGCGCGCGAATCGCTCTACACCACTGCCGTCGATGAGCACCTACGGTTCTTCCTGTTCCAGATTGCCGTCCTCGAGTCCTGCCAGCGGCTGCGATTCCGGCCCGACATCATGCATTGCAATGACTGGCACACGGGATTGCTGCCGCTGTTGTTGCGCACCCGCTATGCGTGGGACGCGCTGTTCGCGCGAACACGGACACTCCTCACGATCCACAACATCGGCTACCAGGGCGTGTTTCCTGCCGACACCGCGACGGAACTGGGCCTGGACACCACGCCCGGGCTGCTGGATGAAGGCGAACTTTCGAGGGGCAACGTCAACTGGTTGCGTCAGGGGCTGCTGCTTGCGGATGCCGTGTCGACGGTCAGCCCGACGTATGCGCAGGAGATCTGCACTCCGCAAGGCGGCTACGGGCTCGATGACACGCTGCGTGCGCGGGCACGGCCTGCCATCGGCATCCTGAATGGCGTCGACTACGACGACTGGAACCCGGAAGTCGACAAGTTGCTGTCGCAGCACTACAGCGCGGACCGTCTCGACGGCAAGCGCAAGCTAAAGACAGAGCTGCAGGAGCGCTTTGGTCTTGGGCGCGAAGGCAGCGTCCCGCTGGCCGGCATCGTCTCCAGGCTGACGGTGCAGAAGGGCTTTGACCTGTTGTTCGATACCCTGCCGGCGATACTCGATACGCGCCCGATGCAGGTCGCCGTTCTCGGCACGGGGGAGCCCCGCTATGTCAGCTTCTTTGCCGAACTCACAAGGCAGTATCCAGGCAGGGTCGCGTTCCACACGGGTTACCACGAAGAACTCGCCCACCTCATCGAGGCGGGCAGCGACATGTTCATCATGCCGTCGCTCTACGAACCCTGCGGACTGAACCAGATGTACAGCCTGAAATACGGGACAGTGCCGATCGTGAGACGCACCGGAGGCCTCGCCGATTCCGTTCAGATGTGGGATCCGCAGAGCAGCCAGGGCACGGGCATCGTGTTCAACGACTTCGACGCCCCGGCCATGCGCTGGGCGCTCGGGACAGCCCTCGACCTCTATGCCGACCGGGATGCGTGGTCACGAATCATGCGCAACGGGATGAGCCAGGATTTCTCCTGGAAGACCCAGGGCAGGGAATACGAACGTCTCTACGAACAGCTGATCGAGAAGGGCTGATCGAGAAGGGCCGACCGGCTAGCGCAGCATTCCGAGGTCGAGGCTGCCCGTGTCCTGGAACGGGATGGCCTTGACGAAGGGGATGTCGATGGCGACCTTGCCCGCGATGGCATAGCTGACCTTGCTGTTGTCGCGGCCGTTCATCCGGGAAAGCAGCCTGCCGATGCTGCTCACGAAATTGGTCTTTACCGTCATGTCGAATTCGTTCTCGCCGCGCGCGGGCACGACGAACGGCTCGCCTGCGTTGCCTTCGGCAAAGCTGTCGCCTTCCAGGAAGAGCTCGTACTCGATGCCCTTGATGGGGATCGACCGGCTGTTGGGGTTCTGCACGTGGAGTCGCACGCGGAACTGCTGGCTGAAGATGTCGGCCGACACCATGCCGATGCTGACCACCGTCAGTTTGGGCGCCTCGAGCTTCGGGGCCATCGTGGCGCAACCGCCGAGCGGCAACAGCACGACCAGAACGACAGCGAGGCGGCTGCGCGCCGTTACCAACAGGGCCTTGAAACTCTCGGTCATGACGGGCCATCTCCTCACGGGGCGGATGGCCCGGATCGTAACTTAAATCCTCAAGCCTCTGCGCGTCGCAGTGTCAGCAGCATGTCGCGCGTCACCAACACCACGCCCTGCTCGCTGACGTGGAAGCGCCTTGCGTCTTCCTGCGGATCCACGCCGATCTGCATGCCATCCGGCACGACGCAGCCGGTATCCAGGATCGCGCGCCTGACGACGCAATTCGCACCCACGCGCACATCGGGAAGAATGACTGCACGGTCGATGACACTGCGCTCGTCCACGCGGCAGTTGGAGAACAGCAGCGACTCGTTGACCTGGGCACCGGAGATGATGCACCCGCCCGAGACCATCGAGTTCACGGCCATCCCGCGACGGCCGTCGTCATCGAGCACGAACTTCGCGGGTGGGTGCTGCCGCTGATACGTCCAGATGGGCCACTGCTCGTCGTAGATGTTGAGCTCGGGATGCACATGGACGAGTTCCATGTTCGCTTCGTAGTAGGCGTCCACGGTGCCCACGTCGCGCCAGTACTGCTGCGCGCGTGTCCGCACGTCGCGGAACGGATAAGCAAAGACCTTCATCTTGTCGAGCGCGGCCGGAATGATGTTCTTGCCGAAATCGTGGGCGGTCTCGGGATTCTGCGCATTCTCGTCCAGCATCCGCTCGAGCAGGCGCGCATTGAACACGTAGATGCCCATGGACCCGAGCGCCAGGTGCTCCCTGCCGGGAATGCCGTCGGGGTTCTGCGGCTTTTCGGCAAAGCGCAGGACGCGATTCTGGGTATCGACCGTCATCACGCCGAACGCGCCTGCAGCCTGCTCCTTCGGCACTTCGACCACGCCCACCGTGATGTCGGCCTTGTTCTCGACGTGGTAGGCGATCATCGGGCCGTAGTCCATCTTGTAGATGTGGTCGCCCGCCAGCACGAGCACGTGGCGCGGACGATGCAGCCGGATGATGTCTAGGTTCTGGTACACGGCGTCGGCAGTACCGCGGTACCAGAGCTGACCGAGCTGCTGCTGCGCGGGAATGATCTCGATGAACTCCCCGAACTCACCCCGCAGGTAACCCCAGCCGCGCTGGATGTGCTGGACGAGGGAATGAGACTTGTACTGGGTGAGTACGGAGACGCGCCGGATACCCGAGTTCAGGCAATTCGACAGCACGAAGTCGATGATGCGGAACTTGCCACCGAAATGCGTAGCCGGTTTGCAGCGGTGGTCGGTCAACTGCTTGAGCCGCTCTCCCCTGCCTCCGGCCATGATGACCGCCAGCGTGTTCTGGGTGAGGCGACTGACGTAGCGGCGACCCGTCGCCGCCTTCCGCACCGACGTCTTGTTGCTCGGCTTCATCTTTGAATTCAGGTCCCGTGGCTGGGGTGGGCTGCGCTTTACCGCACTTGTTTGCGGCGTTGAAGCAATACTAGCCGAACGAAATTGTGCGCGGCGCGAAGTTGCACGATCTGCGTAGCCGACGACGGTTTTTCGCACCGTTTGGGCGCACGGCTGGCGCGGTCAAGGCACTTTGCGCGCCATCTCAGGTCAATTGGATGGGATCGCCGGCGTGTTCCGAAGACCCCCGCGCAAATTCCGGTCAGTCGCGCGCCGGGCAAATCACGCACGAGACTGGCTGGCACGGAACTGCTGGAGACTGCGGCCAGCCGTGCAAACTGGCTATACTCGCGGCGGCCTTCACCATAGTTCAGGTTTTTTGTGGTGTAGTCGCAGCGGACTCCTCTGGTAAGAGACCTTGCTTCTCGAAATTCAAACTGGTCCAGCCCGCGTTTGGCCCCCGGCATTGGTCTGTGCCCTCGCCTTTCCGTGGCTCACTGCGTACGCGCTGGCGAGCGAAGCACCCGCTGGAAACAAGTCAGCGTCGCCTCCCGCCATCGTTTCCTGTCTGGCCGATGGCAAGGGATTCTTCCGCGCACGGCTGCAAGGCAGCCTCAAAGCCGACCTCGATTGGGGCAACGACGGCACCGAGTGCACCGGCGCGCTGCGACCGGATGGGGGCGTACGCCTTGGCTTCAGCCGGGCGATCTATGCGGAAGGACAACGCCTCGTCGTGCTGTTCGGCATTGCCAACCTCAAGGAAGGGGTGTCTGCACGCGCGCTACCGGTCAATGTCACCGTCATTCGCCAAGGTACCGGGGAGTTCTACGGCACGCAGGGAGACGACAAGTGCACCCTCGATGAAGTGCGCCAAGTCCCCGTTGCCGGCATTCCCTTGCGGAACCGCATGTACCACGTGACGGCACGAGGCTTTTGCATCAAGCCCGCCCGTTCGCTGCGAGGCGATGGCGCCGTCATGATCACGCGATTCGACTTTGCCGGCCGCATCGATTTTTCCGAGGCCGACACGGCGGACGACCCGTCGGCGGCCCCCCGGACCGCGGGCAGGAAGTCACCCTGATGCGCCATGTCTTCGCTCTAGGCTTGCTGCTCTCGCTTCCGCCGATCGCGTGGGGTCAGGCGGCCAGAACTGCCATGGCGCCGGATACGTCCGGCTTTGAGATCATCAATACCTACCCTCACGACCCCACGGCATTCACGCAGGGCCTGGTCTACATCGACGGCTCGCTCTACGAGAGCACCGGACTGAATGGGCAGTCGTCGGTCCGCAAGGTCAAGCTCGAGACGGGCAAGGTCTTGCAGCAGCAGTCCGTCGACCCCAGGCATTTTGCCGAGGGGCTGACGGAGTGGGACGGCAAGCTGCTCCAGCTCACCTGGCAGTCCGGGATCGGCTTCATCTACGACAGGGCGACGCTGCGGCTCAAGGGAACGTTCAACTATTCAGGCGAGGGATGGGGCCTCACTCACGACGGCAGTCGCCTGATCCTGAGCGACGGGAGCGCAAATCTACGGTTCCTGAATCCCGACTCGTTCCGCGAAATCGGACGTGTGGTCGTACGCGATCACGGCACGCCGGTCCAGGACCTCAATGAACTCGAGTTCATCAAGGGAGAGGTTTATGCCAACGTGTGGCACACGAACAAGATCGCCCGCATCTCCCCTGCGACGGGGGAAGTCCTCGGCTGGATCGATCTCACGGGCCTGATTGCCCAGCGCCTGCTGCCGCATTCAGAGGCCGTGCTGAATGGCATCGCCTACGACAGCGCCCACGACCGCCTCTTCGTCACCGGAAAACTCTGGCCCAGGCTGTTCGAGATCCGCCTGGGTCCCAAGGCGAGTGGGCCCGTCAAGCACTGACCGGCGCAGGTTCTTCCGCAAGCAGCGGGGGCAGCGGGCAATGCAGGGCGGCACACACTGTCCTCAGCAGTTCGGCTTCAGCAGTGGTCAGCTTGAGGTCGTTTGCAATGGTCTTGACCAGCGCCTCGACGAGCTGCTCCTTGGCGGCCGGCTGCAGCTCGTCAAGCTTGCCAAGCGCGATGTCCAGCGGCTGCAACCAACCGTCAGGCACACGGAAGGACGGGCGATCCCTCGGCAACAGGTGATGCATGCCGGCTTCGTACGCTCGACGTGCAGCCGCCTCATCGTCGTGGCCGTGCTTGGCAAGGACACTGAATACCACACACAACGAGTCACTCGTCCCTTCCAGCGTCATCCGCCGGCTGCGCCTTGCGGGATCGAGCTCATCTTGAAGCTGAACCTCTGCCAGCTTTGCCAACGCGTATGCATGCAGGGAGCAGCGCCCTTCGTCCCGAAGCAGTGACTTGAGACAGGCTGCAAGCCGCTGCCTTTCCAGCTTCGAGAACTGGTGTATCGCGGGGAACAAGCGGAGGAACGCAGGCAGGCGCTGCATCGCTTCGAGCCCGTCGAGCTCAGGCAACCACTTCGTCACGGCCTCCGCCGCCCGGCCTCCGAGCTGCTGCCTGATCAGCTCGACTTGCCGCGCCCGCACACTGGCGTCCGTGTCGATGGCGAATGCGAGCAGCAAGGCAACAGCCTGCCTGGGATTCTGCGTCGCGGTGATCATCGCGGCCGGCAGCGACAAGCGCAGGGCCTCTGCCATGCGTACGTGCGTCGTACCCGGATTGCCCACCAGCTGTGCGACGCCGGCAGGTGTTACCTGGAGCGGCGACAACCCGCCAGGCAATGCATCGCCGCGGATCGAATCGTCCTGTTGTTCGTCAGCAGACGCTGCAGCCTCTTCGGCAAGGAGCCTGGTTCTGGCCGCTTCGAAGGTCCGCTCGGTAAAGGAGGGATCCAGCAACCTGATCCGCTCGATGAGCGGCGGGTGCGTCGCAAAGAGCCTGTCTACGCCCGGTGCGAACAACATGTGCGCCACTTCTTCCGCATCGGCGTCGAGCAACCTCGACCCGTTAGACAAGGCACCGATCTTGATGAGCGCGCCACGCAAACCGTCGGGGTCGCGAGTGAACTGCACCGCCGATGCATCTGCAAGCGACTCCCGGCTGCGCGACACTGCGGCCTGGAGCAGGCGACCGAAGAACAGGCCAACGTACCCCACGATCATGACGACCAGCGCGGCCACCAGAATCGCCGCGACTGCTCCGCCGCCCTTCCTGCCGCCACCGCCACTGCGCGGCGCATGGCGCAGGACAAGCCTGGCAATGACCGCGATCGAGAGCAGGCCGAACAACAGGCCCATCATGCGGATGTTGAGGCGCATGTCGCCATTGAGTACGTGGCTGAACTCGTGGGCGATGACGCCCTGCAGCTCCGAACGCGTCAGTCGGGTCAGGGCTCCACGAGTGACGGCGATCGCCGCGTTTGCCGGATTGTGGCCGGCTGCGAAGGCGTTGATTCCAAGCTCGTGGTCGAGCACGAAGACCTGGGGCATGGGCACGCCCGAGGCGATGGCCATTTCTTCGACGACATTGAGGAGCCGACGGCGCTCGGGATCCGACGTATCGGCCGTGACCAGCTCGCCGCCGAGCGACTGCGCCACGACACCGCCACCCTGGCTGAGCATCGCGGTCTTGTAGAGACTCGCAACGCCAACGACACCGAACACCGCCACCATGCTCCAGAAGGCGAGCGAGGTGTGCTCATCGAGCCACAGCGGATCCAGCAGCGCGCCGCCACTCGATGCGGTGTCAAGAAACCTGGCGACAATCAGCACGACAGAAGTAACGGCCAGTGCCACCAGGATGACTGCCAGCAGGAACAACACGACGAGCTGGCGGGACAGCCGGCGCGTCTCGACCTGGCGGCCGAAGAAATCCATCGCGACCCGTTCCGCGCGCCCGGGCTAGGTGAAGCTGACCTTCGGAACCTCGCGCATCGCGGGTGACTCGATCTGCAGCAGCGCAGCAGGATCGAAGCCGAACATGCCGGCGACGACGCTGCTCGGGAAGGTCTCGCGGGCATTGTTGTAGCCCGTGACGGAATCGTTGTAGGCCTGCCGCGCGAAGGCCACCTTGTTCTCGGTCGATGTCAGCTCTTCGGAGAGCTGCATCATGGTCGTGTTGGCCTTGAGGTCCGGATACGACTCTGACAACGCGAACAGGCGCCCGAGCGCCCCGTTCAGCGCGGTCTCGGCCCCGGAGAGTTGCTCGACGGCAGCGGCGCTACCAGGATTGGCGGCAGCCGCCTTGAGTCCAGAGACCGCCGTATTGCGCGCGGCGATCACGGCTTCAAGCGTCTCGCGCTCGTGCTTCAGGTAGCCCTTCGCGGTCTCCACGAGATTGGGGATCAGGTCGTGGCGACGCGTCAGCTGCACGTCGATCTGCGCAAAGGCGTTCTTGAAACCGTTGCGGGCCGTTACCAGCCGGTTGTAGGCGCTGACCAGGAACAGCAGGAAGAAGACGATCAGTCCAAGGACGATCCAGCTCATGCGTGTAACTCCCGAGGAAGACTTTTCGATTGCGACGGGCACAGGCGGTTCGCGCTGCCCCATCGGGTGCACGGCGGGCCAGCCGCCGCATTATGACACCCTGCGGCCAGTTCGGCCTGCTAGACCGGGAGCAGGCCGGTTCAGGGAGCGCGTGGAGTGCCTAGCGCTTGCGCAACCGGTCGAACAGGTCCAGCACACGCGACGTCAGCGAGGGCTGGAAGCCGTCGACATGGAGCCCTGGCGTTGTCCGTGGAAGGTCGCCGAGGTTCATCTTGAATTCGTCGTCATCAGCCGCGCTGCTCTCGGGGAACAGCGGTACACGCTGCATCGCACGTGGGGGAGCAGCCTGCTCGCCTCGCACTGCGCGAGGAACCGCAGCGGCGCCTGGCTGGCGTGCAGGCTGTCTGTTCTGGAGAGGGCTGGCTGGGGTCATCGAGGTCTCCGGTGGACACGAGGTTCAGCGCGAACGCTGACGCCTGCGCAGACTAGTGGAATGAACGACGGCTTCGCGTGAGCCACATCACGTTCGCGTGCTTGCCTTCAAGGGTGCGATCCGGAATGCTGCGATCAACTGACCCCAGCAGCGAGCGGAACTCACCATGGCGCGTCCGATCACCCGTGGCCTTGAACATATCGCCGGCCTGGCCGGGCTCTTGATTACCTTTGCGATGCTGCCCGCGTGCTCGGGCAAGGAGTCTGCCGCGCCCGCGGAGACCAGCGTCGATTCCGTTGCGGGAACGCTCATTTTCGGTGAACTCGCCACCTTGAGCGACGAGGCAGTCGTTGAAGTAGAACTGGCCGACGTGTCGGTGATCGATGGTCCTGCCGAGATCGTGAGCTCGCAGCGCATCCGCAAGCCCGGGCCGTTCCCGGTCCATTTCAAGCTCGACTATCCGCCGGAGCGGATTGATAAGGCGCATCGCTACACGGTACAGGCCAGGATCAGGGAAGGCGACCGTCTGGCCTTTGCGACGGACTCGGCTTACCCGGTGATCACGGGAGGCAACCCGAAGACCCTCGAAGTGGCTGTCATCGCTGTCGGTTCGGACGGGGCCGCCGAAGCATCGGCCACCGCAAGCGCCGCACCTGCGGAACGCCCGCTGGAAGGCATGCTGGTGAGCGGCGGGGTCACCTCGAGATACTCGGCTACCTTCAGGAATGGTGCCCTCGTGAGCCTCCAGGAGGATCGCGATGCCGGCGCTTCAGGCAAGGCAGGCGCCGAGTACCAGTTCAAGGACGGCAGGCTGTTGCGCTACATCGAACTCGGCACGCAAGACGCGCCCGCTGGCAAACAGCAGGTCGAGTTCGATTTCGCTTTCGACGATACGGGGGAAGTGCTGGCCGCCCGCAAGACAGTGAACGACAAGGCGACGAAGCCGGAGGACGCCGACATCTACGCCGCCCGCAATCGCGGCGACCTGCTCCGGAATCATGCGCTCGCACTCAAGGCGTCGCGGGATCACGGACACTAACCGCCCGCGAGCCAACCCCTAGGGCAACGCGGGCAAGCGGATCTCGACGACAAGACCGGTGGCGGCGCCGTTTTTTGCCTCGACACTGCCGTTGTGCAACGAGACAACCCTGGCCGTAATGGCGAGGCCCAGGCCCGTACCGCCGCTATCCCGGTCGCGAGCGTCTGCCACGCGATAGAACGGTTCGAAGATCCGCGCCAGGTCCTGGCTCGGCACCCCGGGACCCGCATCCCGGATGGTAAGCACCAGCAAGCCGCCTTCGCGATGCAGCGCCACCTCCACGGCTGTATTGACCGCAGTGAAGCGCACGGCATTGCGCAATACGTTCTCGATCGCACTGCGCAGCAGTTGAGGATCCGCTTCCAGCAGCGCTGGCGCTGCCGGTGACCACTCGACCCGCTTGCCCGCCACACCCGCCTCGAGCCGGGCATCTTCCACGACGTCGTTAAGCAGTGCCGTCAGATCGACTTGCTCCTTGTGCAGCTTGGGCTCGCCGCTCGTCAGCGTGGACAGGTGCAGGATCTGGCCGATCAACGCATCCAGCCGCTCGGCCTCAAGCTCGATGCGCCCCAGCTGCTTCGGCAGGTCCGCCCCTTCCCGCCTTGCGAGTCCGAGTGCAACCCGCAGCCGCGCGAGTGGCGACCGCAGCTCATGCGACATGTCGCTGAGCAGCGTTTCCTTGGATGCGATGAGCGAACGGAGGTACTCCGCCATCCTGTCGAAGTCGCGTGCGAGCACGCCGAGTTCATCGTGGCGAGTGGCAAACTTGTCGCTCACCCGCGCATCAAGATTGCCTGCGGCCACCGAGCGGGCCGCATCCTGCAGGCGCGCGACCGGTGTGCTGACATAGCGTGCAAGCCACCAGCAGACGAGACCGCTGAAGAGGAAGGCGATGCCGAGCAGGGTGAAGTTCACGTCCGCGGTGCGCAGTACGGCGAAGGGCGGATAGCCCGCAAAAGTGGTCAACAGCGTGAGCACCTGTCCATCCGGTCCAACGAATTGCGGTACCCGCCTCGCCATGTCCTGGACGGGCCTGCCATTTCTGCCACCGAGCGCACCGGACATCTCGATCGAGTGCACGCGACGCTGGATTCTCTCCGGCAGCGGTCGGCCGACAATGTCGACGCCATGGGCTTCGACGACGTAGATCAGGAGTCCCGCATGGCGCTTTTCCGCTTCATCGATCCAGGCGACGAGTCCTGGCCTTCCGTCCTTTGCGAGTCGGGCTGCGGCCTGATCAGCCAGGTCGCTGGGTTCGACTGCATCCAGGGCCTGCAGGCGCTGGTAAGCAACAGTGGCCGACACGATGATGCTGGTGGCGATGATGAGTCCCATCGCCAGCCAGAAGGACAGGAAGATGCGGAGGAACAGCGTCTTCATGGCGTCTCGTCGCTCTGCGCGGTAAGGACGTACCCTGCACCGCGAACGCTGCGGATTTCGGGCAAGCGTTCTTCACCCAACCCGAGCTTGCGGCGCAGGTTGCTCACGTGGGTATCGATGCTGCGATCGTAGGGCGTGAGGCGACGGCCAAGCACGCGCTCCGTCATCAGTTCACGCGACTGCACCTGCCCGGATGCGCGCATCAACATTTCAAGGACACGGAATTCGGTTCCGGTCAGTCGCACTACCTGCCCTTCGACGTACGCAGACATCGTGCCAGGATCCAGGCGCAATGGCCCGACGGTCACGGGCTGGCTGGAATCCTCTGCCTCGCGGGAACCGAGGCGCCGCAGCACCGCACGGATTCGCGCCACGAGCTCGCGCGGATTGAAGGGCTTGGAGAGATAGTCGTCCGCCCCGAGCTCGAGGCCGACGATCCGGTCGACATCGGCGCCGCGTGCCGTAAGCATGATGACGGGCAGTGCAAGCGTCTGGCGCAGGCGACGCAGGACCTCGAAGCCATTCAGCGACGGCAGCATCACGTCGAGAATCACGAGGTCGAATGTTTCACTCGCCAGCCGATCGATCGCCTGGGCGCCGTCGCCCACGAGCGTGATGCGGAACCCCTCGCCCGACAGGTACTCGTTGAGCATCTGGCTGAGTTCGCGGTCGTCGTCGACGATCAGCAATGAAGCTTCGGCGGTCATGGGCAATGCATCGTTTGTAATAGGTGAAATCGGTTGGCCGGATCGCCCTTTTCGAGGATTACTTTCGCACAGGACAGCGTCCATGTGTGCCAAGAAAAGTGAAGCTTTCCGAAGAGCCGGAACACCCTTCAGTAGGACTCGCCTTCACGAATCTTCACTCAAGTTTTCCTGTCATTGACCCTCGCGCAGGATCCGTCCGGTTACAGTTCCGCGTCGTTTCAGTCGGTTCCCAGTGGCCACGCTCACGCGTGGCCATTACCCCGCCCATCGAAGGATGGGCCCTCGAAGGACGGGCTCTGTGACCCGTCCTTTTTTTTCGACCTCGCACCGCAACCGCGATATGGTGAATGTGGACATATTCCACGAACCATTCCGGTACGCTGCCTGCCATGAGGCCATTTTCATCAATCCCGGGCAGATGGAGAGGTCACAACAGGAGCGTGACAGGTGCCGCGATGCATGGCACGCCCGTGGCGGACGATCCCGACGACAGAACGCTTGATTTGCCGGCGACGGCGACCCCCGCGCCCACGACGGTTGACATGTTGCCCGCAGAACGGTCTGACGACGGGCAATCGGCCCCTGACCCCAGTGGGGACATCGGGATAGTCGTCGCCCTGCCCATCCGCCAAGACGTCAACCCCGCACCGCCGGCGTCCCAACCTGAAACCATCCTCTCCCGGCCGGAAGAGCCGCAACCCGCACTGCAGGCACCGCAGCCCACGGTTGTCGAAATAGGAACGGTTCTCAGGGAGCGCTATCAGCTGACCGAACTGATCGGCGCCGGTGGCTTTTCGCTGATTTTCGGGGCGACAGACCTGCATCGGCAGCACGACGAATCGTCCTCGTCGCGAGTGGCCATCAAGGTCCTCAAACCGGAACTCAGGGCGTCGGCAGACGCTGTGGGACGAATGAAGCGGGAGTTTGCCAGACTGCAACTCCTGACCCATCCCGCCATCAGCCGTGCGCGCGACCTTGACCACGATGGGGACGTCTGGTTCCTCGTCCTCGATCGCTTGGACGGCGAACCGCTTTCGACGCTGCTCAGCCGCAACCTGAAGCGGCCCATGGCGCGCGAGCAGGCACTGAGAATCATCAGGGACAGTGGTGCAGCGCTCGATTTCGCGCACCAGCACCAGATCCTCCATTGCGACTTCAAGCCAGGCAACATACTGGTTGCAGGCGAGGATGAGATCCGGGTCATCGATTTCGGTGCCGGATTCGATCAGTCCTCCCTCTCGGCAACGGAAGAGAACAGCTGCGCTGACAGCCGCCAGGCCACCCCCGCCTATGCGAGTCCCGAAAGGCTGGCAGGAGCGTCACCAGACATCCGCGACGATGTGTTCAGTTTCGCGGCAGTCGCCTACGAGCTGCTGTCGGGCAAGCGCCTGCGAGGCGACGATCCGGCGTCGGCCGATCGTGGATCGCAAGCAGCGCCACCTCGCCCCCCTGGCCTGACTGAACTGCAATGGAAACGGCTGACCCAAGCCATGTTCCCGCTGCGTGACGGCAGGCTGGCCTCCGTACGTCCGCTGCTGGATGCGTTCATGCCACCCGCTACCCGTGGCAGGCAGTGGCCGCCCGTGACTCTTGCGGCAAGCCTCGCGGGAGCGCTGGTCCTCGCCAGCATCACACTCTACGGGACGCTCTCCACTCGTCCTGGAACGACAACCCAGATGTCGGCCGGCGCCTCGAACGGTTCCGAGTCACCCCCGCAATCGAATGGATTGGAACCAGCGAGCACAGCTCCCCCGGCGATTTCATCCGCTGCGGAGCTGCTGCGAACCCTCCCTGTCGACGCAGCACGCACCCTACCTGCGACACGTCCACCCACGCCGGAGCCGGGGTTGTCCTTGGTCACGTTGGACCAAGCAGATCTACGAGTCACTCGCCCCACCGCAATGGCAGCGATGATCGTGCAACGGACAGCGGGGCCGGAACGTCGCGTGCGAGTGCTGTGGAATACCGTGCCCGGGACCGCACTGCCCGGTATCGACTACTCCCCTGTCGAGGCAGGCGTCGTGCACCTGGCAGACAACCAGGATACGAGTTCGTTGTATGTCCCACTGCTGAAACGGGACAATGTCGCCATTGACCGAACTTTCTACATCGAGATCACGAGTGATGACCCCGGTGTCAACGTCGGCCCCGTCGGCCGAGTCGCCGTGACCATCATCGGCCAGGAAGACGCCCCTGCGGGGATACGGCGCGAGGATTCGACTGAATGACACTCCCGTTCGCGCGCTATCGACAGCACGAGACGGAATCCGAAGTCGTGCTTGAGCCCGCTTCGGCACCGCGCGCAACCGTCATCTGGCTGCACGGCCTTGGAGCCGACGGTTTCGACTTCGTGCCCCTGGTCCCCGAGCTCGCGCTTCCGGACACCTTGGCCGTGCGCTTTGTGTTTCCCCACGCGCCGGTGCGTCCCGTTACCGTGAACAACGGCTATGCGATGCGCGCCTGGTACGACATCAAAGTGCTCTCGAGCAGCGCGCTTGCAGGTCCCGGCATGGAAGATGCGGCCGGTATCCGCGCATCCGGAGAACAAGTGAGTGCCTGCATCGACGCTCAGGTCGAGACGGGAATCGACGCGCGCAAGGTGATCCTCGCAGGCTTTTCGCAAGGAGGTGCCGTGGTGTTGCAAGCGGGCTTGCGGCACGGGGCACGGCTGGGCGGAATCCTGGCGCTGTCCACCTACCTGCCGCTACGGGATGTGGTGGCGCAGGAAGTCTCGGCAGCCAACCGCGACGTGCCTATCCTGATGTGCCATGGCAGCGCGGATCCCATGGTGCCCCTGGCACTGGGTGAACGCTCGCGCGAGGTCCTGCAGGGCCTCGGCTATCCCGTCGACTGGCGGACCTATCCGATGCAGCACCAGGTATGCGCGCAGGAGATCGCCGATATCAGTGAGTGGCTGCAGGCGCGCCTGCAATAGCGTCGCCGGCGCACGTACAATCAGCCGCAAGGCGCCGGCGCACCCGGCAGCCGCTTCGTCCATCTTCTTTCGTCTGTGGAGGTCACGTCCGTGGCAATTCGCGAGCAGGTCATCGAATACAAGGACGGCGATACCGTCCTCGAAGGCATCTTCTGTTACGACGATTCCCGCCCGGGGCCACTGCCCGCGGTGCTGATCAGCCACGCGTGGAACGGCCGGGATGAATTCGCCTCACGCAAGGCCCACCGGCTCGCATGGCACGGCTACGCTGCGTTCGCCCTCGACATGTTCGGCAAGGGCAAGCGGGGTGCGACTGTCGAGGAATGCCAGGCGTTGATCGGCCCGTTCATGGGCAATCGCGCGAAACTGGCAACCCGGATCCAGGCTGCTGTCAGCACGGTGAAGGCGCTCCCGCAGGTTGACTCACGTCGCGTTGCTGCGATGGGATTCTGCTTCGGCGGATTGTGCGTACTGGACCTCGCTCGCAGCGGCGCGGATGTCCGAGGCGTCGTGAGCTTCCATGGCCTGCTGTCGCCTTCCGGGTTGCCGGCGGCCGAGATCAAGTCGAAAGTGCTGATCCTGCACGGCAACGACGATCCCATGGCGCCGACGGAAGCCGTCGTTGCGATCGGCAAGGAACTGACTGCGGCCGGCGCGGACTGGCAGCTGCACAACTACGGCGGCACGATGCACGCGTTCACGAATCCGGAAGCCAACAATCCCGCGTTCGGCACCGTGTACAACTCGGCGGCCGACCGCCGGTCATGGAAGTCGCTGCTCAACTTCCTCGAGGAAGTGCTGCGCTAGCAGACCCCGGGTTCACGGATCGTCATGCCACTGCGGTGCGCGAGCGCCGCAGTCCGTCTGCCGCATAGATCGCGAGTGCGATCCAGATCAGCCCGTAGCTCACCGCCTGGACGTGGCTGAACATTTCGCGGAACACGAAGATCCCGAGCATGATCTGGATCGTCGGGCCGAGATACTGGATCAGGCCGATCGTCGAATAGGGGATGCGGCGTGCTCCGTACGAGAACAAGCCGAGCGGCACCGCCGTGATCAGCCCGCTGGCGGCGAGCAGCGCCAGGCTCGACCACTGCCCATTGCCCACCACGCCCGTCCCCGTCCACTCGCACCACAGGAGATAGGCAATCCCGAGCGGCATGAGCAGCACCGTTTCCGCCGCGAGGCCGTCGATGGCCTCCACTGGAATGACCTTGCGGATCAGCCCGTAGATCGCAAACGACATGCCGACGACGAGAGCGATGGACGGAAACCGTCCCTGCATCAACGTCAGGTATCCGACACCCACCGCCGCAAGCAGGACCGCGAACCAGCGAGCGGGCGTCAGCTTCTCGCCCAAAAGCGCCACGCCGATCGCGACATTGAGCAGCGGATTGATGAAGTAGCCGAGGCTCACTTCCACGACATGGCCGTTGTTGACCGACCAGGTGAACCCCAGCCAGTTGATGCTGATGAGCGCCGCAGAAGCTGCGAGTCGCCAGCGCGTGGCTGGATCGCGAAGTGCAGCCCGGACCGGGGCCAGCCCACCGCGGAGCCACAGCCACGACACGACTACGATGCAACACCACACCAGCCGGTGGACCATGATCTGCAGGGCAGGCACGGTCGACAGCAGACGCAAGTAGAGCGGCAGCAGTCCCCAGATGGCGTGGGCAACGACTGCGGCGGTGAGGCCATTGCGGTGCTCGCGCGTGGCGAGGGTGTCACGGTCAAGCGGGGCGGGGCTCGATGAATCCATGGGCCTCATGATCGCACTATTCATGCAAAAGGCCCCACACCTCACGGCGTGGGGCCTTGTCAGAGCCCTATCGACCAGGGCCAGGAGGTCAGTCGAGGATCACCACGGCGGTCTGCGCCGTGAACTGATTGAGGCCACCGTCGTACTGGCCCGTCGCGGTAAGCCCCCTGAGCCGTGTCGAGCCGTTCAAGCGCAGCGTCAGGTCCGCGACGAATTCTGCGAAATCCGCATACATCCGGCTCGTACCCTGCGCGACAACCACGAAGCTGGTGCGCACGCCTGTTGCAGGCACGATCCTCGGCGCCGCGGGCAGGGCAAGCAGATCCCTCACGAACGGACCGACGCGTAGCGTATGGCGCTGCCCGATGGCTGGATTGGCAAGGTCCAGCAGCAGACCCTCGCTGCCCAGACTGAGGAACGGTGCCGCCGTACCTGTCGTGCCCCAGCCGATGGCAAGGACGGAGCGCACCTCGGAGTAGTCAGCGACAGTACGTCCCGTGAAATCCGGAGGCGCGACGCCGAAAGGCGTCACGAAGCCGAAGACGCGCACGGGATGGCCCGCCACCAGGTTGCTCAAAGGCAGCTGGCCGGTTGCCACTTCATACGCATTCGGGTTCGCGTCCACTGCGCTGGTCAGGCCCGTACCGGTGAAGTTGAAGGCGCTGACTTCGCGACCGTCGATCGCACCCAGCTGCATCGTGAGCTGGCCGGGCACCGCTCCGGCTACCGTGCCGAGCAAGTGCGTGAGGTGCATGCGGACGCGTCCCTGGGTCGCGTCGAGGACGCGCTGGCCGTTCTCGGTCGCCACCGAGCCGAACGCCTGGATGCGCTGCCCCACTGACAACGCGTCGAGCCCAAGCGAGGCGGCTGGCAACCCGTCCTTGAACACGCGAGTCCCGGCGCCGATTCGCACCTTGATCGCGTCGCGGACAAACTGAGAGCCGTCCGTCGTGCTGCTCGGCGTGATGAGGGTGCCGCCACGGACGATCAGCTCATTGCCCGAGCGCGACAGTATGCTGCCGGTGACGACGTCCTGGGACAGGCCTGGAACACTGCTGCCTGCATGGACGACGGCGGCATCGAAGCGACGCTCCGCTGTGGTCAACGTACCGAAGGCGATGGTCGGCGTCCCCGTACCCGCCGCAACCAACGCAGCAAGCCCTGCCGCCCCAGTGTATGACTGGCCGTTGATCTCGAACGCCGTCGTCGAATCGGTGTGAACGGTCACCTGGCCGAAGCGCGCCGTCGGGTGGTTGAAGGGCCTGACGTCCGCAACATAGCTGCCCGCCCCCGTGTCGACGCTCACGAGCGGACCTCGCAGACGCAGCTCCTTCTCGTCCACCGGCGCAATCGATGCCACCAGCGCCGGCGTGGCTGTCACGGTAATGGGTGTCGTCCCGAGATTGACGCTGTTCGATGCAGTCAGGTCGAAGTCGAGCGTCAGCAATGCGGGGCGCCCCGGCGTCACGACGAGCCGGCCCCGGTTGTCGAGCACCACGCGCACATCCCGGACTCCGAGCACGGTGCCGCTGGCATCGACGGCGCGTGCAGCCTGGGGCTGGCCATTCAGTTCGACGCTGATGTCCGCATTCGTGTAGTCGAGCCGCATCGTCCCGCCTACGTAGGTGCCCACGGGCACCGTGGCTGCAGTCAGGAACTCGCTGAGATCCACGTACTGCGAGAAGTCGACGCGGGTGCTGACGGGCAACGCCTGCACAGTGGTCCCGTCTGCACGCTCAAGGGACAGAGAGAGGACGTCAACCGTGTAGCTGAGGAAATCGCCATCGGCATCAGTCACGGCAACATACACGCTGCCGCAGCTCGCACCCGAGGCGCAGCTGGTCCCCACTCCGGGCACGCCACTGGAGGCCGTACCAGACGACCCCTCTCCCCCGCCGCAGGCAGCAAGCGCCAGCGTAGCTAGCGCGCCGGTGATGGCGGCTCTGAATGACATAATGGATCGCATTGGACCTCCCGCTCAGAAATGACTCTTCGGGGAGAACAACGCACCGGCCATCGGTCGGTTGACCGGCCGGGGAGATCAGGCGTCAGCGTCGACGGCGACGCCAGACCTGCAGCAGGACGAATCCCGCGGCCATTCCGCCCAGATGAGCGAAATGCGCGACGCCCTGTTGGGTCCCGGTCACGCCGAGCACCAGCTCAAGCACGCCGTAGAGCGTGACGAACAACCACGCCGGCATCGGAATCGGAGGAAACAGCAGCATCAGCTTCCGGTGCGGATAGGCCATGCCGAATGCGAGCAGCAGCCCGAACACGCCGCCTGAAGCGCCCACGGTCGGGAAAGGATCGCCCCCCATCCACTGCATGACCAGCAGCTGTGCCACCGCCGCACCGATGACGCAGACAAAGTAATAGGCGACATACCGGCTCGCGCCGAGCAGCCGCTCGATCTCGGAGCCAAACATGTAGAGCGCAAACATGTTGAAGAAGATGTGCGTGAGACTACCGTGCATGAACCCGTATGTGACGAGCTGCCAGATCTGGAACGTCGGTGCGCCCATGAACAGCCCCGAACCGAAGGGCCACAGCGCAAAGCTCAGCATCATCTGGCTGCCAGTGACGTTCTGCAGAACGTAGACCAGGATATTCGCGATGATCAGGAGCCGCGTAACGGGGGCGAGTTGCTGGAACATGGGTGCTGGAGACGGCGATACCGGAACGATATCGTGGAGTTTACGTGGTTCGCGTGGACCCGTCGCAACTGCCGGTCACGTCCCGGCTTGGGATCCCGCAAGGAACGTGGATTGACTTCTACCAGCGCAGGATGCGGCCGCCAATGGCGGCGGATACGGAGGTCACGATGGCCACCGCCAGCGTGTACCAGACGGCAACGAACAAGGGACTGTCGTCATCACAATGCAGCGCGTAGAACGTGGCCGCAATTCCAGCTGCGACGAGTCCGCACAGCGCCCCCGCCAATCGCGGGCGTACCGGCGCGCCGCGCTTCATGGCCAGCATCAGCGCCGCTGCGGACGGCACGGACAGCAGAGGAATCGCGGCGAGACAAAGATAGGCATTGGAACCCACCAGGCTGTCCCACCAGCGATCCGCCGGCAATGACATCAATTCCAGCACGACGGCAAGCAGGATCAGCAACGGGGCTGCGCCCAGCGCGCGACGTGGCAGCGAATCGCCATCGACGGGACTTGCCATTCGCACCAGCAACGGCGCTGCCGAGAAGACGATTGCCAGCGTCACGACGAACTTGAACGGAAAACGGATCGTGCCGACTGCAGTACCGATATCGGGCCGCCAGCCCATGGAGAGCAGGAACACGCCGGCAGTGACCACTGCACCGGCCACGGCCGATCCATAGAAGCGTCGCCGGAGCGAGTCGCTGCCTGCACCGGCATCGACGGAGAGCGCTGCGATCAGGTCGGTTGTCTTCATGCTGTCACGCGCCACGGTAGCGTTCAGCCAGCAGCTTCAGGCTGCGATGCAGGCTCACGCGCACGGCGACCTCGGTCATGCCGAGCTTCTCTGCCACCGCGCGCACGGGCTTGCCGTCGATGGAAATCGAGCGGACAATTTCCTGTTGCCTCTCGTTCAGCGAGCCCAACATGCTCTCGGTATCGTGATGCGCGGAGCCTTCGTTCGCTGCCCCGTCCGCCAGCGTGTCGGCAAGTTCGTCGATCTGGATATCGGTGCTGCGGCCTCGCCTCCTCAACGAGTCGACCAGCTTGTAGCGTGCAATAGCGGTCACCCACGGGCCCAGCGATCGCGTCTGATCCCACGTTCCGCGCTTCAAGTGGATGGCCAGCAAAGTTTCCTGCACGACGTCCTCGATTTCCGCATTCCCGAGCCCGACTCGCTCGAACCCGCGCCTGGCCAGGCTGCGCAAGGCGGGGGTCAGGGAGGTGAGCAGCTGCCGGTACGCCTGGCTGTCGCCTTCGATGGCCGCCAGCATCAGCTGCGTCCATTCGAGTTCCCTCGCGGCCTGCGCAGGGTTCCCCGTCTGTTCTTCGTTCCCTGAAGCCATATTGTTACAAATTCATTGCGACGGGCGCAGAATTGCGCTCCGGAGCGTTCCCGGAGAACAATTCTTTGCGTTCGATGTAACAAGAGCAGGATGGCATGCGACGTGGTCATCATAGGCCAATCCCGCCGGCCTGTAACACCAGAGGAGATTTTCACCATGCTGAACCGCCGCTCGATCAATCTCGCCCTTATCGGCTCGCTCGCCACCGCGATCGCATCCATCGGAACTGTCACCACGGCCCACGCGGCCGATGCTGCCGCCAACCAGGACAAGTGCTTTGGCGTCGCCCTGAAAGGCAAGAACGACTGCAAGGCGGGTGAAGGCACCACTTGTGCAGGCACTGCCAAGGCTGACTACCAGGGCAACGCCTGGAAGCTGGTTCCGAAAGGTACGTGCACGACGATGGAACTCCCGGGCGGCCGCAAGGGTTCGCTGACTGAACTCGCCCGCGACGTACCGAAGGCCTGAACCAGACTGGCAGCGATTCCCGCGCGCACCGCGTCGCACGGGAGTCGCTGCCGCTTCTGCAGCTTCCCCGCCCATCCCCCCTTGTCTGGAATCCAGAAGACCGTGCGCAGTGCGAACTCGACGGCACGAATGCAATCGGGAGTCAGCCTCAAGGCGCAGCACTACCGCATGGTCCTCGATTCTCGGCCAGCGGCAGGCTTCTTCGAGGTCCATGCCGAGAATTTCATGGGGGCCGGCGGGCCACCGCACCGGTATCTCGAAGCGATCAGGGGCCACTATCCGCTGTCGATCCATGGCGTAGGCCTCAACATCGGTGGCAGCCAGCCGCTCGACCGCAGCCATCTGCAGCGGCTCAAGGACTTGCTGGATCGCTACCAGCCCGAACTCTTCTCCGAACACCTCGCGTGGTCGTCTCACGGAGGCCTGTTTCTCAATGACTTGCTGCCGCTGCCGTACACCCGGTCCACGCTGGAACTCGTCTGCAACCACATCGACGAGACGCAGGCCTTCCTTGGCCGCCGGATGCTCCTCGAAAACCCGTCTACCTACGTAACCTTTGCCGAAAGCACGCTGACGGAGGAAGAGTTCATTGGTGAAATCGCCAAGAGGACCGGTTGCGGGCTGCTGCTCGACATCAACAACGCCTACGTGTCATCGGTGAACCAGCGGCGCGAGCCGACGCAGTATCTGGATCGGTACCCATTGGAGCATGTCGAGCAGTTCCATCTCGCCGGCTTTGCAGAGACTCGCGATCCAGATGGCGAACGCCTGCTCATCGACACCCATGGCGACCAGGTCCACGTGGACGTCTGGCAGTTGTACGCCGGTGTCGTGTCTCGCGCGCCAGCCGCACCGACGCTGATCGAGTGGGATAACGATGTTCCCGAGTGGCCCACGTTGATTGCCGAGGCCCGGAAGGCGGACGCAATCATTGCGTCGGTTCAGAGCCCCCCCGGCGCAGCGGAGCCCGCTCGCGCAGGCGGAGCACGCTGACATGGAAGCACGTTTCGCTGCAGCAGTGCTTGATCGAGACGCGCCAATGCCCGCCTCCATCGCGGATTGCTCGGCACCTCGAGCAGAGCGGGCGTTCGAGGTGTACCGCAACAACTATCGCGTCAACCTCCAGGAAGCGTTGCGAGTCACATACCCGGTCACTGCCCGGCTGGTCGGCGACGAATTCTTCGCTGCGATGATCAATGTCTTCGTCACCGCCCATCCGCCACGGTCGCCCGTCCTGATCGAGTATGGAGGCGAGCTACCGGGCTTCATCAGCCAGTTTGAACCCGCGGCAACGGTCCCCTATCTGGCCGATGTCGCGAGACTCGAAGCCGCATGGAACGACGCCTACCACGCACCCGAAAGCGGATGCCTTCTGCCCGCCGCGCTGGCGGGTCTGACTGCCGAATCGCTTGCTCTCACAGGCGCAGTCCTGCATCCATCCGTCCAGCTTGTGCGCTCATCTTTTCCAGTGGCGTCGATCTGGGAATCGCACCGATCGCCCTCACAAGGCACGGCCCTCTCCTGGGTAGCGGAAGATGCACTGGTGTGGCGCCCTGATTCGGAAGTCCTGGTCCTCGCCCTGAAGCCGGGTTACGCAGCTTTTGTCATGGCGCTGCAGGAAGGCTTGTGTGTTGCAGATGCGGCAGGCACCGTGTCTCAGGATATCGGCGGCTTCGATGCGGGTGACGCGTTGGTGTCACTCCTTTCCTGGGGCGCCATCGCGTCACTCACTACCACTGACTGAATTGGCCACGGAATCCTGACCGATGCACACCTCGACTTCGATCCAAGGCGCCGCCCCGACAAAGGGAATCGTGTCGCTCGTGACATCGGCAAGCGGACTGCTCAGCCGCATTCCACTCTCCATCCCCCAGCTGGCGCTGCGCATTGCGCTCGCGGTGCCGTTCTATCGTTCCGGACTGACCAAATGGGATGGCTGGTTCCACCTGTCCGATAGCGCTGTCTATCTGTTTACGCAGGAATTCCAGTTGCACCTGTTTGGCAACAGCATTCCGTACCCTGCGCCGAACGTCGTCGCGCTGTTGTCAGGCATCGCGGAAATCACACTTCCGGTCTTGCTGGTGCTGGGTCTTGCGACCCGCTTCGCGGCGCTTGGCCTGTTGTTCATGACGCTCATCATCCAGCTGACCATTCCGGACGGGTGGGCCAACTTCCACCTGCCATGGGCAGCAATGGCACTCGCGCTGGTGGTGCATGGCCCGGGAAGGCTGTCCCTCGATCATCTGCTGGCGAAGCGCGGCTAAGTCGACCCACAGAGAACGCGAGGTGGATCCGGTAGCTAGCTCCACCTCGCGCGAATCTGGTTGCGACTTCACAATCGGCTTCTACTCCCCCACAAAATTCCCACACTTCTTGATGTTCCGTGGATTGAGGTTGACAGGCCCGACTTCCATGATGATTCCCGACGGGTTCACTACCGCACGGGAGATACGCATCATGATCACGCTGCTCGCAACTGCTTTCCTCATCGTGAGCTTTGCTTTGCTGCTGGCAATCGGCATCGATACCTCGCAGCACATGGACACCAGACCGCTGTGAACACGGCGCCAACCCATCGAAGTGGAGCGGCAGGTCGAACGGCCGCTCCACTTCGCCTGGATTCGATGCGAGCCAGATACAGGCCCGTCGATCCTGCAGCGGGCCGTGCGCTACGGCGCAGCTGGTGGCCGTAAGGTCAGGGTGTGGGTTGCGGGACCTGGCAGCAACGGCTGGGGCTGCCCGGTAATCCACGCGTCGTGTCCTGCACGGTAGTACGCGGACAAGGGATGAGATGACTGTCCGCCTGGCATCTGGAAGAAGCCTTCGCTCTCTCGGCCGGGAGAAACGACGAGCCGCTCCGAGGCACCTTGCCGCGGTCCCTGCACTCGCGGCATGTTGCTGTCGCCGGGCAAGGGCATCGATGGCATGTCGATGAGCCAGGAGGCCCAGGGCATCGCCCTTGACAGGGGGTGCCGCATCGACAAGACGTTGGTTCGCCCCCATCCACAGTCCGACAGGGTGCCGCATTCCTTTTTGATGTCGGCAAGGGCAACGTCGAGCCAGGCAACCAGTGCTCCATCCCAATCGGGGTAGTTCGGATCGAGCAGGTGCAATGGTCGCTCGGTGACCAGCCGCCACGCGGAACCTTCGAATTGCTGCCCCGGATCGAACTTGATCTCGGGATACGCGATGCGCGTCGGCGCAACCAGCGCATCGAAGGTTGCGGACAGCACGGCGCGCCGGAAATTGCGCACGATCAGATAACCAGGATCGTCCACGGCAGCATGGCCAGACCATCCCTCAACGAGTCTCCGCGCGACTTGCCTGGCCTGATTGCCTTGCACTGCTGTCGGGGTCAGGACCTGCAGGAGCAGGTCGCGCCAGCGCGCAAGGAACAGCGCCCTGTCGTCAAGCTGGATCGCCACCATGCCCTTGGCGTCGGCTGATTTCTGCGCGAGCAGATCATCGCGAATCTGTCCAGCCCTCGCGCCCAGCACATACGCGCCGGGGCCGACGAAGTCGAGCCAGGTCGTTGCCGTGATGGTGCGACTGTTGGCCGTCCACAAGCGGCCTCCAAGCGGATTCACGATGCGCGGAATCTCGTCAGGCGTGCGCCAGCGTATCCAGCCAGTTGCGGGCTTGCTCCAGTCACTGGGGAAGCGCGAGTCGTAACCCTGTCGCACCGGAATCTGGCCAAAGAGGGTCCAGCCGATGCTGCCGGATGAGTCGGCGACGACGACGTTCTGGACAGGAGCGCCCGATTCGCTCGCCACCCGCAGCGCCTCCTGCACCGTGCCCGCAGTCTCGAAGCCGAGCATCTTGAGATTCGTGGCCTCGGGTCGATGTGCAGTCCATGCGAGCACGAGTGGCCTTCCCGTCGCGTCCATTGCAACCACGGGGCCCCATTGCGTGCGCGTGAGGCTGAGCGTTTCAAGAAGTTGCCCGCGCACCGCGATGACCTCGGCCTCGTGCTCGAACGGCATGGGCCCCTCGGACGTGAGGTACTTCGTTGCATCTGCGGGATCGACGTTGACGACGACCAGATCGGTCCAGTCGCCATGGGTATTCGTGAAACCCCACGCCACATGCGTGTTGCTGCCTGCGACCATGATCGGCAACCCCGGTAACGTGACGCCAATCAGGTCCTGCAAGGTTCCTTCGGTGGTGGCAACAAGCAGCCTGGCCCTGTACCAGATGTTGGGGACCTGCAGGCCGAGGTGCATGTCATTGGCGAGGAGCGCCCGGCCATCGGACGTCTGTGCTCCACCCACCGCCCAGCTGTTGCTGCCCAAGGCTGCATCGCCAAGCATATCCGTCATTGCATCTCGTCGCGGAACCGCTAGTGCTGCCATGCGCCGGGCGCCTTGTCGCAGGTCGAGTACTTCAGGACCGGGGAGTGGGGGCGCTCGCCATGTCCCTCCGTCGACAGGGGCGTCCCATTCCGAACCGAGCGGATACAGCACGGAGAAGAGTTCAGCAGGGAGGGTGGCCCGGAGTGCGGCGTTGGCCAACTCACGCTCACCGGTCGTATCGTTGAGGTCAATGTACATCGCAAAAGCGACGAGCAGCGAGTCGCGTGCCTTCCAGGGTCTTGGGGACGCGCCCAAAGGCAGGTATTCCCAGGACCTCGCCCCGAGGTCCCTGAGCGCCTGATTCACCCCTTCGGCATACGCGTCCAGCAGATCGCGCTCGGCCGGTGTTGCCTGCTCAAGCACTTGATCGGCGACTCGCGAAAACTGATGCCTGCGAAGGCTGCGGTCCGTGGGTAAGGTCGCTGGACCGAGCAATTCGGAAAGTTCACCGGCCGAGAGCCTGCGCTGGAGATCCATCTGGAAGAACCGGTCCTGCGCATGGACGTACCCCGTGGCCCTTGCGAGATCGAGGCGATTCCGTGCCCGGACCGTCGGGACGCCATTTACATCTCGCTCGATCGTGACAACGGCCTTGAGACCAGGGACCGCCACTTCGCCATCCAGACGAGGCAGGCTCGCACGAAACGTCAGGTAGGCGCCCAGCAGAGCAAACGCGAGGACAGCGACGCTAGCGCCCAGGCCCAAGGCGAGGCGGCGTCTCCGGATCTCGCGCGGAATCGTAACGGTGGTGTTCAAGTCAGCTCATCGGGCAGGCAAGCGCGCCGAGGGCGCACGGTTTGACGAGTGGCGGCTGATAGAAGGCGCGGCCGGTCATGTGATGGTGTTCACGATATGTGTGGAAAGCTCCGCAGTATTGCACCGGGCTTGTGTGTCCCTGCACGCTCCCTGACGGTGCACCGTGTATATTCGGTCCATCATGAGCGTCCAGATCAAGTGCGAACCCAAGAGCGGAACCATGCTGGCCCGCTGGTATGAGACCGAGGCCGAGGCACTTGCGATCCTGAAAGATTTCATCCAGCGGCATCAATCGCAAGGTCACAAGGTGGAACGGACCGGGAACGAAATCCTGGTCCGCGACGAGGCCGGCAACGAGGTTGCGAAATACACCTGGGTTCGCAGCTGAATATACCTGCAGAGCGCAAGCCAGAAGAATCAAAGGCCGGGCTCGTCAGTAACGAGCCCGGCCTTTTTTGCTTCGAACTGGCGCTTGGTCAGCGTGCGCTGAGCTTCGCAGGCGCCTTGTGCTTGTTCAATACCGCAGCGACCAGGGGATTTGGCAGCAAGCTGTTGTCAGAGCTGCCCATCGCAACATCCATCGCAGTCAGGCCAACACCGTTTTTCGCGTTCGGATTGGCGCCTTGTTGCAGCAGGAATTCGACGAGTGCAGGCTCACCACGAATCGCGGCGCCGATCAGTGGTGTATTGCCGGCGTTGTTTGCCTGGTTGACGTCGGCGCCCTTGGCGAGCAAGAGCTTGATCGCTTCAATGGCATCGGGAACGCGCCCGCGGCTGATCTCATCGCGCCAACCAACGCCCGCAGCCGCCATCAGCGGCGTGGTGCTCCCCGTGTTGAACCCGAAGAACGGCTGCTTGGCCGGGCCATCATCCTTGTCTGTGGCCTTCAAAGGATCGGCGCCAGCTGCCAGCAGAATCTTCATGACCTCGAGATCAGCTGACATGGATGCACGCAGGAACGATGTCGCTCCCGCCCTGAGGACACCGTTGCGGAAGCCACTCTGCGCCATCATCGCCGGCAGCGGCGTCTTCAGAGTTGCATTGACGTCCGCCCCTTTGGCTAGCGCCGTCTTGATGACATCGACGTAAGTCTTCTCCCCCGTCACTACGGGGGCTGGACGCGCCTCGGCCTCACGCGTGTTCATGTCGGTCGCGACAAACAGTGCGGTACGCCCGAATTTGTCAGCCACTTTCGGATCCGCACCCGCTTCAAGTAGCGCCACCGCAACGTCGGGATGGCCGTTCAACGCCGCCAGGATGACGGCAGTGGAGCCGTCCGCGTCGACGAGATTGAGGTCCGCCTTGCCGTTGACAAGCGCCTTGGCGGCTTCAAGCTTGCCGTTACGGGCTGCGAAATGCAGCGCCACCATGCGGCCTTTGGGAATATTCGGGTACACGAAGCCCCCCGAACGACGTTCGGGGTTCGGCTGGGGAACAATGATCTCGGCGGAAAACTCGTTGGGATTGGCGCCGCCGGCGATCAGGGCGGCGATCGCGTCGGCGTGGCCTTCCGCCGCAGCCCACATCAAGGCGGTCTGGCCTTTCCAGCCTTCCTTGTAGTTTGGATCGGCCTTGTTCATGTCGCCTGACTTGCCCTTGCCTCCTGCAAGCAGGGCATTGATCAAGTCGATGTTGCCCGTCCGCGCTGCAGCCATCAGCACTGTCTCACCCTCGGGCATTGCGGCTCCAGGATTGGCGCCCGCCTTGAGCAACAGATCTGCCGAGCGAGCGTCGCCATTGCGGGCAGCGGTTTGCAGGGCGGTGGCGCCATAGCGATTGGTGGCTTCCACGGCGGCGCCGGCCGCGATCAGCGTCTGGATCATGGCCGTGTCCCGCTCGTGGACAGCCGCCATCAAGGGGGTCGTGCCGTCGATGTCTGGTGCATTGACGTCGGCGCCCTTCTTCAGCAGTGCGCCGACTGCGGCGACATCATGAGCCTTTACGGCGACGAGGACCGACGAGAGACCCGGCACTGACTGGGCGAAGGCGGCGCCGCCTGAAAACGTCATGTTCAGTGCGGCAAGCACCCCAATCGCGACTGGCATGAAACGCATTTTGATTTTCCCCTTTGCTCCGGGCGCAAATAAAAAGGGCCAGCTGCGAGATCGTAGCTGGCCCTGATTTTCGTACCTTCAATAGTGGCCCTAGTTCATCGGACCGTTTGCTTCACCGTGCACTGAGCTTTGCAGTGGGCGCATGCTTCTTGATGACCTCGGCCACCAGCGGATTCGGCAGGATGCTGTAGTCGGAATTGCCGTTGGCGATGTCCATTGCGGTCAGCCCACGAGCATTCTTGTGCTTGGGATCTGCCCCGATGCTAAGCAGGAACTCGACCAGCGCGGGTTCGCTGCGCATTGCCGCACCCGTCAGGGCAGTATCGCCACCCTGATTCGCCTCGTTGACGTTGCCACCCTTGGCAACGAGCAGCTTGATCGCTTCGATTGCGTCGGGGACGCGACCACGGCTGATCTCTTCACGCCAGCCCACGCCGGCGGCGGCCATCAGGGGGGTAGTCTTGCCCGAGATCTCGTTGATGCGGCGACCGGCAGGACGATCATCCGGCGCCGTTGCCAGCTTGGGGTCCGCTCCGGCAGCCAACAACATATTCATCACCGGCAGGTCGGCAGACATGCTCGCACGCAGGAAGGCCGTCGAGCCCTCACGCAGGATGCCGTTGTGATTGCCACCCTGCGCAACCCAGATCGGAAGGGTCGACTTGAGCGTTGCGTTGACATCTGCGCCCTTGGCGATTGCGAGCTTGATGACGTCGACATAGGTCTTGTCACCGGTCACGGGAGGAGCCGGACGTGAATTGGCATCCAGCGTGTTCATGTCAACCGCATTGAACAACACGGTACGACCGTAATTGTCGGCGATCTTGGGATCCGCACCGGCTTCGAGCAGCGCAACGGCTACATCCGGATGCCCGTTGAGGGTTGCGAGAACCAGTGCGTTCGTTCCGTCCGCATCCACGAGGTTGAGGTTGGCCTTGCCCTTGATGAGCGACTGAGTAGCCTCGAGGTGACCATTGCGCGCGGCGAAGTGCAGCGCGGTCATGCGTCCTTTGGGAATCTTGGGGTATACGAAACCATTGGCACGGCGATCTGGATTGGGTTCAGGGACGATGATCTCCGAAGAGAACTCGTTGGGACTTGCACCGCCAGCGATCAAAGCATCGACAGCTGCAGCATGACCCTCGGCAGCAGCCCACATCAGCGCGGTCTGGCCTTTCCAGCCTTCCTTGTAGTTCGGGTCAGCCTTGTTCAAGTCACCGGCCTTGCCCTTTCCACCTGCCAAGAGCGCCTTGATGAGGTCAACGTTGCCAGTGCGCGCAGCCGCCATCAGGACGGTTTCGCCTTCGGGAAGGGCGGTGGCCGGGTTGGCGCCGGCGTTCAGCAGCAGCGTCGCCGACTGGGCGTCGCCGTTCCGGGCTGCCGTGTGGAGTGCCGTCGCGCCGTAGCGGTTGGTCGCGTCGACGTCGGCGCCGGCCTTCAGCAACGCCTGGATCATGTCGGCATCGCGTTCGTGGACGGCGGTCATCAGGGGCGTCGTGCCATCGAGGTCCGGTGCATTCACGTTCGCGCCCTTCTTGAGCAGCGCGCTTACGCCGGCGACGTCATGCGCCTTGACGGCGGCAAATACAGAAGGCCCGGATTGCGCCGAGGCGGTGGCTGCTGCAAGTGCCAGCGAAAGGGTAGTGAGTACGCCGAGTACAACTGGTTTGGAACGCATCTGAATGCCCCTAACTAATTCTTGAAGAGGGCCGACTGCGTTCTCGCAGTCGGCCCCAGCTCATCAAATACCAACGATCAGGTCAGGCCGACCGAGCCACCCTCGCTGCGACCAAACCGATCGAGCTCGACGCCCATGTGGCGGGCGATATCGATGTGCAGGTCGCCGACCGGGCGATCCTTGGTCTTGTCGATCTGGATGTGGCGGTTGCCCTTCACGAAGCCGCTGACGATGGCGTAAGGCAGGCTCTTCTTGAGGTGCTCGTTGCCGTTGCTCATGCCGGCACCGTAGACAAGCAGTGTGTGGTCGAGCAGCGTGCCATCGCCATCCTGCGTCGCAGCCATCTTGTCGACGAACTTCGAGAACAGCAGCGCATGGTACTGGTCGATCTTGCCCTTCTTCTCCATGAATTCCGGGTTGTTCGAGTGGTGCGAAATGCTGTGGTGCTGTTCGCGCACACCAATCTGCGGGTATGCGATGGAGCTGAGTTCGCGGGCCATCATGAAGGTGGCAATGCGGGTCAGGTCCGTCTGGTAGGCAACGTGCAGCAGGTCGAACATCAGTTCCACGTGGTCGGGGAACTGCTCCGGGATGCCCGAAGGAGAGGCTACCGTCGAGCCGGCAAGCTCGCCGGTGCGGGCTTCAGCACGCTGGATGCGCTTTTCTACTTCACGGATGTTCTCGAGATAATCGGCAACACGTGCCTTGTCCGGGGCGCCCACGCGGGCCTCGAGGCGGTGAGTCTCCTCGAGCACGGAGTCGAGGATGCTGCGGTTCTGCTGGAAGCGCGCACGGCGCTGCTCGGCGGTACCCGTGCCACCAAACATCATCTCGAACACGACGCGAGGATTGACCTGCATCGGGAGCGGGGTCTTCGGGTTAGCCCACGAGATCGTGTTCATGTACGAGCAGCTGTAGCCCGTATCGCATGCACCGACGAGGTTCGTCGTGTCTTCGATCGCGAGTTCCATCGTCGGGAACACCGTGTTGCCGGCGATCTTCTTGGCAAGCACCTGATCGAGCGAGATGCCAGCCTCGACGTCTACACCCTGGGTCTTCTTCGGGAACGAGTCCGTCAGCCAAGCCGTGCAGGCACCGGAGTGCTGACCGGAACCGTCTGCACCAAGCAGGCCGCTCACCACTGTCAGGCGGTCCTTGTGCTTTGCCAGCGGCTCGAGGACGTAGCTCAAGTCGAAGTCATGGCCGGCCTTCTTCGGCGTCCACAGATCGAGCTTGTCGGTCATGACCAAGCCATTCGGCACGTAAACGAAGCCGATGCGACGGGGACGATTGGCAGCGGTCTGCGCGAAAGCCGTCAGCGAGGGCACCATCGCCCCGAGGAAGGGCAGTGCTACCGCAACGCCGCTTCCACGAAGGAACGTGCGTCGATCCAGTGACTTCTTGAAATTGATCATGTCCGGACTCCCAGGGTAAGGGTAATGGCTTGGGTTTTATTGTCTGAAATCATCTAAAGGCAATTCATTGCACCGGCTTCGCGGGCTGGCCGGCGCTGGCCGACAGCTCGCCCTTGCCAGCCGACATCTTCATCTGGAATGGCGTGGACTTCACGATCTCCATCACCACCGACGAGAACCGGTAATTGTCGTGCTCGCTGGTCTTGACGATGTTGCGCACGACCGGCATGTCGTAATACTCGAGACCACGTCCGAGCGCGTAGGTCAGGAGCTTTTCCGTGAAGGCGCTCATGTAGCGCTCGGGGTTCTTGGCGATCACGTCACGCAGTTCGTTGACGCCGTTGATCTTCTTGCCGCTCGCGAGGCTGCCGGACGAATCGATGGCCAAGCCACCTTCGTCCTTGGCGCGCTTCGTGCCGATGCCGTCGAACACTTCTAGCGAGAAGCCGATCGGATCCATGATGTTGTGGCAGGCCGCACAACCAGGATCCGCGCGATGGCGCTCAAGACGGACGCGCAGCGGCTCACGATCGAGCGTATCGATTGCGTTTTCCTTGAGGGCCGGGACGTTATCCGGCGGGCTGGGGGGTGGGTTCGCAAGCAGGTTCTCGAGCACCCACGCGCCGCGCTTCACCGGAGAGGTTCGCGTCGGCAGTGCCGTCACCATCAGGAACGTGCCCTGGCCGAGCAGACCGCGACGCGCAACGTCGTCGAGCTTCACGCGGCGGAAATCGCTGCCGTAGATGCCCTTGACGCCGTAATGACGGGCGAGGCGCTCGTTCATGAACGTGTAGTCCGCCGTCAGCAGGTCGACCACATTGCGGTCGTCACGCATGATGCTGTCGAAGAACATCAGCGTTTCGGTGCGGAAGGCTTCGCGCAGGCCTTCGTCGAAGTTCGGGAACATGTAGGAATCGGGCTGCTGGGAGTCCAGGTTCCTGAGACGCAACCACTGGGAGGCAAAGTTCGTTGCAAGGGACTCGGAGCGGGGATCCGCCAGCATGCGGCGAACCTGCTGCTCAAGCACCTTGTTGTCGCTCAGCTTGCCCTTGGCGGCGATGTCCAGCAACTCCGCGTCTGGAGCCGAGCTCCACAGGAAGAACGAAAGGCGCGAAGCCAGCTCGAGATCGCTGATACGGAATGGGGTTGCCGCCGCGATGCCCTGCGGATCCTTTTCCATGCGGAAGATGAAGTCCGGGCTGGAGAGGATGCGGCGCAGACCCATCTGGATGCCGCCTTCGAAAGTCCCCTTGGACTGGCGGCCCTGGGCGTAGAACTCACGCAGAACCTTCATGTCCGTGTCATTGACAGGGCGACGATAGGCAGTGCGGGCAAGCTTAGACAGGATCTGGTCCGCGCACTTGGCTTCGTCGCGGGTGCTCTTCGGTTTGCAGCTGAACACCACCTTGCGGCTCGGCGTTTCGACACTGGGCGCCTTGGCGTCGAAAGGTCCGCGGATAAGCGCGCCCTCGACCGAAGGAATGCCGCCGATATACACCGGATCGAAGTTGATCGATTCGAAAGGTTGCAGCTGGTCGACTTCGACCGCGCCCGTCTTCTGCAGGAATGTCAGGACAATGCGGTGGGAACCGGCCGTCAGCGGCACCCTGACGCGGGCGCGTTCTTCAACGGCCGCACGCACTTCGTCTGCGTTCTCGAGCAGGCGCGAGTAGTCGGACGTGCCACCCATGGTGATCAGCTTGACCTGCTTACCATCGACGGAGATCTCGAACTGGTGCGGGAACTCGAGACCGCGGATCACGCTCAGCGTGTTTTTGAGGAACGTGGTGCTGATCTCGTAAGTCCCGTCGAGCGGGAAGTAGTGCTCAATCGCAAGGCCACCGCGAGTACCGAGCGGGAGGCCTTCGATGTGCTCGTTCTGCGAGAGACGCTGATTGACGCGATAGACGGAGTCTTCGCGCGGCAGGTCGGGGTCACCGATCGCCATCGCGCTGATGCGGTCGGCCGCAGCGAGGTAGCCTTCGAGCAAGGCCGGAGAAATATTGAGCACGTCGGCAACGTTGTCGAAGCCGTAGCTCGAGTTGTCAGGTGCCATCAGCGCCTTCACGTCGACGTTGAGCGCGAGCATGTCACGCACGACGTTCTTGTACTCTTCGCGGTTCAGTCGATAGAGCGCGGGACGCCCGGGGTTCGGCTTGACGGCCGCGGTCTTGTCGAGTTCCGTTTCAAGCCAGGATGCAAACTTGTCGTAGGTGGCGGGATCAGGGCGCGGCTTGCCGACGGGAGGCATGGATGCACCACGCATCTTCGTCACAACGCGCTCGAAAATCTTCGCATGCTGCGAGACCTTCGTGAAATCCACATCATCAAGAGAGAGACCGCCGCGGTTTTCGATGGGGTCGTGGCAATCGACGCAGTACTGGTCGATCATCGACTTGTAAGTTGCAGCGTCGCTGCCCGATTGCGCATTGGCCACGCCACCGCACAACGTCGCGCTCACCACTGCCAGCAGAATTCTGGAAACTCTCACGGTCACTTCCCCCTACCCCAACACAAGGTCCGGTACGAAGCCAAGCATACTTGAGTTTGATGCGCAGGCAATAGGGGATATTGGAAGACCTGAAGTTAAGTTGTGTGGATGCTGCAGAGCAGCATTATTAGCCGCGGCGCAGCAATCGCCCGTCGGGGCTATCAACCCCTACTTGGGCGTCTCGTAGAGCCTGGCCGCTGGGTGTCTGCGGGATGGAAAGCGCGATCGCTTCATGCAACGTTGGTGGATATCAAGTCGATCGATTGATGGACGTTCCGCCCGCTCCCGCGTGGCCCGTACCCTGATCCCCCTCTGTCCTTCTCACCGGGTACTGGATAGCTTCGCGGGCCCATGCTGCCTCAGTGCATTTGCCACGGCGGCATTGGGCAATATTCTGTAATCAGGCTGCCCCGTCGCAATGTCCATGGCGGTGAAACCGCGCCCATTCTTGAGGTTCGGGTTGGCTCCCTGCCTGAGCAGGAATTCCACCAACTCAGGTGACCCGCGGTATGCGGCGCCATGCAAAGGCGTATCGCCTCCCTGGTTCGCATCGTTGATCTTGCCGCCCTTGGCGAGCAGCAACTTGACCGCCTCGATCGCGTCGGCAACCCGGCCTCGACTGACCTCTTCACGCCAGCCCACGCCAGCAGCCGCCATCAACGGAGTCGTCTTGCCGCTGTTCTCGTTGATGATGCGTCCAGCAGAGCGGGGGTCATCGTTCGTGGCCAGATTGGCGTCAGCGCCAGCACCGAGGAGGAGGTTCATGACCTCAAGGTCGGCCGACATTGCGGCCCGCAGGAATGCCGTAGCGCCCTCCCTCAGGACAGGATTGTGGGTACCCCCCTGCGCCACCCAGATCGGCAATGACGCAGTGAGTCGCGCATTGACGTCCGCACCCTTGGCAAGCGCTGCCTTGACCACGTCAACGTAGGTCTTGTTGCCCTTGATCGGCGGTGCCGGACGGGGGTTTGCATCCAATGTGTTCATGTCGGTAGCGACAAACAGGACCGTCCTGCCGTACCTGTCGGCGATCTTGGGGTCTGCGCCAGCCTCGAGAAGCTCGACAGCTACCTCCGGGTTGCCGTTCAGTGTGGCGAGCACCAGGGCATTGGATCCATCCGCATCACCGATGTTGAGGTTGGCCCCCGACTTGATGAGGGCGCGGACCGCCGCGAGGTGCCCTCCCCGCGCAGCGAAATGCAGGGCGGTCATGCGCCCCTTCGGAATAACCGGATACACGAAACCACCGATCCGCCGGTCAGGATTCACAGGGGGAACCACGATTTCGGTCGAGGCATCGTCAACCCGCGCGCCCCCGGCAACCAAGGCCAGAATTGCCCCATCGTGCCCGGCACCGGCCGCCAGCATCAGCGCCGTCTCGCCCATCCAGCTCTCGCGCAGATTGGGATCAGCCTTGCTCGTTGAACCATCGGCTTGGGCTTTGCCGCCGACGAGCAAGGCATTGATCAGTTCCACGTTGCCCGTACGGGCAGCTGCCATCAGTGCGCTGCCCCCCTCGGGCAGCGCGGCTCGCGGATTGGCTCCTGCATCGAGCAGAAGCTTAGCCGCCCCGGCATCGCCGTTTGCCGCCGCCGTATGCAAGGCAGTGGCACCATAGCGATTCGCGGCATTCGCATCGGCACCAGCCTCGAGCAACATACTGGTCATTTCAAGGTCGCGCTCACGGACGGCGACCATCAGGGGCGTCGTGCCGTCCACGTCACCGGCGTTGACATCCGCGCCCTTCTTCAGCAGTGCTCGAAGAGCCGCGACATCATGCGCGTGGACTGCGGTGACGACCGATGTACCCGGCTGCGCCGCATACGCCTGCCCTGCCACCACGGTGATGGCCATTCCGCATGCAACCAGGATGCCGTTTGCCAGTTTAGAACGCATTCTCAATGCCCCTTGATCCTTGATGCCAGCAGGCCCCTGAAGGCGCCTGACGCAGAAAATACTGTTTCCGCGGACAGTCAGGTAAGCCCGACTGTGCCGCCTTCGCTGCGGCCGAAGCTGGTCAGTTCAACGCCCATGTGGCGGGCGATGTCGATGTGCAGGTCGCCGACCGGCCTGTGCTTGTCACCCTTGATGTGCTGATTCCCCTTGAGGAAGCCGCTGACGATTGCATAGGGCAGCCTCTGCTTGACGTGCTCGTTGCTGTTGCTCATACCTGCGCCATAGACAAGCATCGTGTGGTCAAGGAGCGATCCATCGCCGTCAGGCGTGGCAGCCAGCTTGTCCACGAACTGCGAGAACAGCATGACGTGGTACTGGTCGATCTTGCCCTTCTGCTCCATGAATTCGGGATTGTTCTGGTGGTGCGAGATGCCATGGTGCTGGGCCCGTACGCCGATCTGCGGATAGGCAACAGAGCTGAGTTCGCGGGCCATCATGAACGAGGCCACGCGTGTGAGGTCCGTCTGGTAGGCGACATGCAGCAGATCCAGCATCAGGCCGACGTGCTCAGGGAATGACTCGGGGATGCCGGAGGGCGATTCAGGCGAGGCGGCGAGATCACCAGACCGGCTCTCGGCGCGTTGAATCCTGCGTTCGACTTCACGGACATTCTCAAGGTAGTCGGAGAGACGGCTCTTGTCCTGCGGACCCACGCGCGCTTCGATGCTGCGCGTTTCACTCAGCACTGAATCGAGGATGCTGCGATTGTCCGACAGTCTTTCGCGCCGCTGCTCCGGCGTGCCGGTACCACCGAACATGCGCTCGAACACGACGCGCGGATTGACCTGCATTGGCAGCGGATTGGTAGTCGACGCCCACGAGATCGTATTGAGATACGAGCAACTGAAGCCTGCATCGCAGGAGCCGACAAGGTTGGTCACGTCCTCGATGGCGAGTTCCATCGACGGAAATACGGTGCTGCCGCCAATCTTCCGGGCGATAGCCTGGTCGAGCGAGATGCCGGCCGCTACGTCGGTACCCTGTGTCTTCTTCGGATACATGTCGGTCAACCAGGCCGTGGCCGCACCGGTGTGCTGCCCCGAACCGTCAGCACCGAGCAGGTTGCTGACCACGGTCAGCTTGCTCTTGTATTTGGAGAGTGGTGAAAGCGTGTGGGTGATCTCGAAATCGGTGCCGACCTTGGTGGGAGTCCAGAGGTCGACCTTGTCCGTCATGACCATGCCGTTCGGCACGTAGACGAAGCCCACTCGCCTCGGTCGGTTCGCCGCCGTCTGCGCAAAAGCGGTCAGCGACGGCACCATGGCTGTGAGGAAAGGCAGCGCGACGCTGACCCCCGCACCCCTGAGGAAGGTGCGACGATCCAAGGACTTCTTGAAATTGAACATGACGGAACTCCCTGCGTAATCTGCAAATTCAGAAGAGTCGATACTTGAATCTACTGGGTGGCCTTGAGCGATGCCTGGGTCGGTACTGGCTGCCCGCTCTTGCCAGCCGACAATTTCATCTGGAACGGCTGGGACTTGACGATCTCGAGCACCACTGCGGAGAAGCGGTAGTCCCGCTTTTCAGTGTCCCTGACGATCGACCGGACAGTGGGCATGTCATAGAACTCCAGCCCGCGCCCGAGCGCGTACGTCAGCAGCTTTTCCGTGAACGCTCCGACAAAATGGCCGGGGTCGGCACTGATGGCGGCCCGAAGCTCCTGGACGCCATTGATGGCCTTGCCACTTGCAAGGTTTCCGGAAGCGTTGATCAAGTCACCCGATTCATCCCTGGCTCGCTTGGTTCCAATGCCATCGAATACTTCCAGGGAGAAGCCTATGGGATCCATGACGGCGTGGCACGACGCGCAGCCTGGATCGGCACGGTGCCGCTCTAGTCGTGCCCGCAGGGACTGGCGGTCGAGGGAATCGGCAGCATTCTCGCTAAGGGCCGGCACGTTGTCTGGCGGGCTGGGTGGCGGGTTAGCCAAGAGCGTCTCAAGGACCCACGCTCCCCGCTTCACAGGGGATGTACGGTGCGACATCGAGGTGACAGTAAGGATGCTGCCCTGCCCCAACAGCCCCCGGCGCGCCTCATCGGTCAGCTTGACGCGACGAAAATCGCTGCCGTATACGCCTGGCACGCCATAGTGCCGCGCCAGTCGCTCATTCATGAAGCTGTAGTCTGCCGTCAACAGCTCCACGACATTCCGGTCATCCCGCATGATGCTTTCAAAGAACATCAGAGTCTCCCTGGTGAAGGCCTCCCGCAGGCCTTCATCGAAGTCAGGGAACACGAACGAATCGGGTTGGGCCGCATCAAGGTTCCGCAGGTGGAGCCACTGGGATGCAAAGTTGGCGGCAAGCGCAGCCGATCTCGGGTCAGCCAGCATGCGCATGACCTGCTGCTCCAGCACCTTGTCGTTACGCAGCTTGCCCTTGGCGGCCAGATCGATCAGCTCTGCATCGGGTAGCGAACTCCACAGGAAGAACGACAACCGCGATGCCAGCTCCAGATCGGTCAACTTGTATGCAGTTCCGGGGGCGATCCCTTGGGGATCACGCTCCAGGCGAAAGATGAAATCGGGGCTCGACAGGATACGGCGCAGACCCATCTGGATGCCGCCTTCGAAGGTCCCCCTGGACTGCCGGCCACGCTGGAAGAACTCCCGAAGCACCTGCATGTTGGCGTCAGTAACCGGACGACGGAACGCCGCGCGCGCGATCCTCGACAGGATCTGGTCCGCACAGCGCGCTTCCTCGCGACTGCTTGCGGGACGACAGGTAAAGATTGCCTTGCGGCTTGGTGTATCGACCGCCGGGGCCTTCGCATCAAACGGTCCTCGAATCACTACGCTCTCGACCGAAGGGATGCCCCCGAGGTAAACCGGGTCGAAGTTGATATTCTGGAAGGGCAGCAGCTGGTCGACTTCCATTGCGCTGCTCTTCTGCAGGAACGTCACGACAATCCTGTGAGTCCCGGCGGCAAGCGGTATCCGGACACGGGCCTTGTCCTCGATCGAGACACGCACTGTTTCGGGGTCTTCCATCGACAGCATGTATTCGGAAGAACCGCCCATGGTCACCAGCCGCAGCTGCTTGCCGTCCACGGAGATCTCGAACTGATGCGGAAACTGCAGGCCGCGGATGGCCTTGACGGTGTTCTCCAGGAATCGCGTATTGATTTCGTAGATGCCATCCAGCGGGAAGTAGTGATCTATCAGCAAGCCACCGCGGGTTCCAAGCGGCAGGCCATCAATGTGCTCGTTCTGGGAGAAACGCTGGCTGACGCGGTAGAACGCGTCTTCCTTGGGCAGCGCAGGGTCGCCCACTGCAATCGCACTGATGCGGTCCGCTGCGGACAGATACCCCTCCAGCAAATCGGGCGACAACCCCAGCACATCGGCGATGTTATCGAAGCCATAGCTGGAATTGTCAGGGGCCATCAGCGCCTTGACGTCCACGTCGAGATTCAGCAGATCACGAACCGCATTCCGGTATTCGGTCCGGTTTAGTCGATACGGCGCTGGCCGGCCTGGATTGGGGTTGGCGAGCGCATTCTTGTCCAGCTCGGTTTCGAGCCATGCCGCGAATCCCTGATAGGTCGCAGCATCGGGTCGAGGCTTGCCAACCGGTGGCATCGACGCCCCGCGAACCTTCGTCACAACGCGCTCGAGCACACGCGCGTGCTGTGCGATCTTCGTGAAGTCCACGTCGTCGAGTGAAAGACCGCCACGATTCTCGATGGGGTCGTGGCAGTCGACGCAATACTGATCGACGAGTGCCTTGTAATTCGAAGCCTGGGTGGCGGCGGGCTGGGCGTGGGTCGCGCCAGCGCAGAATGCCGCCCCGGCAACCATCGACATCACTTTCCGCACAATCCGCATTACTCGCTCCATCCGCAATCCGCACACTGCCAGCTTTTAGGGCAGCCGCACCCAATCGGCACATGGTAACCAAGTTCCTAAGTAGTGACACTTACAAATAGGCTAGGGTCGATGCGGGAGAATTGCCTCTAGACCGAGAAATACGCATGACTCGATGCGCATGGACTGTTGCAACGCGGCTTGCTGCATTGCGGCTTTGTCCATGTAGAATCCCGGCGCGGCAGTACTCGGAACCGCGGCCCGCGTAGGAACGCCTTCCGTACTTCCACGCCATGACTTGCCAATGCAGCCGTGGCAAGCTGCGCCGCCTTGGCGTCCCGTCCGCCTGTCTCGGGCGCCCAAGGTTCCTCTCGACAGGCACCCAACGGAATCGAGCATTCATGGATTTCATCTACTTCCTCGGCCGCCTCCATGTGCTGGCCCTGCATCTGCCGATCGGCATCATCTATGTCGTCATCCTCATGGAGTTCCTGGCCCGTATTCCGCGCTTTGCGGCGTTGCGCTCGACGGCCACGTTCCTGTGGGGCGCGGCCGCCATCACGGCGATCATCACCGTGGCGATGGGCCTCATGCATGCGAGCGAAGGCGGCTTTACCGGTGAATCACTGCAGCGCCACCGCTTCCTTGGCATCTTGATCGCGATCACGTCCACGGCCTTGTGGGCCTTCCGCGCCAAGGGTTTCAATGCGTACCAGAAGCTGCAGCCGATCACGGGCGTCTTGATGCTGCTGCTCGTGGCGATCACGGGACATTACGGCGGCAACATGACACACGGCTCGACGTACCTCGTCGAGTACGCCCCCGCATTCCTCAAGAAGCTGGCCGGCGAAGAAGTCCGTGAGAAGGCCACCAGCGCGACGGATGCCGACGTTTTTGCGGACGTCGTGCAGCCCATGCTGGAACAGCGTTGCGGCAGCTGCCACTGGGTCGACACCCGCAAGGGTGGCCTGTCGTTCTCGACTTACGAGCGATTGATGGAAGGCGGCGAGATGTTCCCGGCCGTCGTCCCGAAGGACCTCATGCAGAGCGAGCTGTACGCGCGCGTCAACCTGCCCCCGACTTCCGACGATTACATGCCCAAGGAAGGCAAGACGCCGCTCTCGGCCGACCAGATCGCCATCATCAAGTGGTGGATCGAGGCCGGTGCCCCGGGTATGGGTGCGGTCGGCACACTGAACCCGCCGGCGGAAGTCGCGGCGCTGATCTCGAAGGAACTCGGGATCAAGTAGCTTGAGGGCCAGCAGGGGGGAACTTCCGGCAGGCATTCGGCTCTGTCCGTGAATGTCCCTCGACGCAGCCTGAGGCCGGGGATGGTCGTTCCTGGGGATGCTCACCCCAGGCCCAGCCCGAGGCGGCAGATGTATTGCGCCAACTGGTCGGGCACAATACGCAGGTGGCTGGGAGTTTTTAACCCGAGATACAGCGAGGAAAGCAAACAATGAATAAAACGACAAAGATCAGTCTGGCAGTTGCAGGTTGCGTGCTCACGGCGATGGCCTTCGGCCAGAACCGCCCGAACCCGGACCAGCAGGCCGCCGGCTACCGCCAGGCCCTGATGACCGTCCTGGCGGGCAACCTGGGCCCTGTGGCCGGCATGGCACGTGACCGCGTTCCCTACGACGCCGCCGTGGCGCAGAAGAACGTCGAACGCGTCATCGCGCTCAGCACGATGATCGCAGACGGCTGGGCTCGCGACACGAGCGCCGCAACGCTCGAGAAGAACGAGTCTTCGCCGAACATCTGGAAGGAAAAGGCGAACTTCGACAAGCTCGCTGGCGACGTGAACACGAAGGCCGTTGCAGCGCTTGCCGCCGTCAAGGCCGGTGACGCAGCCAAGGCCAAGGCCGCCCTCGGCGACCTGGGTTCGTCCTGCGGTGCGTGCCACGACAAGTATCGCGTAGAGAAGTAATCGCACTGCGATTCGATGAAGGGCGTGCCAGTGCGGCACGCCCTTTTTGTCTTCGAACACCCCAACACGATTTCCGGATAACACGACCTCACGGGAGATCCGTTCAATGCGTTCACTCAAGATGGCCACCTGGGCCCTCGCCACCGCCTTCGTGGTGGCCGGTTGCAACAACGCCCCAGACGAGCAGGCACTGCAGGCCGCTCGCGACGCTGCTGTCGCCGACTACAAGGCGCAGGAAGAGGCCCGACTTGCCGAGAACAAGAAGATCGCCAGCGCGTTCTTCGCCCCCGGCGTGACGGCGGACGATCGCTATGCGCTGCTGCACGACGAGTACATCCAGCACAACCCCGTCTTCAAGAAGGCCGCCGACGAAGCCGGCGTCAGCTACAAGCAGGGCTTCAAGGACATGATGACGCGCAACATGGCGAACCCGCCGCCCGCGCCGGATCCCAAGGTCCCGCCCCCTCCGCAAGGCAATCCCCTGTACCAGGTGCTGGCCGAGGGCGACCTCGTGTTCATCATGCGCCAGCAGTTCCGTCAGGATCCGACCAAGGAGCCGGGCAACTACTACGAAGCGTTCGCGTGGGACACGTTCCGCATCAAGGACGGCAAGCTGTATGAGCATTGGGACGGTGCGGTGATCAACCCGCCGGCCCCTGCTGCCGGAGCACGGCGCTAAGCCTCGCTCCGCGGCTCCGGCCTGAACGGAAAGGGCGTTGCAGTGCAGACTGCAGCGCCCTTTTTATTTTCCGCACACGACCTGACACTCCGTAGTGCCCACGCTTTTGCTTCCGTGGGCATCTGGGGCATCATGGGAAATCCGGACGGCAACAGCCGGCCGCAGAATCAGCACAATCGCTCCAGGGGAAATTCAACCATGGGCATCACCATGAATCGTGCGGCAAACGCCGTTCACTACACGCGCCTTTCCGTGGCGTTGCTCGCCCTCGGGCTATCGGGCGCCGCGCTGGCGCAGGGGCCGGGAGGCGCGCCCTCCTTCACGACGGCACAGGCCGAACGCGGCAAGGCCGCTTACTCGTTGGGCTGCTCGCTGTGCCACGGCCCGAACCTCGACGATGGCGAGTTCGGCCCTCCGCTCAAGGGCAACCGCTTCCGCGACGGCTGGGTCGGCAAGACAGCGCAGGAACTCTACGATTACACCAGCCGCTCGATGCCGTCGGCTGCTCCAAACTCGCTGGGCGCGGCGACGTATGCCGACCTGCTCGCTTACATCCTGCAGAACAACGACGTCACGGCGAGCGATCGTCCCTTCCCGACTGACGCGGTCGCACTTCAGGTCGCGAAGATGCCGTGGAACCTGAGCCCCCAGGGCCAGCTGCGCTCCGGCGGTCCGAGCGGCGGACTCGCCCCGGGTGCGATCCTGCCGCGCTGGCCAACACCGCCGAGCGTGTTGCTCAAGGTTCGACCTGTGACTGATCAGTTGCTGCTCAACCCGCCCGCAGGGTCATGGATCAGCTGGCGTCGCACGGTGGACGATGTCGGCTTCAGCCCGCTCAAGCAGATCAACAAGGCCAACGTGAAGGAGCTGCGCGTCGCGTGGTCGCTATCGCTTCCCGGGGGTCCGAACGAATCCACTCCGCTCGTCCACGACGGCGTGGTCTTCGTGCACAGCTTCGGCGATCACGTCCAGGCACTGGATGCGAAGACGGGCGACGAACTCTGGCACTACGCACGGCGTCTGCCCGACGGCGTGCAGCCGACCACCAAGCGCAACATCGCGTTGTACGGCGACAAGGTGTATGCCGGCACGTCCGACCTGCACGTCGTCGCGCTCGACATGAAGACCGGCAAGGTCGTCTGGGACGAGCCGATTGCGGACATCAAGGAAGGCTGGCGCCTGACCGGCGGCCCGCTCGTCGTGAAGGGCAAGGTCATGCAAGGCATCGTGGGGCGGGGTCCCGGCGGCGGCTACCTGCAGGCGCTCGACTCTGAAACGGGCAAGGCGGCCTGGCGCTTCTGGAGCATCGCGCGTCCTGAAGAGCCGGGTGGCAACACCTGGAACGGCCTGCCGCTCGAACAGCGCAACGGCGGCTCGATCTGGACGGCCAGCAGCTACGACCCCGACCTCAACCTCGTTTTCTTCGGCCCCGCGCCGACGTACGACACCGGTCCGCTCGCCAAGCTCAACAAGATCAAGGGCATCACCAACGATGCGCTGTACACCAACGCAACCGTTGCGCTGAACCCGGACACGGGCAAGCGCGTGTGGCACTTCCAGCATGTGCCGAACGACCAGTGGGATTACGATTGGGCGTTCGAGCGGCAGATTGTGCGCATGAACGTGGGCGGGCAGATGAAGAAGGTCATCGTCACCGGCGGCAAGGAAGCCGTGTTCGACGTGCTCGAAGCCGACACCGGCAAGTATGTGTCGTCGTTCGATCTCGGCGTGCAGAACATCATCAAGTCGATCGACCCCAAGACCGGCAAGAAGACGATGGACCCGACGCTGTATCCCGGCGACGGCCAGAAGAAGCTCGTCTGCCCGCATGCGGGTGGTGCGAAGAACTGGATCGCAGGTTCGATCAATCCCGACACCGGCATCATGTACCAGGCGCTCGTCGAGTCCTGCATGGACATGATTCCCGTCGGTGTCGGGGAGCGTGGTTCGCTGTCAACCGGCGTGCGCTGGGCCATCCGTCCGCGTCCTGACAGCGATGGTCGCTATGGCCGACTGCAGGCCGTCGACATCAAGACCGGCAAGACCGTGTGGACCGATCGTCAGCACGCACCGCTCACCAGCGCCACGCTCGCGACGGCTGGCGGCCTGGTGTTTCAGGGCGCGCTCGACCGCTGGTTCACGGCTCACGACGATGCGACGGGCCAGGCACTGTGGAAGACGCGGCTGACCGACGTACCGAACTCGGCACCGATCTCGTATGAGATCGACGGCAGACAGTACATTGCCGTGGTCGTGGGTTACGGAGGCCCGCACACGGCGACATTCCCGGCGCTGGTGCCTGACATCACGCTGCCTGCGGTGCGCAGCTCGTCGATCTGGGTGTTCGAACTGCCCCAGTAACAGGCCCGCTTCCAGGCGATGCGCAAAGGGCCGCTCCGATGAGCGGCCCTTTTCTTTGATGCAGCGTATCGATCACGATCAGGCGCAGGCGGGCCGGCCAACTCAGTTCACTCGATCAACTCCGCGGCTCGAGTGAGCAATCGCGCAAGGCGCTCGGCCCATTCCTGCTGGCCCGCGTCATGGCCGACGAGGTCCTGCCTGATCTCGATGCCAACGTGGGGAAGGCCGCGCTTCTCGCCGTGGAAAGGCAACGTGTAGTCTGTCGTCTCAGTGATGGCATAAGGCTCGTTGTCACCCACGCACAGCGCGCCGCCTTCGCGCAGCAGCCCAAGCAAGGCATGCGCGAGGCGTGGATCATGGCGATACATCAATCCGGTATGCCAGGGCCTTGGAACATCGTGATACACGGGCGTGAAGCTGTGGACGGCGACAATCAATGCGGGTTGCGCATTCCGCAGGCGCCGGTCAAGAATCGACCCGATCGCCGCGTGGTAGGGCTCGAAGATCTCGTTCTGTCTAGCAGCGGTGGCAGCTGGCGTGAGGTCATGGTTCCCAGCAATCACCGTCTTCTCGCTCGAGGCGGGAATCGAAGTCGGTGCGCCCGGCGGCCGATTGCAGTCGATGACGAGGCGCGAATAGCCTTGCAGCACGAGCGGGGCGTCGAGGATCGCGGACAACCGGTTGGCAACGCCGGCAGCCCCGATGTCCCATGCGACGTGGGTGGACCGTTCTTCCGGCGACAGTCCAAGCGTTCCGAGCGACCGCGGAATGCGGCGGCTCGCGTGATCACAGGCGAGAACGAACCGCGACCGACCCTCGGGTCGTACGACGGAAAAGGCTGCGGGTTCATCGGCCGCGAGCAATGGCATCCGGATTCCTCGGCGTCGGCGGAAAACAGCAATCGGCCTCAATGACGGCGCCAGTACTGCTCCATCTCGATGTAGGTGAAAGACGCAGACCAGGTGATCAGTCCGAAGCCGGTCAGCGCTTCAGTGCCCGCCAGGAAGCGGATGGCGCCGCCCGGCGAGATATCGCCGAAGCCCACGGTAGTGAACGTCGCTGCCGACAGATAGACAGCGTCCAGGAAGCTTGCATATTCGAGCCCGAGGATATGCCCCGTCCCCTGCACCTGGAGCAGCAACCACATCGCCAACCCAAAGATCCAGATCTCGACGACATGGAGGCACAGCATCATGTAAACGCCGTACAGCACCTTGCGCCGGCCGGTCACCGACTTCGTGGCCAGGCGACCGGACAGCCAGACCAGCCCCTCATAGTGAGTCAACACGACAACCGCGACCGTGACGGCAGTGATTACGACAACCAGGAGACTCGGGAGCCAGGTGGATTCCATGGAACCAAGTGTAAAGCAACCGCGCGGCCGGCCTAGAGCTTCTGTGCAATCAACAGGCGATACCTCATCAGCGCCCGTCGGTAGAGACGCTCAAGCGCGAGGCCGCCGTGGTAGGAGTCGAGCATGGCGCGGAAGCCTTCGCTTGGCACGACGCGATGGGCGAAGCGATTCAGTAATTCGAGACGCCGGATCTGCGCCAGGGACCGTGGACGCACATGCGGCGTCAGGTCGTGATTCGCGATAGGGGTGAGCCCCTGCTCTCGCAGTGCCCGATGATAATGGTCCGAGCCCCACAGCACAGGCAAGCGCCACCCCGACTTGAACAGCTCGAGATCCCGAGTGCCCTGCGCTGCCGCCTCGGGTTTGTCGTCGACGATGGCCATTATGCCGCCCGGCGCAAGACGCGATGCCAACGCCTGAACACTCGTGGCCGGATCCGGCGAGTGCGCGAGCGACTCGATGGCAACGATCAAATCGAAGTGCTGCTCAGGGGGTGCGTCGTAGCTACGCACGTGGATGTCGATCCTGTCCTGAAGGCCGGCCCGAGCCGCCGCCGCCCGGCCGATGCGCGCTTGCTGCTCGCTCAGCGTGAGTCCGGTCAATGTTCCACCAAGACGAGATGCCAGATGCAGCAGCGTTCCCCCAAGACCACAGCCAGCATCAAGCACTCGAGGCGCAGCGAGTGGCGGCAGGGATTCGACGAGGAGGTCATGCAACCGCGTGGGGGTGGGCTTGCCTCCACTACTCGGGTCGGCGAGCGCTCGGTGGACGGTCAGCGTCCCGCGTCCGCCACCATAGCCCAGGAATCGGGCCAAAGCAGTCCAGCGCGACAGTCGATCGTAGTAAGTGCCCGTGTCCTGGGTCATGTCCCGGCTTTCTGGTTATTGGAGCCGGATCGAAGACCCGCCCTCGCCGGGGCGATTCACTTCAGAGCACGGAGCCATGCCAATCGAGTACAACCATGCAGAGTGTAACCAAATCGCGGGGCTGACGAGAACGCGGAACTACAGCCGGGCGGAACGGAACGACGACAGCAGCAAAGCCAGTCCGAGACCGCCCACCACGGCACCGGCGAATCGCGTGAAGAGAGTCCGCCTCGCGGAATAGCCGACCTGCACCGACCTGCGCGAGAACAGATACGCCAGCAGCAAGTGCCACCAGAGCGCGTTGACAACTATCAGGACGACCACGGCGATGAACAAGCCCGCTTCCGCGTGGGCCGGCAGTGCCGCGGAGAATACGCTGCCGAAGAACACGGCTGACTTCGGATTGGACAGGTTCGTCATGACACCAGCTCGAACGCCGCGGGCGGCAGACAAGGATCGCGCAGGCGCCGCCGCGGGCTCGCCGGATTGCCAAAGGCGATAAGCGATGTACAGCAGGTATGACGCGCCGACCACCTGCAGGGCCAGGCGCATGGTCGGGAACGCCGCGAACAGCGCACTAATGCCGAGCACGGCGGCGGAAGACCAGAACAACGCGCCGATGCCGATGCCAAGCGCTGCGTAGGCCGCACCCTTGCTGTCACCGCTCGCCGCCAACTGCGACACGAGCAACGTGTTTGCGCCAGGCGTCAACATTGCCGCGAAGTGCAGGATCCAGATGGTTGCGAGCGTGGAGAACAGCATTGAACAGCGGACTAGATCAGAGCCCGGATCAAGGCCAACCCCATCGCGGAGTGTGCGACGACAAACAGGCCCAGCATGCGAGAACCAATGAGCAGCGCGCCTCCGAGGAGCGTCACGGGAAGCACCTTCTTTCGAGTCGAGAGGTCATGCAAGGCGAGCACCACCATCGCCACGAACAGCACGACGAGCGCAGCCCAGTTGCGATCCACGCCGGCAAACAGCTTCCAGCCCCAGATGCGGAACAGCGCAGGCTCCAGCAGAGCAAGCGACCCAAGGATCATCAACCGCTTGTGGAGATCAGGCCGTTTTCGCCACGCGAGCGCAAGGCAGAAGAACACGGCGAACGCCACCATCGCAGCGATGTCGCCCCAAACGATGTCGGAAAAGAAGCGGATGCGGGCTTCGATATCGGTGCCGAGCGCGGCCCGGCGACCGACGAACGCAAACGTCACCGTGGTGCCGATGACAATGACCGCAGCGCCGATGCCGGCGATCCACCACCCCATGCGGCGATGCAGATCAGTACGACCTGTCGACACCAGCGTCGCCTGGGCGAAGGCTCCCACATACCACGCGGTCAATATGCTGCCGTGGATCACGACGGCGACGGGCAACGGTGGCAGGTCCGTGAAGGGCCGCAGGTACAGCGACCGCCCGAAGCCCAGCAGCACGATGAGCAGCAGCGCACCTGACATCAGCGCATAGAAAAGCCGGCTTTCCACCTGTACGGTGCCACGGGCGTGACTCATTCCCGGATCCCCTATTTCTTTATGTATTGCTTGGGCGCGCGAGAGCCCGCGACCAGTCAGGTGCTTGCCGAAGCGCCTTGCGTCGTCCTTGCCCTTCCCCGATTGAAAGCGATTTCTGCGATCACGAGGTTCGGGACCCAGCAGGCCCAGGCGATGACAGGATAAGCCACTTCGAACGCGATGCCGGACGCGACGGAACCGGGCAACCACAGCCGAAGCGTCACTGCCGCAAAGGACAACGCAAAATTGCGGACCATCCACCGGCGATGGGAGATCACATCGCCGGCACGAATCGCGAGGTACGCGCGCAGGCCGGTGAACAGCCAGAGGAGCGCAAGCATCCCGAAGCCGCTCTGTGCCACGCCGCCGCCGAACGCATGGAAGGCCATGTACAGGCCCGCTAGGCCGCCGATCAGCACGCCAATGCCGAGATACACCCTGCCCATCCAGCGATGCAGGTTCGGGCGCGCGACGCGCAATCGGGTCGAGAACTGCCACGGTCCGAGCAGCAACGCGAACAACGCGCCGAATACGTGAGTATAGATACCCAGCGAGTGGCTGTTGTAGGTGAGCTTCATGTCCGGATGCACGAGGCTGCCGAGTGACAGGAGGCCATAGACGACGGCTGCGTACCCGGCCACGCCCAGCGACAGGAAAGCCATCGTGCCGAAGCCGGTTCGACTCAAGGTGCTGCTCATGTTCGCTCCTTTGCCACCATCTCAAATCCAACTTCGCCGTGCAGCTAGTTCGGACCGGGCGTCGTCGGACTGCCCTTGTCGAAGACGACTCGCCAGCGCCCCGCTTCGAGACGCCAGATGGAATTGAACCTCGAGATGATCTTGCCCGAAGGATCACGAACCGGGCCGGTGCTCAACGCCAACGTGCCCGACGCCAGCACTTCCACCTGGTCTGGCGCCCAAGAGAATGGAGCCTCCTTGTCCACGAAAAAGCGTTTCCATGAGCCGACGACATTGGCCTTGCCATGCGTCGCCGCCGTCCCGGAGAAAAACACCGCTTCCTCAGAGAGGAACTCGGCAAATGCCTTGAGATCGCGCGTCTCGACTGTCTTCGCGAAGGCGACTTCCGCCGCCCACACCTGGTCCTTTGGCGAAGGTACGGCAGCGAGTGCGACACTCGCCCACGCGAATAGCACGACGCTTGCAACCGAGACGGCGGAGTAGTTTGTCATGGCGAGGGAAAGCGTAGTCCCGAAACCGGGTCATCCGCAACACGGGCCACGACTCAACCTTGCCTCTCGAGGAGTGCGATGGCTTCGGCCCGACGCACGCGCCTCTCGTTGCGGGCATAGGTTCGAGCCCCGATGAAGGCGGCCACCGCATAGGAGAAGCTGAACCAGGGCACAGGCAATGCCCACCTTCCATGGGAACGCGCCAGCACTAGTACTTTCCGCGCTGGATCGAGCGTTACCACACCAACGGCCAGACCCTGCTCCGCATCTAACTGCGAGCGCACCAGACCCTCGCCGTCGACGACGGCCGACAGACCAGGGAAGGAGGTGTCCTGGTCAGGCAGTGCTCCCGGCATCGCGGTGACCAGCGGCCCGCACTTGTTTGCCATCACCACGGGGATGCCGAGTGCCCTCGCGTGGTGTGCCGGCAACCCTTTGATGTTCGCGTCAAAGGCAGCCGCGTCTCGCTTGCGCAAGGGAAACCTCGGTGTAGGGGTGCCTGCCGACATCGGGATCAGCAGCAGGTCGACGCGATGGGTGAACTGCTCCTCTAGCCGTTCGTACAGCAACGCTTCGTAGCAGATGCAGACTCCCAGACGCCCAATGCCTGTGTCGATGTAGTGCGGATCATTGCCTGAGCGGAAGAAGTACGCTTCCGCTGAAGCCGGCGGATTCTTGCGGACACGTCCCGCGATCTCCCCTTGAGGCGTCGCAACGACAAAGCTGTTGAAGAAGTCCTGCCCGTCCGCTTCCAGGAAGGTCATGCCAAGATGGATGCCGTGACGGGCCGCCGTGGACTTGAGCCACGCCACGCTCGGACCACTGATGGTTTCGGCTGAGTCCCAGATCGCCTCGGTCAACTCGTAACCGCCAGGCGTCAGCTCCGGGAGCAAGACCAGCGATGCTCCCTCCGCCACAGCCCGGCTGATCAGCGCACCCGCACGTGCGAGATTGGTCTCACGCTGCCCCGGATCGCATCGCAGCTGGACCGCCGCAACCTTGAGGGCTTTGCCAGTCATGTGCAGTCCGGGTCCATGTCACTGCCAGGAGTGCGGCGACCAGTCTTGGGTCAGCGGACTTCGATCTCGACGAGATGCGCGGCCCTGCTTCCCTGGACGTTCAGCGTATGGCCAGTGCCTGCAGGGACGACGATCCACTCCCCGGCCTTCGTCAAACGCCTGGAAGCCCGTGCGTTTTCGTCACTCGCCGCGACGTCACCTGTATCGAGTACGACCACCGCAGGCACCGTATGGACATGCTTCGCAGACGCTGCGCCGGGTTCAATCCGGACGTCATAGATGCGGAAGGATCGCGTCTCGAGTCCGAGCGTGATTCCGGGTTGGCTGTCGAGCGGCTCGGCCGTCGACCAGCCGGATGTGTGCTGGTTCTCTACACCGATCAACCGAAAGTTTCCCGTACCGACATTCTGAATCGCGTGCGCCCCGGGTCTACCCACGTACTCTGTAACGTTGAAACCACCCACTTGGCGGACGCGACGGGGTCCCCAGGGCTTGCCCGGCTCGCGAATCTTCGAGTCCGCGCATTCAATGCAGACTGTTGCAACGTCCAGCTGGTGCGAATGGTCGAGGGTTTCCTCACCTTTGGGTATCAGCACCTCCAGCACCTTGAAGGCCGGATCCGAAAAGACGAACTTGTGGTGCGATTCCTGATAGACAGGGATGATCTGCTGAGCATTCGCCGATGCGAAGAGCGACAGCGCCAGACACATCACGAAAACACGCATGTCCTCTCCCTCCCAACTTGCGGGCCCGGCTGCCCGCGTGTGTCGCGTCCGGAGACACGACTATATCTTGCCGAAACGTGGCGATACGTGCTCAGCGGACTTCGATCTCGACGAGGTGCGACGCGGCACTCCCCTGCGCGGTGATCGTGTGGCTGATGCCCGCCGGCACCAGTATCCATTCACCCGGCTTCCCGAGATGCTTCGATTCCTTGCCGATGCCGTGGGCCACATCGCCCTTGTCGAGCACGACCACGGTGGGTGACGTATGCATGTGCTTCGTAGCTGCCTTGGCCGGCTCAACCTGCACATCGTAGACGCGGAATGCGCGCGACTCCTGGGCGAGCGTTGTCCCCGCCTGCTCGGCGAGCGGCGCAGCGGTCGTCCAGCCGGACAGCCGGACGTTCTCGACCCCAACCAGTCGATACAGGCCTTTGCCGACATTGCGAACCGCGTGAGCCGCAGGCTTGCCGGCGTACTCCGCGATCAGGGAGCCACCGGCCTTGCGCGGGCGAATCTCTCCAAAAGGCTCGCCCGGTACGCGCGTCCTAGTTGCAGCGCAGTCGATGCAGACCGTGGTGATGTCGTACTGGTGCATGTGGTCGAGGGTTTCCTCTCCCTCCGGCACGAGGACCTCCAGAACCCTGAGCGCCTGATCGCTGAACACGATCTTGTGGTGCGACTCGTTGTCCACCGGGATGGGCTGCTGCGCGCTGGCTGATGTGCAAACCAAGAGCGCCACACTGATCAAGACTGCTCGCATCTTCTTGTCCCTTCCCTTCCAGACCACTGCTTCAGCGGACAACACTCAGTGCCACGGGTCGCACCGACTCGACCGCCACGAGGCGGACACCTTCACCGAGCTCACGATCCTCACACCACACCAGACTCCCGGAAGAAAACTGCCACTGCTCCGACGCCGGGTCGTCATTCTTCGAGAGGATCTGGTACGTGCCATCGGCCCGGCGACTTGCCTGGACGGGAACCCACAGACTTCGCTCAACGTTGAGCAGCGCCACGTAGATGGTGTCTGTGGGGTGATCTTGCACTGCGAATCCGGGCAGCCGATTCAGGGTTGGACGCCAGTCTGGGTGAGTATCCCGCTGGGCCCGATAGTTGAGCACGGAACGGCTGGCGTCAATGAGATCGCACTGCGATTCAGGGAGGCGGACGCTTCCGCATCGACTCTCCACGCAGATAGGCAACCCAATACACTCCGGCGACCAGCAGGGTCCCGCCCACCAGGTTTCCCGCCGTCGCCGCCAGCAGGTTCCTCACCGCGCCGTCGATCGACACGTCTCCCTGTCCGCCCAACGCCCACCCGAAAGGCAGCAGAAACCAGTTCGCGATCGAGTGTTCGAAACCGATGGCAACAAAGGCGGTAATGGGAAAGACGATGGCCAGGATCTTGTCGGTGACACTGCGCGCCCCGATTGCGAGCCACACCGCGAGGCAGACGAGCGCATTGCACAGGATGCCGCGGGTGAAGGACTCCGTGAGGGAAAGCCCGGCCTTGGCATGAGCGATGCTGATCGCCGTCTTGCCGACCGCGCCACCGCCCAAACTCGCGACGTTGCTCCACACGACCAGCAGAGCCGTTCCCAGGCAGCCGACGACGTTGCCAACGTACGCCAGCACCCAGCTTCTCAACACCTCTCGAGCCCCGATCAGTCTGCTGGCCCACGCCATCGCGATGAGATTGTTGCCAGTGAACAGCTCCGCACCGGCGACCACGACGAGGATCAGTCCAAGACTGAAGGCCAGTCCGCCCAGCAAGCGCGTCACGCCGTAGCCCAGAGCGGAGTCGGACACCACCACGACAAAGAACAGCGCCCCAATTGAAATGAAGGCGCCGGCCAGCACGGCCAGAACGAAGAAGGTAAGCGTGTCCGCATGCGCCTTGGCAACGCCCAGCCGCTCGACCTTCCGCGCGATCTCAAGCGGCGGATAAGCGCCGCTCTGGTCCTGCTCGTCGTTCATCAAGATTGACCCTCAGACGATCGAGCTGGGCCCCGCTTGAACTGCAAGCGAACAAGCGGGAGTCAGTGAGCTCTGACAGCGACTGTCACCGCGGCTCGATACGCAGTACCGCGCCTGCGGCATCTTCCGTCACGGCATACAGCAGCCCATCGGGCCCCTGCTTCACGTCGCGAATCCGGCGACCGAGATCAGCCAGCAACGTCTCGCGCCGCAACTCCTGCATGTTCTCGTTGAACAGTATGCGATCAAGACGCCCCGTGCCCGGAATCTCACCGGTCCGCAGGCCGCCGACAAACATGTCGCCCTTCCACTTCGGCAACTTGTCCCCCGTATAGAACGCGAACCCGGCAACGGCAATCGCCGGCATCCAGAACACCACCGGGGGCTCATAGCCTTCGTGCGACGGTGCGCCGTTCTTGACCTGCCAGGGGCCGGGGTACGAACGGCCATAGCTGACGATCGGCCAGCCGTAGTTCTTGCCGGCGCGGATGATGTTGAGTTCGTCGCCGCCGTTTGGCCCGTTCTCGCTCTGCCACATCTCGCCGGTCACCGGGTGCACGGCAAGCCCCAAGCTGTTGCGATGACCGAGCGTATAGATTTCCGGCTTGTACCCGGCCTTCCCCACGAACGGATTGTCCGCAGGCACAGTGCCGTCATCCCGAACCCTCAAGATCTTTCCGCCATAGCTGTCGGGCGCCTGCGCATCACCACCGCTCGGCGCGATGTAGAGCATTCCGTCGCTACCAAACGCAATCGGCATCGATGCGCCGCGCAAATTGGCTACAAACACGTCCTTCACGTCCGCGAGTGCGGTTCCGGTCCAGCGGGCGCGCGCCACGGCGGCGGTGTTCTTGCCGTCCGGCAGCGGCTTGGTGTAGCTCAGGTACAGCAGCTTGTTCTGCGCGAACTGCGGATGCACCGCGATGTTCATGTAGCCGTGGATCGTTCCGGGCTCACCGGACGCCACCGCCCACACCGATTCTGGTCCACCCTTGACGGGGTTCGGATCCAGCTTGCCGTTCCGAATCGCCCGCAGCCCCCCTGTCCGTTCGGTCACCAGCAACGTCCCATCCGGCAGGAACGCCAGCCCGAACGGAAACGAGAGCCCCTTCGCCACGACCACAACCCGGATGTCCTGGCCCTCCGCCGTGGCGTAGTTGAACGGCCCCGCCGCCAGCGGCCGGTTGGAGATCCCTTGCGGAGCGACTGGATTGTTGCCATTGAAGGGCACTGTTCGCTGGGCAGATGCAGTCGGCATGACCATCAATGTAGTCACCGCAGTGGCAAGCAGGCAGGCCAACATCGTTCCTGGCTTCAGGGTCTTCGACGCAGTCATTGATCTCTCCCCCATTTTCATTCGAGCGCGGGCACAAGAAGGCACGTTACTTTGTAGCGGATGCAAAACTGACAGGACGCATCACGCTCGATTTAAGCGCGCCCCGCCCGAAAAGTCACTCTTGCCGGCATGCGGGAGCGGGACCGAAGGCAATCCCTAACCCTTCACCACAAGGCGATCTCCGACGCGAATGGTGCCCGATTCCACTACATCGGCGCGAAGGCCACACCGGTGGGCGAACTCCCGAATAAAGTCCGTCTTGCGCATGTCGGGTCCTGCCAGATAGCCCGCGAGCTTCCCGCAGGGCTCGCAAAGTTCGACACCTCGAAGTATCGCCGTCCCAATAGCGAATGTCTTCCCAACGAGATCATTCAGACGGACGCCACGAGTCACGATATTGCGCCGAGGATCGGTCACGACGAGGTCCTTCCCGGCCCTCTCATTGAATGCCTCGACCTCTTCCGCCTCGATGAGCGTGAGGTTCTGGCCGGGATAGCGCTGCTTCGCACCGAAGTTGTGGTCTCCCACGATTCCTGAACCAGCGACTACCTCAATCTCCCCCACCTCATTCATCGAGGAAGATTTCTTGGGAGAGAGGCAAAGCGCTGCGACGGTCATGGGTAGCCCAGGAGTTAACTCTATCTATGCGGCCAAATTGCAGTGTTTGGAACACGACATTTTCACCGTATAACATGCTTCGCCGCTGACAACTAGTTGCAGCGATTGGGCCTGACCCGCTCATAAGTTGCCAATTGCGAGGAACGTTATACAGCGCTGCCGCGAGGATTCCGGGTTCGGCATGTCTGTAGAGCGGAGCTCGATTCCGAGCCGGCACCCAGACGGCGTGTACGTTTGGTGGATTTCCTTTCAGTCACCACCGGTCCATGTCGCGGGCACATTGCACCTGCACGCTGGCACCATGGCTGCGCGAGGTGCGGAGCGAAGATCATCGCCATCCACTGGATGACAGCTCGTGGCGGGCACTATCGAGCGCAGCGCAGATGCGGGTGGTTGTCGGAAAGACCAAACGTACACGCCGGCTCGGTGCCGGCTCTCTGACGGAAAGGGATCGAAGAGCCGTGTCGAATCAGCCGCAGGCGGTTCGACTAAGGTACAAAGCCGCGAAGCGGCGTCCTCTTACCCCCCCACAAGGAAACCCCATGCGCTTCATGCTCCTCATGATCCCCAAAGGCTACGAACAAGCCGCCGCCGGCACGATGCCCGACCCCAAGGCCGTCGAGGCGATGATGAAGTACAACGAGGCGCTTAAGGATGCCGGCGTGCTGCTGTCCCTCGACGGCCTGCATCCGCCCTCGGTCGGCGCACGCGTCACGTTCGCAGGCGGCACGCCCGTCGTCACCGACGGTCCCTTCCCCGAGACCAAGGAAGTTCTGGGCGGCTACTGGATGATCCGCGTGAAATCGAAGCAGGAGGCGATCGACTGGGCCAAGCGCTGCCCTGCCTCCGGCAACGAGATCATCGAGATCCGGCAGGTGCAGGAGTTCGAAGACTTCACGCCGGAGGTGCAGGCCGCCGTGGGGGACCCGGCACGGCTCGGGAATTTGCAGAAGGGGTGAGGGAGCACAACAAGGCAGCCGATTCGACCGGCTGACTTCTTCAGCAGGGGGGCCTGCCGGCAAGGGGGCCGACTTTGTCGGCAGGAAGGCCTGGCGGCAAGCCAGAGTCTGAATCTGAATGTGAGAAGGCTACCGAGGCGGGCTACGCCGCTGCCTTTTTCGGTCTTCCGCGGGGACGGTGGCGGGCGACCGCAGCGGGAACGGCAGCATAGCTCGCGCGCTCTTCGTTGACTCCCGTCATGAACGGGTTGCGGACGATGAGTGAGTCGAATGCCATTCCATGCTGCAGGTCTTCCGTCAGCAGGACCTTGCAGCCCTGCAACTGAGCGGCCGCGACGATCGTGGCATCCCACCAACTGAGGCGATAGCGCCTCTCAACTTCGCGTGCTGCCAACAGGACTTCGCTGTCGGTCGGACGAGGGTCCCATGTCAGCAGTGAGCGGACGTCGCTCCACGCCTCTTCCGCCGGCAACCCTGGCTTCAGCTTCCGGGTCACCGTGACATAGAACTCGTTGATAGCCTGGATGCTCGTCCGGCCGGTGCGCTGCTGCCACAGGCGGCTCACCCACTCCTGAGCAGTCCGCTGTTTGGACTCCGCGGCCGAGTCCCGGAGATAGACAAAGATGTTGGCGTCAACGAAGACCGGCGCGGTCATGCAACTCCTCCCTTGAAGGCAACGCTGCGCCGTCGCGGTTGATGCGGCGGGGCTTGCGAGACAGGAAGTCCTGCATGGCAGCGTCATAAGCACGAGCTTCGTGCATCGTCTGTTGCAGCAGATCGCCGATGAATCGGGAGAGGCTCTTGTCCTGTCGGGAGGCATGCGCCCGCGCCCACGCAGCCACCTTTTCATCGAGCGTCACAGTGATGTTTTTCATGCGAAATCCTATATCACACGATTTACGTGTATTTATTATGGCCATTGCCGGCGATGCGTGCAAGCCCCTTACGCTCACCGCAAGATTCGGAGTGCAGGTCTGCCGGGCACGGGGTAATGTTCAGCCGTCACTTCGGAACGGCCGACAGCCCGCGATGCGCAAACAGAATGATCGAGCAAAGAGACGAGCAACCGACGCGAACCCCTCGAGCCGTGTCGCGGCGGCGTGCCGGTTGATCGAGCGGGCCGAGTCGGTGCCTTCGCTCAAACAACTCGCTGCCGACGCGGGGCTCAGCCCCTACCATTTCCATCGCGTGTTCAAGAGCGTCGCCGGCATGACGCCCATGGAATACGCCGCAGGACATCGGGCGAGCCGGGTCCGAACAGCGCTGCGGAACGGGAAGTCGGTGACAGAGGCCGTCGTGTCGGCCGGCTACAGCTCCGGTAGCCGCTTCTACGAGAAATCAACAGCACACCTCGGCATGACTCCCACGCAGTTTCGCAAAGGCGGCGACAGCGCGACTATCCGCTTCGCCATCGGCCAGTGCTCGCTGGGCGCAATCCTCGTCGCGCAAAGTGACAAGGGCATTTGCGCAATCCTAATGGGGGACGATGCGGGCGAGCTTGCCCGTGATCTACAGGAACGCTTCCCCAAAGCAACGCTGGTCGGCGGCGATCGCAAGTTCGAGAAGCTTGTGGCGCAAGTCGTCGGCTTTGTAGAAACACCAAGGCTTGGTCTCGAGCTGCCGCTCGACATCCGTGGCACTGCATTCCAGCAGCGGGTATGGAAAGCGCTGCAGAAGATCCCGGCGGGCAAGACGGCGAGCTATGCCGAGATCGCGAAGCGCATCGGTTCGCCCAGCTCGACTCGCGCGGTTGCTGGAGCTTGCGCTGCGAACGCGATTGCGGTGGCGATTCCCTGTCATCGCGTTGTCCGCACCGATGGTGGGCTGTCGGGTTACCGCTGGGGTGTCGAGCGCAAGCGCGCGCTGCTCGAGAGTGAAGCCACCGAATGACGCTCGAGCTGTTTGGGCGCGACGAAAGTACGGCACCGGAGCGTGAGGACCTGTTGCCAGGCATCGTCCTGCTCCGGCGTCGGGCGCTTGCGATCGATGCCGCACTCGTCGCGGCAGCTCAAAGCGTCACCGCGATCTCACCCTTCCGCCACATGATGACGCCGGGCGGCTTCACGATGTCGGTGGCGATGAGCAATTGCGGTGAATGGGGCTGGGTGACGGACCGCACGGGCTATCGCTACGATCGGCTCGATCCGCAAGCGGGCAAACCCTGGCCGGCAATGCCGACGGTCTTCCAGACACTGGCAACTGAGGCGGCCGCAGACGCGGGCTTCGCGAACTTCATCCCGGATGCGTGCCTCATCAATCGCTACGAACCCGGCGCGCGGATGTCACTCCACCAGGATCGCAACGAGCGCGACTTCAGCCAGCCCATCGTGTCGGTGTCGCTTGGGCTGCCGGCTGTCTTCCAGTTTGGCGGCGACAAGCGTGCGGACAAGACATTGCGCGTGCCGCTTGCTCATGGGGATGTGATCGTCTGGGGTGGTCCGGCCCGCTTGCGCTTCCACGGCATCCTGCCCTTGAAACCTGGCCGGCAACCACTGCTCGGTGCGCAGCGCCTCAACCTGACTTTTCGTAGAGCCGGCTGAACTACCAGTAGCCGATCAGGCGACCTGCGCTCACGGCGATCAGCCAGCTTGCCAGCGACACGCCCCCTGCGACGGCCAGTACCGACGACTCGCGATCAGTGGGCTCGCGAGCTTCACGCTGCCGCCACGCATCGAAACGCGATAGCACGACGATATTGAGCAGCCCGAGCGCAATAGCAGCGAACTTGATCAGCAGGAAGGGATTGCCCACGTACTCAGTGGCGTTGGTCGACAGCAGGCAGAGGCCGCTGAGCGCGGCGAGGCAGAACCCGATGGCAGCCAGCGGGACAGTGGGCCTTGCAATCAGCGACAGGGGAACGCGACGCCAGCAGCCGAGCAATCGCAGGTCGAGCACGAGCACCGCACCGAACAGCGTCGCGACACCCAGGATGTGGAAGAGGTTGATGACACCGTAGGCCCAGACACCGGCGCCGCGAACGGCAGCGCCGAGGGCCGATTCCTCGAACCAGCTCAGGAACGCCAGCACTGCGCGCTGCTAGTCGCGATCGGGATAGACGTTGTACAGCTTGCCGTTGTACGTGACGCGTTCGGTCTTCACTTCGAACTTCTTGGGGTCCAGGCTGCGATGGCCCTGGATGGTGACCTGCGAGCCCAGCGGCAGCGTGTCGGCCTTGAGGCCCGCGGCGGCCGTCCGCGGCGATGGCGCCAGCGTGATGTCCCACACCTGGCCGTCAACCTTGATCTTCATCGAAGCGTGGGGACCGTTCAGGCTCACCGCCTGCTCCACCGTGCCGGTAAGCTCGATGTGATCCTTTGCCTGCCCGCCCCAGCCGTGATGGGCGGCTGCCGGCAATGCGACTAGCGCCAGCGCAGCGACTGCGATTCCCGAAGCCTTGGTCAGTTGCGATGTCATGGCTACTCCCCCCAAACGTTGGCAATGAAAAGAATCAGCTCGTCTTCGCCGCCGGTTCCACGCGCAGCACGCGGCCTCGTGGACTGTCGGTCAGCAGGTACAGGAATCCGTCGGCACCCTGGCGAACGTGGCGGATGCGCTCGTTGATGTCGCCAAGGTAGCGCGTTTCGCTCGTCACCTTGTAACCGTTCAGCTCAAGCCGCACCAGCGCGCCGGGACTGAGTGATCCGACAAACAGGTCGCCCTGCCATTCCGGGAAGGCAGCGCCGGTATAGAACTCCGCACCCGACGGCGCAATGACCGGATCCCAGTAGTACACCGGCTGTTCCATGCCCGCTTTCGCGGTGATGCCGTCGCCGATCTTGAAGCCCGAGTATTCGCGCCCGTAAGTAATGACAGGCCAGCCGTAGTTCTTGCCGGCCTCGGGGTGATTGAGCTCATCGCCACCGCGCGCACCATGCTCCAGCGTCCACAGTTCGCCCGACTCCGGATGCAGTGCCGCGCCCTGCAGGTTGCGATGGCCGTACGACCAGATCTCGGGGCGTGCGCCCTGGCGGCGCACGAAGGGATTGTCGCTCGGCACCGTGCCGTCTGGATTGATGCGGACGACCTTGCCGATGGTGGTAGTGAGGTCCTGCACGAGCGGCCGCTGGTTCAGGCGATCGCCGGTCGTGATGAACAGCGTGCCGTCGGAGCGGAACACGAGCCTCGAGCCCCAGTGGTTGCCACTCGACACCTTGGGCGTTTGCCGCCAGATGACGCGCACGTTCTCGAGGCCGCGCTCGCCCAGTGTGCCGCGAGCCACTGCCGTACCGGCCCCGCCGTCACCCGCTTCTGAATACGAAAGGTAGACGAGGCGGTCCTCTGCAAAGCCAGGACTCAACGCCACATCGAGCAGCCCACCCTGCCCCTGCACATGGACTGCAGGAACGCCGGCGAGCGGCTCGGACAAGTGACCGTCGCGACCCACCATCCGCAGTCGACCCGCTCGCTCCGTGACGAGCATGCGGCCATCGGGCAGGAACGCCATGCCCCACGGATGCTGCAGGCCCTCGGCGACGGTCGTGACCTTCAGCGGCGCGGCGATGGACTGCGGCGTCGGCGATTTGGTGCTGGACTGCTGGGCTTCGACAGGGGCGTCGAACATGAGCGCGACCGTGCAGCCGAAGCTGGTCAGGGCGATGCGCGCGCGGCTCGGACTCTGGGGCATGAACGGCTCCTTCCCTCGTCGGTTCTGGAACTGACTGATTCCAGTCGGGAAAGTTCTGGCCAGCGGGTAATTGCTGGGGCGGCAGGATGCCACGACAGCGCGCCGCAGGGAACTGTAGCGTGCCTGCGACCCGCCTTCGGGCCGAGCAGGGCGTCTCCGCCCGAAACCGGCTTTCGCCCGCACAGTCGGGTAT
>JBEBIT010000008.1:0-78593 GCA_040080215.1 Steroidobacteraceae bacterium
CATCATGATGGTGCCGCTCATCCTCTGCTCGATCATTGCCGCGGCGATCATCCTCGAGCGTCTGTGGACCTTGCAGAAGTCGCGCGTCGTGCCCCCGGAACTCGCCGAGAAGGTGTGGCGCTGGGTGGAGTCGCGGCAGATCCAGGAAAAGCACATCGTAGCGCTCAGGCAGAACTCGCCGCTGGGCAAGATCCTGGCCGCGGGTCTCGCCAACCGGCACCGCGAACGCGCCGTGATCAAGGAGGCCATCGAGGATTCGGGTCGCCATGTCATCCACGAGCTGGAACGGTACCTGAACGCGCTTGCCACGATCGCTGCGATCTCGCCGCTGCTCGGCCTGCTCGGCACCGTTTTCGGGATGGTGCGGACGTTCAATGCCATCAGCAGCGCCGGCGTCGGCAACCCGGCTTCGCTCGCGGCTGGTATCGGTGAGGCATTGATTGCCACGGCGGGTGGCCTGATCGTCGCCATTCCCGCGCTGATCGGCTATCGCTTCCTCAGGCGTCGCGTGGACGGCCTCGTCGTCGACATGGAAGTGGAGGCGGTCAAGCTGCTGCATGCACTCGATGACGACGCGGCCGCCTCGCCGGATGTCGTCGAGGAATAGTCCCGCGTGAACCTGCGCAAGAATTCGGACCGCGGCGAAGAGCCCGAGATCATGATGGTCTCGTTCATCGACGTGCTGCTGTGCCTGCTGATCTTCTTCATGGCGTCCACCACGTTCGTGGACGAGGCTCGCGTACAGGTAAATCTGCCCGAGGCGAGCGTGCAGCAGCAGGGCCAGGTGCCGCGCGATCCCATCGTCATCACGATTACCCGCCAGGGCGCTTACAGCGTCAATGAACGCAGCCTGATCAACAGCAGCGCGCAGACGCTTTCCGCGGCGATCGTCCAGGTGGCCAGTGCCGCCCGTGACGTGCCGGTGACGATTCGTGCCGATGGGCAGGCCACGCACCAGGCCGTCGTCACCGCGATGGACGTCGTCGGCCGTCTCGGCTTCCGCACCATCAACATCGCGACGATGAACGAAGGGCCGGAAGGCTCGCAGGGGGCTGCGCGATGACGGCTGACACCGCATGAGCGTGCCGGCCTCGCCCGATCGGGGGACGGCGGACGGATGGGGCACCTACCGTCGCCTGCTCGGCTACATCCGTCCTCACCGCGGGATGTTTGCGCTCGGCGTGCTGGGCGCGATCCTGTTTTCCGCAAGCATGGTGAGCTTCACGCTGGTAGCGAAGTTCTTCGGCGACGGCACCTTCCAGAACCGCGATCCGCAAACCGTCGTGCTGTTGCCCGCGGCGCTCGTCCTGCTGTTCCTGGTGCGCGGCCTGGGCGATTTCACCCAGACCTACTGCATGGGCTACGTGGGGCGCCACATCGTCAAGCGCCTGCGCGACCAGATCTTCGTGCGCGCCATGCACCTGCCCGTCACCTGGTACGACCGCCACTCCAGCGCGGCGCTGCTGTCGAGGTTGACGTACAACACCGAGCAGATCGGCCAGGCCGCGACCGATTCGGTCGTGACTGGCGTCCGCGAAGGACTCACCATCGTGGGCTCGATCATCGCGCTCTTCGTGCTGAATCCGCGCCTCGCAACGATCGCACTGACGATGGGCCCGGTCATGGCGTGGCTCGTGACGCTCATCAACCGGAAGTTCCGCCGCTACAGCCGCCGCATCCAGGAGTCGATGGGCGACATCACGCGCGTGGCCAAGGAAACACTGGAAGCCCCGCGGGTCATCAAGGTCTACAACGCGCAAGACTACCAGGCCACGCAGTTCGGGGAGGTCAACGAGCGCAACCGCCGGTCAAACATGCGGCTCGTGCTGACCAGGGGGATGTCCAATCCCGTGGTGCAGATGGTCACGGCGATCGGATCGGCGTTCGTGCTGTCGATCGCCATCTCGGATGCCATCAGCGGCCGGACTTCGATGGGAGACCTGCTCGCGTTCCTCGTGGCGCTCGTGCAGATTGCGCAACCGCTGCGCAGTCTGGTGAACGTCGCAGGCCCCATCCAGCAAGGCATCGCGGCCGCAGAGAGCATCTTCGAGCTGATCGACGAGCCCGGCGAGCCGCAGGGCGGCGCACTCAAGTCGACTCGCGTCCGTGGCGACATCGAGTTCGACGGCATCACGTTCGGGTACGCCTCGGCCGAGGCGGGCGTCCTCAAGGACGTGTCGATCCGCGTGGCCGCCGGCGAGATGCTGGCGATCGTCGGCCGCTCCGGCAGCGGCAAGTCCACGCTGATGAGCCTGCTGCCGCGCTTCTACGATACGACGCGGGGCAGCGTACGGGTCGATGGTGTGGACGTCCGCGACTACGACCTCGCTTCCTTGCGCGACCAGATTGCACTCGTCAGCCAGGATGTCGTGCTGTTCAACGACACCATCCGCGCCAACATCGCGTTCGGTCGCGAGGCGACGCAAGCCCAGGTCGAGGCCGCTGCGCAGGCCGCACATGTGCTCGAGTTCGTGAGGGAGTTGCCGAACGGGCTCGACACCCTCGTCGGCGACCGCGGCGTGCTGTTCTCCGGCGGGCAACGCCAGCGGATCGCGATCGCGCGCGCGCTGCTCAAGGACGCACCCATCCTCATCCTCGACGAGGCGACCTCCGCACTCGATACCGAGTCGGAGCGCGTCATCCAGGCGGCGCTCGAAGGGCTGATGCAGGGGCGTACCACGCTCGTGATCGCGCACCGCCTGTCCACCATCGAGAAAGCGGACCGCATCGTCGTCATGGACGGCGGCCGCGTAGCCGAGAGCGGAACGCATGCGGAACTGCTGGCCAAGGACGGTCACTATGCGTCGCTACATCGCATGCAGTTCAATGAATCGCCCGCAGTCCAATGAACAGGACGCGGCCATCTTCGCGCGACGTTTTCGCCTGAAACGGCCCGCATGAGCGCCGCTTCCTACATTCAGGCCCTCTGGTACCGGCGTTCGTTCAATCTGCTGACGCTGGTGCTGACGCCGCTGTCGTGGGTTTTCGGTGTCGTCGTTGCGCTACGCCGGTTCGCGTTCCGGGTTCGCCTGCTGCGCGTCGAAGGGGTCTCGCGGCCTGTCATCGTCGTGGGCAACCTCACTGTCGGCGGCACGGGCAAGACGCCCTTCACGCTGTGGCTCGCTGCCCGGTTGCGGGCAAGGGGCTACGTGCCCGGCATCGTCCTTCGGGGTTACGGCGGGTCATCGACAACCTGGCCGCGCGAGGTGAGTGCCGAGAGCGACCCGCGTGAAGTCGGCGACGAGGCGGTGTTGCTTGCGACCGAGTCCGGTGGCATCGTCGTGGCGGGCCCGGATCGAGTGGCGGCCGCCCGTCGTGCGATCGAGCGGGGGGCCGACGTGGTCGTCTGTGACGACGGGTTGCAACACTACCGGCTCGCGCGGGACTGCGAAGTGGCGGTCGTCGATGCGATTCGTGGCCTTGGCAACGGCCTGCTCCTGCCCGCCGGGCCACTGCGCGAACCGCCGTCGCGGTTGTCGAAGGTCGACGCCCTCGTGATGCGGGCGCCCGATCCGGCGCTCGGCCTTCGCGTGACCACGTGCATCATTGCAGGCGCGGAATCCATGGCGTCCTTCGTGGTGGTGCCGACGGGGGTGCGCTCGCTCAAGTCCGGTGAGGTGCGATCCCTCGCGGCGTTTGCCGGGCAGTCAGTCCATGCAGTCGCCGGAATAGGTTATCCGGAGGGGTTTTTTGCTACGCTGCGCGGCGCGGGCATTACCGTGATTCCCCACCCGCTGCCAGACCACGCGCCGCTTACTGCTGCGACGTTCGAGTTTGGCGATACACTGCCGGTGCTGATGACGGGCAAGGACGCAGTCAAATGCCGCGGCAACAACGATCCCCGGCTGTGGGTAGTCGCTGCCGAGGCGGTGCTCGACACTGCCCAAGCGGAGACCGTGCTTGCTATCGTCGACGCCCGAATCGCATCTCGCCTGTCCAACGCCAAACGCTGATCGCCAATCGCTGCCACCGCCCATGGATTCAAGACTGCTCGACATTCTCGTGTGCCCGCTCTGCAAGGGGCCGCTGCGCTATCTCAAGGCCCGCCAGGAACTCGTCTGTCGTGCCGATCGTCTTGCCTTTCCGATCCGTGACGGCATCCCGGTCATGCTCGAAGACGACGCCAGGCTGCTGAACAGCGACGATCCGGCGCTCAAGGAATAGCGTTCCCCAGGGCCGACCGATGTCATTCAAAGTCGTCATTCCCGCGCGCTACGGCTCGACCCGCCTGCCGGCGAAGCCGCTGCTCGAGATCGGCGGCAAGCCGATGATCCAGTGGGTGGTCGAGCAGGCCTGCCTGGCCCAAGCGGACGAGGTTGTCGTGGCGACGGACGATGCGCGCATCGCAGCAGCGGTCAAGGACCCTCGCGGCGGGCAGCAGGCGATGGCCATGATGACCCGAGCCGATCACGCTTCGGGGACAGACCGGATCGCAGAAGTGGCGCAGGCCCGAGGCTGGAGCGACGCCACCGTGGTGGTCAACGTGCAGGGCGATGAGCCGCAGATGCCTCCCGCGCTGATCGATCAGGTGGCGGCCCTGCTTGTCGCGGATCCCCGCGCCGATCTGGCGACGCTCTGCACGCCCGTCACGAGCGCCGAGGAATTCCTGAACCACAACATCGTGAAAGTGGTCCGCGCCGCCGATGGCGCCGCGCTGTATTTCAGTCGTGCCCCGGTGCCGTTTGACCGAGATGCGGCCCTGGCCGCCAGTGCACCCGAGCGCCATGCCGGTGCCCTGCGGCACCTCGGCATCTATGCCTATCGAGTCGCAGCGCTGCTGCGCATGACAGCCCTGCCGGTGAGTCCGCTTGAAGCAAAGGAAAAGCTCGAGCAGTTGCGTGCACTCGAAGCTGGCATGCGCATTGCCGTCGGCGTCGCGAGCCAGGTGCCCGGCATCGGCGTCGACACCGCAGACGACATCGAGCGTCTGCGCGGCTCACTCAAGCCCGGCTAGCCCAAGGGTCAACGGCTCGCCGGCCCGGTAGAGCCGCGGATCACCAGTTCGTACGGAAACACGGTGCCGTTGCTCTGGTCCTTCTTCCGTTCGTCCCGCATCACCGTGATCAGCGTGCTGACGATGGACTTCGCCATGGCCTCAACCGGCTGGCGGATGGTCGTGAGGCTCGGCCACGTATAGCGGGACACGGGCGTGTCGTCGAAGCCGGCCACGGAAAGCCGGCTCGGAACGTCGATGCCGAGATCATGGGCGATGTGCAATACGCCTGCCGCCATCTCGTCGTTGCTCGCGAAGATCGCGGAGGGGTGGTCCTTGCGTGCAAGGAGTGTCCGCCCGCACTGCTCTCCGGATTCGAACGAGAAGAAGCCTTGCACGACCAACGACTTGTCGAGGCCGAGGCCCCGGTCGCGCAAGGCGCCGCGAAAGCCCTCGTAACGTGCCTGGCTGGCGCCGTGATCGGGATGTCCCTTGATGAAACCGATCCGCTTGTGGCCCATGTCGATCAGGTATCGCGTGAGGTCGTACGCGGCCGCCCGGTCGTCGACCGCAACATAGGGGGAGGGGTGCTCCGGGTCCACCGGTGCGACCCGCACGAATTTCACGCCCAGCCTGTCCAGTTGTTCGACGACTTCGGTCAGGTCGGAGAGCGGGGGCGTCAGCACGAGGCCCGGGTGGCCGCGTTCGGTGACCAGCGTAATCAGTTCCTCGACGAGTTGCGGGCTCTGGTAGTCGCAAGGCTGCAGAAGAAGGCTGTAGCCACGTTCGCGGCACGCGTCGAGGGCACCCGTCTGGAAGTCGAGCAGGTAACTGGCGCTCGGGTTGTCGTAGACCATCGCGACGAAGTACGAGCGGTTCGACGCCAGGCTGCGTGCGGCGGGGTTCGGCTTGTAGTTCAGTTCCTTGGCAGCGGCCAGTACCCGTTGCCGCGTGGAATCGCGCACCGCGGCTTCGCGGTTCATCACCCGCGAGACGGTCTTGATCGAGACGCCGGCCTGGCTCGCGACCTCGTCGATCGTGACGGCACGGGTCGTGGGTTTCTTCTTGTTCATGACGACGGCGGGGCTGGCGATAGGGGCTCCATGGGTCTCACTATAGTATTGACAGCGTTGTCATCGCCGCTCATGCTCGCGAAAATCCGCTCGGGGGGAGCCGATGACTGACCACGCCCAGAATCCGCGTGATCCGGTTGCGCGAATCGTGCCGCTGGTCGTGCTGCTGTTTTTCGCATGGGGGTTCGCCACCGTCCTCATCGACAGCCTGATCCCGAAGCTCAAGGCGTTGTTCACGCTGAGCTATGCGGAGGTCATGCTGACGCAGTTCAGCTTCTTCCTCGCCTATTTCCTCTGTTCCATTCCTGCGGGCTGGGTGCTGGCCCGGATCGGGTACCTGCGCGCCATCGTCACGGGCCTGCTCGTCATGGCGACGGGCTGCGTGCTGTTCATCCCGGCCGTGCACTTCGGTGTCTTCGGCGGGTTCCTGGTGGCGCTGTTCGTCATGGCGTCCGGCATCACGTTGCTGCAGGTGGCGGCCAACCCGCTGATCGCCGTCCTCGGCACGCCTGAAACCTCGCACAGCCGCCTGAATCTGGCCCAGGCGTTCAATTCGCTCGGCACGTTCCTGGGTCCCTTCGTGGGTGCGGCGTTCATCCTGGGGGGCAGCGGCGAGCAGCCGGTTGTCGATATCACGGCGTTGAGTGCGGACGCGCTCGCCGCCTATCGCCAGGCTGAAGCCCAGGCCGTGCAGGGACCGTTCCTCGGCATCGCCGCCGGCATCGTCGTGCTCGTCGTCATCTTCTGGATGCTGCGCCGCTTGCAGGGTCCCGCGCTGGCCGTCCGGCCCGCGAGCAATGGGCTCGTGTTCGGCGTGCTGCGCGATCCGCGCCTGGCCTTCGGTGCCGTGTCCATCTTTGCCTATGTCGGCGCCGAGGTTTCGATTGGCAGCCTGCTGACCAACTACCTCATGCAGCCGTCCACGCTCGGGCTCGCCGCCGCCAAAGCAGGCACGCTCGTCAGCCTCTACTGGGGCGGCGCGATGGTCGGGCGCTTCATCGGGTCGGCCGTCCTCCGGCGGGTGCCGGCAGGTGTCGTGCTGGGGGCGTGCGCGTTGGGCGCCGCAGGGCTGGCATCGGCATCGGCCTTGAGCGCCGGCATGGTCGCGGCGGTTACCGTCATCGCGATCGGCCTCTGCAATTCGATCATGTTCCCGACGATCTTCACGCTCGCCATCGAACGGCTCGGTGCCCGGACGCCGCAGGGCTCCGCGATGCTGTGCCTCGCCATCGTGGGCGGCGCCATCGTGCCGGTGATCACCGGCTACGTGGCGGACCACGGCGGTCTCGCCACCGCATTGTTCGTGCCGGCCGTGTGCTACCTGTGGATCGCCGCCTACGGCGCGCTGACACGCATGGGTGTGGTCGATCGCGCTGAGCCTCACCGACTCGATCCGGCCAGCGCCGCAGCGTAGGACGGGGCCCGCGTGACGGAAGCGAACGTGATCATTCGCAAGACGGTGACCGTGAACATCGCTTCGCGACAGCTGTCTTGCTGGCACGTGGACAACGATCGTTGGACAGTGACGAAAGGCAAGCGTGCGGTGATGGTCCGTGCGTCATCGGACGCTATCCGGCTCAAGGCCGACGCGGTCATGCGTTGACAGCAGCGCTGCGCGGTTCAGTAACAGCTCAATCGATTCGTGGGGAATGACATGGTTTCGAGTTCGACATTCGCAAGGCCCGCTGCACGCATGCCGCTGTTGCTGGTTGCCGCGACGTTGCTGTTTGCCGCGTGCTCGCAGGAAGCGGCTGCACCTGCCGTGACGGCCGCGTCGCCGCCTGACCTGTCGGGCTACTGGGAATTGCGTGCGGACAGCAAGCACGTCACCGAGGCGTCGGTGACACCCGAGGGCAAGGCGCTCGCGGCGTCGTCCCTGCCGAAGGTCACCGACGGCAACATCCTCACGCACGCGTCGCGGTGGTGCCAGCATCTCGGCGTGCCGTACATGATGGGTGACTCCGCGCCACTCAGCATCCTGCAGACGAAGAGCGAGATCGCCCTCATCGCCGAAGTCCAGTCGGCCGCGCGCCATGTCTACCTCGATGGCCGCGCGTTCCCCGACGCCGATGTCTTCGAGCCCACCACCAACGGCTTCTCCGTAGGGCACTGGGAGGGCGACGTCCTGGTGGTCGAAACCCGGGGCTTCAATGCCCTGGGCAATGCCGCCATCCCGGGCGGCGGTGCGCGCAGCCCGACATCGAAACTCACGGAGCGCTTCCAGTTGAAGGAAGGCGGCCAGCAGCTCTCCGTGACCTTCGCATGGGAAGACCCCAAGGTCTTCACGAAGCCGCATACGTACGACTTCACGTACTACAAGGCGCCGCCTGATACCTACGCGCTCGAATACTTCTGCGATGCGAGCGATCCGCTTCGGGCCAAGACGGCAGAAGGGCCGGCGAAGTGATCCCTGTTGCCATTTCCCGATCCCTTCGCGGGTCGAACCGACTTCGGGAGTTGATCATGAAAGCCAGTCACCCGCTTGGCGCTTGCACCAATGCTTTGTCACTCGCCGTGACGCCCAAGAACACGCCGAAGACCAACGCGAAGTAACGCGTGCGTTCAGGCCAGCGTCACTTCGAGCCCGCGCTCAGCGCTCACGACTGCGAGTTCAAGGACGCGCATGACGTTCACCATGTCAGCGGTGTCGACGGGCGGCGGCCCGAGGCCGGCGACTGCGTCGGCCAGCGCGCGGTAGAACGACGCGTAGCGGCCGCGTTCAGTGGGGATCTCGATGGAGACTTCGCAATCATCGATGATGCGAATCAGCAGGCCGGGTTCCGGGTTGAGTCCCCAGTCGTCATCGCCGCCGGGACGCCGGCCTTCGCGAAGGCAGTGCTCCTGCGAGTCTTCGCCATGCCTCAAGTAGCTGCCCGCCGTGCCGACCGCGTGGAACCGCGGGCCGGGCGCCGTCGCAAGATAGCTGCTGGCCAGCACGACACGAAGGGTCGCGTAGCGCAGGGTCACGTCAAAGCGGTCGATCGTGCAGGCGCCGGGTCGCTCGATGGCGAGTTCCGCCTTGATGCCAAGCGGCAGGCCGAAAAGCATCAGGGCCTGGTCGACCAGGTGCGGCCCGAGATCGAACCAGGTTCCGGAGCCCGGTGCGTTGCGTTCGCGCCAGCGGTCGCGGATTTCGGGTCGGTAGCGGTCGAAGCGGGATTCGAACGAGGTCATGTTCCCCAGCTCGCCGCCTTCCACCAGTCGCTTGAGCGTCAGGAAGTCCCCGTCCCAGCGCCGATTGTGGAACACTGTCAGTATCAGCCCAAGGCGCTTGGCGAGCTCGACCAGTTCCTCGGCTTCGCCCACGGTGAGCGTGAAGGGCTTGTCGACGACGACGTGCTTGCCGGCGTTGAGCGCCGCCCGCGCCAGCTCGAAGTGGGTGGCGTTCGGCGTCGCGACGACGACGAAATCGATGTCCGGGCGCGCGAGCAGGTCGGGCAGCGGGAGGACGGCAGCGTGCGGATAATCATGGGCGAGACGCTCGCGCTGGCCGGACGCGACGGCAGCGAGCGCGATACCCGGCGTTGCCGCGAGCAGCGGTGCGTGGAACGTACGGCCCGCATAGCCGTATCCCACAAGCGCGGCATTGAGCGAACGATGCACTGTTTTTGCCACTGAACTCAAGACCAGGCCGAATAACAACGACTCATTGGGGATCCATTATATGAATGCAGCACCACAAATGCCGATGTCCATCCGCGCCCGCCTTGCGGCGATGATGTTCCTGCAGTTCTTTGTCTGGGGCGCGTGGGCCGTCACGCTGTCCACTTATCTCGGCCAGACGCTGAACTTCTCCGGAACGGACATTGGTCGCGCGTACTCCACCATGCCGTGGGGGGCGATCGTTGCTCCGTTCATCGTGGGCCTCGTGGCGGACCGTTTCTTTGCGGCGGAGCGCGTGCTCGCTGTCATGCACCTGCTCGGTGGTGCACTCCTCTGGTGGGCGTCGACCGTGCAGGACCCGTCCGGACTCTTCTGGGTGCTGCTCGCGTACGCGCTGTGCTACAACCCGACGCTGGCCCTGGTCAACGCGATCTCGTTCAACCAGATGACGAGCCCTGAAAAGCAGTTCCCGTTCGTGCGCGTCTTCGGCACCTTCGGGTGGATCGTGGCGGGGCTTGTCGTCGGCTTCCTCGCACTTGAAGCGACGGCCATGCCGCTGCGTATTGCTGCGGGCGTGTCGGTGCTGCTCGGGGTCTTCTCTCTGTTCCTGCCGCACACGCCGCCCAAGTCGCTCGGGCGCGATGTCTCCATCGGCGACGTCCTCGGATTCGAGGCGCTGGCCCTGATGAAGCAGCGTTCGTTTGCGGTGTTCGTGGCCGGCTCGCTGCTTGTCTGCATCCCGCTGACGTTCTACTACAACTTCGCGAATCTCTTCCTCAACGAGATGGGCGTCGTCAACGCGGCCGGCAAGATGACGATGGGGCAGATGTCCGAGCTGTTCTTCATGCTCGTGATGCCGTTCTTCTTCGCGCGGCTCGGGGTCAAGTGGATGCTGCTGGCGGGCATGCTGGCCTGGGTGGCGCGCTATGCGCTGTTCGCGCTCGGCAATCCCGCCGAGCTCGTGTACATGTACTACGCGGGCATCCTGCTGCACGGCGTGTGCTACGACTTCTTCTTCGTCACGGGCCAGATCTATGTCGACAATGCCGCGCCTCGCGCGGTGCGTGCGGCCGCGCAGGGCTTCATCACGTTGATCACCTATGGCGTAGGCATGCTGATCGGGTCGGCGATTTCCGGCCGCATCGTTGCGGCATACGAAGTGCGTGACGGCGCAACGATCACCGGCCACGACTGGACGGCGATCTGGTGGGTGCCGGCGGGCATGGCGCTCGCCGTGGTCATTCTCTTCGCACTGTTGTTCCGCAAGGACGACGCGCCCACCACCGCGGCGTGATCCCGAGTGACGTTCTGATGTCGAAGTCGTTGCACGAAGTGGCGAGCAGCCTGGCTGGTGCGAAGCCGACTACGCTGGTCGGCGATATCGGCGGCACCAACGCCCGCTTTGCCATCGTCGGCACGGGGCGCCCGGAGCTCCGTCGTGTCTACCAGTGCGCCGACTATCCGGAGGCGCAATTGGCGATCGAGGCGTATCTCGCGGAGGTCAAGGCACCCCGGCCGCAATTCGTTTCGCTCGCAGTGGCCGGGCCGGTCTTCGCGGGCAGCATCACGTTCACGAACAACGGCTGGCGGATCTCGGAGCGCCAGTTGCTGGCGAGCGGTTTCGAACGTGCCCGCCTCGTCAACGATTTTGCCGCGCTTGCCATCGCCATCGCGAACGTCGCTCCCGAGGAGCTGGTCTGGCTCGGCGGTCCCCGTGAGTCAGCGCCGGGCGCAACGACCGTCGTCCTCGGGCCTGGCACCGGATTCGGCGTCGCGGCAGTGGTGCGCGATCGCGGTGAGCAGGTCGTGTCCACCACCGAAGGCGGGCACATCGCGTTCGCGCCCTGTGATGACGAGGAGATGGAGCTGCTGCGCGTAATGCGTCGGCAGTTCGCGAGAGTGTCGGTGGAGCGGATCCTGTCCGGGCCGGGACTCGCCAGCCTGCACCAGGCGCTGGCCGTAGTGGATGGCCGGATGCAGGAGCCGCTGGAAGCCGCGGAGATCACGCGGCGGGCACGTGCAGGCGATGAATCCTGCCTCAGGACGACGAGGCGGTTTTGCGGCATCCTCGGCAGCGTGGCAGGGGACTTCGCACTGGCCTACGGCGCGCGCGGTGGCGTCTGTGTCGCTGGCGGCGTCGCGGAGAAGATGGCAGATCTCATCAAGGCATCGGACTTCCGCCGCCGTTTCGAGGACAAGGGCCGGTTCACTGCTTACGCGCAGGCGATTCCAACCTGGCTGCTCAATTCCGCCGATGCGGCCTTCATTGGGGCGGCGCAAGCCCTGCATCTGTAGGCCCGGGCCTCGGGGTGCCTGCGATCGAACGATGTCTTCAAGACCGACCTGACCGACGACCAAGGGGATTACGATGAAAAACACGAGCAAGCTTGCCGCTTCCATCCTGTCTCGTCGTGAGTTTGTCGGTGGGTTGGCAATCGCCGCGGGTGCAGGCGTCATCGCGCCGACGCTGTTGGGAGGTGCCGCATTCGCGCAATCGCCTAAGCCGAATTCACTCATTCGAGGCGTGCAGATCGGCGTCATCACGTACTCGTTCCGCAGCATGCCGGACCAGAGTGCGCAGGCGTTGCTGCGCTACTGCATCGAGAGCGGCGTCAGCGCGATCGAGTTGATGGGCGATCCTGCGGAAGTGTTCGCCGGCCTGCCGCCAAACCCCAATGCCGAGCGGTTGCGCAAGGTGCGAACTCGGGATGCGATGACCAATGCGCCGCCATTGATCGCGGAAGAGCAGAAGGAAAAGGCCGAGGTGATGGCCGCGATGGCTGTCTATCAGAAGCAGACCTCGGCTTGGCGGGCGACTGCGCAGATGCCCAAGTTCGTCGAGTTGCGCAAGCTGTTCAACGACGCGGGCGTCAGCATCTATGGCTTCAAGCCCTCGGCCTTCGAAGTGTCGAGTACGGATGCGGAAATCGATTACGGCATGCGGGCCGCGAAGGCGCTGGGTGCTTCGCATGTCACCGTCGAGCTGCCCACCGACACGGCGCACGCAGCGCGTCTCGGTGCCGCTGCGCTCAAGCACGGCATCCTGGTCGGGTACCACCAGCATCTGCAGGCGACGCCTACGTTGTGGGATGCGGCGCTCACCGCCTCGAAGGGCAACGGCATCAACCTGGACCTCGGGCATTTCACCGCGGCCGGCGAATACGACGGCGTCGCGTTCATGCGCAACCACGCCGACCGCATCACGAGCATGCATCTCAAGGATCGCCGCACCAAATCGAACGGACAGGCGAACCTGCCTTGGGGCACGGGCGATACGCCTGTCGTCGCAGCGCTCAAGACGATGCGTGACCAGAAGTTCCGCTTCCCTGCCACGATCGAGCTCGAGTACGACATTCCGGCCGGGTCGGACGCCGTCAAGGAAGTCCGTAAATGCCTCGACTATTGCCGCAAGGCGCTGGAGGCATGATGGCCACTCGTCGCGAATTGTTGTGTCGGCTTGGCGCGGCGTCGCTGCTCGTGGCGGGACTGGGTGCGGGCGCCCAGGCGGCCGAAAGCCCCGCTGCCGGCGGACGGTTGTATGTGTCCGATGAACGCGGTGGCACGGTGATCGTCGTCGACGCTGCCAGCGGCGCCATCGTGACGAAGATTGCCGTGGGCAAGCGGCCACGTGGCTTGAGCCTGTCCCCGGACGGAGCACGGCTCTATGTGGCGCTGTCGGGGTCGGCCATCGCGGGCCCCGGTGTCGATGAGTCGAAACTGCCGCCTCCGGATCGTCGCGCGGACGGCATTGGCGTGATCGACATTGCCACTAGCCGCCTTGTGGCCACGCTCGAGAGCGGCCCCGATCCGGAAACGTTTGCGCTCTCGCCCGACGGCAAGACGCTCTATGTCTCCAACGAAGATACCGGGCGACTGTCGGCGGTGGATACCGCGTCGGGGAAGATTCGCGCGTCAGCGGCAGTTGGCATCGAACCCGAAGGGGTCGCGGTCCGTCCGGATGGCAAGGTCGTCTACGTGACCTGCGAGGGCGACAGCACGGTGCACGCGCTGGATGCGACGACGCTCGCGACGCTCGCAACCATCCCCACAAAGCCGCGGCCGCGTGCAATCGCGTTCTCGCAGGACGGCAAGCGGGGCATGTCTACCGATGAGGTGGGCGTTGGACTCACCGTGTTCGATACGACGACGCATGCCGTGCTCGATACGGTTTCGCTGGCATCGGCCGGCAACCCGCTCGTCAGGCCCATGGGGATCGTCACCGCGCCGGACGGGCGACTCACGTATGTAACCACGGGGCGGGGAGGGTCGCTGCTTGAAGTCGATCTCGCAGCCCGCAGCGTGCGTCGAACCATTGCGATGGTCGGTCAGCGGCCGTGGGGACTCGCGGTGAAGCCTGACGGGCGCAAGGCGTTCACTGCCAACGGGCCGTCAGGCGACATTTCCATTGTCGATCTCGACCGCGGCGTCGTCGAGCAGCGCATCAAGGTCGGCGACAGCCCCTGGGGCATCGTCTACCGCCGCTAGGCGGTACGTCTGTTCCGGGCCGAAGCCCGGAACAGACTTGAAGACCACGTCAGTACAGGTAGAACGCGTTGAGCTCGTCGCCGCTCGCCACCAGGATGTACTGCTTGCCGTCCAGCATGTAGGTCTGCGGGGCGTTGGAGACATTGCCCAGCTGCGTGTGCCAAAGCGGGGTGCCGTTCGCCGGATCTCTAGCGACCAGATTGCCCGCGGTGTCGCCCGAGAACAGCAGCCGGCCCTTGGTCGTCAGGATGCCATTGGCAATGCGTCCCGCTGACGGATAGTGGACCGTCCACGCCACTTTCCCCGTTTTCGGTTCGATGGCGATGAGGAAGGCTTCAGCCGTCACGTTCAGTTCTTCCTTGCCCCCCAAACCCATCGCGCCCCGCGGATCCGTCTCGGCCTTGTAGTACATGGCCCACGACTCGGCGACCGGCACATAGAACAAGCCGTAGTCCGGGCTGTAGCTCGGCGGCGGCCAATTGGCGGCACCCTGGTTCGCGCTCGAGACCAGCGCGCCCGAGATGTGGCTGTCCTTCTCCGGAATGCGCACCGGCTGGCCCTTTGCGTTGAGCTTCGGTTCCGCCCAGTTGGTCGTTCTCGAGAACTTGGATGTGAGCAGGTGTTCACCGGTCGTGCGATCAACGACAAAGAAATAGCCGTTGCGGGCCGCCGTCATCGCTACCTTGCGCATGCGGCCACCGATCTCGATATCTGCGAGCACCGGCGTCTGCGCGGAGTCCCAGTCATGCGTATCGTTCGGCGAAGTCTGGTAGTACCAGGCCATCTTGCCGGTTTCGACGTTGATCGCGACGAGCGAGCAGGTGTACAGCGCATCCATGTTCCCGCGGACATCGGCGAAATAGGACGGCGACGGATTGCCGGTACCGATGATGTACAGGTTGGTTTCCGGGTCGTACGAACCGGGTACCCACGGATTGCCGCCGCCGTGGCGAGCAGCGTAGAGGTCTTTCCACGTCTCGAGCCCCGGATCGCCGGCCTTCATCGGGACGGCATACCACTTCCACTGCAATGCGCCGGTTTCGGGATCGAACGACTGCAGGAAGCCCGGCGCATCGAGATCGTTGCCGGCGCCCACCAGGACATGATTGCCGACCACGATGGGCGCGGGTGTCGAGAAATACTGTTCCTCGAAGCTCGCGATCTCGACGTGCCAGCGCTCCTTGCCTGTGGTTGCATCGAGCGACACGAGGTAGTTGTCGGGCGTTTCCATGAATAGGTAGTTGCCCCACATGCCGAGGCCGCGGTTGCCGATATGGGTGCCTCCGCGCGTCTTCCAGTGGTAATGCCACAAAATCTTGCCGCCCCGCGCATCGACCGCCCAGGCGTTGTCGGGCGTGGAGACATACAGGATGCCGTTCACCTGCAGGATGGACGCACGGATGTTCGCGACCAGCGCCGCAAACAGCTTGCCCTCACCGACACCGCCGATGTTTACGGGATGGGGGCCGCGATCGCCAGCGCCTGCAACGACGCGGGTGCTCCAGGCGAGCGAGAGCTGCGTGACGTTGGATTGGTTGATCTGGTCGAGCGAGCTGTAGCGTTTGCCGCTGTAGTCCCCGGAATAAGTCGGCCATGAGTCCGGAGCAGGCTTCAGGATGCTGGAGGGATGCAGTCCCTGAGCCGGTTCGGCAGCGAGGAGCGGGGAGCCGAGGGTTACGGCGAAACCCAGGAAGCATCCGAGCAGGCGATATGCGGTTGTCGTCATGTTATTTGACCGTAACGAGGTAAGCGGTGACGTCGTGGATGTTCTTGTCGGTGTACTTCGGCAGCAGTGCCTTGTGGCCGACAAGCGGGTCCATGATCTCGACCTTCGGCGAGTCGCCCTTGCGCGTGAAGGTCCGCTGGGCGCCGTCGGGCAGCCGGATCGTCAGCGTGAACTCATCGATCCGCAGCAGGTCGCCGGTGGCGGTGCCGGTTGTCGTGGTGACACTCGCTCTCGAACAAGTGCCGCTCGCGGGCATCAGCCAGCGCTGCTGCAGGGGACGCGCCTCGGTGTACTTGGCGCCGATGCCCTTCAAGTCGCCGGTAACCGAGTGGCAGCTGGCGCAGTTCTCGCCGAAGAAGCGCTTGCCTGCGTTCGCGTTGCCGGTGACGAACTCGGCTGGCCGCATGCGGGCCGGGTCGCGGCTGCTGATCGAGAAGCTGTGCAGGAACTCGGCGATGTCCGCCATCTGTTCCTTCGACAGCGAGAACGCGGCCATTGCGGTTCCCGGCACACCCTTGGTCACGATGTCGGAGATCAGCTCGCCTTTCTGGTCCCTCAGTACGAGCTGCGAACGCAGCAGGCTCGGGCCGCCGTCGCCGCCGCGCGTATCCTTGCCGTGGCAGAAGGCGCAGCCGTTCAACTGGTACAGGGCCGAGCCGCGTTCGACGGCCGCCGGATCGGTCGTGCGTTCCGGATAGGCCTGCACTTGCTGGAAGGCGGGGATCTCCGACTCGCATTGCTTGAGGGCCTGGGCAGCCGCGTTGCCCGACAGCGTGAGCAAAGTGGCGATTGCGGTGCTCAGCTGCAACGTCTTAAGCAATTTCCGGTTGCGCAAACGGGTTCCCCTGTCTTTTAGGTCGCCCCTCGATGTCGGGGCGGATTGTCGATGCGGATTCTGCAATTGCGGAAGCGGCAGCACAAACCCAAGTGCGGGGCGCTGCCGGCAGTCATCACGCGGCGATAGTAGTAATCGATTACAGGGTTTTAGGGAAGCACCCGAAGCGCGGCAGCGGACACGTTGTTCGCCGCTTGCGCGGGCGTGGACCTTCACGGACTGTTTTGCTGCGATGCCGCATAGACTCCCTGCCAAACCGGGGCACAGACAAAATCAATTCGTGCTCTGGACATAAACCCCACTTCGCGCGCATATTCCCGACCAAAGGTAATCGATTACAAGAATCAGATACCGCGACGGGGGAAAGGTGGACGCAGTCGGATCGTTCCGCATTCAGGGCGAAGTGCGTGCTGCGCGCGCGCCGAAGTTCGTCGTGGACCGATTGTGCCATCGACTGAACCTGCCCTGACAGCGCTGCCACCTATTCACGAATGATCGACTTCATGGCCATACACCGTCGCTTTCACGATTCGCGCCTCCGACGCGCTGCCGTTGCGTGGCTCGCGAGCTGCCTTTTGTCGCCGGTCGCGTCTTACGCGATGGCGCCCGCAGCAGAAGCCCAGGATCTTTCGGGCACCTGGGAAGTGCGCTACGACAGCCAGAGCGTGCCTGTGGCCAGGCTTACTGCAAAAGCCAAGGCGGCCAGCGCGGCCATGGCAGTGAAGGACATCGAGTCCCGTCGCTGGTGCCGCATCGGCGGCATGCCTTTCCTCATGCTCGAATCCCCGTTGCTGATTATCCGCCAGAGCCGTGCCGAGATCGTGGTCGCACCGCAGGTGCAGGCCGTCGCCCGGCACCTCTATACCGATGGCGTCGCCCGTGCCGACCTCAAGGACTTCGATCCCGCCACGAATGGCTACACGGTGGCTCGCTGGGAAGGCAGCGTGCTGGTAGCGGAAACGAGCGGCTTCTCGGACCTCGGCATCGTCACGATTCCCGGCGGCGGCTATCGCACGGAGAACTCGCGGCTCGTGGAGCGCTTTCGGGTGCTCGACGGCGGCAAGCGCTTGTCGGTGACGTCCACGTGGACGGATCCGGGTGTCTTTGCGCAGCCCCATACCTATGAGGTCCGCTATTACCGGGCCGATGCCGGCGCGAGCGCATCCGCGCAGGCCTGCAATCCCTTCGAGGCCGGCCGCGAGGCATTCTTCGCGCCGGCGTTAGGTAAGAAGTAAGGAGTCCACACGATGAAGTTCCATTTCGCCGCGGCGCTTGCGCTTGGCTTTTCGGGTGCTGCGTTCGCGCATCATTCGTTCTCCATGTTCGACATGGACAAGGACGTGACGCTGGAAGGCAGCGTCATCGAATACCGCTTCGGGAATCCGCATTCCCACATCATCATCAAGGTTCCTGCCGGCAAGGCACAGGCAGAGTACGCCGGCAACTGGGATGTCGAGGGCGGCAGCGCGACCATCATGCGCCGGCAAGGCTGGTCGCGGGAAACCTTCAAGCCGGGTGACGGCATCAAGATAGTCGGGCACCCGATGCGCGATGGCACCAAGGGCATTTCACTGTTCTACGCGATCATGCCGGACGGCACCCGCCTGTACCACGACATCGCCCGGCCGAAGGCCGACTGATCTGCGGAGCCAACATGACCACGCAGACTTCGATGTGGCTGTCCCTCGTGCTTGCGTTGCCGGTGCTGACGGCGACCCAGGCTGTCCATGCGGCGGCCGCGCCGAACGTCGATCTCAGCGGCTTCTGGGAGCGGCGCGACACGCAGGGCGGCGGCAGCTTCGGCGGCATGCTGGCCAGTTTGCCAAAGGCAGTGCTCGTGCCGGATTTCGTGCCGCCGCGTGCACCCTCCACGCAGGTTGATCCGCCGAGCACCGGCAAGCCGAATGCGGTCGGGGTGCCGTATATCGTCACGACCGGCAACTGCAGCACGAGTGCCAGCCTCAACATTCCCTTCATGATGACCCACTCCACGCCGATCGACATCGTGCAGGGTGCGGACGAAATCCTGATCGTTCCTGAAATGCCGGGCGCGCAGCGGATCTACATGGACGGCCGTGCGCATCCCGCGACGGGTCGCGTGGCGCCGACCGGCCTCGGACATTCCGTCGGCCGATGGGAAGGCAATGAACTCGTTGTCCATACGGTCGGCATGTCGGCGGGGGGAGGCATTCCGGGCGGGGGCTTTCGCACGCCGGAGACCGAGCTCACGCAGCGCTGGCGTCTCAAGGAAGGTGGCGCACAGCTCGAGGTCGAGTTCACGTGGGTCGATCCCAAGATCTATGCAAAGCCGCATACCTTCTCGCTGACGTACTTCCGCATGCCTCAATCGACCTACGCGCTCGAGGAATGGTGCGATTCCGGCGACCCGTTGCAGCGGCAGTCGATCGTCCCCCCGAAGCAGGACTGAAGCCGACTCACATGCCCTTGCTCAATCGACGGGAATTCTCGCTGGGCCTGCTCGCGGCTGCTGCCGCGTGGCGCACCGCAGAGGCGGCCGGCAAGTTGAGCGCCACGATTGGTGGCGTGCGCGTCGGTGCGATCACCTACAGTTTCCGCGAGGTGCCGCGGACGCCGGGCAAGGACTTCCTCGAGACGGGCCTCGAGAGCTGCGTGGCATCCGGGCTGGGCGTTGCCGAGCTGTGGGCCACGATGGTCCAGCCCGACCAGCCGCTGCTGCCGCGGGGTGGCCAGTACGAGATCGACCCGGCGAATGCCGCGATGGTGAAGGCCCGGGAAGACATTCGTCGTTGGCGCGTCGATACACCGGCATCGTACTGGCAGGGTGTCCGCCGCCGGTTCGACAAAGCCGGCATCGAGCTGATCGGCTACTCGCTGACGCTGGCCGATGACTTCACCGACGAGGAAATCGACAAAACGCTGCTCGCCGTGCGCGCCATGGGCATCCGCGACATCGGCACGAACCAGACGCGCGTTTCGATGGGCAAGCGCGTTGCGCCCTTCGCTGACAAGCACGGTGTCCGCCTGTGCTTCCACAACCATGCGAATGTCGACCATCCGAATGAAGTCGCGACGATTGCCAGCATGGAAGAGGTCCTGGCCCAGTCGAAACACTACATGATCAACCTCGACGTCGGCCATTTCGTGGCCGCCAACCTCGATCCGGTGGCGTTCATCACCAAGTATCATGGCCGGATCAGCTACCTTCATCTCAAGGACCGCAAGCGCGACAATGGGGCCAACATGCCCTGGGGTCAGGGGGATACGCCGCTCAAGGAAGTGCTGCAGCTCGTGAAGAAGGAGCGCTATCCGATCCCGTGCCTCATCGAGTACGAATACAAAGGCGAGCAGTCGCCGCTCGTCGAGGTTGGCAAGTGTGTGGAATACATCCGTCAGGCGCTGGCCTGAAGGCTTTTCTGTTTTCGATGTATTGATTTGATTGCGTTTTGCAACGTGGCCATGCAGGGCAGGGGGCTGTCACTGGCTGGCTTGGATTCAGGAACAATAATCAGGGGAGATCCTGCTCATGACCGAGAAAAGACCGGCTATCCATCTTTCGCACCTCACCAGGCTGTGCCTGGGACTCGGTGCGCTTACCTTCACGTCGGCCTCGATGGCGCAAGCGCTCGAGGAAGTGGTCGTCACGGCGTTGCGCGTCGAGTCGAACGTGCAGAAGACCCCGATCGCGATGGAAGTGCTCGACAGCGACGCACTCAAGGACCAGGGCATCGTCAACGTCGCGACGCTCGCCGCAGTGAGCCCCAGCGTGAACATCACCGGCTTCGGTGGCGGCACCGTGCTCACGGTGCGCGGTGTCTCGAGCCGTGACACGACCGAGATCGGCGATCCGGCCGTGGTCGTGAGCGTCGACGGCTTCTACCAGGACCGTTCGTATGCGCTCGGCCTCTCCCAGTACGATCTCGCCCGCATGGAAATCCTGCGCGGACCTCAGGGCACGCTGTATGGCCGCAATGCGACCGGCGGTGCGATCAACATGTTCACCGTGCGACCGAGCAAGGAAGCCGGCGGCTACGCACAGGCGGACTTCGGCAACTACGGTGCGATCAATGCAGAAGGTGCCATCAACGTGCCGTTCGGCGACCGCGTGCAGATGCGGGCGTCGTTTGGTTCGCTGTACCACGACGGGTATCGCGACGGCGGCTTCTTCGGCAAGATGGACGACGCCAACTCCCGCTCGGGGCGGTTGCAGTTTGCCTTCCAGCCCACCGAAAACCTTGATCTGTGGATCCTCGCGCAGCACACCAAGCAGACGTCGCTTGGCAACTCCGCGAATCTGAGAGGCTATAACGTCCTGCCGGCGACAACCTGCAACATGGTGGCCGCAGGTGCTGTACCGGCAAGAACCGGACCCTGCCAGCTGGTCAACCACAGCGCGATTCCCGAGCTCGGTGATCCGCAGGTGTATACGAAGTATTACATGTCGCAGCTCAACCTGGATGACACGGTCGTCAAATGGAATGCGACCCTTCGCACGCCGATCGCGACCATCACGTACCTCGGTGGTTACGACCGTCTGGATTGGGATTCCTACAATCCGGGAGCCACCTTCCCGAGTCCGCTCAACGTAGCCACCGTGCAAGCGAACTTCGCCACCGTCTACAACCAGACGGAAAAGCCGCGGACGACGAACCACGAACTGCGGTTCCAGTCGGTCGACCCGGACGCAAGGTTGACGTGGCAGTTCGGTGCGTTCTACTTCAAGAACGACAACGACCTGGACTCTTTCAACCAGCGTCCGAACGGCACGGCGAACCCGACGCCGGTCATCCACTTCATCTACGACGTCGGCATCAAGTCGCTGGCCGAGATGGCCCAGGTGGCGTTCAAGGTGACGGACGACTTCAAGGTCACGGCCGGCTTCCGGCACAACAAGGACGAGAAGTCGCGCCAGGGTTACTTTGGTGGGTTCCAGTACCTGCCGCCGACGCAGCCGCTGGTCATCAGCCCCGGAAGCGACATCAGCAAGAACACGTACCACCTCGGCCTCGACTGGCAGCTGAACCCGGACTCGCTCCTCTATGCGAAGTACGGCACAGGCTACAAGTCGGGCGGCTTCACGGACATCGCGCCGTACGGTCCCGAAGAGATCAAGACCTACGAAGTGGGTTCGAAGAACCGCTTCTTCAACAACCAGGTTCAGTTGAACCTGTCGGCCTACCGCAGCGACTACAGCGGCCAGCAGGTGCAACAGATCGTCCAGGGTGGTGGTGGACTCAAGATCGAGAACGCGGGCGAGACCAAGCTGCAGGGTCTTGAAGCCGAACTCACCATGTCCTCGGACCTTGGACAGCTCGAGTTCAACCTGGCCTACCTCGATGCCGAGTTCACGAAGTTCGACCTTGCGTACGGTGCGCCCGTGTTCGACGTCACCCGCCAGGCATGGGCCAGTCTTGCGACGGTCAATGTCGACCTCTCGGGCAATCGTCCGCAGCAGGCCCCGGAGTGGACGATCGGTGCGGCCGTGCAGCGCTCGTTCAATGTCTGGGACGGCGAGCTGACGACGCGTGTGCAGACCAAGTACCAGACGGAGCAGTTCTACACGTTCTTCAACCGTCCGGACGACATGCAGAAGGCGTATGCCACCATCAACTTCCTCGCGACGTATGCGCCCACCGGCAGTCCGTGGCAGTTCCAGGCGTACGTGAACAACCTGAGCAACGAAACGGTGTTCTCGAACGCGGGTCCCAACGATCGCTCGTTTGTGTACTCCTACACGTATCAGGCGCCGCGCACGTATGGAGGCCGCGTCAGCTACAAGTGGTAAGCCTGGAATAGGGCGCTGTCAGAGACTCCAGCCGCGACGTGCTCAAGGCGTCGCGGCTTTTTTTTGCTCGATGACGGCAGCGATGAACCCATTTGCAAGGTGCAGGATGAAGTACCGGATGCCCGTCGCCGTGTTGGTGGCAACACTCTGTTCCCCGCTGGGTGGGTGCGATCGCGATGGGGCGTCTGCAGGCCAGGCCGACGCCGATTGGCCCGCGTACGGTGGGCATGAAACCGGCGACCGCTATTCGGGCCTCACGCAGATCACGCCTGCCAACGTCACCAGCCTCAAGGTCGCGTGGCGCGTCGATCACGCAGGGACCGGCGAATCCCAGACGCAGCCGCTGGTCGTGGGCGGCACCGTGTACACGTATACGCCGGACCACAAGGTGCTGGCCCTCGATGCCGCTACAGGCGAACGTCGCTGGCAGTTCGATTCCGGACTCGTCGGCACTGGCCCTGCGCGCGGCCTGACGTGGTGGACGGACGGCAAGACGAGCCGCGTGTTTGCAAGCGTAATGAATTACCTCTTTGCGCTCGATCCTGCCACCGGCACGCCGCTGCAGGACTTCGGCGTTCAAGGCGCGGTCGACTTGCGGCAGGGTCTGCGGGGCGACCCCCACGATCACTTCGTCGCGCTGACTTCGCCCGGCATTGTCTACAAGGACCTCCTCATCGTCGGCTTCCGCACCAGCGAGACGATGCCTGCGCCGCCCGGCGATATCCGTGCGTACGATGTCCGCACCGGCGAGCTGCGCTGGACTTTCCATACCCTGCCTGAGGCCAACGAGCCCGGCGCAGGAAGCTGGCCGGGCGACGCTCGTGCAACATCCGGAGCAGCCAACAACTGGGTAGGCATGGTGATCGATGCGGGACGGGGCATCGTCTACGTGCCCACCGGATCCGCGGTGCCCGACTTCATCGGCATCGATCGCAAAGGCGACAACCTGTATGCGAACTCGCTGCTGGCGCTCGATGCCGCGACGGGCAAGCGCCTGTGGCATTTCCAGCTGGTGCACCACGATATCTGGGACCGCGATCCGCCGTCGCCCCCGGTGCTACTCACGATCCGGCGCAATGGCAAGCAGATCGATGCCGTCGCACAGACGACGAAGCAGGGTTTCGTGTTCGTGTTCGATCGCGTGAGCGGCGAGCCGCTGTTTCCGGTCGAGGAACGCGCCTACCCGGCCAGCTCGCTCCCCGGTGAAGTGGCTTCACCTACGCAGCCCTTTCCGGTGCTGCCCGAACCCATCGCGCGGCAGCGGCTGACAGAAGACATGCTGACGACAAGGACGCCTGAGGCCCATGCTGCGGCGCTGGATCGGTTCCGGACAATGCGCAGCGACGGGCAGTTTGTTCCGCTCGCGCTTGGCAAGCCCACCGTGGTCTTCCCGGGCTTCGACGGGGGAGCCGAGTGGGGCGGCGCCGCTGTGGATCCGCGGTCGGGCGTGCTGTACGTCAATGCGAACGATGTGGCGTGGACCGGCGAGCTCGCACCTAACGTACCCGTCACGGGCGTCGCCGCGTCGCTGTACCAGGTACAGTGCGCCGCGTGTCATGGCGTCGAGCGCAAGGGCTCGCCACCCGCGTTTCCGTCACTCGTCGATGTGGGGCGGCGTCTCCCGGCTGCCGACGTTGTGACGGTCATCCGTGACGGGCGAGGCCGGATGCCGCCGTTCGGCGCGCTGGGCGCGGAATCCATTGCCCTGCTCCAGGATTATCTGGTCACCGGCAACGATCGGCCTCTGCCGAGCCCCGTGGCATCCGCAGGCCCGGTGACTGCAGCACAGGCCGGCAGGGAGCCGATGACGAGGACGCTGCGCAACCCCAGCTCGCCGGGCAAGTACCGCTTCACGGGGTACCAGAAGTTCCTGGATGCAGACGGCTATCCCGCGATCGTACCCCCGTGGGGAACGCTCAACGCCATCGACCTCAACACCGGAAAGTATTTATGGAAGGTGCCGCTCGGCGAATATCCTGAGCTGGTGGCGCAGGGCATGAAGGACACGGGGTCGGAAAACTACGGTGGCCCGGTCGTTACCGAGGGCGGGCTGGTGTTCATCGGCGCGACGGTGTTCGACCACAAGCTGCGCGCATTCGACAGCAGGACCGGGAAGGTGTTGTGGCAGTACGAGCTGCCCTATGCGGGGACCGCGACGCCGGCGGTCTACAGCGTGGCAGGCAAGCAGTATGTCGTCATTTCCACCAGCAACGCGCGCAACCGCAATGCGCCGCAGGGGAGCGCGCTGATCGCCTTTTCACTTCCGTGAGCAGGCGATCAGCGCGGCGTCTTACTCGGCCTTGGGACGAGCGATGTCCGTATACAGCCGCGTGCCGTCCGGCTTGTTGATGTAGAACAGGGCGCCGCCCTTGTTGCCGTCGCGCAGCGGATGGATCACCGCGTCGATGGGCTCACCGGCCTTCAGGGTCGACTTGGTCCAGCCCTGGCGGCCCATGATGACCGTGCCGCCGCCGCACTCGAAGTCCCACAGGCCGACCAGCGCCGGGTCGATGCCGGGCGCTGCGTCAACCTTGACGGTCACGTGCACGTGCGGGTTCATCCACTTGTATTCGACTACCGTGCCCTTCACGGCGACATTCTTGTCCATCTCGAACATGGCAAACGAATGATGGGCGAGGGCCGGCATCGCGATCGCGCCAGCCAGTGCCAGGGAAGCGAGCCATCGGGAAAGGTTGGGTCTCATCGCAGTTACTCCGTCAGTAGCCGGGCAGTCCGCTGGCAGTGCTATTTCGCGGACGGCGGGTTGGCAAAGAACTCGGCGCGCTCCTTGTCGAGCGGATCGCAGTCGAGCGTTGTTTGTACTTCGTAGAACTTCGGCGCCCGCGTATAGCGGTACGCGTAGGTGTGCGGCGTCTTGAAGACCTTGGGGTCCTCCCAGGTGAACGTGACGATCAGCGCATTGCCGTTGTTCGCGAGGCGATAACGTTCGGTGAGCTTGCTGTCCGTCGTGCGGAACCCGCCTCCGGGCAGCAGCGTCAGGCCCTTGTCGCCGTCGATGCCGACGGTCGTGACGACGAACGTATTGCCTTCCCAATGCCCGACGGAGTCGCCCGTCGACGTGAAGTCATAGTCGTCGAGGAGCATGTTGTCCTTGCGGTCGAGGTAGATGTGCCTCGGCGTCGCGCGCGTCTCGAAGTTGACCAGGACCTCGTGGGCGGACTGGCGGATGTCGATCGGGCGCGGTGAATCCATGGCCATCGGCATGCCGATGAAGTAGCACCACCTGCGGGAGTTCGCATCCTTGGCCCGGTGTTCGGCAATGACGGCAGGCGTGACGGACGGCTGCAGGTTCGCTTGCGGAATATTGCGGCCGTCGTAGGGGAGTTCCCAGAAGCCGCTGATGTTATGCGGATCGAACGACGCAGCCGGTGCCGCAGCCTGGGCAGGCAACACCATCGAGAGCGCCGTCGCCACGGTGGCGGCACGCAGCGAGGCGCGTACGAGATTCTTGAGTGCGAATGCCATGGACGTCGTTACTCCTGCTTGGGCGGAGCCACGCCCTGTGACTGCTTGGGATCCGCGGCGTCGCAGTACCACTCGAACGCGAGCTGCCTTGGTAGTCCGCGTTCCGCGAGGATCTCGAACGTATGCGGCTTCGTGTAGATCTTCGGGTCCGTGAAGGTGTAGCGCATCGTGAGGCGATTGCCATCGGGGGACAGGCTGTAGCGCTCGACCAGGACCGTCTCCGGCGTCTTGTAGCCGCCGGCCGGGACACCGCCTGGCGTGAGTCCGACGGTTTCGAACACCAGCGCACCGCCTTCATAGCGGCCTACCGAATGGCCGGTCGCGGTCGGCACAAAGCGCTTGAGGTCGGGATGCGGACGGCCGTCCATGTAGATGTTCCGGCCAAGGCCCGGATTCTCACGGACGATCACGACCTCGTCGCGGTCCTGCACGATGTGGAACGCGGCCGAGTTCGGTTCAATTCCGCCAGGGAAGCCGCACGTGCCGGCAGTAACCACGTAGGCCTCGCCGTTCTGGTACTTCTTGTTCGGATCCCATGCACCCGTCCGCGGGCCTGCCTTCTTCTCGCGTTCCCGCTGTTCCGCGTAGGCCGGAGTCAGGGAGGCTTGCGGAAAACCCGCGGCGAGGTTGTCGAAACTGCCGGACCCGGTCGCATCGATGCGAACCCAGGCACCAGTCAGGTCCGGAATGCCACCGGCCGGCTGTGCCGCGCTTGCGGGTGCGACAGTACCGAGCGCGCCCGCGGCGACCGTGATCGGGATCGCCAGCCACCGTGAGAAGCGGCGGACAGCAGGCGGACTGCGTCTTGCAATCGTCGCGTTGGTTAGCGAAGCGTGGGCTGGCATTGTGGGTCTCCGGAGGGCTCCATCCAGCGGCCTCGGCACTGAAATGGAAACGATTACACCGTTACGATGTCGGGAATCTAGCGCAATCGATGCGCAGAGGGCAATGCTGGATCTTCGCTGCTGCAGTGCGATATCGCGAGGCGGTCAGTCGGCCCGGCCGGTCGAGGTACGAACGATCAGCGAATGCGGCAGGACGATGGTGCGCACCGCATCGCCCGACAGGTCGGCCTCGTCCTGCAGCATCTCGATCATGAGCTGCATGGCCATTTCGCCGATGGCGGCCTGTGGCTGGTGGATCGTGGTCAGCGGCGGGTCGCAGTAGCCGGAAAAGCGGATGTCGTCAAAGCCGACGATCGAGATATCGCGGGGTATCCTCAGTCGGGTTTCCTTGATCGCACGAGCAGCGCCGATCGCCATTTCGTCGTTGGAGCAGAACACGCCGGTCGGCTTCATTGGCTTGCCGAGCAGCGTTTTCATCGCGGCATAGCCAGAGGGCGCCGAGAAGTCGCCGTTGACGATGAGTTCCTCGTCGACCTTGATCTTTGCCTGGGCCATGCATTGCCTGAAGCCGGCAAGCCGGTCCTTGCTCAAGGGGTTGTGCATCGGGCCCGTGATCTTGGCGATGCGCGTGTGCCCGAGGCGGATCAGGTGCTCCGTTGCCATGGCCGCCGCCGCGACGTTGTCGATCCTCACGTTCGGCAGCTTGATGTGGTCGAAATATTCGCAAGCGGTAACGACCGGGATGGATGAGCGCTCGTCGTCCGTCGCATTCTTGAGGATCGAGGGCAGCAGGGCGCCGAGCAGGATCAGGCCATCCGCTTCCTTGCGTGCCAGCATGGAGGCATAGCTGTCCAGCCTTTCCTGGTTGCCCTGGCTTTCCCCAAGCAGCACCTTGTAACCGCTCAGGTGGGCGAGGTTCTCGATGCCACGGATGACGTTCGAGAAGAACGGGTTATGGATGGAAGGCACGACGACGACGATGCTGTCGCTCTTCTGGCGGCGCAGGCGGCTCGCGAGCGCATTGGGGCGGTAGCCGGACTTGCGGATTGCGTTCTCGACCCGCTCGCGGGTGGCGGCACGGACGGTGTCCGGGGAGGCCAGGGTCCTGGAGACGGTTGCGACCGAAACCTTGGCAACGCGGGCCACGTCCCGGATCGTGGGCGTCTGGCTCGTCTTCGTGCGGGTTCGGCGTGTCATTTTTGTGGCAAGTCACAGCGGGGACCCATTGTTGCGGATGCCCGTATACGCTGCAATGGCAAGGGACGTTTGACAGCGGTGTCAGTCGCGCTGCAAGCTCCCGCGGGCCTGCCGGTCGCGTAATTGGGGATGCGCTGACCCGGCGCTGCGGGTCGCGGCGCAGTGGATAATCGAAGTCCTTGTCCCCACTGGCATGCCATCAGAATCGTTGCGGGAACCGACCATGATCCAGTCTTTCAAGCCTCGCGCCATGAAGCTCAGCGTGTTGACCGCTGCATTGCGCGGACTCGTGCCGGCTGCGCGCCGCGAAGCCGACCCGGATCTGGAAGTGGAGGCGTGGCTCGATTTCGCCCGTGAGATCGGCTCGCCCAACATCCAGCTGTCGTGTGCCCTGCATCCGGACGAAAGCGACATCCCTGCCGAGGCGATGCTCGATCCCGTGGCCAATACGCTCGATCTGCGCAAGCCGCTGGACGCGAGGCGCGTGGCCCGTATCGAGCTTGCGATGCGTTCGACCGGAACGGGTTTGTCCGATCTCGCGTACTTCGACAACATGCTGGTTGCCGCGCCCGCCGCGCGTCGCTTGCGCCACGAGTTGATGCTGCGTGTGTTCGATGCCGCGACGGCATTGGGCGTCAAGGCGGTGTGCGGCTTTGTCGGGCGCAATCCCGATCTCGAGATGGACCAGAACCTCGCCATGTTCGAGGAGGTATTCGTGCCGCTCCTGCGCGAAGCGAAGGCGCGCGGCCTCGTGTACCGCGTCGAGCAGTGCCCGATGCCGGGCTGGAATGTCTCGGACAAGTGGCACAACAACATTGCCTACGCTCCAGGACCGTGGATTGCGTTGCACCGGATCTGCGAGAAGCACGGTGTCGGTGACCAGTTCCGCATCCACTACGATCCTTCGCATGCCATCCTCATGGGGCAGGACACCCGCTCGCTGTTCCAGTACCTCAAGGATGAGGGCTACGGGTTCCTCATCGACGGCTTCCACGTGAAGGGACAAGTGATCGATGCGCGCGGCGTGTCGGCGTGGGGGTACGGTGGCCAGACGATGCAGCGCGGCGACTGGGTGGACGGCAAGCCGGCGAGGGATCCGTCACTGCAACGAAACGCATGGAAGAAGCAGGTGGTGCTCGCGGAACACGAATTGCCGGGCACAGCGCGACACGATCCGCTTGCATACCTGCAAAACCGCAGTGTCGACTGGCTCGATCACCAGCTCGCGGCTCGTGAGTTGCTGTCGATCGATGCGTCGCAGACGTATCTCGTCGTCGAGCACGAGTATCCCCCGGCGCGCGTCGACGACCGCCAGAAGCTCGGGCCGATCCTCCAGGGCTCGATGGCGTTCATCAAGGCCATCGACGAGGCCGCCGCCGCAATGCACGCGCTGCAGACGGAAGTGCTTGCGGCGCAGGGGATCCCGGTCCAGGGAATCGGCCGCGAGCCCTATCGCTCCTGAGTGATCGCGGCCGGACAAGAACAACAAGACGAGGGAAGCAAGATGAGCTCGGAAGTGAAGGCCGACAGGCCGCTGCGTGCCGGCATCGTGGGAGGCGGTCAGGGTGCCTTCATCGGTCGCGTGCACCGCATGGCAGTCGAGCTCGACGGTGCGGCGCGCATTGTCGCCGGGGCGCTGTCGTCTGATCCTGCGCGCAACCGCGCGAGCGCGGCGGAATGGTTCCTCGATCGGGCCTACGACTCCTACGCGACGATGGCTATGGAAGAGGCAAAGCGGCCCGACGGTATCGACTTCGTCATCATCGCGACACCGAATCACCTGCATTTCCCGGTCGCAAAGGCCTTCCTGGATGCGGGCATCCATGTCGTGTGCGACAAGCCGATTGCGCTCTCCGTCGACGAGGCAACGACGCTCAAGACGCTCGCGGAGCAGCGGTCGCTGGTGTTCGGCCTGACCCACACTTACACGGGCTATCCCGCCGTCATCGAAGCTCGCGAGCGGGTCCGCTCGGGCCAGGTGGGCGAAGTCCGCAAGGTGCTTGTCGAATACCTGCAGGACTGGTTGATGGATCCGCTCGAGTCCACCGGCCAGAAGCAGGCCTCGTGGCGCACCGATCCGAAGAAGTCGGGCGAGAGCGGCTGTGTCGCCGACATCGGCACGCACTGCGAGAACCTGCTGGAGTTCATCACTGGCCTTGAGATCAAGTCGCTGTGCGCGGACTTCAGGATCTTCGTGGAAGGCCGGCTGCTCGACGACGACGCGAACATCCTGCTGCGCATGAACAACGGCGCGACAGGCGTGCTGACCTGCTCGCAGGTGGCATGCGGCGAATCGAACGGCCTCAGTATCCGCATCTACGGATCGGAGGGCGGGCTCGAATGGCACCAGCAGGATCCGAACATCCTTGTCTTCAAGCCGAAAGGCCAGCCACACCAGCGTCTCGAAGTCGGTAACGGTTACATGGGCTCAGGCGCGAAGGGCGTCACGCGACTGCCGTCCGGTCATCCCGAGGGCTACATCGAAGCGTTTGCGACTTTGTATCGCAGCATCATCCGCGACATCTGGCGCCATCGCAGCGGCGTGCCGCTCGCGAGGGACTATCCAACTGCAGCGGACGGCGTCCGCGGTCTTGCGTTCCTGGCTTGCGCGATCGATAGCGCGCGGCGCGGCGCTCAGTGGGTGGATCTGTAGTCGCTGATGACGCGGTTGCCGTTGGCTCCCAAAGGACGCTTGTGAACAGACGTGACCTTCTCGATTCAGCCTCACTTGCGACTGCGGTTTCGTTGCCCGGATCGTCCCGATCGTTCAAAACGGCCACGGCTGCGTGAGGCGACCGCTTAGCGGCTACGTTCTTCCTGCAGTTGGGGAGCGTTGCAACCACCCCAACGACAACGGGTAACATTGCCCGCCTGACGTGGTTCAAGGCCGAACGAGGGGGAAAGTGTGGCGGTGATCAACAGCATTGCGGATTTGCGGGACCTTGCCCGCAAGCGGGTTCCCCGGGCTATTTTCGAGTATGCGGATCGAGGTTCATACGACGAGATTACGCTGAGGCGCAATCGCGCGGACCTCGAGGCGCTAGAACTCAGGCAGCGCGTGATGATCGACCTGTCGCAGCTGTCGGTGGCGACCACCGTGCTCGGTGAGCCGTGGAGCTTCCCGGTGGCAATTGCTCCCACTGGTCTCACGGGGCTTTTCCACGGCAATGGCGAGATTCACGGCGCGAGAGCAGCACAACAGGTCGGCGTGCCATTCACGTTGAGTACGATGTCCATCTGCTCGATTGAGGACGTCGCAGGCTCAGTCACGAAGCCGTTCTGGTTCCAGTTGTACCTGATGAAGGACCGCAGCTTCAATGAGGAGCTGATCGCACGGGCGGTGGCCGCCCGATGCAGTGCGTTGATGCTGACGCTCGACCTGACGGTGATGGGAGTGCGGCGACGCGATGCGAAGAACGGCCTCAGCATTCCCCCGCGCCTGACGCTGCGCAACGCGCTCGATATCGCGAGCAAGCCCGCATGGGCGATGGGTGTCCTGTTCGGCAAGCGTCGCACGTTCGGCAACCTTGTGGCGCGCATGCCGGACACAGGCGGTCTGCTGACGTTGTCCCAGTGGATCGCGACGCAGTTCGATCCTTCCATCACATGGGCAGACCTCGAATGGGTGCGGGCGCGTTGGCCCGGAAAGCTCATCGTCAAGGGCGTGCTAGACGCCGAGGATGCCCGCCTCGCGGCAGAGCACGGGGTTGATGCGCTCGTGGTGTCGAACCACGGGGGCCGGCAGCTCGACAGCGCGCCGTCGACGATCTCTGTCCTGCCTGAAGTCGTTGAGGCCGTGGCCGGACGCTGCGAGGTGCTCTTCGATGGCGGCGTCCAGAGCGGCCAGGATGTCTTGAAGGCGCTTGCGCTGGGTGCTCGTGGCTGCCTTATTGGCAAGGCGTTCCTGTACGCGCTGGCAGCAAGGGGCGAAGCCGGGGTGCTGCTGGCGCTTGAGATCCTGCGCAAAGAGCTTGAAGTGAGCATGGCCCTGTCCGGCTGCACGGATGCCCGCAAGATCGACGCATCAATCCTGCGGGGGACGCGATGAAAATGACGGGCAGTACCTGTTACTGCCAGCCGTTGCGCCAGTAAAGGCACATGCGGTCGACGTTGAGCGGCAGGTACTCGTCGTAGGTCACCCAGCTCGCGTATTTCGGGAGCTTGATTTCCTTTGGCGCGACGTCGGGGCACTTGCCCTGCATGTGGGCGACGCGGACGGCTTCCTTCAGGTCCGTGAAGTAGCCCTTCATCGCGCGGATGTCGTCCTTGTCGCCCCAGCCCTTGGGGTTGTTCGCACGCGGATGGCTGACGACCAGCTTCTCCCAGTCGAGCGCGAGCACGCGGTCGATACCTTCCAGCCATTCGTCGACGTAGGAGTCGAACATGCTGCGCCAGAAGATTTCCTTCACCGGCAGCCAGTCGGCGGCGTAGATGACCTTCTGGTCGGGTACCGAGATCACGAGACTGTTGTCGGAGTGATTGCGGCCAAGGTAGAGCAGGTCGACGCGGGTCTTGCCTACTTTAAGCGTCATCTTGTCGTTGACCAGCTTCGTCGGCAGCGGGATGGCCGGGTTCTTCAGGCGATCAAGCTGCACACGGGCAAGTCGATGCGCAACGAACTCAGTGCCTTTCTCCTGGAATACCGCGCCACCTTCGATGTGGTCGTAATGATGATGGCTGTAGACCACATACTTGATCGGCGCCTGCGTGATCTTGCGAATCTCCGCGAGGTACACGGGCGCCGTGGTCGTGCTGATCGGATCAGTGACGACGACGCCTGCCGGGTCGACGACGAACATCGACTGGTAACCGCGGTACTGGAAGATGTACACGCCCGGCATGACGTTCTTCACCTCAGCGGGAGGCGGTTCGGCTCCCATGAGCACGCTGCTCACGGCGCCCAGGCACAGCAGGGCGATCAGTCGAAAGAGTCGGTGGTGCATTGTCGTTCCTCTAGATCATTCCATCTGTTCATGAGCAGTTTTCTTCCAGGGTCCCGCAGAGGCGATGGCCGGACGCAAGCCTGGCAGACTCGGGTCCGTCGAGTTCACGGACGCGGTTCGCCACGCGCCGCGGCAATCGCCGCTGTTGCCAGTGGCTTCATCAATGCATATCCGTCCCTGTTGGGATGGACGCCGTCGTTGGTCAGCGTCTTGGTCAGGCCAAGTGCCTTGTCGGCAAGCACGGCGTGATAGTCGACGTAACGAATGCCCTTGCCGGCAGCATAACCTTGCAGCCATGCGTTCAGGCGCGCGATGGTCGGCGCCGGATCGAGCCCGGGTTTCCACGGGAAATCGGCAGCAGGCGGAACCGACGCGAGGATGACCTCGATGCCATGTGCCTCGGCCAGCTCCACCATCGACTGGATATTCGCCTGCACCGTCTCGAGCGTGGTCGGCCCGGAGTTGCCGGCGACATCGTTGGTGCCCCCCATGATGTGGACCGCGATGGGTTCGAGTGCCACGACATCCTGGCGGAAGCGCACCAGCATCTGCCCCGTGGTCTGGCCGCTGATGCCACGATCGATGACGCCGGCAGAAAACAGGGCGGGATCGCCCAGCTTCCAGAATTCGGTAATCGAATCACCCATGAAGACGACGCGCTGTTCATCCGCGGCGGGCGAGCCGAGCGCACGATTCTCGGCTTCGTAACGGCACAACTGGGCCCAGTCGTTCGCGAGGCGTTCCGCATCGGTGCGCTGGCGGGCGGCCGCAGTGGCCGGGTCCGCTGGCAGCTGGGTTGCCCCTGGCTCGAGGAGCCGGGCAAGCCGCGGCGTCAGCGTGCCGGCTGCCGCGGCCGGTGGGGGACAGGGTTGCCCGGTGATGCCAACGGCGCGCTGCGGTGCGGCAGCCCCAATCAGTGCCATCGGGAATGTGACCAGCACGACGACGGCGATCAAGCGCTTCATGCAGACAACTCCGGATGAAAACAGGCTGCGGGCGCAATGTTGACAGCGCTGTCTAGGCCACGCAAGCTGCATCAAACAAATACGGGTGTCACGCCTGATGCCCGCGACAACACCAAGGTTTGCACACGGAGGGGAACCCATGCGAGTCGCGAACTGTTCGAGACGGGAATTCATCACCGGCGCGCTGTCGGCAGCCGCAGTGGTCGGAGGCTTGGGCCTCTCGCGCAACGCGTTCGCGCTCGATACGCCTTTCCTGTTCCAGACGCATTCGCTCAGGGACTGGTTCATCCGCGATTTCGCCGGCACCCTCAAGGAGCTCAAGGACGTGGGCTACACCGGGATGGAGATCACTTCGTTCCACGGCTTCAAGGGCAACGTGCGCGGTGACTACGGCCCGCTCACCGACATGCCGCCGGCGCAGATCCGCAAGATCATCACGGACTCGGGCCTCAGCTGCGAGAGCAGCCACTTCATGGCGAATGAGTTCGACGAGGCAGGCTTTGGCGCCGCGGTCGACTGGGCGCATGGCGTCGGCCTCAAGTACATGGTCGCGACGGGCTTGCCCACCGCAAAGACGTCGGCGGAATGGCGGCAGCAGTTCGACTGGATGAATCGCGTGGGCGAGCGGGTCCGCCGCGAAGGCATGCGGCTTGGCTTCCATACCGACGCATCCGTATGGACGCGCTACGACGGCAAGCTCGCGATGGACGAGATGCTGCGTAACGTGCCCGACGAGAACTGCCTGCAGCAGCTCGATCTTGCCGGCGTCATCGAACACGACGTGGATGCAGGGGCGTACCTTTCGGCCCATCCCGGTCGTTTCTATTGGCTGCACCTGCGCGACGGCGTGAAGCCCGCGCAAGCCGGCGCCTACCTGCCCGCCCTCGTGCCGGGGCAGGGTGTGATCAACTGGAAGAGCGTGATGGCCGGCGCAAAGAAGGCGGGCGTCAAGAGTTACATCGTCGAGATGCAGGTGCGTCCGGTGGAAGGTTCGATGGATGCTTTCAAGGAAAGCTACAAGTACCTGCGCGCGATGACGCTCTGATCGCAGGATTGGGAAGTCCGATATGCCCGATACCCACGCTACGCACTCGTCAATGGTGCCGCTGCTGCGCCTAAGCGATGGTCGCACCGCGCCGCAGCTTGGCCTCGGCGTATGGCAGGTTCCCGACGACACAGTGGCTCGCGTCGTCCGCGACGCGATTGGTCTCGGCTACCGCTCCATCGACACCGCAACGATCTATGGCAATGAACGGGGAATCGGGCAGGGCATTCGAGAGTCCGCGTTGCCTCGAGGGCAGTTATTCATCACGACCAAGCTGTGGAACACCAGCCACGGCTACGATGCAACACTATTGGCATTCAGCGAGAGCCTCGCGAAATTGCAGCTCGACTATGTGGACCTCTACCTGATCCACTGGCCCGTTGCGAGTTCAGGCGAGTTCATCGAGAGCTGGCGCGCGATGATCAAGTTGAGGCAGGACGGGCGCGTGCGGTCGATCGGTGTCTGCAATTTCAATCCGGCGCACCTCGTCCGGTTGATTGAAGAGACGGGCGTCCGGCCGGTGGTCAACCAGATCGAGTTGCACCCGGGCTTCCAGCAGCACGAGGTGTCGAAGTTCAATGCGACGCTCGACGTCGTGACTGAATCGTGGAGCCCGCTGGGGCAGGGCAAGGTCCTCACCCATCCGGTGGTGGCGGCCATGGCGCGGAAGCACCAGCGCACACCCGCGCAGGTCGTGCTGCGCTGGCATCTCGACCAGGGGTTCATGGTGATACCAAAGACCGTCCATGCCGAGCGCCTGCGGGAGAACCTAGCACCTTTCGGTTTCTCGCTGGACGACGATGATCATGCCGCGATCGCCACCCTCGATAACCCGCAAGGCAGGCTCGGGGAAGATCCCGAGCTCGTGGGACTGCCGCCGCCGCATGCTTGATGGAGCCGCGATGGATACAGTGACACCTGACTTGATGCGCCGTGCGGTGCTGCAGGGCCTCGGGGCCAGCGGACTCGGTGCCCTGCTGTCACCCCGAGCGACGTTCGCCGCAGCGACTGCGCCCCATCGCATCGACATTCATTCGCACATTGCGCCTCCCGAGTGGATACGCAGCCTGACGCCCGAGGGCGTCATCCTGCCGCCGCTCGCCAACTGGACGATTGCGCGACATCTCGACGACATGGATGGGGCGGGCGTTGCCACGGCCATCACGTCGATGACCTCGCCGGGATTGTGGTTTGGCGACCCTGCGGTCGCGAGGCCGCTCGCCCGCGCGTGCAATGATTACGCGGCGCAGCTGCGGGCAGACTATCCTGGCCGATTCGGCGTCTTCGTCGTGCTACCGCTGCCTGACATCGACGGCAGCCTCAAGGAGCTCGAATACGGTCTCGATGTGCTCAAGGCCGACGGAGTGTGCCTGTTCACCAGCTATGGCGACAAATGGCTCGGTGACCCGGCGTTCGATCCGGTGTTCGCCGAACTGAACCGCCGCAAGACCGTGGTGTACACCCATCCGATCAGCGCGAACTGCTGCCGCAACCTCGTGCCCGGCATCAATGACCCCTCCATCGAGTTCGGTACGGATACCACGCGTGCGATCGCGCGCTTCGTCTACAGCGGCAGCGCAGCGCGGTTCCCCGACGTGAAGCTGATCTTCAGCCATGCTGGCGGCACGATGCCGTTCCTGATCGAGCGGTTCGACCTGTTGTCGCGAACCCCGCCGTATCCGCAATCGCTGCCCGCCGGCTTCCGATCGTACGCGCGGAACTTCTATTACGACACGGCGCAATCGTCGAACGCGGTGGCGCTCACTGCATTGAAGGCCGTGGTGCCCACATCGCATATTCTGTTCGGCACGGACTATCCGTTCCGCACGTCGCTGGAACACGTCGAAGGATTGCAGAAAGCCGGTGTGTTTACCGCGGAGGAAGTCCGCGGGATCGAACGCGATCACGCGCTGGCGTTGCTCGGAAGGCCCCGATAGACCGCTGCGTCCGGACCAGCGCAGCGTCGCCCTGAGTTCAGCCGCGGAAACGCGGCAGCAGTTTCAGCGCGTTGTCGCGCCGCACGGCGAGCAACTCGGCCGCCGACAAGCCGAGTCCGGCGAGGCCGTCATTCGTCGCACCCACGGGGACGTAAGGGTAATCGCTGCCCAGCATGATCTGCGAGATCGGTGCGACGGTGGCCAGGGCGGCCCATGCCGCGCGATTGGCCGCATTGGCCATTTCGTAGTGCAAGCGCGCGAGTTCCGCGTTCAGGCCTTGTGGCATCTTCTCCGCCTTGTCCTTCGCCGTGGCGAGCTGCGAGATGCGGCCCGCGAGGACCGGCAGCGTGCCGCCTGCATGCGAGAACACGAAGCGGATGTCCCGGTACTTCATCAGGCTGCCGGTAAACAGCAGGCTGGTGATGGCGCGCGCCGTGTCGTGCGGATATTCAATGAGGTTGGGTGTCACTGACGACATCAGCGTGCGGCAGCAGTCAGCGCCCGTCGGGTGATAGTAGACGACGGCCTTGCGACGGTTGAGTTCCTCGAGGACCGGGGCAAACAGCGGATCGCCGGCCCACTTGTCGCCATGGCTCGTCATCATGCCGATGCCGTCTGCCTTGAGCACATCAAGGGCGTAGGCAAGTTCGCGCAGGCTCCCCTCCGTGTCGGGCAGGGGCAATGCAGCGAAGAAGCCGAAGCGGCCGGGGTGGTCGGCCGCCAGTTTCGCCATGTATTCATTGCACTGCCGCGCGAGCTTGCGGCCCTGTTCGACGTCGCCGAACCAGACGCCCGGCTGCGTGATCGACGCTACGGCCGACGCGATGCCGTTGCGGTCCATTTCCTCGAGCGTGCGCGCCAGCGTCCATTGTTCGATGATCGCGGGACTGACTGAATTCGCGCGGGCGACGGCAAGGAAATCCGGCGGGAACACGTGGTGATGGACGTCGATGAAGCCCTTGCCGGCGGCTGGCGCCGCAGTCCACCCGCTGCCTGGCAACAGGAGCGCACTGGCGGCAGCACCGAGGCCGGCCAGTACCTGTCGTCTCGACACAGCCGATTCGTTGTCCGATTGGAAGGGATGCATGACGCCGTCCTCCTGATCCGATGCGATTAGTCGCAGACTTGCTGCCACTCGGCAAGCGCAATGCCGGTATACCACGTGGTCAGCGGCCTGTAGAAGAAGCTGTCGAAGCGGGCACCCGGGCCGGCCACGCCACGCGCCATCAGCCACGTGCGGATCTCTTCGGTGCCGTTGCCGGCCAGGTTGACGTTGTCGGTCGCGTAGCGGACGACGGCTTCATCCGTGCCTTCGCGCAGCAAGCGCAGGAACTCCTTGTCGAACGCTTCGTTGATCATGCCCATGCGGGGCGTGCCGACGTCATGGCTCAAGCCTCCCGTGCCGAGAAAGCACACGCGCTCGACACCTTTGAAGCTCGCGATCGCCTCGCGCAGGAGCTTTCCCCATTGCAGGCAACGTTGCATGGTCGGCAACGGCGGCTGCACGCAATTCACAAGCAGCGGCACCACGGGGAGGTCACCAGGAACGCCCGCCAGTTCGAGCGGCGTGAGCATCCCGTGATCGAGGATCAGCTCCATGGACAGCGCCGGATCGAAGCCCGCAGCATAGGCTTCGCCGATCAGATGGGCACCGAGCGCCGCATTGCCTTGCAGCCAGCGTCGCTTGGCCTTGAGCCAGGGCTCGATCGGTGTCTCGTAGCTGTCCGCCGCGCCGATGCAGAAGGCGGGCAGGTTGTTGAGGAAGAAGTTGTGCAGGTGGTCATCCGCGGCGATGACGATGGCCTGCGGGCGCGCGGCCGCAATGCGCTTCCCGAGTTCCTTGAAGCTGGCGTAGACCGCCTCCCGGTCCGCTACCGACACGGCGTCGGGGAAATTCAGCATCACCGGAGTATGGGTTGCGGCGAAGACGCCGGTGATGTCAGCCATGGACCGGACCTACTGCGCGCAAGGAGTCGAGGAAAGTGTCTTCGGGAATCCTGAGCGCGAGGCAATGGGCACGGATCAGGTACGGATTGGCGCCCGCGAGATACATCTGGCCGAAGTCATTGTCGTAGAGCGCCTGCTTGAGGGCCTGGGGCAACGGGATCTTGGCCATGTACGCGACGCGATCGGCCACGAAGCGCTCGAAGTCGGGACGCTTGTGTTGCACGTCGAACAGGATGCGGTCGATCCAGTACGCGTCCGCATCCGGCATGCCGAGCTGCCAGTTCTTGCCGTTGTAGCGCGGCTTCGCGGTCGCCTCCGTCATGCACGGACCTGTTCGACGAGCCACTCGACGATCGTCGGCACGGTACGGGGCGTGTGGCCCATGTGGCCGCCCGGAAAGAGCCGCACGGATTTCGGACTGCCGTGATCGAGGAGCAGGAAGATATCCTCGACAGGACACTGCTTGTCGAACTTGCCGTTGACGAGCAGGAGCGGGGCGCACGGCCGGTCGAGAAGCCCCAAGTCCACAAGCGAGAGCTTCTGGAAGAACTCGATGTACTCGGCGTCGCTCGATGCACCGAGCATGCGGCTGCGGGTCTCGACGAGTTCCATCAGGTAGCTGTCTGGGTAGCGCGAGGCTTCGACCCAATCCTTCTGGAACATGTGGTGTGCACCGCCGCCCCAGCTCACGGCGCCTGCGATGCGTTCCGGATGCAGGTGCGCGAGCTTGGTCGCCCAGTAACCGCCAAAGGAGCGGCCGAGGCAGCCCACCTTCGCGCCGCTCAAGTCGGCCTGCGCTGCGATCCAGTCGAACACGGGCAGGAACTGGCGCTCCGCGTCGAACGAACCGACGACAGGCGATTCGCCGGTGCCGGCGTTATCCATGGCAATCGTGGCAACGCCCGCGGCGAGCAGGGCATTGCTGACTTCCGTCATCTGCTCCTTCCACGCATCCACGCCGCCCCACATCACGACGACAGGCGGCTTCGCCACATTGACTGGACGGCGGACGAGAATCGGAATGACAGTGCCTTCGCCGGGTCGCCCGGAAAAGGGCACCTCGACACGCTCGATGCCTATCTTGAAGTAGCGCGCGGCATCGAGGTACGTCTCGCGTTCGCGGCGGGCGCATTCCAGCTTGCGCGGGTGATTGGGGCACGGAAAGCGGCCAAAGAAGTAGTAGCCGTGTGCGCGCATATACAACCCGGCGGCCAAGGTGGCGTCGCCTCGCACTTCGGCGGCCCGCGCGAGTTCCGCCGTGCGGTCGCCGGCCTTGCCCCAGACATCGACCCAGCTGTCGCCGTCCAGTCCCTTGAGGCTGTCGATCAGCGGCGCGGCTTCCCGCGGGTCGAGCAGTGAAAGCGGATGGGCACGCGCGGCCAGCTTGTCGTGCATCCACTGCTTGGCTTCGGCCAAGGTTCGCGGACGGCCGGTGGGCAGGGGGGGCGACTCAGCCATGGGTGTCAGTTCCGGGGACGAGCAAGAAGAGAGGCAACTGCCTGGTCAGGCATTGTCCCTGCTGGGTGTCGGGGGACGTTTGACGAATGCGCGATGGATGTTGCCTTGCCCTGCACAGGGGCGCGGCAAGGACGGACCGGGGTCAGGCCAGGCTGACGGAGAAAGCGGCGGTCGTCCTCGATTTGACATCATCAAGCGTGACGCCGGGTGCGAGTTCGCGCAGTTCGAACCCGGAATGTCGGTCCGATCTCGCGAAGACGGCGAGGTCCGTGATCAGCAAATCGACGACGTTGACACCGGTGAGGGGAAGTTCGCAGCGCGGCTTGAACTTCGGCGCGCCCTTGCTCGTGTGTTCCATCACGACGACGACGCGCTTGACGCCGGCGACGAGGTCCATCGCGCCGCCCATGCCCTTGACCATCTTGCCGGGTACCATCCAGTTGGCGATGTCCCCTCCCTCGGAGATTTCCATCGCGCCGAGTACCGAGAGATCGATGTGCCCGCCGCGGATCATTGCGAAGCTGTCGGCCGAGGAAAAGTACGACGAGAAGGGCAGTTCACTGACCGTCTGCTTGCCTGCGTTGATGAGGTCCGCGTCCTCCTGGCCCCTGAGCGGAAACGGTCCCATGCCCAGCATGCCGTTCTCCGACTGCAGGATGACGTGCACGCCGGCAGGGATGTAGTTGGCAACCAGCGTCGGGATGCCGATGCCGAGGTTCACGTAATAGCCATCCTGCAGTTCGCGCGCTGCGCGCTCGGCCATCTGTTCGCGAGTCCACGGCATGATTCGTCACGCCTCCCGCACAGTGCGGTTTTCGATGGGCTTCACGTAGTTCGCGCCCTGGAAAATGCGCTGCACGTAAATGCCTGGCGTGTGGATCGCGTCGGGATCCAGCTCGCCAACCGGCACCAGATGTTCGACTTCGGCGATCGTCACGCGCCCGGCGGTGGCCATGTTCGGATTGAAGTTGCGCGCGGTCTTGCGGTAGATCAGGTTGCCTTCCGTATCGCCTTTCCAGGCTTTCACGAGCGAGATGTCCGCAGTGAGTCCCGTCTCGAAGACGTAAGTCTCCCCGTCGACGACGCGCTGTTCCTTGCCTTCGGCCACCAGCGTGCCGGCTCCCGTGCGCGTGAAGAACCCGTAAATGCCGGCGCCGCCTGCGCGGATACGCTCGGCGAGCGTGCCTTGCGGATTGAACTCGACTGCGAGCTCGCCCGTCAGGTACTGCTTTTCGAACAGCTTGTTCTCGCCGACATACGACGACACCATCTTGGCGATCTGGCGCTGCTCAAGCAGCAGGCCAAGGCCGAAGCCGTCGAGGCCCGCATTGTTCGAGATGACGGTGAGGCCGCGCACCCCGGAGTCGCGCAGCGCAAGGATCAGGTTCTCGGGCAGGCCGCTCACGCCGAAGCCGCCGGCCATGATCGTCAAGTTGTCACGCAGCAGTCCCGACAACGCCGTCTTTGCGTCCGGGTAGACCTTGCCGTGCTTCAAGACGAGAGGTTTCCCGTTGCATCGCCCTGCGCACTGTCTGGAGTGGCGGCGAGCATGCGGCGGCGGAATTCACGCGGGGTTTGCTGGAAGCGGGTGCGGAAGGACCGGCTGAAATGGGCGAGGTCGCGGAAGCCCCAGGAATAAGCGATCTCGCTGATCGTGCGGTGGCGCAGCAGCGGCAGCGACAGTTCATCGCGGCACCGCTCGAGGCGCTCGAGCCAGATGCTCTTCATCAGCGTGACAGGCTCGCCGGAAAACAGCTCGTAGACATGGCGGGGCGACAGGTCCACGCCGCGGGCAATCATGTCTGCCGTGAGGTTGGGGTCGTGGAGGTTGGCGCGCACGAAGCGGCGGATCCGGTCCTTGTGGTAACGCTCAAGGCGCGGCGGAATGGCCACGGCAGTCCGTGCGAGCGAGCTCAGCGCCATGGCCAGCACATGCGGCGTGGCGGTGGAGATGCGAGTGGCCATCACCTCGTCGAGATTGGGTGCGAGGTCGAACAACTCATCAAGCATGCCACGCAACATGGCGCCGGCACCCGAATCGCCCCGGATGCGGACGGCCGTCAGCGCGTCGGCTTCGGCGAAGACTTCGCGCAACTGGTTTGCCGGGATGTAGAGCGAGTTCGTCTGGATGGCGCCTGTCTTGAGGTGAAACGGCCGGCCGGTGTCCACCAGGAAGAGGTCGCCGGGTTCGATAGCGGCCTCGCGGCCGTCCTGGACCACGGTGGTCTTGCCTTCCTTCTGCAGTCCGAGGAGGAAGTAGGTCTGGACGCTGGCATCCGCGATGACGCGACGGGTGGTCGAATGCGCCGAGAACCGCAGGGAGGCAAAGCGCAGCAGCGGCGACGAGTACGCCGTCATGCGCATGTCGAAGGGTTCCTGCTCGTCGGGGTTGATCTGCAGGCCGAGGGAAAACAGCCGGTTCATCGTGTCCTGATAGACACGCGTCCGCTTTGCGATCGGGATATCGTGAGTCGAAAAGGTTGCTGGACTCATGGACTGGCTCCCCCTCAAGGCATGCCCCCGCCTCTGTCTGGCTGAGCGGAGGCCGCGCCGCATTTCAGCACAACAGGACAAGGATCGGTTTACCGGCAGATCGCCCGCCGCGCCAGTGGAGGGCGGGATGTAATCGATTCCAATTGTGCCACGCCCTGCGCGGAACCGGAACGGCACTGTGCAGGTCGAGGCAAACTCTTGAGCAAACCTGAGCAAGCCCCGGCAGACCGCCTGTGGTGCCATGCGTCGGCTGGCGGAAAGGCACGCTGGGCACCGCCGGCAGACCGGGGGCCGGGTCAAATGAAGAGCCTGAGAGCGTAGAGGTCCCAAAGGAAACCATGGCAAGCGAAACCGGCAAGCCCGCGGGCGGGAGCGTCCCGGCGGAATCCAGCACGGGCGTACGAACCGGCCTCTGGACCACCTTTGCGTCGGTGGTCGGACTGACATTTGGCCCGAGCGCCATCGCCGTGCTCGGGTTCGGGGTGTTCGTCCGCCCGCTCGAAGCCGAGTTCGGCTGGACGCGGACCCAGGTCTCGCTGGCTTCCGTGATCATCTCGTGGATGATCGTGCTGGTGTCGCCGCTGCAGGGCATCCTGATCGACCGCTTCGGCGCGCGCCCGGTGGTGTTGTGCTCGATCCCGGCCTTCGCGGCCGGCATTGCGGCGCTGTATGTCCTGCCCAACAACCTTGCCGTGTTCTATCTCATGTGGGTGATCATTCCCGTGCTGGCCGTCGGGCTGTGGCCGCTCGCGTACCTCAAGGCGGTGAGCACATGGTTCGATCGACGCCTCGGACTCGCGATCGGTATCGCCAACGCAGGGATCGGCATCGGCAGTGCGCTGGTGCCGCTGATCGCGGGTGCCCTGATTGCCACCTACGGCTGGCGCTCGGGCTATCTCGGCCTCGCCGTCATTGCACTCGTCGTCACCTGGCCCGTCTCGTGGCTGTTCCTGCGTGAGCAGCACGCGGTCGGCGATGCCGGCAAGCCAGGGGCGACCGCCGCACCGGCACTGTTCGGGATCGCGTTCAGGGAGGCGGCCCGCACGCGCACGTTCTGGCTGCTCGGCGGGGCGTATTTCCTGCTGGGCGTCATCAACACCGCGCTGATCACGCAGCAGATTCCGATGCTGATCGACTCCGGGCTCACCCCGCAAGCGGCCGCGGTCGTGCAGTCCATCTTTGGCATCGCGATGATGGTCGGAAGGCTCGGTACCGGGTACGTCATCGATCGCGTGTTCGCCCCGTGGGTGATGATCGTCGTGTCCCTGGGAGCCGCCATCGCCTGTGCGCTGTACGGTACCGGCGTGACCGGAGGCATGGTGTTCGTGTCCGCTTGCCTGATCGGACTCGTCGTCGGCGCGGAGTTCGATGTGCTCGCTTTCATGATCAAGCGTTATTTCGGCATCGTTGCGTACGGCAAGTTGTACGGCGTGATCTTTGCGGTGTTCCAGTTCGGCGCAGGCATCGGTGCCGCAGCGTTGCCGATCAGCCGCGGCCAGTTCGGCAGCTACACGCCCGGTCTCTACGCTTTCGGCATCGTGCTGGTCCTCGCCGCAGTCGTTTTCAGTCGGCTGGGCGCGTATACGTTCCAGCCGTCGCCGCCTGCGGCAAGGTGAAGGGTCCGGCATGAAAGCCCGCATGGCACTGCCTGACGAACCGGGACTGACGGAAGACCAACGGCGCGTACGCGCAGCCATCCTCGCAACCCGGCGCAATCTCGACGGTCCTTTTCCTGCGTGGTTGCACAGCCCCGAGCTTGCCGACCTCGCGCAAGCGCTTGGGGCATTCTGCCGGTACCGAACGGGGCTGCCCTTGCTCGAGTCCGAGCTGCTCATCCTGTGCGTGGCAAGTCACTGCCGCTGTGTCGGTGAGCAGCAGATCCACGAGCCCATCGCGCGCTCGGCAGGCCTTGGCGATTCCGTGATCGCCGCGCTGCGCCGGGGCGACCAGGCTGAACTGCCGACCGTCCGATTGCAGGTGCTGCATGACCTCGCGCGGCAGCTGCTGACGACGCATCGGATCGACGATGCCTTGTTCGGGGCGGCACAGACGGAATTCGGAGACCGGCTGCTGGTCGAAATCGTCGGCATCATCGGGTACTACACGCTGGCGGCACAGACGCTGAACGCGTTCGACATGGTGAAGGAATGAGTATTGCGGCGAGCCGAGTGCTCGTGGTGGGCGGGGGCATCGGCGGGATGTCGAGTGCCATTGTCTTGCGGCGTCTTGGCATCGCAGTTGACGTCGTCGAACTCGATCGTGAGTGGCGCGTCTACGGCGCTGGTATCACGATCACCGGGCCGACGCTCCGTGCCTTCAAGGCGCTCGGCATCTATGATTCCGTGATGGCCGATGCGTACGTGGGTCACGGCATCCAGATCTGCTCCGTGGCGGGCGAGCCGATTCGCGTGGTCGCAACGCCCACTCCAGTGGGCAGCGATGTCGCAGGCAGTGGCGGCATCATGCGGCCGGTGCTGCACCGGATATTGTCGGCCTCGACGCTCGAATCTGGAGCACAGGTACGCCTCGGGCTCGGCATCGAAGCGCTCGACCAGCATGACGATCGCGTCACGGCGACTTTCACCGACGGGAGGCAGGCAACCTACGACGCAGTGATCGGTGCCGATGGTCTCTTCTCGAGGACCCGGGAGCTGATCTTTCCCGATGCGCCGCGGCCTGAGTACGTCGGCCAGTTCATCTGGCGGGTCACCGTGCCGCGGGATCCCGCCATCGAGCGGCGGCATTTCTTCCTTGGAGGTCCCGTCAAGGTGGGCCTCAATCCCGTTTCGCGCGACGAGATGTACATGTTCGTGCTCGAAGGCGCGCCGGCCAAGGTCAAGATCGAAGACGACGTACTGGTGCCGAGACTCAAGGCGCTGCTCGCACCCTACGGAGGCGCTGTCGGCCGGGTACGCGACAGCCTTGATGAGCGTTTCCAGATCATCGCCCGCCCGCTCGAGGCGTTCCTGCTTCCGAGTCCGTGGTATTCGGGCCGCGTAATGCTGGTCGGGGATGCCGCTCATCCGACGACCCCACAGCTCGCGTCCGGCGCCGGCATGGCGGTGGAGGATGCACTCGTCCTCGGGGCAGAGATGGAAGGGGCGGCCTCGGTACCGGAGGCGTTCGCTGCCATGATGGCTCGCCGCCATGACCGGTGCCGCATGGTGGTCGAGAATTCCCTCGAGATCGGCCGCCGCGAGCGGACCGGCGCGCCGCCGGAGTCGCAGACGGAAATACTCGAGCGTTCGCTCGCGATCCTCGCGCAGCCGATTTGAGGCGAGGGAAGGTATAATCGGGCGCCTTTTCCGCCCACCTGCCGTGAGGTCCTGAAGATCCATGCTGAAGCACAACACCTACTTCGATGGCCGCGTCCAGAGCCTGGGATTCGAGCGCAATGCGCTCAAGGCCACGGTAGGCGTCATCGCTCCGGGCGAGTATCACTTCAATACGGGCGCAGCCGAACGGATGACCGTCGTCAGTGGCGAACTGCGTGCGAAGCTGAAGGACGGCGCATGGCAGACGTACGCTCAGGGCACTTCATTCGAGGTTGCGGCCAACAGCGGCTTCGATGTGCAGGCCGTCGGCGGTCCCGCTGCCTACCTGTGCGAGTTCCTGGGCGGCTGATCCAGTCGGGCAATTGGATGGTGGTTTGCTGGCCATAAAGGCCAATTGCAGTATTGAGCCAATTCCTGCGCAGCCACGGACATGAATCCTGGGAGTGATCAGGCAGTCTGTGCCCCGCGCTCACTGGGCTCGCCTGCCGCGCCTTGGCCGGGCACGGCGTCTGTCTCGCCTGATTGAGTGGAAAAAGTGGTGGCCGTTGGTCCTGCATTCCGCATCCGGTCATGGCACGATCCGATTTCCCGGTTGTCAGTGGGGCTGTGGAGCCTGTGCGGCTGGGCGGCCGATTTGTCTTTTCGATGGAGTTGCCACCATGAAATTCCCTGGATTGCCCCTCTGTGCGTTTGCTGCGTTGCTGTTCGCCGGCAGCGCGGCCCACGCCCAGGTCGACCTCACTGGCATGTGGGGTCAGTTGACGACCTCGGACGGACCCGAACGTGGCGCCGGTCCCGACTACGGCGACTACACCGGGCTACCGCTGAGCGCAGCAGGCCTGCTGCGGGCCGAAACCTGGAGCGACCAGAAATGGACGGTACCGGAGCATCAGTGCGAGCCGCATCCGATCGACTATGCGCCATTCGGTCCTGCCGGCATGCGCGTCTGGGGCGACGTCGATCACCCGACGCAGCGGATAACAGCGCTGCACCAGACGTTCCAGTGGATGATCACGCATCGAGTGATCTGGCTTGACGGCCGCCCGCACCCGTCGCAGTACGCCCCGCACACATGGATGGGGTTTAGCACGGGCAAGTGGATCGGCGACATGCTGGTCGTAAACACCACCCATATCAAGGAAGGCTGGATACGGCGCAATGGACCTTCCCGCAGCGAGAAGGGCAAGCTGACCGAATACTGGATGCGGCACGACAACCTGCTGACGATCACCAGCATTACCGAAGACCCGGTGTACCTGACGGAACCGGTTGTCCGCAGCATGAACTGGCAGCTGGATCCGGGTTACCAGCACGGCCCCTATCCGTGCTCGGCACGCGTCGAGATCGAACGGCCGCAGGGCTTTGTCGCGCACTTCCTGCCTGGGACGAATCCGCTGCTTGCCGAGTTCCGCGACAAGCTGGGAGTGCCTGTCCAGGCCGCGCAGGGGGGCGCTGAAGCGCTGTACCCGGAGTACGAGCAGAAGCTGCGCGACATGATCAAGGCTGCGAAGAAGTAGTGGAGCGTATTCGTGATGAGACGACTGCAAATGAAACTAAATGACGGGTGCGCGTTCGCCGTCGCGTTGCTGCTCGTGGTTGCGGGCGCTGCGGCAGTGCAGGCTGCACAACCAGCGCGTCGCGGCCAGGCTGCCGCGCCCGCCGCGCCGCCACCGCTGGAACTCGTCACGGAGCACCTCCGCGGCAATCTCTACATGATTGGCGGCGACGGTGGCAACGTTACGGTGCAGATCGGTGAGCAGGGCGTGGTGGTTATCGATACCGGCTTTGTGCAGAACGCACCCGCGTTGCTTGGGGAAATCCGCAAGCTTTCAGACAAGAAGATCACCTATATCATCAACACCCACTATCACGCGGATCACACGGGCGGCAACGCGTTCATTGCCCCTACCGGACAGTATGTCGGTGGCGTTGGCATCGGCGTCGCGCCGCGGGCAGCCATCTGGGCCCACGAAAACGTATTGACGCGAGTGAGTACGACCACTGGCAGTGGCAAGGAGCCGCTGGTTCCGCCGCAGGGCTGGCCGATCGAGACCTACTTCACCGCCGAGCAGGAGATCTTTTTCAACGGTGAACCCATTCAGCTGATCCACATGCCCAACGCGCATACGGATGGTGACAGCATCGTGTTCTTCCGGCGCTCCGACGTGATTGCAACGGGAGACCTGTTCAATACAACGATGTATCCGTACATCGATGCAGCAGCGGGCGGGAACATCAATGGTTATATCGATGCGCTGAACCACATTATCGATCTCGCGATACCGGCCGAGAACGAGGAGGGGGGCACGATGATCGTGTCGGGCCATGGCCGGATCGGCGATGAATACGATCTGCTGGTCTACCGGGATGCCATCACGATCATCCGCGATCGTATTGCGGACTTGATCGGCAAGGGATTGACGCTTGAGCAGGTGCAGGCCGCAAAGCCGACGCTGGATTACGACGGCATCTACGGAGCGACATCGGGGTTCTGGACCACGACACAGTTTGTAGCCGCTGTTTACGGCGACCTGAAACAGGCCAGGGCGGAAGCGAAGTAAATGAACACTTCAACAAGGATCACTAGAGCGGGAATGGCTGCGGTGCTGGCGTTTGCCTGTGTTGCAACAAGTCATGCCGGCGCCCCTCCTGCAGGTGCGCCACGCGCCGCGGCGCCCAATCCATTTGCCCCTGCCCCACAAGGCAAGCCTGGCGCGACGATTGACCTTACCGGCAACTGGGTGCCGATCATCAGCCAGGACTGGCGCTGGCGAATGATTACTCCGCCGAAGGGCGACTATTCAGCTGTGCCGTTGAATCCCAATGGCACGCGGGTCGCGGACAGTTGGGATCTTGCCAGGGACGACGCGGCGGGCGAGCAGTGCAAGGCGTTTGGCGCTCCTGCGATCATGCGGGTACCCGGCAGACTGCGCATCAGCTGGCAGGATGACATGACACTGAAGCTTGAGTTCGATGCGGGTCAGCAGACCCGCCTGCTGAGGTTCAGCGCGCCGAACACGCCTCCACTGATGGCATCAGGGGAGCGAACCTGGCAGGGCTTTTCGACAGCGAGCTGGTTCAAGCAACAGCAGCGGCGCGGGTTCGTGCCGTTTGCACCTCCGGGAGAAATTGCACCAGGGGGGAGCCTGACGGTGGAGACGACAAATCTGAAGGCAGGTTACCTGCGCAAGAACGGCGTGCCATACAGCGAGAACGCGCAGCTCAAGGAATACTTTGACCGGTTGCAGCAGCCGGACGGAACCGAATGGCTGGTGGTGACAACGGTCGTGACCGATCCGATGTACCTTCGCCAGCCCTTCGTTGTCGCCACACACTTCAAGAAGGAGCCTGACGGTTCGAAGTGGAATCCGCAGCCGTGCCGGACCGATCCGCCGGTCGTCGACAATTTCAAGAACCGGCCGGCGGGCTTCCGCTGAACGACTTCCCGCCCCGTCTGGGGCGAGAAGTCGACGCTCCCCCTTGACTGGGAACCGCTTGCCATGGGGTTCCCAGCTTTTTTCGTTTTGTAGTAGAGCGGAGCGTTGCTTGCCGGGTGATAGGATCGTTGATGTCACTTGAGCGATATCACGAAGGGCATCCCGCATGCGCATCCTGTTCGTCTGCATGGGCAATATCTGTCGATCGCCGAGCGCGGAAGGTGTATTCCGCAAGCTGGTGAGCGAGCGCCGGCCCGATCTGGTGCTGGAAATCGACTCGGCCGGTACCCATGACTACCACACCGGCCATCCTCCTGACCGTCGATCCATCGCGGCTGCGGCACGACGTGGCATCGACTTGTCCGACCTGCGCGCGAGGACGGTTACACAGGAGGATTTCGAGCGCTTCGACCTGATCCTTGCGATGGATCGGGACAACCTCGCGTTGCTGCACCAGAGAGTACCTGCAGTCCATCGGGAGCGGGTGCGCCTGATGATGGAATTTGCACCCGACGCGAGTACCCGTGAAGTGCCGGATCCGTACTACGGCGGTGCCAACGGATTCGAAGCAGTACTCGACCTGCTGGAAGAAGCCGCGGAAGGGCTGTTGCAGTCGATCGGACAAGCGAAGAACGTGTCCCGCTGAATCAACAGCAGGAGCCAGCCATGCGCTGGCTCCTGCGTCAAGTGCCCTACTCGCTGCGAGGCGTCGAGTCCCTTTCGGGTGAGAACGACATCGTGCCCGTGCTCGGGCTGCTTGACCACACTGTCACCGGCTTATCGTTGCTGCTTGCAGGTGCGGACGCCGGCGCTTCGCTCTGGCGAGGCTCCGAGGGCTGCGGTGCTTCGCGAGGAGCAGCAGGGGGAACCGGGGGAGCGAGTTCAAAACTGCGCTGCGGCTCGGCGGGCCGGGAATCCGGACGCGGCTCATGTGACTGGAACTCGGAAGTGGACTGCGAAGTCCCCGACTCGGATGATTGCGGCTGCGAGTCGAATGACCGCTCCTGACCGTCGTCACGCGCCTCGTCATTCGCTTGGCCCGGACCTGCGTTGCCTGGCGCCTCGTCTCCACCACGACCACCACGGCCGCGACGACGACGACCACCACGGCGCGAGCGGCCGCTGCGTTCACCGCGTGCATTCGCATCCGGTGCGCCCTCGGCGGGCTTGTCTGCACCTTCAATCCTCTCTTGACCCTGCGGCTGCGCTTCGCGCTGCCGTTCCGGACGCGGCTGATTCTGTTGCTGCGGCGGCCTCGGCTGCTGGGGCGCTGCAACTGCCTGTGCTGTTGCCGGGTTCGCTGCGGGGTTTGCAGCTGCGGGTGCAGGCGGACGTTGCCTGTCGCCGCGATCGCGATTGCCCTGGTCCTGGGGGCGACGCTCATCGCGCGGGCGATCGCGCCTTGCATCGGGACGGCGCTCGCCGCCACTGCCGCTGCGCGGGCCGCGGTCGCGATCCCCGCGATGGCCTTCATCACGATTGCGATCACGATCCCGTCCGTGGCGCTCGGGCCGCGAATCACGACTGCGCTCTGGGCGTGAGGGGGTGATGGGCTTCACTTCCTCGACCGGTGCGGAACCGGCGCCGCCGAAGAAGAATCGCCACAGCTTAACGAGGATACCGATCTGCTCGACCGGAGCAGGCTGAGGAGTCACGGCTTCCTGCGCGATGCTGGGCGGTGGCGGCAGGCTTGCGACCGCGCTCGTGACGACGGGTACTTGCGCTTCGGTCTTCGCTTCGTTGCGATTGGCGATGCCATCCACGTCGACCAGCGGCTGGACTGCGAGCTGGTGGCTGACGATGCTGTTCTCGAGCAACGCCGTTTCATCGTCGCGCACGCGACGGATGTCGTAAGCGGGCGTCTCGATGTACTTGTTCGGAATCAGCACGACCTGCACGCCACCCTTGGCTTCGATGTTGTGCAACCACTCGCGCTTCTCGTTCATGAGATACGTGGCGACATCGACGGGCAGCTGGGCGATGACCTTGGCGGTGCGGTCCTTGCGGGCCTCTTCGCCGATGAGACGCAGGATGGCGAGTGCCAACGACTCGACGCCGCGGATGCTGCCCATGCCCGAGCAGCGCGGGCACGCAATGTGCGTGGCATCGCTGATCGACGGGCGCAGGCGTTGGCGCGACATCTCGAGCAAGCCGAACCGCGACAGGCGGCCGATCTGGATGCGGGCGCGATCCTGCTTGACGGCATCGCGCAACCGGTCTTCGACGGCACGCTGGTTCTTCTGCGACAGCATGTCGATGAAGTCGATGACGATGAGGCCACCCAGGTCGCGAAGTCGCAGCTGGCGGGCGATTTCATCTGCCGCTTCGAGATTCGTGTTGAACGCCGTGGTCTCGATGTCGCCTCCACGCGTGGCCCGCGCGGAGTTGATGTCGATGGAGACCAGCGCTTCCGTCGGGTCGATGACCACGGAGCCACCCGAGGGCAGATGAACCTTGTGCGAGTGTGCCGACTCGATCTGGTTCTCGATCTGGAAGCGCGTGAACAGCGGCACGTCTTCTTCGTACAGCTTCAGCTTGCGCAGGGAAGCCGGCATGAAGCGCTGCATGTATTCCTGCGCTTCGGCAAAGATGGCGGGGCTGTCGACGAGGATCTCGCCGATGTCGTCATTCAGGTAATCGCGCAGTGCACGGATGATGGCCTTCGATTCCTGGTAGATCAGGAACGGGGCAGGGCGGTCCTTGGCGGCTTCTTCGATGGCCTTCCAGACTTCCTGCAGGTTCGCGAGGTCCCACTGCAGTTCCTCCGTCGACCGGCCGACGCCGGCCGTGCGGACGATGGCGCCCATGTTCTCGGGGATGTCCACGGCTTCCAGCGCCTCACGGAGCTGGTCGCGGTCTTCGCCCTCGATACGACGGGAAACGCCGCCGGCGCGCGGGTTGTTCGGCATCAGCACGAGGAAGCGGCCGGCGAGGCTGACGAAGGTGGTCAGCGCAGCGCCCTTGGTGCCGCGTTCTTCCTTCTCGACCTGGACGATGATGTCCTGGCCTTCGGACAGGAGTTCCCGGATGTTGAGCTTGCCGCTCGCGGCCGCCTGGGTCTTGAAGTATTCCTTCGAGACTTCCTTCAGCGGCAGGAAGCCATGGCGCTCGGCGCCATATTCGACAAAGCACGCCTCGAGGCTCGGCTCGACGCGCGTGATGCGACCTTTATAGACGTTGGCTTTTTTCTGTTCGCGTGACGGTAATTCGACGTCGAGATCGTAAATGCGCTGGCCATCAACCAGCGCGACTCGCAACTCCTCTTCCTGGGTTGCATTGACGAGCATTCTTTTCATGGGCCCCTTCTTTTCGTGGGTACGGGGCCGCAACTCTGCGCACGGACGGCGCCAGCTCAAGGCTCAAGGATTGATCGGGGAGTAAGGTCATCCGATTGTCTTCGGCGACGGCCTAAAGGGGCCTTCGCATCAAGGAATCCTGTCCAGGTCTCTGGCATCCCGCCCGGTGCGGTTTGATCGACCCGGATCCCGAGTTGCGGGTCCGGCGCCGGTCCGACTGCGGCCGAGCGATGGTCTGACTGTTCAGAACCAACTAAGATGCGGCGCTTTGAGGCGACTTTCGCGCTTCCCAAGGCCACCGCGTGTGGATCGCGTTGCGAACTAAATTGCCCGCACCGCGATATGTTTCGCGACGGACTATATCAGGACAGTCTCCCTTTATTCAATGGCTTACGTGTGTCCAGTCCGCAGTTTTCTGCGGGGTCCCCAGTCGTGACTGCTCCGAAGCAGAGGTCCGCGCCCGAAACCGCTGCCGGGGAAGGGCCACGGGCCCAGGTTTCCTATGTCGATGCGACCGAGGGTGATGCCGGGCAGCGCATCGACAACTTCCTCATGCGCGTGCTCAAGCACGTGCCGAAAAGCCATGTTTACCGGGTTTTGCGCAAGGGCGAAGTCCGAGTCAACGGCAAACGCGCCAAGCCGGAATACCGGCTGGTCGAAGGTGACAAGGTCCGGATCCCGCCGCTGCGCATCGAGACGGAGGCCCCACAGCAGAAGCCGTCTCATTCCCTGCAGGACGCCTTGCAGGCAGCTGTTATCCACGAGGATCGGGACATTCTGATCGTCAACAAGCCATCTGGTATCGCCGTGCATGGCGGCAGTGGGCAGTCCTTCGGCGTCATCGAAGCCCTGCGGGAGGCGCGGCCTGAGCTAAAGGAGCTTGAGCTGGTGCACCGGCTGGATCGGGATACCAGCGGCGTGCTGCTGCTGGCCAAGCGCCGGGCTGCCTTGCGTGAATTGCACGCGAGGCTTCGCGAGCGGGAGATGGACAAGAAGTACCTGGCGCTGGTCATGGGGCGCTGGACGCTTGGACCCAAGAAGATCGATCTGGCGCTCAAGACCAACCTGCGCCAGGGCGGGGAACGGATGGTCCAGGTGCACCCGGAAGGCCAGACGGCGACCAGTCGCTTCAAGCCGATCCAGTTCTTCGGCAAGGTGGCGACGCTGATGGAAGTGTCGATCGGGACGGGACGGACGCACCAGATCCGCGTGCATGCGGCAGCCGCAGGACACCCGGTCCTCGGCGACGAGAAGTATGGTGATCGCGACGGCAACAACGCGCTCAAGGCCTATGGCCTCAGGCGCATGTTCCTGCATGCCCAATCGCTCGGGTTCCAGAAGCCGGGCAGTACCGAGAAATTCAGCATCAGCGCGCCCCTGGACGAGGAGCTGCAGAAGGTGCTCGACAACCTGAAGAAGGCGGAGAAGGGCTAGTAGCTCGCTTTTGCGGCAGCCCTGCGGCTACTCACGGCAGTTCGAATCCCGCCCGGCGCAACGCGCCGCTCAGCCAGATCAGCGGCAGTCCCATGAGCCCCGTTGGGTCCTGGGAGTCGATGCGGTCGAACAGCGAGATGCCGAGTCCCTCGCACTTGAAGCCGCCTGCGCAGTCGAAAGGCTGCTCCGCATCCACATACCGCTTGATCTCGGCATCCGTCAGCGTCCGGAACGTGACGGTGGTGGTGTCGACATGGCTCTCCTGCCGACCGGTGCGGGTGTCGAGGAGCTGGACACCCGAGTGGAACAGGACCCTCTGGCCGCTGGCGTCGCGCAGTTGCTCGATGCACTTGTCCCTGGAGCCTGGCTTGCCGAGGACGATCCTGCCCCGCAAGGCAACCTGGTCCGACCCGATGATGATGCTGTTGGGATAGCGGGCAGCCACCGCGGCGGCCTTTTCCCGTGAAAGGCGCTGCGACAGGGTCAGGGCGTCCTCGTCCGGGCCGCGGGTTTCATCCACTTGGGAACCGCAGGTCACGAACGGGATTCTGAGGCGCTCCAGCAGCTCGCGGCGGTAGCGGGAAGTGGAGGCCAGTACGAGGGGCAGTGCGGGGCGCGGCGAATGGGGGCTCATGGTCGCAAGTCCGGGTCTCTATCTTTATGAAAAAACAAGGATTTAGGGAGCAGAAAACTTTGACATGCTCCGGCTCGATCCCTATCATACGCGCCCCATGCCGGCCACCCCGGACGAACCTGTCGATGCTATTGTGCTGGCTGGCCGCGAAGCGGTCGTCGAGCGCAGCTACGACCTTGCGGGTTTGCCGCGTGCGGGCTTGGCAGGCTGTTTGCCGGGGACGGCAGTTGCCGTGCAGTTCCGGTTTTCGCGGGCCGAAGGCGGCATCGGGATCGACACTGAGTTGGACGGCCAAGTGGTGCTGACATGTCAGCGCTGCCTGAAGCCGGTCGCGGTGCCGGTCCAGGGCGACAGTGCGCTGGTTCTGGTTGCAGACGATGCTGCAGCGGAGCAGGTGCCGGATGGGCGAGAGCCCATTGTTGCCGAGGCCAATCAGGTAGACCTGACCTGGCTGGCGGAAGAAGAAATGTTGCTTGCGTTGCCGCTCGTGCCGTTGCACGAGGAAGCGTGCAGCGCGGCGGTCGACAGTGAAGCGGTTGCAGTTGTGAGCGAGGTCCCGGAAGGGAAGCGCCAGAAGCCTTTTGAGAACCTGCGGGATCTGTTGAAGAAGCAGTGACCTCGCACCAGTAGAGTACGAACCATGCCAGTCCAGAAAAGCAGAAAGACTCCTTCCAAGCGCGGTATGCACCGGTCGCACGACGGCCTTGCACGCCCGGCCCTGTCCATCGACCCGACGTCCGGCGAGACGCACCTGCGTCATCGCATCACCCCGGATGGTTTCTATCGCGGGAAGAAGGTCATCGAAGGCCGCGTCGAAGAAGACAAGGAATAGCATTCCTTTGAGCAAGCGGACGTCTGCAGTCCCCTGCACACGTAAGGCCACTGATCGTCTGCGGTGGCCGACGATCTTCCCGGCCGAAGCGCCTTGACCAGGCGCATTACCATTGCGATCGATGCGATGGGAGGGGATCACGGCCCTTCGATCACCGTGCCCGCCGCGCTCTCTGTATTGAGGGCGGAACCCGACCTCCACGTCATCCTGGTAGGCAAGCGGGAAGTCGTTGAGCCGCTGGCCGGATCTTCGCTCCATTCCCTTGGCGAACGGTTGACGCTGCAGGACGCGACGCAGGTCGTCACGATGGACGAGCGCCCGCAGGACGCGTTGCGCAAGAAGAAGGACTCTTCGATGCGTGTCGCCATTGACCTGGTGAAATCCGACGCCGCGGACGCTTGCGTCAGCGCCGGCAACACGGGCGCGTTGATGGCGACTGCCCGATTCGTGCTGAAGACCGTCACGGGGATCGACCGCCCTGCGATCCTGGCACGAATTCCCTCGCGGACCGGCCATACACACATGCTGGATCTCGGAGCCAACGCCGATTGCACGGCGGAACAGCTTTTCCAGTTTGCGGTGATGGGTGCGGTAGTCGCCGCCGATGTGAATGGCGTCGACCGGCCACGAGTGGGTCTCCTCAACATCGGCGAGGAAGAGATGAAGGGCAACGAAGTTGTCCAACAGGCGGCAAACCTGCTTGTGAAAAGCACGCTCAATTACATCGGTTTCGTCGAAGGCACGGATATTTTCACTGGCGAAGTGGACGTGGTGGTGACGGACGGCTTTACCGGCAATATCGCCCTCAAGACCATGGAAGGCGTTGCCGCCATGCTGGTCGGTGCGCTGCGTACGGAATACACTCGAAACCCGATCCGCCGTCTCGGCGCCCTGGCGTCATGGCCGGCGCTGAAGGCGATACGCCGGCGATTTGATACACGTACCCTGAATGGTGCCAGCATGGTCGGATTGACCGGTGTGGTCATCAAGAGTCATGGCGGCGCCGACCAGGTCGCCTTTGCCAACGCGATTCGCGTTGGGTTGGCCGAAGCGCGCAAGGGTGCGCCTACCGAGATAAGCCAGCTCCTCGCGGCCCAACCTACGCAGCAGACACACTGAGAAGACCGAATGTATTCCAGAATTGCAGGCACAGGCAGCTACCTTCCCGAGAAGGTGCTGACCAATTTCGACCTCGAGAAGATCGTCGAGACGACGGACGAATGGATCCGTACGCGCACCGGCATCGAACGTCGGCACGTCGCGGCGCCCGAACAGACCACCTGCGACATGGCCGAGCAGGCGGCGCGCAGGGCGATGGAGTCGGCCGGTGTCGGTCCCGAAGAGATCGACCTCATCGTCATCGGGACAACCACGCCGGATCAGGTTTTTCCAAATACCGGGTGTCTGCTGCAGGCTCGTCTCGGCATCCACGGACCGCCGGCCATCCAGCTCGAAGCAGCCTGCTCGGGATTCATCTATGGCCTCAGCATTGCCGACCGATTCATTCGCACGGGGGGCGCCAAGTGCGCACTCGTGATCGGTGCCGACATGTTGACGCGCATCGTGGACTGGACTGATCGCACCACGTGCGTCCTGTTCGCCGATGGCGCGGGCGCCGTCATCCTGAAGCCCTCGGACGAGGCGGGCATCATGTCGACGCACATCCACGCCGATGGCGCCTATTCCAACCTGCTGTACGTCCCGACGGGCGTGTCCAAGAAGCATGATCCCGCAGTCGCCAACCAGCACTGCGTCATCATGAAGGGCAACGAAGTGTTCAAGGTGGCGGTCAACACGCTGGGCCGCATCGTCGATGAAACCCTCGAGGCCAACCAGCTCGACAAGTCGGCCATCGACTGGCTGGTACCGCATCAGGCCAACATGAGGATCATCCAGGCCACGGCGAAGAAGCTCGACATGCCGATGGAAAAGGTCATCGTCACCGTCCAGGACCAGGGTAATACCTCGGCCGCGTCGGTGCCGCTGGCGCTCGATACCGGCGTTCGTGACGGGCGGATCAAGCGGGGAGACCTGTTGCTGCTCGAGGCATTCGGCGGCGGATTTACCTGGGGATCGGCCCTGGTCCGCTATTGAGTCGCTGCGCTGCGATTCCGGGACCGGTGCAGCGGCAGCGATTTTCCACTTTCCTGCTAGACTCCTGCGCAAGTTTCGCTTAAGTTCATGAAACCCATGGAATACCCGCGCCCGTTCGCACTGTCAGTCCTTCTCTGCCTGTTGGCTGGGGCCTCTGCGTCCGCGGCGACCTATCCTTTGCCCGCCGAGGCCGACTCGGTCGTCGGCGAGATCCAGTATGTAGTCACCCGATACGAGGACACCCTGCTCGATATCGGCAGGCGTTTCGGCATCGGCTACGAAGAAATCGTGAATGCCAATCCCGGGGTTGACGCCTGGGTTCCGGGCACTGGCGTGCGGGTCACCATTCCTTCCCGTTTCATCCTTCCCGACGCACCCCGCGAGGGTATCGTCGTGAACCTGCCCGAACACAGGCTCTATTACTTCCCGAAGCCGAAGGCGGGGGAGCCTGCTGTGGTGCAGACCTATCCGGTCAGCGTCGGCAAGGAAGACTGGACGACGCCCGTGGGCGTTACTCGAGTCGTCGACAAGCGAGTGCGTCCGACGTGGTACCCGCCCGAATCCGTCCGCGCAGAGCATGCAGCCCAAGGCCGGTTCCTGGCCAAGGCGGTGCCACCGGGGCCTGACAATCCGCTGGGCGAGTTCGCAATGCGCTTGGGCTTGCCGGGCGGCGCCTATCTGATCCATGGCACCAACAAGCCCACGGGTGTTGGCATGCCGGTCACGCACGGCTGCATCCGCATGTTCCCCGAGGACATCGAGAACGTATTCCAGCAAGTGCCGGTGAATACAACTGTCCGGATCCTGCACCAGCCGAGCAAGATGGGATGGCTAGGGGACAATCTGTACCTGGAAGTACACGGCATGCTGGAAGGGCAGAAAGACCCAGAGACCTACGGGCTCACCCAGTTGACGCGCGCGGTGGTGGCGGCCACGAAGGATCGGCCGGTGCAGCTCGACTGGAAGCATGCAGAGCAGGTTTTCGCCAAGGCCACCGGCGTTCCGGAGCCGCTCTCGCACCTGCCTCCCGTGGTTGCAAGTACAGAAAGCGGCGCTCGCTAGCCTCGCTGGCTGCCGCGCTCCGCGGCGGACTGAACTGCCCTATCGGCAAACTCTGGCTGCGTTCGCTTGCGGCGCTGGTACACTGCGGGCCGCGGGTCCTGCGGTTCTGATCTGTCCATACCTATTGGGGTTAGTCCACGGTGATGTCCGTGGGGCCCGCCTATCCCCCCCCAACTAGAAGACTCCCCTCCCGAAAACGAAAACGCCGCGAGGTTTCCCCCGCGGCGCTCGTAGAAAGACCTGAAAACGAGTCGAATTACTTCGACTGCGTCTGCTTGAACATGCGGTCGATCTTCTCGTTGGTGGCATCGCAGCAGGCCTGGCTGGCCTGGGCAGCCGTCAACGCACGGTTGGCGGCATTCTGCGCGCCATCCGCAGCGGTGCGGGCAGCAGCAGCTGCTGCAGCAGCGGCATCGGCAGCAGACTTTGCAGCTGCAGCATCCTGCACGCCCTTGTCAGCAGTCGCCTTGACGGCATTCAACTGCTCGGTGGTTACGCAGCCCGTGGCGGCGACGAGGAAGAGGGCAGCGACGCCCACCTTCAGGGTGTTGGCAACAGTATTTTTCATCTTCGTTCCCCTCTTGCTGGGTCAGAGTTTGGATCAAGTAAAAGCTTCTTCTTAACTCGCCGTGGGCAGAATCGTCCCTTCCACGAATCCCCCGCATCACCTGCGAGCAGGTACTGCGGGATGAGTCGATGTGGAGAATACAAGATTGCAGCGGTGCAATAAAGCTTATGTTATGAACCGTCGGCAGACGGCGACATAAAAAGCTGCGGGATTCCAGCTGCTTGCGAGGTGTAGGATTGCGCTGACTCTGCGAAGGGCGAACCCTACCCGCTAGAGGCTACCGCCAGCAGTCTGTATTGGTCGCGCTCTTGGCGCCCGCCGACGTCAGTGAGAAAGAGTCGCAATGGCTGTCGGTTGCTTGGGCCCCACCTGAGACTGGTGTGGCAGTGACCGTGAATTCCCGGGTGAGATCGCCGCTCGTGATCGCGAGGTTGTACCAGCCGTTTTCGGTCCCGTTTATACCCAGTCCAGCCGGGGGAGCGTCCGCCAGCGCGTCATTGTCGGCATAGGTGTTGTTCTGCAGATAGAACTTTTCCTGAGCTGCGGCCACGCGCAAAAGCGCAGACATGGCGTCCGTTCTCTGCGCACGAATGACATAGTTGCGGTAGCTGGGTACGGCGATGGCGGACAGGATGCCGATGATGACGATCACGATCATCAGTTCGATCAGCGTCACGCCTTGCATACGAAATCGGGTCGCGAGCGGTTTGGTGTGTCTGTTCGTATGCATGGCGTCAGTCCGTTGTATTCGCAAGCGTCAGGCGGGACCGTGGAATTCACGGTCCCGCCTGGGCGAGCTAATTTGTGTCCGTATTCTGCTGCGTCCAGAAAGTGCGGACCGGCACGTTGAAGATGTCCACAGGGCATTTCTCCAAACCAACTAGGCACGTTCCAGGTGGCTTGCAATCCAGTCCGATACACGCAGTTGGCGGTGGTGGTGGTGGCGTACATGCGTCACCTACACAAGGTGGGGGATCATCAGTCGGCGGTGGCGGATCATCGGATGGCGGGAACAAAATGACCGGTGTCGGCGCGATACCGGTCTGCTGCAGTTCATTCTGCACAAGAATCTCGCCATTCACCGCGCTGATTGCGTAGAAAGTATTCTTCACGCCGCTGACTACACAGGCGTTACGTGCCGACTCGCTCGCGACGGGTGTGAATGTCGAGAAAAGGATCTTGCCGTCGAACGTTCGCGATTCAGTCAGCACCTTTTCGCCCTGCCAAGACGGCAGATTGAGGAGCATCTTCCAGCCGAGTGCGCTACTCGCTACGGTTGGCGTTTCGACGCCTGTTACATCGATCAGGCCAGTCACATCATCCGTGATTGGTGTGAGGCTATCGTATGTCGATTGGGTGAAGGCCTGGAAGGGCTGTTTGTCTCTCAATGAGTAGAATCGGTCCTGTATTTCCTCGTTGATGGGGTGGGCTCGGAACCCACTTCCCAACGCAAGATTGATAACGGGACGACCGTCTATTCTCAGCAGCGAAGCGTCAGGTGCGTTATAGAAGCGGCGCGTCGAGGCGTTGGGGTGGCTTCCGCTGTCGGCGTTGCCCAAAGAAGCAAACACGCCGCCCGTAACGAGAGATGCCTTGGTCGTCGCGTTGTTGTTGATGTCGAAGCGCCAGACCCGCCCACCTGTATCAGCGGCATACATGCGGTCGGCAAAGTCATCGTTGGTAAGGTCGATGACGCGAATGTCTGCGGGAATCGAATGTGTCAGCTTGGCGTGCGTGAAGTTTGCCGTACTGTCGTAGCCGAGGCCGGTCACGTTCGTCGGCCCGGCATGCCACAGCAAGTCGCCGGTGATGGCATCGATCATGTAGATGCGATTGCCAGTGTCGTCGACATTGTACGGAACGCCGTCCTGTGACGGATCGTACCCGCCACCCACGATCATCACGAGCTTTTCGCTGTTCTGTGTGACGCCAGAGATCTGTGACAGATTCACGCGCGTAATGATGGGAGTCGACCAGGTTTCACCACCGCCGGCCAGGATATCGTTACGCCCCTTGCGCCACAGTAGCTTCGGCTGGGTCTTGTTGGTGACATCGAGTGCGTAGTAGTTATATCCGCCGCGACCCATGCCGAAGAACAGGAATACGCGATCGTTGCCGTCCGTAACATTGGCCGGGTTCACGATACCGTCGCCATTGTGATCCAGCTTATAGGCGACGACATTGCCGTCCAGGCCGAATCCCTTGGTGGCAGAAGGATCGTTTTCGCGGAGCGCTGCCATCCTGGGAAGCAATTCGCTGGGGATGTATGTCCAGATCTCCTCGCCAGCGTCAACGCCACTCATCCCATTCGGGTGGATGGCATGCAAGTACCCGTCATTGGTCGCTGCGTACACTACCGCATCGTTGATATCGGGTGAGTTTACTGTGCCTCCGTAGATTACAGGGACCGGGCGTGCGTGCAGTGGGTCGCCAATGCTGTAACGAGTCTCGTCGGGAAGTCCGCCGTCTACGTTGCCGCCTCTTACCCACTGGATCATATCGCTTACCGTGCCTCCCGACGATCCGCTCGGCAAGCCGAGTACCGTATCGATCAGCAGCGTATTGCTGCTGGAAATGCCATTATTAGTGACACCATACAAGTTGGCGGGCTTGCTGGCCGTCAATGCCGCGAGATCCGTATACACATTGCGATCTGCTGGCGACGGAAGCTTGTGGGCTGCGCCACCGAGCTCCACTTTCGAGCCGTCAACTGCATCTGACCAGAAGCTCTGTGCGTTGTTCGCGAAGAAGCCCGTTGCCGTATCGACCGCTGGACGATCTCGAGAATCTGCGATCGTGCCATCAGCCTTCAGCTTGTACTTCTTCAGATTGCCCGGCCAGTGCATGTTGGCGGAAGGCTGGAATACGGTCACGAAGAGGTCGCTCAGGTTCTGCGTCCGGTTGAATGCATTCACCGAAACGGCGGGCGCCGTGAACGAGGTGTCCTGACTGATGATCTCGCGGATGATGGTTTCGAAGACATTGGTCAGTGACGCCGTGTCGCTGGCTTCATAGGCCGTGCCGCCGCCTGCCTCAGCGGTGGCAGCCAGCGTCGTCGAACCCACTACATCGCCGCCGAACCCCACCGTGTAGGTGGTGACGGTGTCCTGCACGGAAGTCGACGATAACAAGTCATGGGTATACATGTACTTGGCAATGTCATCCAGGCACCGACCATTCTCGCCGCCTGTGCTGTTGTTGGAGCACTGTGTCGGGTGCGCCAGATCGGTGCCGACGAATCCAGTCAACTGCGGGATGACTGTATTGGCGTCAATGTCCGAGGTTGGCTCGCCGTCGGTCAACAACAAGTTATAGTTCTTTGCGCAAGACTCCGTTCCCAGCGGTGTAATGAATACGCCATTGCCATTGACTCTGGTGCTTGCATCACTATTTAGGTAGCGAGGGCTCAAGCCTGCCCAATAGCGGTACACCTCGAAAAGAGTTTCAGACAAAGGCGTAAATCCGTCCGGTGTCAGCGCCTTCACGGTGTCCTGCATGGTGCTGCGGATGGTCTCGATGGGGGTCATCGGGATGAGTACCTTGCCGCCCTGATTGTTGTTGTACACCGTCAGGCCGACATTGACGTTGCTGAGCCTGTCCAGCGTCGTCACCGTCACGTCCTGCACGATTTCAAGTCGTGTTCTGGAGATTGTCCCGCCGCCATTCAGGTAGTTCAGGTAGTTGCCGCTGTAGAACGTATAGCTGCCATTGCGTCCAGCGGCGGAGCTCCACCAGCTGTCTTGTCTCGCTCCGTTGTTGGTGCCGTAGGGATTGCCTGTGCTGCTTTCGATGGGGTAACGATTGTCGTCGGTCGATCGGCCGTCCGCCGTGGCCGATTGTGCGTCGGCCTTGCAATCGATTACTTCGCGGCTGCCACTGGTGACAGCCTGCCAGACGCTGCGGTTGCGACTACGGTCGCGATACTGCGCCACGTTGCTGATCGAGACAATGCCGGTTGAATCCAGCGGCGGCTGCGCGGACTGGCAGAGAAACTCGTTCTTGTCGACATAGTTGTCGGTTGCCCGCCTTCCCGAACAACTTGGTGCCGTGGCGTTGCTACCGGTGGCCCAATAGACATTGTTCTTGTCGCAACTGCCACTGTAGGTGACACCGGGGTCCCAGGCGACCTGAGTCAACACGGCGCTATCCATGCTGCCGGACGTATCGATGATGAACATGATGTTCGCAGCAGTACTTGTGCCGGGCGGAGGTACAGCCACGAAGATCTCCGTGTCGTCTGCGCTGGCCGGCTTGCCTGCTCCTGAGAGCACAACCAGCAGGGCCGCGGAGACAAGGCTAGCCAGGCGGCGAAAGTTCGGGTTCATGATTGAGTCCTCAATGTCCTGCTGACGGCGACGTTCATTTGCCGCGGCGGCTCTTGGTGGAGGTTGCAGGCTTGTTGCCTACGCCGAAGGCGACCAGCCGGGTCACTTCGGAGGTCTTGCTGTCGTAAAAGATGCCGAGTGTCGGGTCCGGATCGGCCTGCTGCAGGGCTAGGTTGAATCCAGTCTGTGTCGCAGCAGTCTTGCCAAGGAGGAAGCGAGTGGCCTGCGTCAACTGCAAGGTCAATGCGGGGCAAGTCTCGCAACTTCTTACGATGAACGAAGAAGGTGCGCGATCAGGCACGCGTATTGAGGCGCTGGATACTTCGATGGCTTGCTCCAGCGCCTGAAGGCGCGGGGTCTCCGCAGCCTGCGATACGCCAATGGCAACAAGTGCCGAAATCAGCGGTAGTAGTCGTTTGGACATGGTCTTGCTCCTGGCAGCCTCTCGCCGGGCCTAGAGGCCGGGCACGGGGATATAAAAGCTCTGTGTATTTGTAGAAGTGGCGTCTTGGTTGGTGGTTCCGGTGCTCACAATGTCGTAGTGAAGCGCTCGGGGGGCACCTGTGCCGACGCCAATACTTGAATTCGGTAGGTCAGTCTCGCCATTGTCTGGATTGTTCGTTACCGTCACGTCGAACGTGTCGCCCGAGTCTGGATTGGTTATCGGACCTGGCGCATAGACGGTACCTGGAACCCAATTTGTGAGTGCAGTTTCAACGCCGGATTCTGCCGCCTGGAATGCGTTCTGTGAGAATTGGTTGTTTCCCGCCATGCGCAACTCAAGCGTCGCCGTATTCATGCCTGACACGGCAAGTAACGTCAGCACCAGGAGCAGAATCAATCCGATAACAAGTGCGGCACCTTGCTGCCTGACCTTTGAAGCGGACCTTGCTGCAAATGAGCGGGTTGGGGCATTCATGGTTGACTCAACGACTATCCCGGAGGAGGGAGTGTGGAATTTCGGATCTGGATGGTCTTGGAGACGAGAAGGCGGCGACGGTGGTCGCTAAAAGCCCCGGGAGCCGCGTTGGCATACGCATAGTCCGTGCCATCTTCAAAGCCCACTTCCATGTCTGGTGCGACAACCAGTAACCAGATCCTTGCGGAGACGACCTGCGCACCCACAGGTACGGCATCGCTGTTGACGTACTGGTCTGCGCTGTTGTCGCCTCCGGTAAGGTCTATGCCGAATTGCACTTGCAAATCTTGTACACCCTGGATGATTTCCTGATCCTCGATGGTCATGCCATTCAAGGTTTGCCTCCGTAACGCGAATGTACCGGTGCCCGCGGGATTGCTGATGTAGTAGGCATTGACGAGCAGATCGTGAGTCTCCGTACGCGCCGGATCGGCGCCGAGTGGGGATGTGCCATCATTTACGAAGCGCGCTATACCCCGGTTGCTCTGGATCTGGAAGCGTCCATTCGAAGGAGCGCTGACGTTGGCATTCGCGCGTCGGACAATCAGCGTATCCGCACCAGCAGCGGGATCTATGCCATCGCAGTCCAAATCGTAGCCGGTACTGTTCTGATCCCGGCCGTCCAGGTAGTGTTCGGCGTCGACTGTCCAGTTGTTGCCGCAGTCATTTGTTACACCAACGGCGACTGCTGCCGTGCCTTCCAAGGGGCCCGCCTTATCAACCACGTTTATTGCAAAATTGGTCAGTCCCCAGTAACCCGCCATTCTCACATCAGGCTCGATCACGTCCAGAGCGTATCGAGCCACTTCCTGCAATCGAGCGGCTGCATCGTTGGTGCGGTACGTGCTGCGACTCTGCATGTACACAGATACTGCACCGATGATCAGCAATGTGCCGATGACCAGGGAGACCATCAGTTCGATGAGACTCACGCCCCCTTGAAGGTGCTTGGCGTTGCTCATATCTGGACCCTCATGACGTAGCTGACCATGCCATCCTGGCCGGCTTCCACCCAGCTAACGGTGATCACATAGGAATCCGGAGTCGTGGTGCCGTCGTAATCGATTTGGGCAGTGCCTCCGGGCAACGCCTGCACAATTTCAGCGTTCCAGACTGCTTTGTCATGATTCGCCATGACGTCTGGTGTACAGCTGGCGCTGTCTCCGCCCTCTTCGCAGTTACCATCGAATGCTCCCGTGTCGTCCACGGCCTTGGCATATGTGGCGGCTCCCAAGCGATTGGCTCGGATGCGGTCAGCCATGCTGGCGGCGAGGTTTACGGCCTCGGTTCGTATTAAAGCGGTACGGCCGGCGCGCAGGCTTTCCACATACAGCGCGGCGATGCCGAGCATGCCAATCGACAGGACGACCAGGGCAACGAGAGCCTCGACGAGGGTGAACCCTCGTGCCCGATGAAACGGATGCGTGTTGAAGGAATTCATTGTGATCAGCAACCGCCCAGGGCTGTGATGTCATCCACCAGGCGGGTGACCTGCGGGCGACCTGTTTGCGAAATCGTGATGGCTCGTGCCGCCGAATTGTCGGCACCGTAAATAGTCGTGTTACCGCGGCTGTCGCACAAACGGATGCTGGTGAGGGGCGTTCCGGCGGCAACAGTTCTTGAGAAGCCCGAAGACGTGAAGGCGATATAGCCTCGATTGGCATTCGGTGCGGTTAGCGGCGTGATTGTGTCGGGTACGGTGTCGTGCCGCAGCAGTATGGCTTCATCATCGTCCACCACGAGGTTGCCATCATTGGCGTCGGACATGGTCGGGTCAGCGTCATCAACGAAGACGATCCAGCCCCGGCCCGCAGCAGTGCAGGTGGGTGTCGCGGCATTCGGGTCGGTGCTCATGCACATCACGGTCCAGGCGCGACGCTTGACGGCTTCGGTTCTCGCCATGTGCAGGGCTGCCAGGACGTCATTGGCGGAGGACGTCATGCGGCTGTTGCGAATGAACTCGGCCATGTTGGGGGCGCCGAGCCCGAGGATGACGGCTGCCACGGTGATGGTCAGCATCAGCTCGAGCAGCGTGAACCCTTTGACCGGGGCGGGAGACGCCATGGGCCGGGACCGGGTGCGGAGTTTGGGCTTGATGCTCATGGAGGCGACTCTAGATGGCGTGAATGGGGCGGGGCGGGGTTTCCGATCAGTGGTCGAGTTGGGCGGACAAGCGGCTGTCGTGGCTGATTTCTGTCAAGTCGGGAGAGGGGTGATGCGCGAGCAATCGCACTGGCATGGGGTGGATGAAGGACTATTGTGTTTCATTGTCCGGGTCTGTATAAAATACCAGTTACTGGGTGTTCGTACAGAATCCTCTCCTTCAAAGAGTATTTAAAGAGTAATCGGCCATGAATGAACTGACACCGCGCCAGCGGCAGATCGTCGAATTCATCCAGCAGTGGCTGATGGACGCGGGCAGACCGCCCACCCGAGCCGAAATTGCCAAGGCTTTCGGCTTCAAGTCCCCGAACGCAGCGGAAGAGCATCTCAGGGCCTTGCAGCGCAAAGGGGTGCTGGATCTGTCGCCGGGAGCGTCCCGCGGTATCCAGCTCAAGGATTCGCTGCGTGAGCAGATGGGGTTGCCGCTGATCGGCCGGGTGGCGGCGGGCAAGCCCATCCTTGCCGAGGAGAACATCGAGGCCCGGTATCAGATCGATCCGCAGCTGTTCAGTCCCCGGCCGCACTATCTGCTCAAGGTCAAGGGCATGAGCATGAAGGACGCCGGCATCCTCGATGGCGATCTCGTTGCCGTGCATCGCACGCCCGAGGTGCGTAGTCGCCAGATCGTCGTGGCACGCCTCGAGAATGAAGTGACCGTGAAGCGGTACAAGCAGGACGGGCCGATCGTGTGGCTCATGCCGGCGAATGACGACTTCGATCCCATCCGGGTGGATCTCAAGGAGCAGTCGCTCATCATCGAGGGTGTCGTTGTCGGCGTGCTGCGGCAGGGCACAGGCAAGGGTTTTCTCCAATAGAGGCGACAGGCAGCCGGCGGGCACACAGTCCCCACGACCCACTCATTCGTGCGCTGTGCTTGCCTGTAGTAGTCCACCGTTAGTAGTCCATCGGTCGAGTCCAAGGCCCGTCCGTCGGCTGCCTGTCGCTTTTGATTTCCCGGCTGCGGGGTTTCAGTGAACTTCTGTGGAAATGAATGTGTGCCGATCGCAACGATCACCGCAGCGATCCCCCCGGTGACTCCCGGAGCGATCCCCGAAGTGATCCCCGTATCGATGCGCTGCTCGGCAATCCGGCGGTGTGGCGTGCGGGGAAGGGCGGGGTAGCCAACGCTGCGGTCGTTCCGACCGGATTTGCATCGCTCGATCAGCAGCTTCCCGGGGGTGGCTGGCCTGCCCAAGGACTGGTTGAGTTCCTGATTGATCGGCCTGGCATAGGCGAGTTGGGTGTGTTGTTGCCGGCACTGGTGGCGCTTCAGCAGCTGTCTCCCGAGAGCTGGCTGATGCTGGTCTCGCCCCCTCATGAGCCCTATGCGCCCGCGCTCGCGGCGCGAGGAGTCGACCTCAAGCGACTGCTCGTGACCCGAACGCCGGAGATTCTGTGGACGATGGAACAGGCGCTGCGGTCCATGGTCTGTCGCGCAGTCATTGCGTGGGTAGGCGATACGCAGACTATGCGTATGCAGTGGCTGCGTCGATTGCAGCTGGCCGCTACGCAGTCTGGCTCCCTGGCGGTGCTGTGCAGGCCACGCCGCCATGCCCGGGAGTCTTCTCCGGCGGTGTTGCGCCTTGAGCTTGAGCCCGCGGCAGCAGGCCTGACTGTCAGGGTCGTGAAGAGCCGTGGCGGACCGCTCGGATCAGTGTGCCTCGGCTTTGAGGATGCTGACGACTGACACTTTAACCTGTGGAATTCCTGCATGGCCGTCCCTGGCAAGTCATTTGATCTCTTTCCGTCGCAAAGCCCTGATGAGAATAGGGCTGGCATGCGCGGTGAAGAGGGGAGTGCTTTGCTCAAAAGCATGCCTTCCGCAGGCGTTGCATCAGGGACCCAGCCGGCCGTAGCCACTGCGCGCGAACTGTGGCTGGCACTGCACTTGCCGAGTCTGCCCTTCGAAGCCCTCTACGCTGCGGGCCTTGTTGCGGAACCGGCCCATCACGGCCCGATGGCTGTCGTCGAGCGTGCAGGCCAACAGCAGGTGATTGCCTGTAATGCGGCCGCAGTGGGTGTCGGTGTCACGGCAGGGATGGGCATCAATGCAGCCTATGCGCTGGCAAGACAGCTGCGCATTCACGAAAGACAACCTGAGGTGGAGCGCTTGCTACTCGAACGTGTTGCGGGATGGGCCGGAAAGTTCACGCCTCGCGTCAGTCTTGAAGCGCCCGATGCGGTACTGCTCGAAGTCAAAGGGAGTCGCCGGCTTTTCGGTGGGCTCACCGCACTCTCTGAACAGGTTGCTGCGGGAGTACGCGAGCTGGGCGTGACGCCATCGATTGCGCTTGCACCCACGCCGCGCGCGGCACTCTGGTTTGCGAGAGCGGGGGAGAAGATCAGTGTCACCGCCGTTCGCGATCTTCCGGGCTTGCTTGCACGCCTGCCTGTCGCTGTATTGCGTTGGCCTGAACACGTTGTGACGTTGCTTGCTTCGATGGGCGTGCATGCGGTGGGGGATTGCCTGCGATTGCCACGGGACGGCCTTGCCCGGCGCATGGGGCAGGAGCTGCTGCTCGAGCTGGATCGGGCGACAGGCCGGCTGCCTGATGTCCGTCGCGATTTTCGACCTCAGGTGCGTTTCAGTGGTGCTCGTGATTTCGATGACGAGATTGCACAGGGCGCCTGGTTGCTCGAACGGCTCGATTCGCTGCTCGATGACCTCGCTGAGTTCCTCGAGGCGAGGCAGGCTGGCGTGCAGTCGCTGTTGCTCATGCTGTTGCACCGGGACCGGCCACCGACCCGACAGGTCTTTCGTTTTGCATCGCTCGCTACGCAGCGCGAGCATTTCGTTGCCGTCATGGGCGAACAGCTTTCGCGGATGCAGTTGCAGGCACCCGTGCGGGGGGCGAAATTGCGCTCCGGGCCGCTCTTGATGAATGCCCCCGTCTCGAAGTCGTTCTTTTTTGCCGCGAATGCCCACGCACCCGAGCAGGTGTCGCGGCTGCTTGAGCGGTTGCGGGCGAGGCTCGGTGCGGCTGCGCTGTATCGCCTGCAAACCCTTGCGGACCACCGCCCGGAACACGCATGGGGCAAGGTGGAGTCATGGCAGGCGGGCAAAGCAACAGAAAGAGGCCAGCCTGGCCGCTGTCGTCCCCTCTGGCTGCTGGCCGAGCCGCAGCCACTCGAGCAGGCTGGTGGTTGGCCGGCTTATGGCGGGCCGCTTGAGATCAAACGCGGTCCTGAACGCATCGAAGGGGGATGGTGGGCCGGCAGGGATGTTGCACGGGATTACTACACCGCATGCACTCAGGAAGGCGTGCGGTTGTGGGTCTACAGGGACCGCCGTGCGCCACAGGGATGGTTCCTGCACGGTATCTTTGGATGAAGCTTCGTCCATGTACGCAGAGCTTCACTGCCTTTCCAATTTCACGTTTCTGCGTGGCGCATCTTCTCCCGAAGAGCTGGTGAGGCGCGCCGCGCAGTTGGGATATACAGCGCTCGCGTTGACGGACGAATGCTCGGTGGCTGGCGTCGTGCGCGCCCATGTTGCTGCGAAAGCAGTCGGGCTCAAGCTCATCATCGGCAGCGAGTTCCGTCTTGTTGATGGTTTGCGGCTGGTGGTTCTCGCCACCAGCCGAAGGGGATACGCGGAGCTGTGTCGCCTGATCACCGTTGGCCGCCGTGCGGCAGAAAAGGGCAGCTATCACCTCAAACGGGAGGATTTTTCAGGGTTCCCCTCTGCAGTTTCTTTCCTTCAGGAATGCATCGCGCTGTGGCTGCCGGGATCTGAATCCGATCCGGATGAAGGCGCATGGGTAAGAGATGTCTTTCCCGGGCGCGCCTGGATTGCAACCGAGCTCCTGAGCGATGGCATCGACCGCAAGCGACTTTCCGGCTTGCGGATGCTGTCGCGGAGTCTTGCGATGCCGCTGGTTGCGAGTGGCGATGTCCACATGCATGTGCCGGAGCGACGACCCTTGCAGGATGCCGTGACGGCGATTCGCATCGGGGTGCCGCTCGCTTCAGCAGGACTGCACCTGCATGCCAATGGCGAACGTCATCTGCGCCCCCTGGCGCGCATCAGGAAGCGCTATCCGGCCGACTTGCTGGCCCAGACGATTGAGGTCGCGAAAGGCTGCGATTTCTCCCTCGACGAGGTTCGCTACGAATATCCGGACGAAATCGTGCCGCAGGGTGCAACGCCTGCGAGCTATCTCAGGCAACTCGCGGAAGAGGGGATGCAGCGCTATTGGCCGGCGGGCGTACCGGACAAGGTGCGTATCCAGGTCGATGAGGAGCTCGCGCTCATCCACGAGCTCAACTATGAAGCCTTCTTTCTTACCGTCTACGACGTGGTGAAGTTTGCTCGTTCAGTCGGGATTCTCTGCCAGGGGCGGGGCTCGGCTGCGAATTCCGCCGTGTGCTACTGCATCGGTATCACCGCCGTCGATCCCGCCAGGAGCTCGTTGCTCTTTGGTCGCTTCCTGTCGAAGGAACGCAACGAGCCGCCCGACATCGATGTCGATTTCGAGCATGAGCGGCGCGAAGAGGTCATCCAGTACATCTACCGGAAATACGGCCGGCATCGTGCTGCCCTTGCGGCTACGGTCATCACTTACCAGCCACGCAGTGCTATTCGGGACTTGGGGAAGGCGCTCGGGCTCGACGTCATGCAGACAGACCGCCTGGCGCGCACGCTGCAGTGGTGGGATGGCAAGCAGCCGGATGCCGAGCGGATCCGGGAAGCGGGGCTCGATCCGCAAAGCCCGCTGCTCAGGCAGCTGTTTGTGCTCGTGGGACAGTTGTGCGGGTTCCCCCGACATCTTTCGCAGCACGTCGGCGGCTTCGTCATCGCGCGCGATTCGCTCGACAACCTGGTGCCCGTGGAGAACGCGGCCATGCCGGAGCGGACAGTCATCCAGTGGGAGAAGGACGACCTCGAGGCGCTCGGCCTGCTGAAAGTCGACGTATTGGCCCTCGGCATGCTGACGACCATCCGCCGCAGCTTCGATCTCGTGCGGCGGTTCCGCGGCAGGGAGTACAGCTTCGATGGCATCCCGGCCGAAGAAGCGTGTGTCTACGAAATGATCAGCGAGGCCGACACCATCGGCGTATTCCAGATCGAATCACGGGCCCAGATGTCGATGTTGCCGCGGCTCAAGCCAAGCACTTTCTATGACCTCGTCATTGAAGTCGCTATCGTGCGCCCCGGTCCCATCCAGGGAGGCATGGTGCATCCGTACCTGCGCAGGCGGACAGGGGTGGAGCCGGTCTCTTACCCCGGACCGGGGATCGAAAGCGTACTCAGCCGTACGCTCGGGGTGCCCATCTTCCAGGAGCAGGTCATGCAACTCGCCGTGGTGGCGGCCGGGTTCACGCCCGGCGAGGCTGATCAGCTGCGCCGTGCAATGGCAGCGTGGAAGCGCAAGGGCGGACTCGAGCCGTTCGAGCAGAATCTGATCGAGGGCATGCGTGCACGAGGCTATGAAGAGAGCTTCGCACGGCAGATCTTCGAGCAGATCAAGGGGTTTGGCGACTATGGCTTTCCGGAGTCGCATGCAGCCAGCTTCGCCTTGCTCGTCTATGTTTCCGCCTGGCTCAAGCGCCATGAGCCCGCTGCATTTACCGCCGCACTGCTCAACAGCCAGCCCATGGGGTTCTATGCGCCGGCACAGCTTGTCCGGGATGCCCGGGAACACCATGTCGAGGTGCGTGGCGTGGACGTGCAATGCAGCGACTGGGAAAGCACGTTGGAACGACGCAACGATGGCGAGCCCGCATTGCGCCTTGGCTTCAAGCTGCTGAAGGGACTCGGGCAGGCAGCGGCGGAGCGAATCGCAGCCGCGAGGGAGGCTCACGGTGCATTCGAAAGCGTGCAACGTCTCGCCGAGCGAACCGGCCTTGGACGGCGCGAATTGCAAGTACTCGCTGCAGGAGGGGCGCTCAAGTCTCTGGTAGGCGATCGCCATCAGGCGGTCTGGGGAGTGAGTGGTGTCGAAGCTCCCTTGCCGGTTTTCGCGGAGCTGCGGATTGCGGAAGGGACGCCGCTGCTGGTGCGGCCACTGGAAGGCCAGGATATCGCTGCCGACTATCGAAGCCTGGGTTTGACGCTGGGTCGTCACCCGCTTGCGCTGCTCCGGCGTCGCTTTGAACGCGAGAAGGCGGTGGCTGCAGTCGAACTCAAGGCCTTGTCGCCAGGCCTTGGCGTCAGGGTAGCGGGGCTGGTGATAGGCCGGCAGCGTCCCGGCAACGGCAATGCCATCTTCGTGACGCTCGAAGACGAGACGGGGCAGGTCAACCTGATTGTCTGGGCGAGTCTTGCCGAGCGCCAGCGCAAGGTCCTGCTGGGTTCAAGGCTGCTGCAAGCGAACGGAATCCTGCAGCGCGAAGGCAAGGTCATCCACGTGGTGGCCCGGCAACTGCTGGACCGCAGCCGGTGGCTGGGCCGGCTCAACGTCCTGTCACGGGACTTTCATTGATAACGGCAGCGCTCACCTGCGCTTGCTGCCAGATTTGGCGCCACGTCCAGTCCTGCCTGCTCCGTCCGGAACGCCCTCGATTTCATAGTCGTTGAAATCAGACACGAGCTCGGCCGTCATCTTTTCTTCACGGAGACGTTCGAGGCGGCGCCACGCCGGCTCGCCCGCTTTGGGTGCGCCCCGTTTGCGCTTGTCCAGGTCGTCGATGAGATGCTCGATGTCCAGCTCATCGCCGGCACCGGCCGATTCCTCGGCTTCATCTTCTTCGTCGAACTCTTCCGATTGCGTCTTCTCGCTCATCGACCCCCTCAAGCGGGACTGCGTTGCGCCAGATATATAGAGCGATTCGCGTGAGGGTGCAAGGGGCTACTGCACGTGTCGTCAGCAGCAGCGGAAGCGCGTCAGGCAATCAGCTCGTTGAGCTGGAAGATCGGCAGGAGCATCGCGAGCACGATGAGCAGAACGAAGCCGCCCATCACGAGGATCATGAGCGGGCCCAGCAGTCCCACGAACGTGCTCAAGGTCGCATCCATCTCCCGTTCCTGGTTGCTCGCGGCACGGTCCAGCATGGTCTCGAGGTCGCCGCTGGTCTCGCCGCTCGCGATGAGATGAATCATCATCGGTGGGAAGAGGCGGGAAGTGCTCAAGGACTTGGCGATGGCAGCACCTTCCCGAACCCGGGCGGCGGCTTCCTCGACGGCATCCCGCATCGGGAGGTTGGTGACGACCTCGCCCGCGATCTTGAGCGCATCCAGCACGGGAACGGAACTCGATGTCAGCGTGGAGAACGTGCGGGCAAAGCGCGCTGTATTGGTGCCCCGGACGACCTTGCCGACGAGAGGCAGGTTGAGCAGCATGCGGTGGAAGCGGCGTCGCGCTGCGGGCGCCCTGAGCCAGCGACGGAACAGCAAGGCGGCTGCAATGCAGAGGAGAATCACCAGCCAGCCCCAGTTGCGCATGAAATCGGAGAACCCGATGAGGATCTGGGTCAGCAGCGGCAAGGCAGCCTTGGAGTTCTCGAACTGGCGCACGATCTTCGGTACTACGAACGTCAACAGCATTGCGACGATTGAGGCGCACACCACGAACAGAAGGATGGGATAGAGCATCGCATTCAGGGTGCGGCTGCGCAGCAGTTCCCGGCTTTCCGTGTAGTCCGCGAGCCGCTCGAGAACCGTATCCAGGTGGCCCGACTGCTCGCCCGCCGCGACGGTAGCGCGATAGATCTCGGGGAAAGCCTTGGGAAAATCGCCGAGGCCATCCGCCAGCGCGTGTCCCTGCATGACCTTGGATCGCACGCCAAGGAGCACGCTGCGGGTGCGGGGTCGCTCGGACTGTTCCGACACCGCCAGCAGGGCTTCTTCAAGCGGCAGTCCCGAGCGAACCAGCGTGGCCAATTGTCGCGTTAGAAGCGCCAGATCCTTGGCGGTCAACCCGCGCGTCAGGGAGAAACGGCCTTCCTCCCTGCGGGCTTCCCGTTGAGCGACTTCGGTAACGGTGACGGGTAGCAAGCTGCGTTCGCGCAGCATCTGCCGAACCTGCCGGGCCGTGTCGCCTTCGAGAACACCGGTCTTCTCGCGGCCACCCGCATCGACGGCGGTGTATTCGAATGCGCCCACCGGGGTGCCCCTAGTCCTCGCGCGTGACGCGCAGGACTTCTTCGATGGTCGTGATGCCCGCGAGTATCTTCTGCCGGCCGTCGTCGCGGATGCTGGGAGTCATGGTGCGGGCATGGCGCTCGAGTTCGTGCTCGCCGGCTCCGTCGTGGATCATGGTGCGCATGGTGTCGTCCACGATCGCGAGTTCGTGGATGCCAGTGCGGCCCTTGAATCCATGTGCACTGTCTGCGCCGGGACGATACAGGATAGGCGAGGGGGCACCTGCCGGAATATTGAGCAGACGACGTTCATACTCGCCTGCCTCGTAAGCCTGCTTGGTGTCCGGGTTCAATACGCGAACCAGCCGCTGCGCCATGACGCCGAGCAGGCTGGAGGACAGCAGGAACGGTTCCACTCCCATGTCACGGAGCCGGGTTACGGCGCCGACCGCGGTATTCGTGTGCAGCGTCGATAGAACGAGGTGGCCGGTCAGCGAGGCCTGGACGGCGATATGCGCCGTCTCGAGATCGCGGATTTCGCCGACCATGACGACGTCCGGGTCCTGGCGGAGGATGGCTCGCAAGCCGCGCGCAAAGGTCATTTCCACCTTGGTATTGACCTGGGTCTGGCCGATGCCGTCGATGTAGTACTCGATCGGATCCTCGACCGTCATGATGTTGCGGGTGTTGTCGTTGATTCGCTCGAGGGCGGCATACAGCGTGGTCGTCTTGCCCGAGCCCGTTGGTCCCGTCACCAGGATGATGCCGTGCGGTTTGTGCACCAGCTCATCCATCCGGTCCTGCGTGTGCTGTTCCATGCCGAGGGAACTCAATTCGAGGCGGCCCGCCTGCTTGTCCAGCAAGCGCAATACCACACGTTCGCCGTGGCCTGCGGGGATCGTCGACACACGCACGTCGACTGCACGGCCGGCGATGCGCAGGCTGATGCGGCCGTCCTGTGGGAGTCGCTTCTCTGCGATATCCAGCTTCGACATGACCTTGACCCGCGATACGACCAGCGGCGCCACGGCGCGACGAGACTGCAACACTTCACGCAGGACGCCGTCGATCCGGAAGCGGATGACGAGACGATTCTCGAACGGTTCGATATGGATGTCGGATGCGTTGTCACGGACTGCCTGCGTGAGGATCGCATTGATCAGCTTGATGATGGGCGCGTGGTCGTCGCTTTCAAGCAGGTCGGACGGTTCCGGCAGATCCTGGACCAGGTGAGTCAGGTCGGTGTCGTCCTCGAAGCCACCTGCCATCTGCATCGCCGTGCTGGTGCCGCCTTCGTAGCGCTCGCGCAGCAATTGGTCGAATGCGTCGGATTCGACTCGCCGTAGCCGCAACGGGACGCCGAGGAATCGCCGCACCTCTGCGATGCTGGCTGGCGTGGCTCCGGCGCGATAGATGGCATCCGCCACCCCGTCCACCAATTGCTGCACGAGGATGCCGTGCCGCTTGGCGAATGTGAAAGACAGCAGAGGCGCCGTGCTCGGGGCCTTCGCTGTCTCCTCGATTGCGATGGGAGGAGAGGCTGCCATTACCTGGGACCGGCGCGACTTGCAGGCGGCGCGGCAGCGGGTGCTTCAGGCGTCGGTGCCGGCGTTGTCACCGGAGTTGGCGAGACTGCGCGCACCCCTTCATTGGTCGTGTTCTGAACCGCGGGTGTTCCGCCCGCAGCAGGCGCTGCAGGTGGATACTTCGCATATTCCTCGATTGGCGCGAGGGTGGGTTGCTTGTCGCCCGGAAGCATCCTTACATTGCCGTTGCTGCGATTGAGCTGCTGGTCGCGGATCAGGTTGTACTTGCTGTTGGTCTCGAAGGCAGCCTCGACGCCGTCCCGGATGATGGTCGGGCGGATGAAGACCATCAGGTTGGTCTTCACCTTCTTCACGCTGCGTGTCTTGAACAGTTCTCCCAGCAGCGGAATGGCACCGAGGAACGGCACGCGATTCTCGCCTTCGCGGAGGTTGTCCTCGATCAGCCCGCCCAGCACGATTACGCCGCCATCGTCGACCAGCACCTTCGTGTTGATGGTCCGCTTGTTGGTGATGAGGTCGACCGCACCGGAAGTGCCTTGGGCAAGGCTGGAAGCCTCCTGCTCGATCTTCATCAATACGGAGCCGCTGTCATTGATCTGGGGCGTGATCTTCAGGATCGTGCCGACTTCCTGTCGCTGGATGGTCTGGAAGGGATTCACGGTGCCGGTGGCCCCGCCCGTGGTGCTTCCCGTCGTGTTCGTGTACTGGCCGGTGATGAAAGGTACTTCCTGCGCAATCTTGATCTCGGCTTCCTCGTTGTCCAGCGTCATGATCGAGGGAGTGGAGATGATGTTCGTGTTGGCGTCGCCGCGCAGAGCACGCAGGATTACCGCGAAGTTCATGCCGCCGCCGGCCTGGTCGAACCGCCCGCCACCCAACGTGAGGCCATTCGGAACTGTCGTCGTCGCAGTTGGATTCGCGATGCCGCGCAGGATGTCGCCCAGGCTGGTACCGCCGACGGCCTGATTGAAGACGCCGAGCGGAATCGGATTCCCCGCGGAATCGTTGCCGGTTGCCGCCCAGTTGAGTCCGAGCTCCGAGGCTTTGTCGGAATCGATCTCGACCACGATGGCCTCGACCTGGACCTGCGCGCGGCGGATGTCGAGCTTGTCGATGATCGACATGACCTGGCGCATCATCTTGGGGGGTGCCGTGATGACGAGCGCGTTGGTTTGCACATCCGCCCAGATCGTCACGTTGCGGTCTGCGGCCGCTGCGCCGGCGGCAGCAGCGCCGCCGGGTGCAGCCTGCGTGACGCCCTGCACCTGCTCCTTGAGTTTGGTCGCGATTTTTTCAGCATCTGCGTAGTGCAGGTAGCGGACCTGGGTATCACCGCCGCTTTCGAGCGGCGTGTCCAGGTGCGTAATCAGGGTCTTGATCCGCAGGCGCTGGGACGCTTCGCCAGTCACGAGCACGCTGTTGCTGCGGTCGTCTGCCACGACCTTTACCTGCATGGCGCCACCGCCGCCTTCAGCGGCGGCACCGCCCGCGGCGAACAGGGTGTTGACGACGCGGACGATCTCACCGGAGCTCGCGTTCTGCAGCTGGATGATGTCGATGTCGCCGTCGCCCGCCTGGTCGATGCGGGCGATGATCCGCATGATCCGGTTCACGTTGTTCGCGCGGTCGGAAATGATCAGCACGTTCGATGACGGGGATGCGACGAGATGGCCTTCCTGCGGGATGAGCGGGCGCAGGATCGGGACCAGCTGTACCGCGCTGATGTTCCGTACGGTAATGACCTGGGTGACGATCTCGTCCGAAGTCGCACTGACGCGATCTGGCAAGTCGACCGAGGGCGAGGTGCGCGCATTGGCCATAGGAATCACACGGACGATGTTCCCGGTCTCGACGGCCGTGAAGCCATGCACCTGCAATATCGACAGGAAGGCCTGGTAGAACGCATCTGGGGACATCGGTGTCGATGACAGCATGGTCACCTGTGCGCGCACCCGGGGATCGATGATGAAGTTCTTGCCGGTGATGGCGCTTACCGCATCGACGATCTGCGCAAGGTCTGCATCCTTGTAGTTAGGCGTGATGGTGGCTTGCTGTGCGTTGGCGCTGGCTGAGCTCAGCAACAGCACTGCGCAGACCCATGCCGGGAGTACGCCCCTGGCCCGACCTTGCGCTGCTTGCGGGTACGCGGATTTCATTTACGGGCCTGTTTGCTTTGCGGCAGGTGCCGATTCGAATGTTGGGGTGGGGCCGGCCGGCGCTTCGGGGGGGGCTTCGGCGGCCTGGGCTGGT
>JBEBIT010000060.1:0-18007 GCA_040080215.1 Steroidobacteraceae bacterium
CAACGCCGACAAGCAGACGATCACCAGATCGTATGTCGCCACCGATCCGCTGTACTTCGCCGGCGAGTACAAGGGCACCGACACGATGTCCCCTGCCGAAACGCCCTATTCCCGTTACGCCTGCAAGGATGTCGGAGGGGCGCCCGGAGAGTAACCGGCGCCCTGCGCACCCTTGAATGGTGCGACACTGTGGGGATGACGACGTTCGCCGATCTCAACCTGCCACCTGACCTCATCGATGCCCTCGCCAGGCAGGACATCGCGGAGCCCACGCCCATCCAGACGGCTGCCCTGCCCGTGCTGCTCGGTGGACAGGACGCTTACCTGCATGCCGAGACCGGAACGGGCAAGACGCTGGCCTACCTGCTGCCCCTCTTCTGCAGGATCGACGCGGGTCTCTCGGCAACGCAGGTCATCATCGTTGCGCCGACACACGAGCTTGCGATCCAGATTCACCGGCAGTGCACGGACCTCGCACAGAACGCCGGTCGCGCCGTTCGTTCAGTGCTGCTGATCGGCGGCACCTCGACGGAGCGGCAGATCGAGAAATTGAAGAAGAAGCCTCACATCGTGGTCGGATCGCCTGGGCGCATCGGCGAGCTGCTCGCAAAAGGCAAGCTGAAGGCAAAGGACGTGCGATCCATCGTCGTGGATGAGGCAGACCGGCTGCTGAACGACGAATCCCTGGCGACGCTGCTGCCCATCATCAAGGCGGCTCCTGCCAAGCGGCAGCTGGTCTTCGCATCCGCCACGATCGAACCTGACACCACGGCGGCCATTGCAACGGTTGCACCGGGTTTGGCGATGCTTCAGGCCGGTGCCGCCGCCGTCAACGAGAATATCGAACACCTTTACCTCGTGTGCGAGGAACGCGACAAACCCGACGAACTTCGGAAACTCCTGCACGCGCTGGATCCGGAGCGTGCGATCGTCTTCGTCCATCGCAACGACGTCGCGGAGAAGATCGCGGAGCGGCTGGCGCACCATCACGTCTCGGCCGTCGATTTGAACGCCGCGCGCGACAAGCTGGATCGCAAGGAAGCGATGGACGGACTGCGGTCCGGCGAAGTGCGGGTGCTCATCGCGTCGGATATCGCCGCACGGGGGCTCGACATCAAGGGCGTCACGCACGTCTTCAACTTCGACGTACCGACGATGAGCAAGGCCTATCTGCACCGCGTCGGCCGCACGGGCCGGGCTGGCGCCAAGGGCCTGGCCATTTCACTGGCGACGGAAGTCGAAGCCCGGGTCGTGCCCCGTTACCAGCATGAACTCGGCATCGTCATGAAGCGCGTGCGCATGCGCGAGGGGTATCTGATCGCGGCGGACGCACGGCACCCGCACCAGTCCTGACCCCTCGGTCAGAGGGGCCCGAAGCGATAGATCACCGACAGCGACAGGGCGTCGAGGTCGGTCTCGGCAATGATGTCGCCATCGCCCACCTTGTCGTACTTCACCCAGTCGAGGGTCAGCGACCAGTTTTCGCCGAGGTTCATCCCGGCGCCCGCACCGTAGAACAGGTCCTGCGAACTCGCCGATAAGGTGTCGCCGATCCGTGCAACGCCCGCCGATGCAGCAAACTTCTCCTTTGAATTCGAGAGCAGGAGCCCCACCCGGGCGTGAACATCAAAAACGGGACCGAGTGGCAAGAAGCCGATGGCGGACAAGGGGTACCCCTTGAAATCAAACGTATAGTCGAAGGAACTTGGCGCGATGCCTGCGCCCGCACCCGTCAGGTCGACCGTGCCGCTGTAGCGGTAAGGAAATGATCCTAGATCGAGATACCCCGCCTCGAAGGCAAAGTACTGCGAGAACTGATAGCCGAAGAACAGCGACCAGGAAGTCTTGCTGTCACCCAGCGTGGAGTTGCTCGCAACGGGCGGTCCCGCGGTCGAAATGATGAAGGTCGCGAGGTCATCAAGTTCGGACTTGACGAGGTCAGCGTGCGACTGACCTCCACCCAAGCCGTAGTACCAGCCTAGCTCGCTTGCCGATGCCGCAGTTCCGCTCAAGGCGAAGGTCGCCGCAGCCAACAGACCGAATCCAGCACGACGTGCGACCGACATTCGAGACCCCCGTTACTACCAGGCATCTGGCATGTTCTTGCGAGGGCACATAGTCGCAAATCCGGACAGCCGACTCCAATCGGATTTGCGGGACGGGATGCCAGCGATGACGGGGGAGCTGGCGAAGCGGGCCGCAGGATCAGCCGCGCAGGAGCGCCAGCACGGACTTCCTGCATCAATAACGCCTTCGGGCTGCCGGCGACCAGGCCAGGACCACCCGCGAACCTTGCACAAGCCGTGCACCCGTCTCATTCCACGTCATTGCACGGGCGCCGCAACGTACGATGGCGGAAGCTAGGGATCAATGGCTCCTGAGCGGCCATCCAGTCGCGGAAGCTCGCCGACCGCCGCGCCAGCCAGATAGATGCATGGATGCGGCATACACCAACGAGCCATAGGGAGCTGCAGATGGTAGAACACGACAAGACCGGAAAGCCCTCGCTGCGCCCTCGTCTCGAGTTCGGGTCGCCACCCCCCAACGCGATGAACGCGCCGAGCGCCTATCGCGCACTTGAGATCATTCCCGGACCGCAGGCCTGCGCCGTTGCCAAGCGCTTTGCCAAACACCGGTTCCTGCTTGGCGAGGCACCCAGTCCACCCCTCGCGGGCTGCGACATGCAAGGCAAATGCACCTGCAAGTTCAAGAAATTCCCGGATCGCCGTACGGACTTCCGCCGCGGCAGCGACGACGGCATCCCCGACTTTGGGCTGGTCGTGCTCGAACGGCGCAAGTCACCCAGGCGGGCGAAGATCAGGGGCAACGGGCAGAAATAGGAAGCGACCGGCTGACTACGTCGGCGGGAGAGCGTCACGACGGGAAAGTCGAGGACGCGACGAGAAAACGGGAGCGGACCTTTCGATCCGCTCCCTGATTCGTCAGGCCTGCGCCGCAGCCTTGGCCTTGGCCACTTCGGCAATGACCTCGTCTGCCACGTTGCGCGGTACGGGATCGTAGTGCGAGAACTCCATCGTGTACGACGCGCGACCGCTGGTCATGCCACGCAGGTGGCCGATGTAGCCGAACATCTCCGACAGCGGCACCGTGGAAACGACAGCGATGTTGGCACCCCGCTCCAGCTGCTCGAGGATCGTGCCGCGACGACGGTTGACGTCGCCGATCACGTCGCCCAGGTGGTCGCTCGGGGTCACCGTTTCGACCTTCATCACAGGCTCGAGCAGGATCGGGCCGGCCTTGCGGACCGCTTCGCGGAAGCAGGCCTTCGCCGCGATTTCGAACGTCAACGCGTTCGAGTCGACGTCGTGGTAGCTGCCGTCGGTGAGCGTCGCGCGGAAATCCACCGTCGGATAGTGGGCGAGCACGCCGTCTTGCAGCTGCATCTTGAGACCCTTCTCGACCGAAGGCACGAATTCCCGCGGCACTGATCCGCCGACGGTTTCGTCGATGAACTCGAAGCCCGAACCGCGCTCGAGCGGCTCGAAGGTGATCCATACTTCAGCGAACTGGCCCGAGCCGCCGGTCTGCTTCTTGTGCACGTACTGCTCGTTGATCTTCTTCGTGAAAGTCTCGCGGTAGGCCACCTGCGGCTCGCCCATGATGCCTTCGACGTTGAACTCCGTACGCATGCGGTCGAGCGTGACTTCGAGATGCAACTCGCCCATGCCGCGCAGGATCGTCTGGCCCGTTTCGCGATCCGTCTCGAGGTGCAGCGACGGATCGGCGCGCACCATCTTGCCGAGGGCCGCGTTGAACTTCTCCTGTTCGGCCTTGACCTTCGCCTTGACCGAGACGCTGATGACGGGCTCGGGGAAGCGCATCCGCTCGAGCACCACGGGATGCGCAGAATCGCACAGCGTATCGCCGGTGTCCGTCTCCGCGAGGGAAACGAGCGCGATGATGTCGCCGGCGCGGGCTTCTTCGATCGGGTTGGCTTCCTTCGCGAACATCTCGACCATGCGGCCGATCTTCTCGCGCTTGCCGCGGGTCGAGTTCATGACGGACATGCCCTTGGTCAGCACGCCCGAGTACACACGCACGAAGGTGAGCGCGCCGTAGGCATCGTTGATGACCTTGAAAGCGAGCGCCGAGAAAGGCTCGTCATCCGAGCAGGCACGCTCGCCGATCGGGGTGCCGTCGGCATCGACGGTCTTGATCGACGCAACGTCCGTGGGCGCCGGCAGGTAGTCGACGACTGCGTCGAGCATCTGCGTCACGCCCTTGTTCTTGTACGAAGAGCCGCAGAGCACAGGCGTGAACGCCGACGTGATCGTGCCTTTGCGGATGCAGGTGCGCAGCACGTCGGCGGTGGGTTCCACGCCGTCGTTGAGGTAAGCCTCCATCGCCGCGTCGTCCTGCTCGAGGCAGGTGTCGACGAGTTCCGTCCTGTACTTGGCGATCGACGCCAGGATCGCGCGATCGCTCGGCACGGTGATGCCCAGCTTGTCGGCGATGTCGGCAGTGATGTCGAGCGTCGCCCACTTGGCGTCCTTGTCGTCCGAATCCCAGACCAGCGCCTTCATCTCGACGAGGTCGATCATGCCCTTGAAGTTGTCTTCCGAGCCGATCGGCAGCTGCGCGACCAGCGGGCGGGCGCCGAGGCGCTTCGTGATCATGTCGACGCAGCGCAGGAAGTTCGCGCCGCTGCGGTCCATCTTGTTGACGTAGCACATGCGGGGCACGTCGTAATTGTCGGCGAGGCGCCAGTTCGTCTCGGATTGGGGCTCGACGCCCGCCACGCCGTCGAACACCACGACCGCGCCGTCGAGGACGCGCAAGCTGCGATTCACTTCGATGGTGAAGTCGACGTGTCCGGGAGTGTCGATGACGTTGATCTTCTTGTCGCGCCAGAAGGCGGACACGGCGGCGCTCTGGATGGTGATGCCGCGCTTCTGTTCCTGCTCCATGTAGTCCGTCGTCGTCGACGTCTTCAGGTCCTTGGTGTCATGGACGTCGATGATCGTGTGCTTGCGGCCCGTGTAGTACAGGATCCGCTCGGTGGTCGTCGTCTTGCCGGCGTCGACATGGGCGATGATGCCGATATTGCGGATATCAGAAAGAGCTGTAGTACGGGGCATGGCAAATTTCCATAACAGTTTCAGGTTGGATCAATTCGAGCGCACGGCCACGGTTTCGAGGTGTGAATGGGGTTCGACACTGCGAACACCTTGAAAGGGAGGCGTCTGGAATGGGGTCCAGCGCCTTCAACCGCCCGGTCACGTCTCCTGCGCGGCGCGCATTCTAGCTGAACTTGTTGTAGCGCAAGAGAAAAAATGCGCCGGCCGGGCGACTGCCCGGTAGAACCGCCCCGCAGTCGGCGGGAGTGGCCAAGTCCACCGGCCTGGACCCGGAAAATCGGCTCCGGACGGCGACCGGGCCCATCCCGGGGCCGCACCAGCTGACCGCGGGGCAAGCGGTCCGGGAACCAGCCACGGACCGCCTACCCGTCATTAGCGGCCGATCAGCCCCTGACCGGGGCCTTTTCGGGAAGCGCCACTGAAAGTTCGAGTACCTCGTGCCCACCCTCCCGCTCCAGGCTGACCTGGATCGCATCGGGGTCGACATTGACGTACTTGCGGATCACTTCAAGCAACTCGCGGCGCAGCAGCGGCAGGTAGTCAGGCCCGCCACGTGCGCCCCGCTCCTGGGCAACGATGATGCGCAGCCGCTCCTTGGCCACATGGGCGGAGGGAGGGGTCCGACGAAACAGATCTAGCAACCCCATTTCAACCTCCGAACAGGCGGGCGAAGAAACCCTTCTTCGGGGCTGTCACGAAGCGCAGGGGCAGCGTCTCCCCGAGCAAGCGGGCGACCGCATCCTGGTAGGCGGCCGACACGTCGCTGCCATCGTTCAGGATGACCGGCGTCCCGGCATTGGACGCCGACAGGACATCGGTCGACTCCGGCACGACCCCGATGACATCGAGGCCGAGGATCTCCTTGACGTCATCGACGCTCAGCATCTCGCCCGTTGCGACCCGCTGGGGGCTGTAGCGGGTCAACAGCAGGTGTTCCTTCACGCCGCCGTTACCCTTCTCGGCGCGCTGCGTCTTGCTAGCGAGCAGCCCGAGGATGCGATCCGAGTCGCGTACCGATGACACTTCCGGATTCACCACGACGATGGCGCGATCGGCGAAGTACATGGCGAGGTGGGCGCCCTTCTCGATGCCGGCCGGGGAATCGCACAGGATGTAGTCGAAGCCGTCGGCGATCAGCTCGTCGAGGACCCGGCGCACGCCCTCTTCCGACAAGGCATCCTTGTCGCGGGTCTGGGACGCTGCCAGCACGAACAGCGTCTCGATGCGCTTGTCCTTGATCAGTGCCTGCTTCAGCGTGCACTCGCCCTGGATGACGTTGACGAAGTCGAACACCACCCGCCGCTCGCAACCCATGATCAGGTCGAGATTGCGCAACCCGATATCGAAGTCGATCACGGCAACGCGCTTGCCGCGCTTCGCAAGTCCGCAAGCGATGCTGGCAGACGTGGTCGTCTTGCCGACGCCGCCCTTTCCCGATGTCACCACAATGATCTCAGTCAACGCTGAATCTCCAATAGAAACGCCAGAGGATCGCCCGCGTCGCGGACGCGTATGGATTGAACGGGAGCCGCCTAGCTGCCTAGCCGGGCGAAATGCAGATCGTCGCCCTGCAGCCAGGCCTGCACGGGCTTGCCGGCAAGGTCGGCCGGAAGAGTCTCGAAAACGCGGAAGACGCCGGCAATGGACACGAGTTCAGGACTGAACTCCTGGCAGAACACACGCGCCTCGGTGTCACCCCGGACTCCGGCCATGACGCGACCCCGCAGCGCCCCGTAAAGATGCACGCAGCCGTCCGCCATGACCTCTGCACCCGCCCCCACGGTCGCCATCAGCACGAGATCCCGGTTCCGCGCGTAGATACGCTGTCCCGAACGCACAGGCTGGTGGTGCATCAAGGAGGAGCTGACCGGCGCGGGTGCCTGGACTGCCTGAACGACAGGCACTGGCTTGGGCGCCGGACGGATCTGCGCGAAGAGCGGCACGTCAATCTCACGCGCCAACCGCTCAGCCGCGGCTGAGCCCTGCGAGAGTCCAACCGTCATCATGCCCGCGCGCCGGATCGCATCGACGACGCCGCGCAACTCGGCGATCTCGGGTTCGCCGTCCAGGAGGCTCAGATCGATGCAGACCGCTGACCGTTCGAAGAAGTTGGGAGCCGCGGCAACACGACCCGTCAGCTCGTCGAGAATGGCGCCCGGATCCATCGTGCGAATGCGCGCATGGGCCATGCCCACTTGCACGAACCGGATTTCAATGGGAGGTGCCTGCTTGGCCTCGGCTGTCTTGTTCATCCTGGAACCAGTGTCACTTCAAGGGTCACGACGCGACAGGCTGACGCTCCCGGGCAGCGGGCTCGTTCGTGAGGGCGCGCAGTGTACCGTGACGACGGGCTGCAGAGACACCCCGTGACGGGATGCTGCACCGATTGACAACGGGTCCTCTCGGCTGCTGGCAAAAAAAGAAGGGCGACCGCAGCCCTTACACTGCGGTCGCCCTGCGCCGGTCGCGCCTATAGCCAGGCCGGGAGCGCAGGTTCCCGGGTCGGCGCGACAGCACTACTGGTCGCCCCTCCTAAAGCAGGATGGGGTCGTTGAGCCGCGCGAGCAGCTCCTCCTTCTTGTCGTGGAACTGCGGCGAGATCATGAACTCCGTGCCGAGAGTGGCCTCCGGCTCGTCGACCGTGAAGCCGACATGCACCGCAGCCTCGAACAATGCACCTGCCGGCGAGCGGATGTAGATGGACTTGAAGTAAGTCCGGTCCTTGCGATCGGAGCAGTCCGTGAAGCCGAGCCCTTCGATCTCTGCCTTCACCCGATCCTGGATCTCGAGCGAGTTCACCGCGAATGCACCGTGATGGACCATGCCCTCGCCGTACATCCAGCTGCCAGGGCCGACCTCGGGCTGGTAAAGCAGGTCGATGGTCTGGCCGGAACCACCGTTGTCGACTTCATAGCGCGTGTACGCCCCATCGGTCCCTGACTTGCGGAAGTTCCATGCCTCATTCATGAACGCCGGCATGTCGCCCGGCGCCTGCATCGTCACGGTCCAGCTATGGAAGCCACGGATTGCGAATTGCGCAGGAACGTATTTCGACGAATACGGACGCCTGAGGTCAGTGGCGTCCTCGACCATCTCGAACGCGAGACCGCATTCAGGATGTTCGAACTGCAGCACCGCCTGTCCGAAGCGCTCGTAGCGACGGCGAATCGGTACCTTGTGCTCGGTCAGGTGATCGCGCCAGAAAGCGAGCGACCCCTTCGGGACGGAGTAGCTGGTGACCGAAAACTGCCCCGTGCCCGGCCTCGCCTTGCGGCCGGTGCGCCGCCATGGGAACGAGGTCGTCACGTTCGCTGAAGCGCCCAGGGGATCGGAGAAATACAGGTGATAGACAGGCTCCGTCCCGTCGTACAGCAGCGTGCGCTTGATCAGCGTCATGCCGAGTACTTTCACGAAGAAATTGGCATCGCCCTGCGCAGTGGACGTGCACAGCGTGATGTGATGCAGACCATGGATTCTGTCGGTCATGACCGTCCCCCTCAAGCTCTAACGCGATTGCCTCGTGCATCCGGGGCGAGTGCCTTTCTCGCCACTCCCCTCGACATAGGGGAGCGTAGTGACCGAGGACCGGGACGGGCAATAAAGGGTCTCGCGTACGGTCTAAGGGGAGCCCCTCAACGACATCCCTGCGGACGCAGTCAACGTGGGGGTGGACGCCCGCTCAGGAAGAGCGCGGCAAAGTCCCGCGCCTTGGTAGCGCTGGCGGCAAAGCCCGCCATTTCCTTGCAGTTTTCCTCGGTCCTCCGGTCCACCGGAGGCATGTCGATACAGGGTGCCGTGAAGGCTTCGATCGCAATCTCGGCCTGCGCAAGGAAATCGCGTACGACGTCTGGATAGTCACGCAGCGAGCGCGCTTCCATGGCTTCCGCCAGCCGGTAGACGCGCGGCAACCCAAAGGCCTCATCCTGCCAGAGGGTAGTGGGCGTAATCAGCAGGTCGTCGAACACGACGAGCTCCGCCAGGCCGTCAGCGTCGAGGTCCCTGATGTATGGAATGTTGCTGGATCGGCCATGCATGATCCGCGAACCCGAATTGAGGTCCCACAGCACCCAGGAGGAGCCCGGCGCCTTGCCCTGCGACTCGAGCAACAACCACTGCCTCGCCTGGCGGGTAGTCACGAGATACGCACTGAAGCCGGCTGCGGTGCGGGGCTCGCGAGCAAAGATGCTCTCAGGCTCGCCCTGACGGTGCCTGGACACCAGTACGTCCGGGCCGGACTCCCTGATGCACACATCAACGTAAGCGCCTGCTCCAAGGGATCTTGCCGACTCGGAGTGGATGCACCCGTCGCGCCCGGTCTCGCGGACCTCGGCCAGGGGCAGAGGCGCGTCACTGGCGACACACCACGCCGGAAGCAGAATGAGCAGGAGTCCTGGCAGCAGCGGTTTCATCATGTGCAGGCGATAGCTTCCCAAGGGCGATCTGCGACCGTCAATCGTGCTTCCCGAAGTCGCAAGCTGCCAGTAGTCTGCCGACCATGGACAACATCACGCATACGCTCATCGGCGCAATGGTAGGCGACACTGCGGACCGGACGGTGCCCGCCAGTGCTGGCGGCCTGCCCCCTCGTATGCGTCGCATGATCGGGCTCGGCCTGATGATAATCGGTAGCAACCTGCCGGACGCCGATTTCCTCTATTCCGCCGCGACGGGCAGCAAGCTCGACTACCTGCTGCAGCATCGCGGCTATACGCATACCGTCCTCGGCGCCGTCGTGTTCGCGGCGCTTGCCCTCACCGGTCTTGCGCTGTGGCTACGGTCGAGGCACATCCCCTGGTCGTCCGGGGACAGCAAATACCTGTTCGCCCTCGCGCTGCTGGCGCCGCTGCTGCACATTGCGCTCGATTTCACCAACAGCTATGGCGTGCATCCCTTCTGGCCCGTGCGGAACGACTGGTTCTATGGCGATGCCGTCTTCATCGTGGAGCCCCTGTTGTGGGCCACGGCAGTACCGCTCGTCTTTACGCTGCGTACCAGGACGGCGAGAGCGCTGGCGGGCGTGGCCGTGGCAGCCGGCGTCGTCCTGAGCTTCACCACCGGACTCGTGCCAGCGGCGCTCGCCGTTGTCCTCACTTGCCTCGTTCTGCTGCTCGCCTGCATCTCGAGGATCGGCAGTGCGCGCGCAGCACTGGCCGCCGGCCTCGCAACGTGGCTTGGCATCACCACCTTGTTCGTCGCCACGGGGGCGGCTGCCAACGCCCGGCTCTCACGGCTGCTGACGGACGAGTTTCCGCTGGCAGTGACGCTGGATCGCGTACTGACCCCGATGCCCGTCAATCCGGTCTGCCGCGAAGTGTTCGCCGTCCAGATCGAGGGCAATCGATACATTGTCCGCAAGGCAACGCTGACGCTGCTACCCGACTGGCTCCCGGCCAGCGAGTGCCCGCAAAGGGCCCTGGGTTCATCCTCCACTGCGCCACTGACTGCAACGGACGCACGCTCCACCGCAGAGATCGCCTGGCTCGGGGAATTCGCCATGGGAAAAGAGGGCATCGGCGACCTCGCACAGCGCTCCTGCATGGTCAACGCGCTGCTGAAGTTTGCGCGTGTGCCGTGGGCGATGCAGAGCGGGGCGAACTGGATAGTCGGCGACCTGCGGTATGACCGGGAGCCGGAACTCGGACTCGCTGAACTTAAGACCAACCTGCTGGATGAACAGTGTCCTGCCCATGTTCCGCCGTGGACGCCACCCAGAGCCGATCTGCTTGATCCAGGTGCCGGCTAAGCGACGATCGACGCAGCAACGAGACGCGTGAGCGCGGCTGAATTACCCGACCGCGGACCACCGCGAGTCACGCGCCCAGAGCAACTCCAATTGCATTGTTGCCGGCTTCTGCAAAGACATAGGGGGCAGGACCCCACGCGGCGGGCTCCTGCCGCAGAGCCTGCGTGACTGGCAGGGCCACATCAAGAAGCGTCCCCGCTCCCCGGCCGCTCGTGATTCGCAGCGAACCGCCCATTCCGGCCAGCCTCTCGTTCAGCCCGAACAATCCAAGCGCGCCGGCCTTGTGGCAATCGGTCGCGGTCATGCCGGTGCCATCGTCGCAAACCTTGAGCTGCACCGTGCACGGATCCGCGGCAAGCCATACGACGACATGTCGGGCATGAGCGTGCCTCGCGATGTTGCTCAAAGCCTCCCGGAGCGCGGCGTGGAGCACTGACTGCTTCGCGTGGCTCAATGAGGGCAAGCGACTCGTAACCTGCAAGTCCGCTTTCGCACCCGCAATGCCGGTGAAGTCGGCAACACACCGTTCGATTGCGGGAAGCAGGCCGAGGTCCTCGGGACCGGGAGGCTGGATGACGTGCAGCAGCCGACGCAGCTCCTGCTGGGCGTGCTCAGCGGTGGAATCAAGGGCGGTCAACAGACCAACACACGCAGCCGAGTCGCCGAGTTGTTGTCGCAGGGACTGAAGCCCCGCGCAGAGATCGGACAGGTCCTTGCCAAGGGTTCCACGCAAATTCGTCGCGAGCGAACGCGCATCGTGCTCACGAAGATGCTCGATACGCTGGATGAGCGCACGATTCTGGTGGAAGGTCTGGTTCATCAGGTACCCAAATTCCTATCTCAAGCCCCTCCTTCCATAGTGGGTAAATTGCCGATTCCATTAGCAATCAACGCGATCGTAATGTTTTGTCGTATGAAAAACTAGGGGTTTCCCCTATCGGGCAATTCTGGCCATCCCGCCTGCCCCCAAGGGATACGCTGGACCCCGTGTACTCGCCTTCCCTCAAGGCAAGTATCCGGCGGCCGATAGGGGAACCTATGACTCCTTCCTCCGGACCCACTGGCCCTCGCCCGCACGCGGATTCCCCGGCCTTCTGGCTGAAATCGGGCATCCTGATTGCATTGCTGGCAGGCTCGTCGGTAGCCAGCACGGAACAGGCGCATGGCTCCCTCGGGGTCAGTGCCATCGTCACTCCAGTCGCGCGCATCGAGCTCGCATCCCGCGAACCCGATTTGCTGCTGACGAAGGACGATCTGGACCGCGGTTATATCGAATCCCCGCAGCCCCTTCACCTGACTGTGTATAGCAACAGCCGGAACGGATTTGCGCTCGACGTTCTGCCCGTCAGCCCCCTGTTCTCCGCAGTCTCGGTGCAAGGACTGGACTCCGAAGTCCTGCTGTCGTCCGGGGGCGGTACGGTTACCCAACGATGGGGGCACCCGCAGAAGGTATCGCTCGAACTGCGGTTCAGCTTCACCATCGCGGATGGCATACAGCCCGGCCTGTATCCCTGGCCCGTCCGCCTCGCCGCGCGCCCCCTCGATCAATAGGTGATCGTCACCACAATGGTGTCGGTGTAGAGCCCCGGTGCCACGTCCTGCCCCGCGGGGATGCGGCCATAGATGACACTGGTAGCGCTCTGCGTGGGGGACCCTCGGGTCAGCGTGAAGCTCGCACCACCCGTTTGCGATCCGCCCGTACCGTTGCCACGAATCTGGGTGAACGCAGCATCGTAGTACAGGTTGTAACCCAGGGTATTCGCGCCTGAAACCATCGAGCGCGCCGCGTAGGATGTCCCTGAGCCAATGCTGTAGCTTGAAGTCAGGGACACGGTAGTGGTGCCACCGCTCACCAGCGTGCAGCTGGCGGTTACCGAGCCATTCGACAGCGTGGGTGTCGCACTGAGAGGATTATAGATACCGAAAGCCGGGCCTGTAGCCGTTATGCTGCAACTGACGGCAGCCGGCGCCGCAGCCGACAGCAAGAGCGCCAATACTCCAAACAGCCCCTTCATTGACCTGCCGATCAAGCGGGTGCCTGTTGGCGCACTCAAGGTTGCACATCCCGGACGGCGGCCTGCACACAGACGACCGTACCCATATCGGGCAGCGGGTCATTCACTGGCGGCGGATCGAGTCGGAATATGCAACGTCCCCCGTCCCAGAGCGCCTCTCCCGCCATCCCATGATCAAAGCCGGTGACGTAGGCTTGGCCCTCATAGGCGACCGGGAACGTCTGCCCCTTGAACTTCACCACCGCTCCTGCGGGCACGGGGGTGCCTGACGCGGTCACGAGGCGGAACGTGCCTGATCTGACCCTCTCCACCGGGAACTTCGCGATCACGCCACTGCGATAGGTTGGCGACAGCACCAGCTGCCTCGAGCCGATCGCGGTGTCGAGCGGCACTTCGTCAGGCTGCACGCTGATCCGGTTGGGTTCGTACGCACGGAGGTCATGCAGCACCGCCCAACCCGCCGAATCCGTGCGTGCGACCAGCTGGTTATCGAGATACACGGGCACTTCGGGAAGTCCCCCCACATTGACGAACGCGAAACTGCTGCTTACCCGTCGCGCGCTGCGGAATTGACCACCCATGAACGTGGCGGCTCCGGTCCAGTCGGCGCTGAGTCCAGAAATTCCGCTATACCGTGCCGTCGCAACGGCGAGGTCGCCAACGGCCGTCTGATTTCGCCATTGCGCGTCATAATTGCCGGCCGTGGAAGCGCTCATTCGGTATCCCTGACCGAGCCCGATCGGCGAATTCTTCATGTAGGAAGCATAGAGCTCGTTGTCGGGTGAACCGATGCCCGTGCCACCGCTTGCGGAGGTCGATACCGATCTGCCCGATCCCAGCGCCATGGTAAACGTCAGGAATGCGCCATAGGCTGTAGTGTCCACCAACGATGTACGGGTTGCAGTCAAATTCACCGCTCCCTGCTGCAATACGGATCTGCTGTAGCTGAGACTCATCGTCTGTTCGTCGCCACGATCGGCAAAGCGCTGCCTGACCACTGCCAAAGCGATCGAACCAAACCTGTCCAGGTTCGCCCCCACTTGCGCAAGATCGCGGCGACGAAATTGCAGGGAGGCATTCTCTGCCGTGGAAACCTGCCTGAATCCACTTGAGGCACGGGAGCTGCTGAGGGCCCAATTGAAACGGTTACTCTGGCGCTCGATGCCTGCAGCCAGCAGCGAGCCGGACTCGCCGCCCCCGCTGCCGCTTGCGGCAGTCAGATTGATGACCCCTAACGAACCGAGTGCGGCAGCGACTGTCAAGCCTCCTGCCTGTGCCTGGTCCTGCAAGTACTCAGCATGTCCTTCCACGGTCACCGTACTGGTGACCCCGCGACGGTAGGTTCCGGACGCCACCACATTGCCATAGTGATTGCTGGCGAGCGCATAGTCCTGCCGAATCGTGCCGAGATCGAGCTGGTACTGGCTCAACTCCGGGGACAGCAGGCGGGCGCTGGAATAGAACGGCCGGGTCAGCTGCTGTTCGCGTCCGAGGGCGTCGCGAACCACTACATTTACCTGGCCTGCCCCGGTGACCGACGGCAGCCGATCGATGACAAACGGACCAGGTGGCAGTGCTTCGCTCGAGACACGTTGATTGTTGACGTAGACATCGACTGTGGACGGCACCACGGCATTGCCCGTTGCAGCAAGCAGTGGGGTCGTCAACAGGTCGGGTCGCAACGAAAAGTTCTTTCCCCAGCCAACGCCGCCATAGCGAACCGTGCTGCCCCAGACACCCCCGTCACTGATGGCGTCGCCCAGCGTGACTCGCTGCATTCGTTCCGGGAGATCAAGCGTATACGTGGAATCGAGGCGGACTACCCGGTCCTCGAATGTACTGGTGCGGGCCACGCCCGTCTGGATCAACACGCCCCTTGGCGTGAAAACGCCCAGCTCGCCAAAGCCACCACCGAAGTTCTCGCCTTCGATTCGCTCCGCGGAAACCTGGTAGTTGAGGAATGCACCGAGCCCTGCGCTACTCAACATCGGAGCAGCTGCAGCCGTCAGTCCGAGGCGAGTGGTCTCGAAAGACTCCGGTGGCGCCGTCAGCACCAATCGCTGCCGGCTCTGATCGATCGATGCGGACATGCCCCTGATTCCGGACAACGCAAGATAGTTCCTGCCTTCGTGGACGCGTGTCGTAACACGCGGGGCACGGAGCCGCAATCGCGAGAAGTCCGATTCTTCAAGCCAGAAGCCGCCGTCACGGTCGCGCAGCACGACCAGCATCTCCGTGGTCGCTTGCGTATTGATCTCGACGTCGTAGACAACTTCGTCCAGATCATCAGTGGCCGGTGACTCTGCAGCCATCGCGCAGAAAGGCAGGACGAATAGGCAAGTGAGCGCGGCGCGGGACAGCAGCCAGACTAAGTCAAATATCCGAGCCGACCTGTATGAACGGTTTTGCATCTCGGACTGCAAGCCGTCACGGCCCAGTAACCTGGATGTCGGCGCTGAACTCCCCGCTGTCGCTGAAGCCATGGACAACGGCACCGGCTGCCGCCGATGCGCCGGATGGTGTGGTCAACGCCCAGGAAATCGTGCTCCCGGGCAGGACATAGCGGGTGACCGACGCCTTCACGGTGTCGACGGATCCAGGAAACCTGAGCTCGAAGTCAGTGACCTGCAGGTGCTGCGTGCCGAGATTGGTTGCACTGACCCGCAAGGCATTCGTTCCGGTCCTGGTCGCAGTCCACTTGACGTCCGGCGAGGCGCCGGTTTTAGGCTGCACGAATACAGGCAGGCTGAGGCGCAGCGCCACGCGTAGCCCGGTGAAGTCCTTGGTTGCCGGTTGTGGCACCTCGGCAAGCAGCAGGCGGTAAGCCAGTTCGCGAGTTGCATCGGGCTCGCGACGCAAGGCCACTCGCACGATCTGATCGCTGTTTGGGGCCAATGTGAAGATCGGAGGAGTAGCGAGTAACTCCCGCGTAGGTTCGGTAAGGTCCTCGCCCCCTGGTTGCGACCAAGCCAGGGCCGACGCCTGGACGAGGAGTGGCGCATCATCGTTGTTGTGCACGGTCATGACCGCCGTCGGCTGGCCCTTGGACAGCTCGATTCGCACCGGCGCTACACTGAAATTGCCGGCGGCGGCCGGAACGGCCGCCGCCAGACTCAGCATGCATGCAGCAACTGAAACCGCATGTCTCACTGGATAACCCAGGCCAATCACGACAATGAGTTTCCGGAAGTTCAGTACGTGACCGTCACGTTGATCGTGTCCGCATACGCACCAGGCGAAACGCTCTGGTTGGCCGCGTTGTCCGGCAGGTTGCCGAATACGGTCACCGCAATGGCGTTCGCAAGGCCCGTGCCAGTGCCTCCGCCGGTTGCACCGGTCGTGCCGTCTCCGAATACCGTGGCGAGTGCAGCCGTGGTGTAGAGGTTGTACTGGAGGGTGTCAGTGCCGTTGGTCATCAGCCGCTGGGTGATGGTGCCCCCCGAGGTCGTGCCACCGTTCAACGCAACCGTGAACGGCGTGCTCTTGGTGCAGCGAACGCTGATGGGAGTGCTGACAGCAAGGGCGCCGGCGCCGGGCGTGTAGTTTCCAAAACTCAGCGCCGTTGCCGAAACCGTGCAGGTTTTCAGGACGGTCGCCGACACGCCGAACGTCGTGGACGTGGTGGCCGCTTGGGCGCCGCCAACCACGGCAAACAGGCTGGTGGCAATCGAGGCAGCAAGGATCTTACGCATGAAATCTCCTAAGGAAGACCGGATAACGCTTTGTTTGATCTGACTCCGGCGGCGGCAACGGCCCACCACGGGATGCGGCAATCTTTCGCCGTTATGTAGTGCCGCCGACGTGACGTCGTTCTCATTCTCTCGAGGGCGGACTCAAGTCAGGTGTGAAAGTGCCGATAGCGCCGCACTTTCCGGTACGAGCGTTTCAAGGGATTCCTGCAGCGGACGTTTCGTCTTCGAGTTGGCCCCGCGGGAAGGGCTGACGGACTGCGTTGCGACGGCCGGCCCTCGAAACCCTCACGAGGTCGAACCCGCAGTGGTACTGTGCCGACCTACTCGCACAAGGACACACCATGGCACTGCACAAGTGGTCAGAGCATCCGATCCAGGCAACGCCCAAGCATGCCGCGGACCTGATCGTGGACACTCGCCGTCGCATTGCAATCGAGCAGGCAGAAGCAAGCGAGCGCAGGCAGGGTGAGCTTGCCGAGCAGACCGCGATGCGCAATACGCCAGAAATGCGGATCCGCGTCTGGGAAAGATTGCACGGCCTCGACCTGCCGGTACGCGTCGGCCACCCGTTGCTTGAAGTGGTCGCGAAAGACACGGAATTGAGCGTGGACCAGGTCGAGGAAGAGCAGCGCCAGCGTGCGGCGGCCAAGTCGACTCCGCGACCCGCGGCAGCCTGAGGGCCGGTCAGTCGCCTGAATCCCGGGCTGGATCCGGGGAGCGGCGTTCAAGCAGCAGTGCCGGCGATGCCGGCCTGCACTCGCAATCCTTCAGGACTTCTTGCTGAGCGTCAGGTGAACGCGGCTTGGCTTCACGATCCGGCGCGAATTCAGTTGGAGCACGAGCTCTTCGACCGCACGGCGAGCCTCGTCGGGACTGCCTGGACGATGGCCGACGATCCGGTTGGTACCTTGTGAAATAACGTACTTGTGCCAGTCACGCTCGTCGGGCCCGACGGGGGAACGGGACTTGGAAATCGACACCAGCAGGTAAGAATCGTCGGGCGCAGCGACACGAGTCGGCTCATTTTCAGGGATAGTCATCCGGCCACCCTATACCTGATTGGCACGAATTACGAGAAACTTGTCTCGTGATCAGGAAATAGACGTACACAAGGCGAATAACGCGCGTATAGTCGGCCCCGGCTCGCTAGCTTTCTCCTTTGTCCGCCTTCTGATCGTTGCGCCTCATCTGGCCAACGTCCCCTCCAGGCCCTCAAATCCGAATTGCCTTCGAACCCAAGGCGACAGACATTTCTGTTAGCCAGGCGCGGGAAACCGTGCCAGGCAATCCGGCGTGACCTGTCATTTTCCGTTGGACACTGCCCGCCTCCTGTTACCTTCCGCTTGCGGAGGGAGGGCTGGCGAAGCAGGTTCAAAGCTTTTTGTTGAGTGCATTTTTCATGAGCAAAATCTACGTAGGTAACCTCCCTTTCACCGCCGACGAAAACGCGGTGCGAGC
>JBEBIT010000133.1:0-4312 GCA_040080215.1 Steroidobacteraceae bacterium
GACCGCGTTCGCGGGCGCCGTTGGGGATATCGGCACGTTCCGCAGTCCCCGCCGGTTCGCTTCCTGGCTGGGGCTGACCCCACGGGAGTACTCCTCTGGAAACATCCGGCGACTGGGATCGATCAGCAAGCGGGGTGATGGGTACCTGCGGATGCTGCTCGTCCATGGTGCCCGGGCGGTGCTGTATTCCGCCGACGCGGCCGTGCGAGCGGGTCGGCCATTGGATGCGCTTAGAGCCTGGGGTATTCGGGTACGCGCCCGATCAGGCCACAACAAAGCCGCCGTGGCGGTTGCCAACAAGCTCGCTCGCATCCTGTGGGCGACCTGGCATCGTCAGCGTGATTTTGAGTTCCGTCCGGCCCTTGCCGTGGCGGCTTAGGACTGAGGACACACGTTTCCGGGAGGTGCGGCAGATTTCATGTTCATGGTAAGCCGGTCGGACCGGCGCAGTGTCAAGCCGATATCCTGCACGGCTCATCAAGAAGCCCTGCGAACGAATGGCTCACTGCGCGCGGATTTCATGATGGCCCGGGAAGAAAGACTCTTCTCACATTCGAGGCCGGATATACGACTGCAACCGACTCGGCTGATCCTGGAGTGCCCTGAAGTAGCCCTGCTGCATCGCGCTGAAGGAGTGAAGAGCTGAAGAGATACGATGGCTAGTCCATAGCAGTCAAGGGGGTGTTTCTGCCCAAAAAAACCATATATGCAGGATAGCCTATCGGCGGCTGTTGTCAGACGATGTGCCTCATGGCGAAAGAGGCATTCATTCAGTGTCGGGTGAGCACGGCGACGAAGGCTGCGGTGCGTGCGGCCGCAGAGCGGCAACAGCTGACGGAATCCGCCCTGTTGAAGAAGTTGGTTGAGGTCTTGCTACAGACGTCGGGATCGGCAGTAGCCGAGTCGCCGGTATCAGAATCCCGCCCTGTCAGAAGCGCCCGTTTGTCCGTACGCCTGGAGCCGGGCGATTGGGCGCTCCTACAAGAAAGAGCGACGGGTCGGGGCATGCCGGCTGCGACCTACCTTTCCAATCTCGTCAGGTCGCACCTTCGAGCCTTGAGTCCGCTGCCGAAGGCTGAGCTGCTAGCCCTCAAGCAATCAGTCGCAGCCCTCAATGCCATCGGCCGGAATCTCAATCAGATTGCCCGGCTTGGGCAGCAGGGTGGTCGAGCCGTAGGTCCAGGACGGGACGACCTGCGGGCCATGCTCAAGATCTGCGAGGCGCTCCGAGACCACGTCCGGGGCCTCATCAAGGTGAACGTCATCAGCTGGCAGGTGGGTCATGACAACAAGCAGAAATAGGGACGAGCCGCTCCTCAATCTCGTGAGCTATGGCCGTCACGGTCCGGGGAGGGTCGACCGGCTATCCCCCGCTCAGGTCGAGCAGATCGCCCGGACGGTTCGGGGAGTGCCAGAAGTGATGGTCAAGGTGTCCGGCGGCGGGACGAGCCCGAAGGCTGTGGCTGCCCATCTCCAATACATCGATCGCCACGGCAAGCTTGAGCTTGAGTTGGACAACGGCGAGCTATTTAAAGGGAAGGGCAGTGAGGAGGACCTTGCCGATGAGTGGGACCTGGAAGCCGACGCTGCCGAAGCCGGTTCGCCCTATGGCGGCAAGCCGGGTCGGAAGGCCGCCAAGCTGGCTCACAACATCGTCCTGTCCATGCCCGCCGGGACCCCGCCTGATCGGCTGCTTGCCGCCAGCCGCACGTTCGCTCGTGAGCAGTTCGCACTCAAGCATCGATATGCGATGGTGCTGCACACGGACCAGGACCATCCCCACGTCCATCTGGTCGTCAAAGCCATCAGCGACCAGGGAGAGCGGCTCAACGTCCGCAAAGCAACCCTCCGGGGCTGGCGTCGGGAGTTTGCGCGTCATCTACGGGACCAGGGCGTAGAGGCCAACGCCACGGAGCGAGCCGTTCGGGGGGAGTGCAGAACTCGCAAGCGAGACGGGATCTATCGCGCGACCCTGCGTGGCGCATCCACCCATATGCGATTGCGTGTCGAGGCAGTGGCCAACGAGCTAAAGAATGGCGACCCGGGGATCGACACCGGGAAGGCGAAACTGCTCCAGACGCGAAAAGAAGTGCAGCGCGGATGGCGAGCTGTCAGCGGCATCTTGGCAACTGAAGGCCGTTCGGAACTCGCCGCGCAAGTAAAGCAATTCGCCGACCAGTTGCCACCGCCGCGAACTGAAAAGGAGTCACTGGCTGTGAGCCTGCTCGCACGAGCCCAGCGTCCACCAGAAAGAGAACAAGCGGCACCGACGCGGTAGTGGAGCTTCGTTGACCGCCTTCGCAGTGTTTGGGCCGTGGTCTCGCCCGAAGCAAGTGCTGGCAAGGAAGGTGACCACCATTGAGCCAGGTCAAGCTATCGCGCGAATTGCCCGATGCAGGCCCCGCACATCCACTCTCCGTCATCGTAGAGGCCATCTCCCATGTCGGAGCGCTGGTGACACCAATCACAAACGAGATTGCCTTCCGATTCGACGGGGGATGCACGGGTCGGCTCTCGATAGCCCGGTTGATTCGACGGCAGTAGCAGTGGGTCCGGGGGACTCGCGAATGATCCGCAGTTGACGCACCAACGTCCCCCATGGTGTTCAATAGTGCTCGAACTTCCGCACCGCCTGCAGACGACAATGGTGGGATCAGCGGGGGTCCCGACGATCCTTGAACCTCCTGCTTCGGCAGGCGCGATCTCTGCGAAGCTCTCGATCCTTCGGCACTGCAATCCATTTTCATTGAGGTGCAGTAGCAGCGGGTCGAAGCCCTTGTCGCGTGAGACGACGACGCAGATGGTCTCCGGCGAAGTCTCGAATGTTCGCCCGAGATGGAATGCGATGTGGAAGTCCAGTGCGTTCTTACCCGAGCCCGAGATCTTCTGGAAATCTACTCGTTTGAATCGATGCGCGGTTTCGCTGTTCCTGGCGGCCCTCGGCGGATTCTGGCGGGCGCCGACGAAGACGATCGCCCGGTAGCTATCGTCCAGCAGAGACAGGTCGATTCTGGGTACGTTCTCGTAGTCCACCAACAGCAGGTGCTTCGCCAATGCTGCTACTCCTAAAATACTCGGATCCGGGTACGCAAATGCAAAGGTTGTCGCTTCCGGCAATTGTATCTATCACGGCGCGCAATGCGCTCGGCGATTCGGCAAGAAGGATCTGACCTGGCTTTTGCTACCTCGGCTCCATATCGCCCAGAGGGTCCACTCTCCCAAACCACCAAACGGCCACCCGTCGTGCCGCTGTTGGGCTCACCCCCTGAGCCTCCTCCCTGCTGAAATGGCTTCCCGTAGACAGATTGCCGGGAAGGATTCGAATGACACCAGCAAACGACATTCCGAGCCCGGTGCTCGCAGTTAGCGAGCCGGCGACGCCCGACAGGCCGCACTCGAGGTCGCTCGTGTTGCTCACCGGGCTAGCGGAGGCGCGGCCTTACGGGGAGATTCTGGATGCGTGCTTGCCGGTGGTTGCCAGGCACCTGCAGTCGGTCTGCCTCTGGTCGCCAAAGGGGGAGTCGGAAGCGTGGGGAATGGGGGAGTTCAGCTACTTCATTCTCGAGTTCAGGCCGGATGAGCAGACGCCGGTCTATGTGCAGGTCTGGTCGGAAGCCGATGAAGCCCTGATCGTTGAAGTATCGTCCGGCCAAGCGAATCCCCCTGCGGGCCTTTACATAACCGAGGCACGGTGCGGAATGCTGCGGAACTTGGGGTTCGAGTTGGGTGGCAATGCAAGTAACTTTCGAAAGCGCGTACAGCTGCCCAGCTCGAATGAAGTGCAGCCGCTGGCCCGCGAAATGCTCTCGATTCTCTGCAATGTGCTCGGATACGACGGGCGCTCGGAACTCGCCGCCCAGCTGCATCTGGGAACCCTATTGAAGCCAGCTCCGGTATTCAAGAGCTTGAGCGCGGCTCAACTAAAGAAGATCCTCCGTGGACTCGGGTTTGTGATTCAGCCGAATGACGAAGCGCCGCCGTACCTTGTGTACTGCCGGTATGGGGACCTGAGGGCGATCTGTCACCTGAGCGCGGAGACGAATGGCACTTCGGGTGGCTTCGAACTCCTGCTCTTGCGCTCCTTTGTGATGCGGGATGGTCCGACGACGTTCGAGTACGCCAACGAACTCAACCGGACTTTGAATTTCGTCACCGCCTCGGTTGACGTCGACGGCGACTTGATCCTGAGCCGCGAGGTGGTTCTGCGGGGCGGCCGGACGGCCCGAAGTCTCGCGACCGAGATCCGGAACTGGGTGTCCGCTTGCGGGGAGATTGGGGGGTGAGGAGGGGACTGGAACCCTCTGCTGGGGGC
>JBEBIT010000061.1:0-17929 GCA_040080215.1 Steroidobacteraceae bacterium
ACAAAAAGAAAAGAACAGAAAAGAAAAGAAAGGAAGGAAGAAGGTTCAGAAAATAAAATAAAATAGCAACAAGAAAAGAGAGGGGAGAGGGGAGAGGGGAGAGGTTCAGCGCAACCTGGGGGCCGGGCTTGTCTCGTTTTCTGAACCGAATAGTCACTTCAAGTTGTTCATGCGCCGCTAGCGGCTGCAGCCTTTCTCGGCTGCCGCGAATCCGTCGAACAGGCGTGTTGCATTGGCGCCGGCGAGCGTCTCGAGACGGTGCGGCTGCCCTTTCTCTTCCGTGTAGCGCGCAACCGTGCCTAGCGAACTCAGGAACTGCACTTCGCGCTTCATCTCCTCGTGCCACTGGTATTCGTCGGTTTCACCGACGTACGTGAACACGCAGAGTTTCGCGATTGCCCGCAGCTTGGCTTCGGTAGCCTTCCACATGTAGCCGGGGAAGGCCGTTACGGAGAGGAAGTATTGCGGGTTCTCTGCGGCGACGTGGAAAGAGGCAATGCCCCCGTTCGAGGGCCCTGCGACATGAAACTTGCCGTCCCGGATCTTGTAATCCGCGAGAATCAGCCCCAGGAATTGCGGGAAGATCCGCTCGCCGCCCTGGAAGAACAGATCGCCACCCGGCGCGGCCGGCGCAACCACGATGTAGCCGCGCTTCTCGGCTTCGGCGCGAAAGTTCCGGTCGAGCGCGCCATCCACGGTGTTCATGGTTTGCGGGCCACCGCCGAACACGAGGATCGCCGGATACGCCTTCGCGGGGTCGTAGCCGTTCGGCAGCACGACCTTGTACTGCACCTTGGTCTTTGCAACGAGCGCCGACTTTTCCAGCACCGCGGCCTGCAGAGGCGCGATTCCGATCATGGCCGCGCCAAGCGCAACGGCCGGAATTGCCCACTTGAGTAGTCGCCTCATTGTCATCTCCTCGGGTCTTGCGATGCTGGCAGCTATTGTGCGGCTATCGTGGGGCCGAGCCAAGACTCATTCTTGCGGCGCCGCTTCCGTGCAGTCCCCCGGCCCAGTCCTTTGGTGTCCGACTTGAGTTGTTGACACCCGGAGTCATCCACACCGATACCGCGCGCGCTACTTGTTCCTGGAGTTCACTTGATCCGGGGGTAACGGGGCAAAGATCCGCAATGCCTGGGTGGGATGGGCCAGCGCCCAGAACGGAGCAAGGAGACCGGGCCAGACGGGCGGCCTGTCGGGCGGCAGACCGCTGCGACGTTGAACTTGCACCTCGTCGATTTCCATCTCTTCAGCGCCAGTCCCTCTCGTCAGTTGCTCGAGTTCCTCTGGCGTAACAAGCCGGGTGACGTCGGGTGTCCGGAGATCCAGTGGCTTGCCTGAAGCCGTTACTGTTTTCTCGTTGAGGTTCGGTTCTGGCTCAGCGGCGCCGGTGTTCACACACGCGAGCAGGGCGAGCATCAATCCGCTCAAGGTGGGGCCTGCGGCTACGCGGTGGTGGCCTTTTGTGAGATGTCGACGCAACAGAAACGCCCCGCTGCCCATCTTGCCGCTTCCCTTGCTGGGTGCCGTGCTGCGACTTTAGTCCCGGGTTGCTGCGTCGTCTAGCGAACCGACCTTCAGTGCCGGTCCGGGGGATGGGAATGGCTCGGCGCCCTTCGCGCCAGGCGGTCAAACCGGCAGATCGTCGCGTTGAGTCGCTTCCGATCTGCCGGTTTGTGTTCCGACTTTCCCGTTACTTGCCCCGGCCCTTGGGGCCCGTGGCGAGCAGGGGGATGCTTTCGATCCAGACTTTGCGCTGGCCGTCCACGTTGGCGGCGGTCACCGAGTACATCGTCTTGCGATTCGGGCCGCCGATGGCGACGCTGACGAGGTTCCGGGGCGCCGGGATGGTGCCCAAGTGCTTGCCGTCCTTGTCGAAGACCTGCACGCCGTTCACGGCCGTGACGTAGTAGCGGCCAACACTATCGAAGGCAGCGCCGTCACCGCCTGCGCCTTGGCCTTCCGCGAGGCCGGTCCGATCGAGATCAGCGAACTTGCGCTGGTTGCTGAGCTGGCCATCCGCGCCCACGTCGAAGATCGTCAGCGATCCGGCACTGGTCACGATGACGTGCTTCTCGTCGGGCGTCAGGATGATGCCGTTGGTATTGAGGCGCGGATTGCCGTCCTTTGCGTCCTGCTTCGATACCTTGCCATCCGGCGCTGCGTAGTTGACGCCGGCCATCGTGAAGTAGACGCCGCCATTGCTGGCCGCCACTGCGTCGTTGAGGACGCCACCGACGCAATCCAGCGCGTCACCGTTCGGGCCCTTGTCGGCCAGGACCTTCTTCTTGGGCGCCAGTTGCTCGATCGAGGCAAACCCTTTCGCCGTGCCCGACAGCCCCGTGTAGCCGCGGTTCAGCACGAACAGCGCCCCCTTCGAATTCATGGCCATCGAACCCGAGACATTGAGGTCCGTGTACGACCAAGTCACTTGGCCTTTGCGGTCGATCTTGCCGATGCGGTTGCCGTCGTTCTGCACGAAGTACATGCCGCCATCGCTCGTCGCGACGAGGCCGTCGGCATTGTTGCCGTCGCCATTCCAGACCGGGCTCCACCTGGCGCCCGCAGCGATGACGCCCGGGATCGCTGTGACGGTGTATTCCTTGGCGTCGTACGTCGCAGGCGGGGGAGGCGGTGCGCCAGCGGGCCGGGCAGGGGGAGGGCCTGCCGGCGTGGGAGCGACCTTGCAGGTCTGCATGTAATCCGCGGGTCTTCCCTGTGCGCCGGCGCCGAACGCGCCTGGCTGGGCCGCGAGCAGGGCGGAGCCCCACAGCATCCCGGTGGAACCCGCAACAATGGCCAACACCTTCATCGATTTCATATATGCCCCCGAAAATGGCTCGTTTGTATCGCGTGACCGACAGCGCACGAGTATAGCTCGCACCGCGGGCCTTGGGTGCCGGGTCGGGAAACCGGCGGCGAAGCGTATCGGGTATAGCTTGTTCCCTTATCCACGGGGCATCCTTGCCGCGGCTCTTTGGGCTCCGCCCATAGGGTAGGGGACCCCCGGCCGACGTGGCGCCCACATCGCGCCTGTTCATGCAGAAACAGGCAACAAGGCAGACGCGGTACGATTCGTCGCGTGAGTGACTTCCCTGGCCGTATCCGTGAGACTACGGTATCAGCCGCATCGCGCCCGCGTCATAGTCGATTGCACACGAGGGAGGGCACGCTGCTTGCGACGGCAGGTCGAACATCGGGTGCCCGGCGTGGCACCGCGCCGCTCGACGTGGGAGCCGTCCACGATCACGTTCATTGCACTGGCGGCAGTGCTGAACACCGCGCTCTATCACGCGCCGCTCTTGTCCTTTGCGACGCGCAATCTCGACCTGTCTACCTTCACCGGGCTTCTGACTCTGGTGACCCTGCCGCTGGTGGTGTTTCTAGAGACCGCCATTCTGTTCCCCCTGTTGGCGCTGGTATCTCATCGCATCCTGAAGCCATTGTGCGTCCTGTTCGCGCTGGGCAACGCGGTCGCGTTCTATTTCCTCGACACCTACCAGGCCATGCTGGACGTGACGATGATGGGAAATGTCTTGAACACGAACGTCGCGGAGGCCTCCGAGTTCCTGCATCCCCGGCTGGTCGGATACTTCCTGGCCCTGGGAGTCATGCCCGCCTGGATGCTCACGCGGGTTCACATCCGTCCATCGCCGCGGTTACGTCTCGTCGTCATGGCGTTCGCCGGCTTCGCCGTCATGCTCGCGTGGGCCTGGCTGTCCGCCAGCACTTGGCTCTGGATAGACAAGAATTCGAAGCGGCTCGGCGGCATGGTGCTGCCATGGTCCTATGTCGTCAACGCGGCGAGATACCAGGTGCCGAAGATCTGGACTGCCGACACCGAGGTGCTCCTGCCCGCTGCCACATTCGCATCCCTGGAGAAGACCGTCGTGATCCTGGTCATCGGCGAAGCCGCGCGCGCGCAGAACTTCGCGCTCTACGGTTACGACCGGCCCACCAATCCGCTGCTCTCGCAGGCCGGCGTCGTCTCGCTCAGGAATGCAACGGCATGCGCGACGTACACGACGGCAGCGGTCCGCTGCATCCTGTCGAACGTCGACGCGGAATCCGCGTTCTCCAGACGATACGAGCCGCTGCCGACCTATCTCCAGCGCCACGGCGTCGATGTCATCTGGCGGTCGCGGAATTTCGGCGAGCCGCGAATCAAGGTCCAGTCCTATCAGAAGGCAGACGAACTCGCGGCGAGCTGTGACGGTGACCGCTGCAATTACGACGAAGTCCTGCTGTCGGGGCTGGAACAGCGAATCAGGGATTCAGCGAGCCAGCGAGTCTTCGTCGTCCTCCACCAGACCGGCAGCCACGGCCCGGCTTACTACACGCGATACCCGGCGGAGTTCGAGCAGTTCAAGCCGGTCTGCAAGTCCGTGGAGCTCAGCAAGTGCAGCTCCCAGGCGCTGCTCAATGCGTACGACAATACGATCCTGTACCAGGACCACTTCCTCAACGAGACGATCGGGCTCCTGAAGACGCTCCAGCACACGTCTGTGCTGCTCATCTACCTGTCGGATCATGGCGAGTCGCTGGGCGAGTTCGGTCTCTATCTGCACGGCGTGCCTTACTCCGTCGCCCCCGACGTCCAGAAGGACGTTCCATTCATCCTATGGATGTCCGAAGAGTTCATCCGACAGAAGGCCGTCGACGCGCGCCGCCTCGAGTCACAGTCGCTACACAGCCAGCGAGACGTATTCCATTCGGTGATGGGCGCATTCTCGATGCGCAGCGATGCATACGAGGCCGGCTTCGACATCTTCAACGAGGCCTTCGCCTCCCAATGAACGTGCACACCTACTGGCGCGCACTGTCGCGCGACCATCAGCAGGCGATGTCGACGTCCACCGGCCCCGCGCCGATTGATCGTCTCCAGAGCCTGCTTGTCGTGGCGGCAAGCGCATTGGCCACGTTGATCCTGATGGCCGCGGGCGGCTACCGCGTTGGCTTCGATGTCGTATACGGCCTGGGCCGCTTCGCGCCCACTGCCCTCGTCGAGACCTTTTCAAAGTTTGGCGAAACGCTGGCCGCCATCTCCCTTATCGCGCTGTTCGCGAAGCGGCAGCCGCGGGCGCTCTGGATGGCCGCGCTCGCGAGCGTCTATGCGGCCCTGCTCACTTATCTCATCAAGCGCCTGAGCCATACCGCGCGACCGCCGGCGCTCCTGGGCGACTGGGTGGGGGTCGGCGACCATGTCTTGAGGCTGTATGGCTTTCCCTCCGGTCACACGGTGACCGCCTTCGTACTCGCCGCCTGCCTTTCGGTGGGAGCGCCGAGAGGAATCAGATTGGTCTTGTTCTCGCTCGCGGCAGCCGTGGGCGCCAGTCGTGTAGTCATCGGCGCGCACTGGCCCATCGATGTGATCGCCGGCGCCGGAGTCGCCGGGCTGTCGGTCGGCATGGCCATGACCACGATGCGCTTCACTCGCTGGGGGCTCGGTATGGCGCCGCATTTGTTCCTCGTCTCCATGGTCGCATTGAGCGCCGTGCTGGAGCTGGTGACGGGCCCCCAGGATTCGCTGGCGCGTCTGCTGCGCGTTGCCGTTGCCTCGGTCTCGGTGGCCCTTCTCGCAAGAGATTACGTGTACCACCCCTGGCTGTCGGGCCTCCGGTGCCGGGCCGGGAAACCGGGATAACTCAACTGCCTCAGCTGGACGATTCAAGCGCAAGAGATTCCAGCCGATGCAGGACCTGCGTTTCGTTGCTCGCGAAAGCGTGTCTTTTCCGGCTTGCCCGCCCGGCACTCAATATCACTGAGTCCGTCACGGTATCGGCGCACGTTGCGACCTATTCTCGGTCCTCGAACGAAGACTCACCTTGCCTGGACTTTTCGATGGATACCCAGACGCTGCAGAAAGACCCGCTGCTGCTTGCCAGCCTCGAGGCGCGCGCCTTGGAGAGGATGGCCCGCGCCCTGTGCGAGCATTCAAGACAATTGCTGGCCGCGGCCCGGACGCGCGGCGCGCTCACCTCACGGGAAGCGAGCTTCCAGGTGGAGGTGTTTGCCGAGCGGTGCACGGAGGCCGGCGAGTTGCTCGAGGTCGCTGACGCGCCAGTGCAGGAATCCCGCATCGCAAGGCTCGAGAAACTGGTCAACGCGCTGGAATGCTCGCGCGGCTACTTCAGGCAGCTGGCGTCGTAGTCTGCCTGCCCATAGAGCCAGATAAGCCAGGCCCTTCACGTCAGCGCTTCAGTGCCTTCACTTCGCGGCGGCATCTGCCGCGGCGAATGCGACTCCTGCGGACGGGGGACTTTCGTGTGACGTATCTTTCAAGGTTGGCCAGGCGGGTTCCCCAGAACTGGCGGTGATGCTCGATCCAGCGCACGGCTTCGCCACCGGCTCTAACGACCGCTCGCTACGGTACGCGGATCCCGTTCAATACCTGTCCGTCCGCGAAGCGCATGGAAACCAGGTTGCCAGTGTTCCCTCCATCACGCGCTGGCAGGAATTTGACTGTGACCGCCTGACCCGCCGCGAACCGATCGGGCGGACCGCCGCGAACTTCGCGCAGCACCGTAGCGGCACCGGCTCCTTCGATGGTCCAGTGAGTGACTCGGCCTTCTGCGTCGCGCGCGGCGATATGGAAGACGGAGTGTGGATTGGCGATCTGCGCGCTGGTGAGCGTGCCGGTCAGCTCCGTTGTCCGGGATGCGTCGAAGGCCGCAATCGAATGATGCGCGCTGCTCTGATGCGGAACGATAAACGTCGCCAGAAGCACTGATACCAGAACCGACCAAACAGTGTTGGGTCGCAGGGGCGTCGCTTTCAGCATCACTCTGGCGGCCGACGACTCGGGAATTCCTGACCTGTGAACTGATGGGGCGATAACGCGCTACGCACTACTGCGCGGGGGCGGGTGGGGCTTTCCAGAGTTCGTCGGTCAGGAACTTCCGCGCTGGCGGTGCCTGGGCCGGATCGTCCTTGGGTGGCGCCGTGCGTTTGAAATAGTACGTGTAGCTATGCGGCTTGAGATAGATCTTCGGATCGTCCCACGTGTACACGATCTCGAGCGTGTCGGCATCAACCAGCCTGAAGCGCTCGACCAGATGCGTGGTATCGGAAATCCGGCCGCCCCCGGGAACGCGGTAATTCGGGTAGCGGGAATCGCACGATTTTGCAGGGAACCCAATCAGGTCCGCGACGAGGACGTCGCCCTCCCAGTGTCCGATTGCATGGCCCATTGCGCTTGGAACGAAATCCGGACTCTTGGTGTCCGGATGCGGCCGGCCATCGAGGTAGATGATCTCGCCGGTCATCCGGACTTCGTCGGGTGTCATGGTGAGTGTCTGAATTCCGGAACTCGCCCACGCGAGCGGCAGGTTGCCTCTCGGGCAGTCCGGGCGCTGCGGCATGGTGTTGGTGACATGGCCGGCCGCGAGCAGCGCGTCCTCCGCCGCATTCAGCTTTGCGGCTTCCGGGTACACCTGAGCCTGAGGGCCCGGGCCTTTGAACATCCACTCGTTGAAGCTGCCGGAGCCGGGATCCTGCACGACCCATGTGCCGGCCAGGCCCGGCGTTGCCGCCTGCGACGTTGCAACGCCGGCAATCAACAGTGCGGTACCGAGCGACTTGAGCAACGATGCGGTGTTCACGGAATCCCCCTTGGGCTTTGTCGCTTAGCGAGCGCTTGATTCTTTCGGGCGGGCCACGTCGTTGTAGAGTCGCTTGCTGTCCGCCAGCGTGATGTAGAAGAGCGTTGCGCCCTTCTGGCCATTGCGGAGCGGATTCGCAACCACGGTGATCTTTTCGCCAGGCTTGACCAGCGTGCTCGACCAACCCTGCACGCTCATGATGCCTGGGCTGGCGCCCTCGACGTCCCATTCGCCGACCATTTTCGGATCAACGCCGGGGCCGGCCTCGACGTTCAGGATCAGGTGGGTGTGCGGGTTGATCCAGTAGAACTCACTCACGGTTCCCGTGAGGCTGATTTCCTTGGTCTGGTCGAACATCGCGAACGAATGATGTGCGATGGCAGGCATGGCCATCACGAGGAGGGCCAACCCCACACCCATGCCATGCCGTGTATTTCTGGTCATTGTCGATGCCTTCACTGTGGTTTCCTCAAGGCAGCCGTAAATTAGCACAGGTAGTCACTGACGCACGCATCAAGGGGGACCTCTTCCCGCGCTTACCTGGGCAGCGTCCTGGTGCGAAGAAAAGCGACAATGCGGGCGGTGGTATCCGGGGGCCAGTAGTGGCCGCCATTGTGGATGTAGGTTTCGACGGGCGTACCTGTCGCCCGGTTGGCAGCCCGCGCCAGTTCCACCGACTTCATTTGCTCGTCGAACGCATTGGTGCGATCCGCACGTCCGCCGACATGGAACACGGGCTTGGGCTCCATCAATGCCGTATCCGCACTCAGCATACCGGCAACCGGTGCGAACGCTGCGAACACCTTGGGCCGCGTTGCCCAGAAGAGATAGACCATCCTGGCGCCATTGGAAAAGCCGGTTGCATAGACGCGCGTATCGTCGATGGTGAAGCGCTTGTGCAGATCCGCGAGCATCGCGTCGAAGAATTTGAGGTCGCGGTTTTCATTGCTCGCATCGCGGGCCTGGAAAACGCCACCCTCGCCAGGGCCGCGGCTGAGTCCGTCCATGTACACCACGAGCGCCTCGGGCCAGGCCTCATGGAGGCCGACGACCGTGAAGTTCTCCGCCGTGTCGCCGGCACCGTGGTAAACAAACAGCGTCGGCACGGCGGCCGCGCCTTTGGTCGGAGCAAAGACCAGCGCCTGTCGGTCCACACCGTCGATCCTGATCGTCAGCCGTTCGGGTGCAGCGATGGCGATGGAGGGCAGAGTCGAGGCAAGCAGAAGAGCAACAAGCGTTTTCATGTGCACATTGATAGCACACTCCTGCAAAGGTGCGGCACTAGTGACCGCGATGCACCATATGGAAAAAGCTCGGCGGAGGGCAGGGCTCTGAGGATTCACGGCAGATCCGGCTTGCACGTCCTCGATGGACAGGCTAGATAGGCAAAGCCCGATATGGGACGACTCGGAGGGGAAGATGAAGCGACGAGATCTGCTCAAGGGCGCTGCGGCGATCGGTGGAATTGCAGCCAGCACTGCTCCTGTCGTTGGCTTGGGCGCGGCCGGGTCCTCGGCGGGCAATCAGGCGGGACGGCGATTCCGCGCGTACGTGCGCACCAACGCCGGTGGCAGCGTGCAGGAAGTCCGGATGCTGCCGCTGCGCGACAACATGGTTGTCATCCGTACCGAAGCCACGCAGTGCTGCTACACCATCGTCAACCAGGCGCTGGGTACGGGTCCTTCTGGCGGTGCGGGCGGCCCCGTCGCGGCACGCATTATCGGCCATGGTGGAGTGGGCGTGGTCGATGCGGTCGGCTCTGCGGTGAACAGGTTGCGTGTGGGCGACCGTGTGCTCATCACCAACACGCCCAATTGCGGCGAATGCTACGACTGCCTACGCGGCCGCGGTGACATCTGCCAGATGAATCCGTCGGCCGGCGAACCGCTGGTGGCGATCGGCGAGCTCAAGGACGGTACGCCCGTCCATCAGCACAACAACACCGGCGGGTTCGCCGAGCTGATGATCACCTACGAGTGGTACTGCGTGCCGGCAGAGACCACCGCATCGGCGGCAGAGCTCGCGGTGCTCGGCTGCGTCGGCGCGACGGGGCTCGGCGCAGTCACGACGTTCGTGCCTGTGTCGTTCGGTGAGAGCGTCGTCGTCATGGGCGCGGGGCCGATCGGGTTGAGCGCCGTGCAGGGTGCCCGGATCATGGGCGCCAACCCGATCATCTGCGTCGAGCCCATTGCAGAGCGTCGCGAGCTGGCGCGGAAGATGGGTGCTACCACCGTGCTTGATCCGAACGTCGAGGGAGACGGGCTGGTGGCCAAGATTCGTGGGCTGTTGTCAGGTCCACCGAGGCGCAAGCTGATGGGCGGCAGGGACACCACGCCGAACTCCGATAGCCAGGGCGCCGACTATGTCGTGGCGACTGTCGGTGCGGACATCGTGCCGCCCACCGTCGAGCGGGGTCCGGATCCCACCGCGATTCAGCCGACAGTGCAATCCTGGGAGATGACACGTGCCGGCGGCAACCTCATCACGCTCGGCCTGCCCCGCGGGAACATCAGCCTGCCCGCTGGCGCGTGGTCGAATCGCGGTCGGCATCATCATGCAGGACAGTACGGCGGCGTGAATGCCAAATCCGACGTGCCGCGCTTCATCAAGCTCGTCGATACTGGTGCCTTCGATGCCCGGTCCCTCGTCACCGCAACCTACACGCTCGACCAGACGCGTGAGGCGTTCCAGGCGGTGGGGGACAGGACCACCGTCTGCGCGGTGGTTACGTTTGCGTAGCCACCGCAGGAGCAGGGAACAGATCGAAGTGTCGGTCCATGGATCGCGCGACTACTAGATCTGTCCCCCGATTCCGCAAACGGTTGCGTTCGAGGTCCTTCAGTTCGGGAAGGTGATCTTCGCCACGTTCCACAGCGTGCAGGAGCCGCGGTAAAGCTCCGTGTCGCTCACGGCCTGCAGCGTATGGACGATGCAGCCCGTCTGGCCCTGGCCCATGCCGGTCTGCGCCCAGTCGATCAGTTTGCCGTCGTGGTCGAGTCGATAGATCTTCCCGTCGCCGTCGCCGCTGTAGATGTACTTCGGCGTGACCTGCACGCTCCAGGGCGCGCCGATGCCGGTGATGTAGCGCTCGAAGTTCAGGTCGTAGTCGAACACCTGGATGCGGCGGTTGGTGCGATCCGCGACGTAGACATGGCCGAAGCCCGCGGCGATGGAGTGCACGATGTTGAACTGTCCGTCACCGCTGCCATAGGTGCCGAACTCTTTCACCCAGGTCCCATCCGGTGCGAGCTTCACGACGCGGGAGTTGTTGTAGCCGTCCGCGATGAAGATGCTGCCATCCGGGCCCCATGCGAGATCGGTCGGGCGGTTGTAGGTGCCGCGCTGGGCCTTCGGCCGCTGGCCTTCCTGTTCGTGCTTGGCACGCTCAACGTGCTCCTCCCACCAGTCGATGGACTCGGGCTTGCGGCCGAGGACCATTGAAACGAGCCCCGTAGGGTCGACCTTGATGACCATGTTCGAGCCTTCGTCCACGACCCAGACGTTGTCCTTCGAGTCGACGCGGATGCCGTGTGCGAACGAGAGGCCGTATGCGTTCGGGATCCACTCCTTCACGAACTTGAGGTTCTTGTCGAACTCGAACACCCGGGCCGCGTTGCCGCCGCGTGAGCTGCCGCTCCAGCCGGTACGCGTGTTCACGAACAGATGGCCGGCCGAGTTGAGCGACACGCCTTCGGTCTCGCCGATCGTCTCGCCGGGGATCCGAAGTGGCAGGATCTTCTCGGTGACCTGCACCTGACGACCTGCCGGCGGCGCGGTGGCGGTGCCCTGGGCGAAGATGGCGTTAGAACCGGCGGCCAGTACCAGAAGACCAAGCGCAATCCCCAACTTCTTCATGTTCTGCTCCTGTTTGCAGGGGGCACCGACAAGGTTTCCGACCCTGCCGGCGATGTCCGATGCTACCGCTTGGCGCGCCGGACAGCGAGACCGGGACGGTGAGCACCGCGGGCTGCGGTGCCCAAGGGGTCACTGCTCACGAGTTCGGCTAGTATCTGGACCGGGACGGGGAGGGTTCTTCAGTGGGTGCCGCCGGAAGATCGACATGACGTCAATGCTCGATTCGATCAAGGCCCTTGCACGCAAGGGCAAGCGCGACGGCCTGCCAGTACGGAAGGTGGTGCTGGCGTGTCGGCAATTGCTGTCCGAGCGTGGCGAAGCGTCTGGCGTGTCGCTGGCGCAGGAAACCCTCGCTCTCCATGCAGCGTTGTCGAAAGAAGAGCAGGGAGCCTTCTTCCAGGCGCTGAAAGCGGATTTTTCGCCTGATCCGGCCAAGGTGCTCGCGGCGGCCACTGCCTATGCAACGTCGCCCGACAGCGAGCATCTGGCGGCGCTTACGCACCAGGCGGAGCCCCCGCGCCAGGAACTGTTGCGTCGACTGAATCGGGCGCCCGGTGGCACGCGGGTGATCGTTGGCATGCGCGAGAGGTTGCTGGATGCGCTGCCGAAGGACCGCGAGCTTGCGCAAGTGGATGCCGATTTTCATCACCTGCTGCAGTCGTGGTTCAATCCCGGCTTCCTGCGCATCGCGCGGGTGGACTGGCATACACCAGCCACGTTGCTTGAACAGCTGATCCGGCATGAAGCCGTGCATGAGATTCGCGGCTGGAACGACTTGCGCCGCCGACTGCAGGAAGATCGCCGCTGCTTCGCGTTCTTTCACCCGGCCCTGCCGGACGAGCCGCTGATATTCGTTGAAGTCGCGCTGCTGGCCGACATGCCGGGCGGGATCGAACCGTTGATCGACATCTATAGCACGCCGGCGTCACCGAAGGAGTTTCATGTCGCCGCTTTCTACAGCATCAGCAATTGCCAGCCGGGTTTGCGCGGCATCTCGATGGGGAACTTCCTGATCAAGCAGGTGGTGGCGTTGCTTGCCGCGGAATTCCCGCGCGTGAAGAACTTCTGCACGCTCTCGCCGATCCCCGGCTTTCGCGAATGGCTGCGGCGTTCGATCGCGACGCCGGAGGCAGCCGGTGCGATGCCGGAGGCGGTTCGTGAAAGCCTGGAGTCGGTCAGGCGCACGATCGGTCCGTTGCTGGAACGCAATGTCACCGACCTGCGCGCGGCCGAGCGACCACGAGAGAAATCGGCCAACGACCTGTTGCGCCTTTGCGCGGCCTACCTGCTCGGCATTGGCCAGCCGGATGGCGTCACGCACGATCCGGTCGCGCGTTTCCACCTCAACAACGGTGCCCGCCTCGATCGATTGAATGTGGGAGGCGACCCTTCCGACAAAGGACTGAGGCAGTCGCTCGGGTTGATGGTCAACTATGTCTATGACCTCAAGACCATCGAACGCAACCACCAGCAGTTCGTCGCCGGCAAAGTCGAGGCGTCGAAGCAGGTGAGGGGGTTGGTGGGGTAGGTTGGGAAGTCCGGTAACGGCGACGCATGCCGACAAGGCGCCGCGCCGTAGCGACCGGAAGGGAGATGCAAGGACTGCATCTCCCCCCGGATTACGAAGCGGAGCGACTAGCGGTTGCCGTTGCCGTTGCCCCGGCGATCGTCCCGATCGTCACGACGGTCATCCCGCCGATCATCGCGACGTTCTTCGCGACGTTCTTCGCGGCGATCCTGTCGATGTTCCTCGCGGTAGCGCGGCGCATACTCGCTTTCGTACCAGTCGTCCCTCACGAAATACACGGGCCGGCCGCAGGCGTCATACCGCTTGCAGAACTTCCGCCAGTTCTTCTGGTGGCCCGGAGGGGCTCGCACGTACAGCGGTTCCAGGATCACCCCGCGTCGTGGCTGGACAACCAGTATGGGGTTCTCGCGGATCACGGGCGGCGGGCGCATTCGGCCGATATCAATGCGGCCGTAGAAACCGGGATCTCCGATAGAGATCGATACGCCGACGTCGGCGCCGAACGCAGAGGGGATGAAAGCGATCGAGGCCACGGCCAGGGCAATCGCAAGAGATGAGGTTGTTCGGGTCTTCATTGTGTGCACCTTTCGGTCCGGAGAATTGTCTGGGGTATCGCTTCAAGACATCGAAACGCGATCTCCTGTCAGGACCAGCGTAGTGACCAGTCGCATGCGTGGCTGTCAGACAAACACCCATTCGCAATCCCGTGCGTCCATTGTCGCTGTCTCCCGACGACGGTAGCCCTGCGCGTCGAGCTGCACCTCTCGAGCCTTCAAGGTGACAGGACCGCCTACACGGAGTATCCCCCAAGAGTTGCGGATACCGCGAGCGGCATTCTTCGTAAGAACTCGTTAAGCTCGTGTCGCTAACCTGCTTTCACGAGGTTGGCATGGCGTGGCCTTTGCGGTGTCGAACCGTCGAAAGTCACCGGTGGAGCCGGGTTGGCGTTCCTCCGCCTTTGTGGCACTGTTTCCTTATCTTGAAGGCAGAAGAACAATGAAGCCGATGAACTATTCGATCCCGCAGCGAATCCTGCATTGGGGCATGGCGCTCCTGATCCTGTTCAATCTGGTCCTGACGGATGGAATCGAAAAGTGGCACCGGGCTGTGCGGCGGGCGCAGGAGATCACGCCCGAGATGGTCTCGTCCGCCAATATCCACGCCTATGTCGGAATAGCGATCCTGGTTTTCGCGGCGCTGAGAATCGTCCTGCGGCTCGCTCAGGGAGTTCCGGAGCTGCCGTCAGAGGAGCCCAAGCTGTTGCAGGTGATCGCCAAGGCCACCCACGGGATGCTCTATCTATTGATGCTCGCCATGCCATTGACCGGCATCGCTGCCTATTACTTCGACATCGGATCGGCCGGTGATATCCACGCAGATGTGTTCAAAGTGATCCTCTGGGTGCTGATCGGCCTGCATTTCGCCGGTGCGCTGGTGCAGAAGTTCTACTTCAAGACGGACGTTCTCGACCGCATGACGAAAGGCGTCAAAGGCTGATCGGCGCCAGTCCTTCGGCGTCGCCAGCAAGTCATACGCGATACGATTCGTCCGAGGTTTTCTCCCAATGAGCAAGCGTCCGATCCTCTCGTTCCGCGCCCTTGTCGTGCTGGCGGCCATGCAGGCGTTTCCGGTGATGGCGGCCGCGCAAGTCAAAGTCCTCATGTCAGGCGGATTTGCAACTGCGTACAAGCAGGTTCTGCCCGAGTTCGAGCAGTCCACCGGAATCAAGGTCACCACCGGCACGGGCGCGTCGCAGGGGGCCGGGCCCGACACCATCGCTGCGCAGCTTGCTCGGGGCGAGCCTGTAGACGTCGTCATCCTGTCCCGAGAAGGGCTCGATCAGCTTGTTGCCGACGGCAGGATCACGAAGGGAACGGACAGGGATCTCGCCGAGACGCCCATGGGCGTTGCGGTGCGGTCCGGCGCACCCAAGCCCGACATCAGTTCCCTTGAAGCATTCAAGAAGTCACTTGTCAGTGCCAAGTCTGTCGCCTATCCGGGCAGCACGACCGGCCTGTTCATGACGGGCACGCTGTTTCCGAGGCTCGGCATTGCCGACGAAATCGCCAGAAAGGTGACGATCACGACGCGTGGCGCGGCGGCGGTTGCGCTTGTCGCCAAAGGCGACGCCGAGTTTGCATTGCAGCCGGTCAGCGAACTGGTGCACCAGCCCGGCGTCGATTTCGTCGGTCTGTTTCCGCCGGAGGCCCAATACATCTCCGTGTTCTCGGCGGCCGTCGTGGTGAGTTCCAGGGAGAAAGCAGCCGCAATGCGTCTGATCGAGTTCCTCGCTTCGGACAAGGCCACCGCGGCGATCAGGAACAGCGGCATGGAGCGAACCAAGAAGCCGCGCTGAGCCTGCGGTTCCGGGCCGACACCCTGTCTCGAGGCCGAGGAGGTTGGTCTCGGCGTCCGCTGACGCGCCAGGTGCTGCTCTCGGTCCCCTCAATCAGCTCGATCAAGAAGCGGATGCTCCGGCTCGGAACTCAAGGCATCTTCCAGATCAAGAGCCGGGTCTGGCGACTGTCGTTCACCTGCACCACTCGATCGGGAGTCTGCCCCGGGACCTCGAAGCTGCTGCTGATGAAGAGCGTGCCCGGGCGCATCTCGGCTCTGGCCTTGGTCCACAGCTCCTGCATCGGGACCGGTGACAGGAACGCGAACACCATTTCGTACTCCGCGAGGTTCAGTTTCCAGAAACTGCCCCAGTGCACCGTGCAGTGCGCGTGACGCATCAGCCTGAGCTTGCTGAGCAGCGCCGGCAGCGGCGCAAGCTCGACACCGATCAACTGATCGTGCGGCCGGCGCGTCGCCAGATGGACGAGCAGGCCGCCGAGTCCGCTGCCCAGATCAATGATGCGCAGGGGGTGGGCAGCATCGGGTGGCGGCAACAGATCCTCGATCGCTCGCCACGTGGCATCGCTTGAAAGGTAGAGCGGCACGCGGGTGCGGAAGGTGCTCCAGAACACCAGCAGCAGCAGGATGAACAACCCGCCGTAGACGAAGGCAGGCACGCTCAAGTTGAGCATCAGCCACAGCGCGGGCACGAACAGGAGCTGGATCGGCAACCACCAGCGCTCAAGTCCGGCGAATCCCGAGAGCGTAGCGGCCAGGACACCGCAGGCTACGGCCGCCAGCCACGGTTCGAGCGGGATCGACAGCACACGGACAAGGCCGGCGACAACGAGGACGGCGACAACCTGCAGCAGCAGCGCGACGAAGATCGGTGGAATCGAAGCCAGGCGTCTTTTCATGACATCCATCTTCGCCCATTTGTCCGGGTTCGCGCGAGTGTAGTCAGCCTGGATTGGGGACCGCCGCCTGCGGCTGCAGCCCCGGATTTCTCGAGGGTCGATCCGATGGCTTGCCCGCTTCCTGTTGAGGGAGGAACAGGAGAAGTGCGATCATCATGGCCGAAGCAGCGCGGACATCAGCTGACAAGCTGGACCGGGCACGAACTTTCCGGGCAAACAACGCAGTCCCTTCGAGGCCCAGCTGCGGCATTAGAACAAGAGGCATCGTCATGCTCCGCCGGATGATCTACCAGGTCCATCTCTGGATCGGCATCGCGCTCGGTCTCTATGTCCTGATGATGAGCGTGACGGGCAGTGCCATCGTCGCGCGTCGGGAGCTGATTCCGCTGCTGGTGCCGCAGTCCGTTGCGGTGGCCGGCGAACGCCTGGACCATGACCAGCTTGAGCGCGCGGCGCGCAAGGCCAACCCTGACAGCAGGGTGCTCGACATCCACGAAGACCTGCGGCCGGCCCGCCGCCCCGGCAACGGTTACGGGCGTGGTCCGATCGATCCCTCGCTCGCGAGACCCGTCCAGGTCACGCTGGAGCGCGACGGCGAGGCCACAACCCGCCTGTTCAATCCGTTCACCGGCGAGGACCTGGGTGATGAACAACCGTGGGCGCTCAAGCTCCTCGTGTGGACCACTGACCTGCACGCGGACCTGCTCGGCGGCACCACGGGACGCACGATCAACGGTTACCTTGGCCTGGCATTCACCGTGTTGCTGCTTTCGGGCCTTGTCACGTGGACGATGAGAGGGCGGCGCCACTTCTTCATCCGTCGCCATATCGATTGGCGACGCCAGACGTTGCAGCTGCACAGCTCGTTCGGCTTCTGGCCTTTCCTGCTGCTGCTGTTGTGGGCAGTGAGCGGCCTCTACCTCACGTTCCCGACACCCTTCAACGCGGTGCTCGAGGGCTTCTTTCCCGCCGTGGACGGCTTCAGCGAACGGGCCGACCAGATCACTGCGTGGCTCGCCACTGCCCACTTCGGGCGGTTTGGAGGCCTCGGCATACGCTGGACATGGATCGTCCTCGGCCTCGTACCGGCCGCGCTGTTTGTCAGCGGCTTGATCCTGTGGTCGATCTCCGTCGTCAAGCCCTGGCTCAGGCGCCAAAGTCTCCGGCGCCAGGCTTGAGTTCCTGACATCAAAGTCAGTTTGCGGTAGCGAAGGACCTGGTCTCAGGTCGTGTCAATTGACGCGGCAGTTTCTCCGGTGTCAGGTTTGCAGAGTTGCGACTTCAAGGCCCGGCGGCTTTTGATGAGATAGCCCGGAATGATCTTGCAAGGGCGCAAACCCGACGCGGCAGACAGCTACTATTATTCTGAAAGCAGGAGTGATTGAAGGCCGTTGGTGTCGACATCAACCGGCGCGCAGAATTATGTTTGATGCTGCGGGGATCGCAACAGGTTCCTGTTGACGGCTATGGTGGCGTGCTGGTAAATCCATATCAACAATAAAGAAGAACGACGCGCACGCCGAGCGCACAACGGCCTAGGCGCAATTCGCGGTGACGTCCAAGAAGAAGTAGAAGGAATCCATGAGATGTCCTGCGACGCGAGTACCGGCTACGTGAGTCGCCATGGCCCTGTGTGTCGGTTCCTCCTTATGCTGCCCGTCCTGCTGCTTGCGGCTTGCGGGGGTGGGGGA
>JBEBIT010000134.1:0-4172 GCA_040080215.1 Steroidobacteraceae bacterium
GGTGGAGGAAGTCTATCGCTGCGGCGAGGAATTCAACTTCGGCCTCGAAGCGGGTTCGAAGCCGGAACTGCTCGCCGTGATGGCGCTGACGGAAGGGTCGCCCGGGCGGATGATCATCTGCAACGGCTTCAAGGACGACAGCTACATCGAAGCAGTGATCCTCGCGACCAAACTCGGGCGCACGATCATCCCGGTCATCGAGAACTTCACCGAACTCGATCTCGTGCTGAAGCATGCGCAGCGTTACCAGGTGCGGCCGCGCATCGGCGTGCGCGTGAAGCTCGCGACCGAGGGCGCGGGGCGCTGGCGCGGCTCGGCCGGGGAGAAGTCCAAGTTCGGCCTGTTTACCAGCGAAATCCTCGAGCTGGTCGCGGTACTGAAGCAGCACGACATGCTCGACTGCCTGGAGCTCGTGCACTGCCATCCGGGCAGCCAGCTCCATGACATCCGTCGCGTGAAGGACACGATCAACGAACTGGCCTATGTCTATGCGGAACTGAAGCGCATCGGCGCAGGGCTCAAGTACATCGACATTGGCGGCGGCCTCGGCGTCGACTACGACGGCAGCGGCACCAATTTCGAATCATCGATGAACTACACCGTGAACGAGTACGCGAGCGACGTGGTGTACCGCATCGCCAGCATCTGCAATGCGCGCGGCATCGCCCATCCGGTCATCATCAGCGAATCGGGACGCGCCATCGCCGCGCATCACAGCGTGCTCGTATTCAACGTGCTCGGTGCTTCTGCGCTCGACAAGTTCCGCATCGCCGGCACGATCGAGGAAGAGCGCCACGGCGACGAGGATGTGCCCGCCCCCGTGCACGACCTGTTCGAGGCCTACCGCAGCGTTTCCGAGCGACGCCTGGTCGAGTGCTACCACGATGCGCTGCAGGCCCGCGAGCAGGTCCTGCAGATGTTCACGCTCGGCTACCTCACGCTCGAATACCGCGGGCTCGCAGAGCGGCTCTTCTGGGCCACGTGCGCGAGGATCCGCGATTTCTGCCGCCGGATCGGCGAGGTACCGGACGAGCTGAGCGGCCTCGAAGCCATCCTGTCGGACACGTACTTCTGCAACTTCTCCGTATTCCAGTCGCTGCCCGACAGCTGGGCCATCGACCAGCTGTTCCCGATCATGCCGATCCATCGGCTCGACGAACGTCCGACGCGCAACGCCGTGCTCGCGGACATCACCTGCGATTCGGACGGCAAGATCGACCACTTCGTGAGCCAGCGCGAAGTGAAGCGCACGCTGGAGCTGCACGAACCGCGTGCCGGCGAGGAGTACTACATCGGCGCGTTCCTCGTGGGCGCGTACCAGGAGACCCTGGGCGACCTGCACAACCTGTTCGGCGACACCCATGTGGTGCACATCCGCCTGCATGAGCAGGGCGGCTGGTGGATCGAGGAAATCGTCAAAGGCGATACCGCAAGCAAGGTGCTCGGCTACATGCAGTATGACGTGGACCAGCTCTATCCGCGCTTCGCGAAGGACTGCGAACGCGCAGTGCGCGAGGGCCTGATGACGCTGGGCGAAGGCCAGGCCCTGAAGCGCTTCTACGAGTCGGAGTTGAACGGCTACACCTACCTCGAGCCGGACTGACGCAAGCAGCGGGAACCTTCCCGAATTCGTCAACACTCCGTCATGCAGCGGTCATGCCGGGCTGTGATCCTGCTGCCGGTACCAGCTGAATCGCCGGAGCGGACCGTGGAGCTTACCGACCTGTCGCCTTCGCCACTCGAACGCTATGCCCGCCTGATTGGCAGCGCGGCCAGCGATCCGCCCGCCGTGGAGGAATGGCTGCGCTTCTGGAACGATGCCGAAGGCGACCTCGCCAACCTCGCGAATCTCGATCACTGGTTGAGTCTTGCTGCTCATCAGGAAGCCGCCCCCACCCGCGCCTATCGCTGATTCCCCGCCGCAGAGCGCATCGCCAGGCACCCGCCGGGGCCTGATTGCAAGCCAAAAAACGCTGACGTAGTATCGGTCGCGGTTCGCTCACAAGGTGTTTGAATCGATGACGACGATCTACGTTGGAAACCTGCCATTCAGCGCGACCGAGGCCGATGTCCGCGCGCTGTTCGAGAAGCACGGTGCAGTCCAGTCGGTGAAGCTGGTGAATGATCGCGAGACGGGCCGCCCCCGCGGCTTCGGTTTCGTGGACATGTCGCCAAGCGACGCACAAACCGCCATCCAGCACATGAATGGCTTCGACATGGGTGGCCGGCCGCTGCGCGTCAACGAGGCGCGTGAGCGGGAAGCCCGCCCGCCTCGCCAGGGCGGCAGCTGGTAGACCCGACTTGCGTCACCATCCCTGCGTCGCTCGCGGGGCGGCTCGAGGTGCCCGATCACCGGCCGAGGCTCGGCGTCCCTCTTGATCGGTTCGCAGCTGCCTATGAGGGTGGCAGTTCGCCTACACTCGCTCTGCTCCATCCTTCCCTCGCTCGACAAGGCTGACCGGCAACATGGATAGATTCACGGCCAAGGGCTTCTTCCTGCGCTGGCTCTTCGCGCTCGCACTGGTCCTGCTGACGTTCAATCCGTCGGGTCATTCCTATTACGACTGGCTGGCGGCGGGACTCCCCAAGGTCACGCCGGTGGTGGCCGTTTGCGGGTTGCTGCTGCTCATCGGCTGGATCGTGTTCATCGGTGCCACGCTGCGATCGATCGGCAGCATCGGCATCCTGCTCGCGGCCGCGCTGTTCGCGGCGCTGCTCTGGCTGCTCGCCTCCCAGGGCTGGCTTGATCTCCACAACACGCGCGCGCTCATTTGGATCGCGCTTGTCGTGCTCTCGCTGATACTGGCCGTCGGGATGTCGTGGTCGCACGTGAACCGCAGGCTGACGGGGCAGACCGATGTCGACCCCGTGGATGATCGCTGACAACGAAGCAACGCTGCGAACTCGATGTCGAATGGGGCCACTGTTGTCGCTTCACGGTGCGGACTTCAATTCATGATCGAGTCGTCACAGACGATGTTCCAGGGCCGCATCCTCGAAGTGAATGTCGAGCGGGTGCACCTCCCGAACGGACGCACGGCTACCCTTGAAATTGCGCATCATCCGGGCGGCGCCGCGATCATCGCGCTCGACGGCAACGGTCGGGTCTGCTTGCTGAGGCAGTATCGGCACGCCGCGCAAGGTTGGGTCTGGGAATTGCCGGCCGGCAAAATCGATGACCGCGAACCACCCATCGTCACCGCGCGCCGCGAACTCGCCGAGGAGGCCGGCATGAGCGCCGGCAAGTGGTTGTCGCTGGGCGGCATCCTCAGTTCCCCCGGGGTATTCACGGAGGTCGTGCACCTGTACCTCGCCACGAACCTGACTCCGGTCCCTGCGGCCCCGGAAGAACACGAGGTATTTGCGGTAACGTGGGTTCCCTGGCAGCGGGCCGTCCAGATGGCGGAGTGCGGGGTGATCACCGACGGCAAGAGTGTTTCGGGCCTGTTGCGCAGCCTGCGATACCTGGAGCGGCTTTAGGCTATTCGGCCCCGATCGACGTGGGTTATTTCCATTTTTTATCAATTAGTTAGAGAACCACGCTCAGCCGTAACCTCGTCCGAAAGGTGACGCGTCCCACAAGTTTCACCTGCCGCCCGAATTCGGTGCAGAAGATCTGGTCCACTAGCGGCGTGGTGTAGAACGTGGATCAACCGAGAGTACCGTGGTCGATACAGTTGAAATTCCACTCCTGGACGAACGGCAGCTTGCGAGGCTCAAGACCGGAAACCGGGACAATGTCGCCTTCGACGAGCTCGGCAATGCCGTCTGGCAGTTTGCCCCGCATGGCGACAGCGATCGCGACGCATATTCGAGTCACGACCGCGCACTAGAACATCCGTCTCTCGCAATCGTGGACAATGCCCCCCCGATTCCTCGACCATCCGTGCGAACGTGACCGGTTTACGCACGGGCTATAACCCGTACGACAGCGGCCAGCTGGCCGGCAAGGTCGCCCGCAAGCCCCGCGACATGCGCGAACTCTCGAAGTGGATTGAACTCACGAAGAAGCTCGGCGCCGGCAAGTAACGCCCGCGTGCGGCGCTAGCCGCTTACCGTCCCTCAGAATGAAAAACCCCGCGGGGCTTGCGCTCCGCGGGGTTTTTTGAGCTTTTCAAAGCTTCAGGCTGGTGTATTACCAGCGGCCACCGCCGCCACCGCCACCGCCACCG
>JBEBIT010000135.1:0-4120 GCA_040080215.1 Steroidobacteraceae bacterium
AATGGTGGCCGGGGTCGGAATCGAACCAACGACACGCGGATTTTCAATCCGCTGCTCTACCAACTGAGCTACCCGGCCAACGGGGGCGACTGGCCAAGACCAGCCTCCTGAAGGGACGCGCATTGTCTTGGTCGGGCTTGGCGTCTGTCAAGGAAAGCGCGGCACTTTCGAGTCACTGGCGCCAACCTGCAATCAGACCGCCGCGGCCGCAGCGGGAGACGCTCCATCCTCAACCAAATCAAGGGAATGAGTGATCTTCGCCGTACCCGACAGGATGGCCGTTGCGGAACAGTACTTCTCGGCGGACAGCTTGATGGCGCGCTCGACCTTGTTCCGGTCGAGGCCCCGGCCGGTGACGACGTAGCGCATGTGGATGCTTGTGAAAACCTTGGGGTCGGTTGGCGCGCGCTCGGCGTCGAGTTCCACGACGCAGTCAGTCACCTGCTCGCGGGACTTGCGCAGGATCAGCATGACGTCGATGGACGTGCAGCCACCCAAGCCCATGAGCAGCAGCTCCATCGGCCTTGGGCCCAGGTTGCGGCCACCGATGTCCGGCGCGGCATCGATCACCATCGCGTGGCCCGATCCGGACTCCGCCACGAACGTCATGCCTTCGGCCAGCTTGATCCTGGCTTTCATCGTTGCTCCGCCGGAGGCACGTATTCCTTCGGCTTCTCTGCCCCCGCGCCGAAGAAGAACTTCTCCATCTCCTCGACGAGGAACTTGCGAGCCTTGGGTTCGATCGGCGACAGCCGGTACTCGTTGATCAGCATCGTCTGGTGCGCCACCCAGCGCGCCCAGCCGGCCTTCGACACGTTCGCGTAGATGCGCTGTCCCAGCTCGCCGGGATACGGAACGTACTCGATCCCTTCGGACTCGGCCTTGAGGACGACACAATTGACCATGCGGACCATAGGCTGCTCGTAAGCGGTGATGCGGACGGGATGAATCTAGCCACTCGGGAGTCTCGAGGCGACCGCCCTGATCAGCTCAGCCACCGGCGCGGCCAGCCCGAGTTCGGCGGGCGTGCGCGGATCGTACCAGCAATAGCGCTCCGTATCGGCCACCTGCGACCCCGGGGCGACGGGACTCAGCACCAAGGGAAAGAGCGACAGGTCGAAATGCGTGAAGGCGTGGTGGTGAGGCGGCCATTGGTGGCGACGACTGCCCTGCACTTCGAGCGCTCGAGTGATCCACGCATCGGCATCCGTCGCGGCGTCGAACTGCGGGAAGCTCCAGAGTCCGCCCCAGATCCCCGTCGAAGGACGACGCTCAAGCAGCACTGCCCCGCCTGGCTGCACGGCAATCACGACATGTGCGCTTTTCCGAGGGCGGGCCTTGCGGGGTTTCGGACTGGGCAGCCGGTCCTGCAATCCACGCGATCGCGCAACGCAAGCGCGCTCGACGGGGCAAGCTGCGCACAGCGGCCTTGAGCGCGCACAGAGCGTTGCGCCCAGATCCATGATCGCCTGGGTGTACGCGGCGGAACGAGTGTCGGGAGTGAGTTCGTCGGCAAGCTTCCACAGCTGCGTCTCGACTGCCCTGATGCCGGGGTAGCCTTCAATGCCGGCATAGCGCGTCAGCACGCGCTTCACGTTGCCGTCGAGGATCGCATGGCGCTTGCCGCGCGACAGCGACAGGATGGCGGCAGCGGTGGAGCGACCGATCCCGGGCAGCGCCTCCACTGCCTCGATCGATTCGGGAAAGACGCCGCCGTGATGCGTCATGATGTCGTTCGCTGCCTTGTGCAGATTGCGGGCGCGAGCGTAGTAGCCGAGACCCGACCACAGGTGCAGCACGGTATCGAGCGGTGCAGCCGCGAGCGCAGCGACGTCAGGCAGGCGCTCCATGAAGCGGTCGAAGTAGCCGATGACCATGGCGACCTGGGTCTGCTGCAACATGATCTCGGACACCCACACGCGATACGGCGTGGGCGTGCGCTGCCACGGCAGGTCCTTGCGACCGTGGGCGTCGAACCAGACCAGCAGATTGCCTGCGAAGGACGCGTCCGGCTCGTGACTCATTGACCGCCCAGTGCGCGCCGTAACCGGTCCTGGATCGTGTCGCGGATCTTCTCCTTCACTTTCTCCTTCACTTGTTCCTTGATCAGCCCTTCGATGTCCGGCAGCGCCTTGGGCGAAGCAATCGGTCCCGTGATGCGTACCGGAATACGCGCATTCACCAACTCCTCCATGCCGGCGGTATCCGTGCCTTCGGCCGGAATCCTGAGCACGGTCGCCTCCAGCCGGGAGTCGATGGTGTTCTTCGGCAAGTCGACGGTAGCCTTGCCCGCCACGCGCAGGTACTGCATTGCCATCACGAGATCGTTGCTGGTGACAACGCCATCCGTCACCGTCGCGCTGCCCTTGAGCGCCGTGAAGTCGGTACGCTCGGGGCCGGTACGGGCAGGGATCGCCTGGCGCTTCAGCAACGCGCGCGCACGACGGATCTCGTACCAGAGGTCGGCTCCTTCCAGTGCGCCGTCGCTCACTGCGAAATCGAGCGACCCCCCCAACGTCCGCTGCAGGGCTGCGGTGTCGCGTCCGTTCGCAGCGAGCCTGGAGGCGAAGCTGCCCTTGCCGGACAGGCGCGTGGTGTCGAAAAGCTCCTTGAACAGCGGCGCGAAATCGACATTCGTCATCTGCTGCTCCAGCGTGACGCGCGCGGTGTTGTTGCGTGCAGCGACGCCCAGGTTACCGCGGTACTGGCCACCGTAGACCGTCGCGTCCATCGGCTTGACGCGAACATCGCCGTCATGGGCATCGAGACCGAGTCTGAGCTTGCTGAACTTGATGCCCGACAAGACGGCCTCACCTACGTTGATCGTGCCTCGCGCATTGAGCTTGCGCAGCGTGTCGACCGGAATCTCGACCGGTTCGGCCGGCGCGCTGTCCGCTTTCGTCGCTGGCTTTTCAGGCGCAAGGTAGCGGTCGGCGTCGATGCGATCCACGTCAAGGGTGAAGCGGACCGCCTGCGTATCGAAGTCTGCAAGCCCGAGCGTTCCCTTCACGGTCGTGTCGTCGAGCTTCATGGAAAGGTTCCCGAGTTCCGCCGACTTCGCCGTCAAAGCCACGTCGGCCGTGAACTCGAAGCGCTTGAGTACGGCGGGATCGCGGGTCACCGGGATCGCGATGCCGACCTTCGGCAGCCAGTCACGCAGCGATATCGAGGCCAGCGTGAGCTGCCCGGCAAGCTGCGGCGCATCGACAATCTCCTTGCCGGCCAGTTGCCCCGTGACCTTCGCGCCAGCCGCGTCAACGTCCAGGCCCGTCAGTGCCAGCGTCTGCTTGGCCAGGTCTGCCTGCAGGCTCGCCACCCGCAAAGCAACCGGCACACCCTCCGCGGGCAATCCCTCACCGCGCCAGGCAAGGTCGATCTTGAGATCCGTGAGCACATGCTGCTTGTTTGCCACGTCGAGCGCGGCACTGGCGAACGTCAGGGACACAGGCAGGCCGCCTTGCGGATAGTCCTTGCCGAGCAGCGTGGCCTTGATCCCGGCAGCATTGATTCCGTACCGGCTGGCCTCGAGGTCCGCTGTCACACTGGCGGTGAACTCGGCGCGTACTTCAAGCCCTTCGGCCTGCTCGTACACGAAGCCCGACGACACGTCGAACGGCTTGCCGCTCGCGATGGCACCCGTGGCGAGCTTGATGTCGCGAACTGTCGTGCGGCTGTTGTCGCGCCGGTCCTCGTAGGAAACGGATCCGCCCACGATGTCGAGCCCGGCCAGAGAGGCGGTCGACAGCGAATCGGTCTCCGTCGCAGGCCTCGCCTCCCCTGGCGCGGCGGAGCCGGACAGGTCGTCCCAGTTGTTTCGGCCCTGGGCGTCGGTGATCAGATGGACGCTGACGCCGTCCAGGCGGATCGCCCCGATTTCCACCTTGCCGCCGAGCAAGGGCCAGAAGCGGATGCCGAGCCGCGCCTGCTTCAGCGCCAGGAAAGGCTGGTCGCCGAACCCGGGCGCGTCACCGAGGCTGGCCGGCCCGAATTCGATGGCGATCCATGGAAACAGCGACAACTTGAGATCGCCATCAAGGATAAGCTGCCGACCAGTCTGTTGTTCGGCCAGCCGTTCGATATCATCCTTGTAGTCGTTGGGATCGACGAACAGCGTGACCAG